>NZ_JACBXD010000027.1 GCF_013870525.1 Amycolatopsis pittospori
CTCACAACCCGGCGCCACGCTGGGACCTGCGGCCCGGCAGGCCGAACCTGTCCGCGTTCCCCCGGTCGGCGTGGCTCGCGGCGACCCGGCGGGCCCTGCACCAGGCCCCGATGACGGCGTTCGACTACACCGCCGAGGCCGGCGCGGCGGAACTGCGCGAGACGCTCGCCGCGTACCTCGCCCGGAGCCGCGGCGTCGTCGCCGACCCCGAACGCATCCTGGTGTGCTCCGGGTTCTCGCACGCGATGGCGATCCTGGCGCGAGTACTGCACGCGCGCGGAGTGGACGAGATCGCGTTCGAGAACCCGTCCCTGCACATCTACCGGCACATCGCTGCGGCGAACGGTCCCCGTGTGGTCGGCGTCCCGGTCGACGACCACGGGATCGAAGTGTCCGCTTTGGACAGTCCGGCGGTGGTGGTCACCCCGGCGCACCAGTACCCGCTGGGCGTCACCCTCGCGCCGCGGCGGCGTGCGGAACTCACCCGATGGGCGGCGGAATCCGGCGCCGTCGTCATCGAAGACGACTACGACGGCGAGTTCCGCTTCGACAACCAGCAGGTCGGTGCGCTACAGGCCCTCGCACCCGAGCGGGTCGTGTACGTCGGGACGACGAGCAAGACGCTCGCGCCGTCCCTGCGGCTGGGCTGGATGGTGCTGCCGCGCTTCCTCGTCGAACCGGTACGCGCGGAGATGTACGCGAGCGGCGCCCGGCCCGCGTTGCTGGACCAGCTCACGATGGCCGAACTGATCGAATCCGGCGCCTACGACCGGCACATCCGCCGTTGCCGCACCGAATACCGCTCCCGCCGGGACCGGCTGCTCGCGGCCCTGCCGGATTCCGTGCGGCACCAAGGGATCTCGGCCGGTCTGCACCTCGTGCTCCAGTTCTCCGGCGGGATCCCCGGCGAGATGGAGGTGATGGCCGCCTGCCGCCGTCGCGCGATCGGGCTCGAAGGGCTCAGCGGTTACTGGATCGGCGAACCCCAGCGCGAAGGGCTCATCATCGGGTACGGCGCCGCCGCGAAACACGCCTTCAACGGCGCCACCCAAGCCCTCCGCGAAGCCATCTTCGAGGTCACCTGACCCCGCGTTTAGTCCTCTGAATGCGGTAGTTGGTAGTGCGAACCACCGCATTCAGAGGACTAAACGCACAGGGGGTCAGCAGTACCAGGGGCGCGCGCGGAGGATGTCGGTCTTCAGGACGGGTGCGCCGTCGACCGGGGCGGGGTCCTCCGGGGTGGGCTTGATGCCGCCCGCGGCGACCTTGTCGAGTGTTTCGAGGCCGTCGGAGCCCACGGTGCCGAAAATCGTGTAGTTCGGCCGCAGCGCGGAATCGCCATAGACCACGAAGAACTGGCTGCCGTTCGTCGCCGGGCCCGCGTTGGCCATCGCGAGGACGCCGCGCGAGTACACCTTCCGCTCGCCGGTCGGATCGGTCGGCGCGGGCGGCAGGCCGACCGGCAGTTCGTCCTTGTACTTGTAGCCCGGGCCGCCCTCACCGGTGCCGCTCGGGTCGCCGCACTGCAGCACCTTCAACGTCGGGTACGACGTCAGCCGGTGACAGGTCGTGCGGTCGTAGAACCGGTGCACCGCCAGATGCAGGAAGCTCTGCACCGTGCACGGCGCCTTCGCCCGGTCGAGGGTCAGGTCGATCTTGCCCTGGTTCGTCTTCAGCTGCAGCGGGACCTTGCCCCAGTCGGGCGTACGACGCGGGTCGGGCGGCAGCGGGACCGGCCGTGCGGCCGGCTCGTCCGGGGTCTGCGTGTACTGGCACGGGCCCTTCGTGACCTTGGGCGGGGCGGCTTCGGCCGACGCCGTGCCCGTCCCGGCCGCGAGCATCAGCCCGGCCCCCAGCACAGCCACAAAAGCTTTCGCGATCCTCTGCACGGTTCCTGCCTCCCAGCCGTGGACGAAGAGCAGAGCATAGGGTGAATCCCCACCGTTTCCACAGGTCCGGAAGTAGGTCCGCGGTTATGGTCGGAAGCGTGGAGATCGCCGAACGACACCAGTGGCAGCTGAACGCGCTGACCTTCCTCTACGCGTACACGCAGTACGTCCTGGTGCACGAGAGGGTCATGGCCGGGCAGCCGCCGGACAAACCGGCCGAACTCGACCAGCCGCGCATCGTCAAACTCGCCAAGGTCGTCGACGACATGATCCTGGACTTCCGCAAGGAGGACGGGCTCAACGACACCGAGCGGCGCCGGGTCGTCCGTATCGCGCGCGAGCTCAAACCGCACGTCCTGGAGAAATGGCCCCGCGGCAGCGCCTCGCTGACCGAGTGGATCGCCTCGGCGGCCGCGCATTTCTACTGCGAGGAGCACGTCAACAACGGTTACGTCCGGATGGGCCGGGTCTTCGACCAGGACATGGCGGACAGGTTCCTGGAGCGTGTCGAGTTCTGCCGCGGCCAGACCCTCACGATCACGAAGTACGCCAACAAGGTCGCCGACGGCGAGCCGCTGACCGAGGGCGAGGAAAACCAGCTAGAGGTCTGGAAAGAGGACGCCGTCAACCATCTGGACAACCTCGACAGCGACTTCGGTGACATCAAGATGTACGTGGACTTCTGATGCACGAATGGCCGTCCCTCTGAAACCGCCCTCTTCCCCCTGAACCGTCGTCGCGAGTGCGGTCTCATGTTGCGAAAGCCACGTTCGCAACGTTGAAGGTTGCGAACGTGGCTTTCGCAACTCCTGTCAGGGAACCAGGCGCCATGGGAGCGGCGTCACGATCCGCGCAGGTCCGAAATCAGTTCTTCGGCCGCCGCGAACGGATCGATCTTCCGTGCCACCACGCGTTCGGCCAGTTCGGCGAGCCTGTCCCCGTGACGCAGGTCGACGATCTCCGCCCGCAACCGCTGGACGGCGATCGCCTCGACCTCGTCGCGGGCCCGGGCCGCGCGGCGCCGGGACAGTTCCTCCCGCTGGACCAGCCAGTCGTGATGGTCACCCAGCGCGCGGACGACGTCTTCGACGCCTTCACCGCGTGACGCCACCGTTCGCACGATCGGCTGACGCCAGCTCGGACCGCGGATCTCCCGGCGTACCAAGGAGATCATCTGCTTGAGATCGTGGATGGTCGCGTCCGCGCCCTCGCGGTCGGCCTTGTTGACGACGAAGACGTCCGCGATCTCCAGCACGCCGGCCTTCGCCGCCTGGATGCCGTCGCCCATCCCGGGCGCGAGCAGGACCACGGTGGTGTCGGCCAGTTTCACGACGTCCACTTCGGACTGACCGACGCCGACGGTCTCGATCAGCACGACGTCGAACCCGGCCGCGTCGAGGACGCGGACGGCCTGCGGCGTCGCCCACGACAATCCGCCGAGATGTCCGCGTGTGGCCATCGACCGGATGAACACGCCGGGATCGGTGGCGTGTTCGGTCATCCGGATCCGGTCGCCGAGCAGCGCGCCGCCGGAAAACGGCGACGACGGGTCGATCGCCAGCACACCGACCCGCGAACCCGACGCCCGCAACGCCGTGAGCAGCGCGGACATCGATGTCGACTTACCGACACCCGGCGGTCCGGTCAGGCCGATGACCCGCGCGTTCCCTGTATACGGCGTCAGTTTCGCCGCGACCTCGGGCAACTGCGGATGGGCGTCCTCGACCAGCGACAACAACCGGGCGATCGCGCGGGGAACGCCGTCCCGCGCGCGACCGACCAGTTCGTCGATGTCCAGCTGTACCGGCAAAGGCTTACGGGACGCGGAAGAGGAGCGCGTCGCCCTGGCCACCGCCACCGCAGAGGGCGGCCGCGCCGAGGCCGCCGCCACGACGACGGAGCTCGTGGATGAGGTGCACGGCCAGCCGGGCGCCGGAAGCGCCGATCGGGTGGCCGAGCGCGATGGCGCCGCCGTCGACGTTGACCTTGTCGACGTCCACGCCGAGCTTGTCGGCCGAGACCAGGCCGACGGCGGCGAACGCCTCGTTGATCTCGATCAGGTCGAGCGCGTCGGCGGTCAGCTTCTCCTTGGCCAGCGCGGCCAGGATCGCGTTCGACGGCTGCTCGTGCAGGCTCGCGTCCGGACCGGAGACCACGCCGTGCGCGCCGATCTCGGCGAGCGCGGTGAGCCCCAGTTCCTCGGCCTTGGCCTTGCTGGCGACGATGACCGCGGCCGCGCCGTCGGAGATCTGCGAAGCCGAACCGGCGGTGATGGTGCCGTCGGAGGCGAAGGCCGGACGCAGCTTCGCGAGGCTCTCGGCGGTGGTGTCGGCGCGAACGCCCTCGTCCTGGGAGAAGACGACCGGGTCACCCTTGCGCTGCGGGATCGACACCGGCGCGATCTCGGCGTCGAAGCGGCCTTCCGCGATGGCGGCGGCGGCACGCTGGTGCGAACGCGCGGAGAACTCGTCCTGCTGCTCACGGGTGACGCCGTAGCGGCTGTTGTACTTCTCCGTCGAGGCGCCCATCGCGACCTGGTCGAAGGCGCAGAACAGGCCGTCGTACGCCATGTGGTCGACGAGCGTGGTGTCGCCGTACTTGAAACCGGCGCGGGACTTCGGCAGCAGATGCGGCGCCTGGGTCATCGACTCCTGGCCACCGGCGACGATCAGGTCGAACTCGCCCGCGCGGATGAGCTGGTCGGCGAGTGCGATGGCGTCGAGACCGGAAAGGCAGACCTTGTTGATGGTCAGCGCCGGAACGGTCATCGGGATGCCACCGGCCACCGCGGCCTGGCGCGCCGGGATCTGGCCCGCGCCGGCGGTGAGCACCTGGCCCATGATCGTGTACTGGACCG
Organism: Amycolatopsis pittospori; assembly: GCF_013870525.1. Classification (GTDB taxonomy): domain Bacteria; phylum Actinomycetota; class Actinomycetes; order Mycobacteriales; family Pseudonocardiaceae; genus Amycolatopsis; species Amycolatopsis pittospori. The sequence continues at coordinate 4,747 of NZ_JACBXD010000027.1, forward strand.
CGTCCGGGGAGACACCGGCCTGTTCGAGTGCCGCCTTGATCGCGAACCCGCCGAGCTGGGCGCCCGAGAAGTCCTTCAAGGAACCGAGCAATCGCCCGATCGGTGTACGGGCGGCACCCAGGATCACGGAACCGGACACGGCGTCCTCCAAGCATCGGCGCAAGGGCAAAGGGGGTCTTCGCGACCATACCCGGGTCGCGGGCCTCTTGATGGAGCCAGTGTGAGGCGGCGCACGCCGGTTCGCTTGCCCGCGCACCTATCCTCCTTTGCATGAACCAGGCGCTGAAACCGTTCGTGACGGCCATCGACCACGTCGGCATCGCGGTCCCCGATCTCGACGCCGCGATCGCCTTCCACGCCGAGCACTTCGGCCTGGAGGTCGCGCACGAAGAGGTCAACGAGGAGCAGGGCGTCCGCGAAGCGATGCTGCGCGCGCCGGGCACCGCCGGGACCGAGACCGCGATCCAGCTCCTCGCGCCGCTGCGCGACGACTCCGCGATCGGCAAGTTCATCGCCAAGAGCGGTCCCGGGCTGCAGCAGCTCGCGTACCGGGTGTCCGATGTGGACGCCGCCGCGGCCGCGCTGCGCGCGCGGGGACTCCGGATGCTCTACGAGGAGGCCAAGCGCGGCACGTCCAACAGCCGGGTGAACTTCGTGCACCCCAAGGACGCCGGCGGCGTGCTCGTCGAGTTGGTCGAACCCGCGAAGGAAGGTCACTGACCGCGCGACCGAGACGACAGCGCCTCGGCGATGAAGAGGACCTCGCGATCGATCTCGGCGGGGTCCCCGTCTTCGTTGTGCCGCGCCGTCGCGTGCCGGTGGCTGACCGCCCGCGCGAGCAGTCCGGACGCCGAATCGACGTCGGCGATCGCGAGTTCGCCGCCGGTCGCGGCGACGATGACGGCCTTCACCTGGCGGACGAGTTGCTGGAACCGTTCGGCCAGCGCGTCGCGGACCGCGCGGTGCGTGTCGGCCTCGCGCCACAGCAGGTGTGACAGCGCCAAGGACCGGTTGAATCGCCGGTCGAGTTCCCCGACGAGTCCGCGCAGGCTGCCCGCGAGGTCGCCGGGGACCACCACGACGGCCGGTTCGATCCGGGCGTCCGGCAGTTCGGCGACCAACGCGGTCAGCAGATCCGACTTACGCCGGAAGTAGTAGTGCACCAGGCCTTTGGGCACGCCGGCCTGTTCGGCGATCCGGGACGTGGGTGTCGCGCCGAAACCGGATTCGGCGAAAAGCGCCTCCGCGGCTCGCAGGATGCGCTGTTTCGCCGAATCCTCTTTCACCCGCGCTCCTAGCGTTCTAGTGCTGCCCTGCCATCTTGTGCGTCGCCTGGGCGATCGGCATCGCGGCCGCCCCGGCCACCACCGTCAGGACGCCACCGATCCAGGCGGTCCAGGACGCGCCCATGAAGTCGGCGTATCCCATCACCCAGGGCGAAATGAACAGCAGCACGCCCAGGACGATCTGAACGCCTTCGCCGTAAACCATGCCAGGCATCGCAAGCGAAGCGAGGCCGTCGAGAGCGATCAGCGCGCCGAGGATGACGAGCGTCCACAGGGCGGCGTTGTCCGTGGTCATCCAGAGGGGTGAAACCGCGACGACGACACCGATGACCACCTCCGCCCAGTCATGGGGACGGGTCCAAGGGCGCGTCGTGGGTTCATTCATGCGTGCTCACCTCCGAATATCGGCTGAACCTGCAGGTCGGAGAGATCTCCACCCCCGATGGTCCGCTTGGTTGGCCGGCCGGTCAAGACCGGTCGATAACACTTCGGGATGTGTACGTGCTCCACGTCTCGTACAGTTGTGGACTTGGTTACCCGTGAGTAATTTGAGCGAACCACTCTTTGCCGGTGAGGCCACATCGGCGGAGTGCGCCTACGCCGTCCCCCCAATCGCGGAGGTTTCGATGACGCAGATCGGCGAGATCCAGCAGGCCATTCTGAACGATGACCTCGGCGCCGTGGCGTCACTCGACGTCCCGGAGTCCTACCGCGGGGTGACCGTGCACAAGGACGAGGCCGAGATGTTCCAGGGCCTCGAAAGCCGCGACAAGGACCCGCGCAAATCGCTGCACGTGGACGAGGTCCCGACGCCGGAACTCGGCCCTGGCGAGGCGCTGGTCGCGGTCATGGCGAGCGCGATCAACTACAACACCGTCTGGACCTCGATCTTCGAGCCGGTCTCGACCTTCAAGTTCCTGGAGCGCTACGGGCGGCTCTCGCCGCTTTCGAAGCGTCACGACCTGCCGTATCACGTCGTCGGCTCCGACCTGTCCGGCGTCGTGCTGCGCACCGGCCCCGGCGTGCACAACTGGAAGCCGGGCGACGAGGTCGTCGCGCACTGCCTCAACGTGGAACTCGAAGGCCCCGACGGGCACAACGACACGATGCTCGACACCGAGCAGCGGATCTGGGGCTTCGAAACGAACTTCGGCGGGCTCGCCGAGATCGCGCTGGTCAAGGCGAACCAGCTGATGCCGAAGCCGGATCACCTCACCTGGGAAGAGGCCGCCTCGCCCGGGCTGGTGAACTCCACGGCCTACCGGCAGCTCGTCTCGCGCAACGGCGCCGACATGAAGCAGGGCGACGTCGTGCTGATCTGGGGCGCTTCGGGCGGCCTCGGCTCCTACGCGACGCAGTACGCGCTCAACGGCGGCGCGATCCCGGTGTGCGTCGTCTCCAGCCCCGAGAAGGCGGAGATCTGCCGCAAGCTCGGCGCGGAGCTGATCATCGACCGCAACGCCGAGGGCTACCGGTTCTGGAAGGACGAGCACGACCAGGACCCGAAGGAGTGGCAGCGGTTCGGCAAGAAGATCCGCGAGCTGACCGGTGGCGAGGACCCCGACATCGTCTTCGAGCACCCGGGCCGGGAGACCTTCGGCGCGTCGGTCTACGCGGCACGCAAGGGCGGCACGATCGTCACGTGCGCCTCGACGTCCGGGTACATGCACCAGTTCGACAACCGCTATCTGTGGATGAACCTGAAGCGGATCATCGGCAGCCACTTCGCGAACTACCGCGAATCGTGGGAAGCGAACCGGCTGATCGCGAAAGGTCTGATCCACCCGACGCTGTCGAAGACCTACTCGATGGAGGAAACCGGGCAGGCCGCGCTCGACGTCCACCGCAACGCCCACCAGGGCAAGGTCGGCGTGCTCGCCCTTGCGCCGGAAGAAGGTCTGGGCGTCCGGAACCACGAACTGCGCGCGAAGCACATCGACGGCATCAACGCGTTCAGGAACGTTTAGCGCGCCAGAACGCACTTTCGCCGCGCGTTCCGTGGGTGCTCACCCTTCCGTGACTCCAGCTCGACTACGGTAGAAGGATGAGCCTTGGCGAGGAACGGGAGCTAGTGCCGCTGGGAGCCGGCTTCGACGTGGCGAAGCGCGGTTACAGCCGTGCGCAGGTCGACGAACATCTCGAGCGGCTGGACGCCGATCTGAAGATGCTCACCGCCGATCGCGATGCCGCCATCGGGCAGGCGGGCGACCTGGCACGGCAGCTGGAGATCGCGCGCGGCGAGATCGCCGATCTGCGCGGCCAGGTCGACAGGCTCGCCCAGCCGCCGACGAGCGTCGAGGGTCTTTCCGAGCGCCTGCAGCGCATGCTGCGGCTGGCGCAGGACGAGGCCGCCGACACGAAGGCGCGCGCCGAAGCCGAAGCCGGGCACATCCGTGCCAAGGCGGAGACCGACGCGAGCGCCATGCGCGCCCGCTACGAGCAGCTGCTCAACGAGCTCGATCTCCGTCGCAAGGAGATGGAGGCCGAGCACCGCGGGGTGCTGGAGACGGCGCGCGCCGAGGCCAAGGACATCACCGACAAGGCGAAGGCCGAACGCGACAAGCTCGACGCCGAGTCGCAGCAGCGCCGCACCCAGGTCGAAGAGGACTTCGAGATCGCGATGGCCTCGCGGCGCACCGAAGCCATGCACGCGCTGGCCGAGCAGGAGGCCGCGAGCAAGGCCGAGGCCGCCCGCCGGGTCCGCGAAGCCACCGAGGACGCCGCCACGATCCGCGCGAAGGTCCTCGAAGAGGAGACGACGGCGAAGGCGGACATCGAACGCCGTCAGCGGGAGTCCGTCGCCGACGCCAACAAGCGCAAGCAGGACTCGATCACCGAGGCCAACGCCAGGCTCGCCGAGGCGGCCGACGAGGCACGCCGCCGTGTCCGGCAGGCCACCGAGGAGTCCAACCGGCGGATCACCCAGGCCACCGAACGGGTGGAAGCGCTCCGCAAGGTGCGCTCCAGCCTGGCCGAGCAGGTCCGCACCGCGCGGACCGCGCTCGCCGAGGCGACCCATGTCCTCGGCGACGAACCGCACGTCCCGGCGGATCTCAAGGGGAAGCCGTCGCCCGACTCGGAGGCCACGGTCCAGATCCGGACGTCCGATGTGCCGAAGGCCACATCAGGCGCGAAGCCTTCACCTCGACCTGCGGCAGCGCAGAAACCAACTGGCGAGTAACCTTCTCACCCGACCGAGCTCACGACGGCCTGCGGGCCCGTCGTCGAGCGGTTATCGTCGCTGCTCGCGTGCGTGCGCGGGCTGAGGAGATCGGTGGAGGTTGCGGATGGCTGCATATCGGACCGTGGTCGTGGGCACGGACGGATCGGATTCCTCGTTCGCCGCGGTCGACCGCGCGGCGGGCGTCGCCGGAGACTCCGGAGCGACCCTGGTCGTCGTGTGCGCCTACTACCCCGCCAACAAGGGCGACGTGGAGAAGGCGCAGGACGTCCTCGGTGACGAGGCCTACCAGGTCGTCGGCTCCGCCCCGGCCGAGGACACGCTGCTGTCCGCCCGGGACCGGGCCGCCAAGGCCGGCGCGAAGAACATCGAGACCAAGGCCGTCGTCGGCGACCCCGTCGACGCACTGCGCAAGGTCGTCGCGGACCACTCCGCCGACCTGCTGGTGGTCGGCAACCGCGGCCTGAACACTCTCGCGGGCCGCATCCTGGGCTCCGTGCCGTCCGAGGTCGCGCGGAAGTCCGGGGTGGACGTGCTCATCGTCCACACCACCTAATGGCCGATTCCGGCGAGCCCGCACCCGACGCGCTGCAACAGCGCCTCGAACGGATCCTGCTCGGCGGGCGACGCAAGTACACCCGGCTCGAAGTCGCCGAGAAGGCAGGCGTTCCCGAAGAACGCTCTCGGCGGCTTTGGCGCGCCCTGGGCTTCGCGACCGTCGAGGACGACGAGGTCGTCTTCACCGACGCCGACATCGAAGCGATCCGCACCGCCGACCAGCTGATGAACTCGGGTCTGATCGACCCGAGCATCGAGCTGGCGGTGACCCGCGCGCTGGGCCAGCACCTTTCGCGGCTCGCGGAATGGCAGGTCCACATGCTGTGGACGATGATCACCGAGAACAAGGACGTCGGCACCAGCGAACGCCAGATCGCGCGGCTCGTCGACCGGCTGCTGCCGGAACTGGAACAGGTGCAGAACTTCGTCTGGCGGCGGCATCTCGCGGCCTACTCCGGCCGCGCGTTCGCGTCGTCGGACGAAGATCTCGCAGCCAGGACCGAGGTCGTCGGATTCGTCGACATGGTCGGCTACACCCGACTGACCAGGCAAATCGGTGAAGACGAACTGAGCGCCGTCCTGGACCGCTTCGAATCCGTCGCCACCGAAGTGGTCGCCGAACACCACGGGCGGATCGTGAAAATGATCGGCGACGAGGTCCTGTTCGTCGCCGACTCCCCCGTCGACGGCGCCGAGATCGCCCTCGCCCTGTCCGAACGCGCCGACACCGACGAGACCCTGCCCGCCGTACGCGCCGGCATGGCCTCGGGACGGATCCTCAGCCGCTTCGGCGACGTCTACGGCTCGGTCGTGAACCTCGCCGCCCGCCTCACCTCGACCGCCCGGCCGGGCACCATCCTGATCGACAAGGAACTCGCCGCCGAACTCTCCGATCTCGAGGAGTACGAGGTGCGGACCCGGCGGCCGGTGTCGGTGCGGGGCTACAACCGGCTACGGCCTTCTTCGCTGCGAAGGGCACGAGACAGGCCTTCGGGCATGTTCGCTTCCTCGCAGCAGTTGGCGGCCGAGATGCTGGGGCTGGCTCCTGGCGTCGTTCCCGCTTCGGAGCCTCCGGAGCTGGACGAGCTCGCCGAAGAGATCGAGGACGCTACGGCGGACTCGTTGCCGCCTCGACCACGGCCTCGGCCTCGGTCGAAGCGGCGGCGTCGCTGATCGCTCGTCTCATCGCGGCAGCAAGGGACCTTTGCTATCGCCCTCGGACCAGCGCGAGGTCAGGCGGGCAGGACGGCGTACTGGCGCACGTAGAGGTCGGTGTAGGTGACCGGGCCACGCGGGCCGGGGACCTTGTCCAGGTTGATGCCGGTCTCGGGGACGGCGAGGAGCTTGAAGCCGTCGAGCAGGCGGGTCGGAGCGTTCCAGAAGACACCGGTGCCGGTGTAGGCGTCGAAGAACGCGTCGGCGGCTTCGCTGGATTCGGTGGCGATGCCGGCGGCGAGGCCGGAGGTCTGCTCGTTGGCGATCTCGGCCGCTTCGGGCAGGCTCGCGACCTTCGCGACGGTGACGGTGGCTTCGCGGTCGGAGTCGAGCGCCCATTCGTAGCCGATGGCGTGCTCGTGCGGGGCGAGCGAAGGCGTGACGCCGCGCTCGGCCAGGGCACCGGAGATGCCGGGCCAGACGCGGTCGTGGGCGCCCTCGTGGATCAGCAGCAGGTTCAGACGGTTGCAGACGCCGAGCCGGTCGAGGCTGTTGAAGACCAGATCGCGCACCTTGTCGGTGTCGGCCGCTTCGTCGATGTACAGCACGCCACCGCCGTCGGCGTGGGCCAGCGTGCGGACGCCGTGGACGGCCGCCTCGGTGGCCAGCGCGCGGGTGCTGTCGCCGCTGCCGCGCAGGATCACGAGCGGCACCGGCGCGGGGAAACGCACCAGCGCGGAAGCCGCTTCGCGTTCGGCGCGTGGCACCAGCTGGATGACGTCCGGGTCGATGCCGGCCTCGGCGAGCGCGGGGGCGATCACGGTCTCGCGCAGGCGCTGAGCCGAGCCGAGCGCGGCCGAGCCGGTGCGGAGCACGCCGCCGTTGCGGGACTTCACCAGCTGCGAGGCGACGTCGACGGTGACGTTCGGACGCGCCTCGTAGTTCGCGCCGATCACGCCGACCGGGCGGCGACGTTCCACCAGCCGCAACCCACCATCCAAAGTGGACACGTCGACGGAGCGCTCCTGGTGCGGCGCACCGGCCAGCAGACGGAGCTGCTCGGCCATACCGGTCAGGCGCTCGGGCGTGATGGTGAGCCTGTCGAGCAGACCCGCGCTCATCCCGTCCTCGCGCGCCTTGGCGATGTCGGCCTGGTTCGCCTCGAGCACGACGTCGGCGTGCTCGACCAGTTTGCCGGCCATGGCGTTCAGCGCGGCGTCGATCGCCTCCGCGGAAGCGGCGGCCAGCGACGGGGCGGCCCGTTTCGCCGATCGAGCGCATTCCTCGACGGCCTTGGCGACCTCGTCCATCTGGTGACTCCTTCCGCGCGGAACGAGCCACCAGTGTGCCGTACCGCCCAGGTCAGGCGACGGTCGGCTCCAGCAGCCACAATCCGCCCGCGAAGAGGCAGCTGACCGTCAGCACGGCCATCACCAGCACCCACAGCACCGGAGGCACCGCGGTGAGCCTGCCGAGCTGATCGGCGTCGGAATCCCGCGCCGCGCCCCGGCGCCGTTTGATCTGCAGCTCGATCACCGGCCGGACGCCGCCGAACAACAGGAACCAGGTCAGCAGGTAGACGAAGATCGCCTGGAACCACGACGGCGCCACCAGCGCGACCAGTCCGAGCACCACCGAGCTGGTGACCACGGCGAACACGCCATAGGTGTTGCGCACCATCACCAGCACGCCGAGCAGCATCAGCGCCATCACGATCAGCACCATGGTGATCAGATCCGACGACAGCAGCCCGGCGAACACCAGCCCGAGCACCGCGGCCGCCGGATACCCGGCCAGCGCGGTGAAGGCCATCCCCGGTCCCTCGGGTTTGCCCCGGGAGACGGTGACGCCGGACGTGTCCGAGTGCAGTTTGATCCCCTGCAGCCGCCTGCCGACGAGTATCGCGGCCAGCGCGTGCCCTGCCTCGTGGACGAGCGTGATCAGGTTACGGGCGATCCGCCACGGCCTGCCCGAGACCACGACGAGCAGCGCCAGACCACCGGTGACCAGGGTGATCGTGCCGGGCGGGGTGGACTGGGCGATGTCGGAAACCGTTTCGGCGGGAGACGAGCTCACCACACCAGCTCACCACAAGCCGGGTTCGTCCCGTGTCAGGTGGTCAGGGAACCCCCGTTCTCCCGCATGCGAGACTCACCGGTCGTTCCGCAGGGCGAAGGCCACCCAGCTGCGGAACGGCCGCCACGACGCGGCGAGTTCCTCCAGCTCCTCCGGCTGTGCCAGCGGCAGGTCGTACGCGGCCCGCATCGCCTCCTGCAGCCGAGGCTCGTCGCCGGGGAAGACGTCCGGATGCCCGGCGCCCCGGATCAGGATCAGCTGTGCGGAGAACGGTCCGATCCCCGGCAGCCGTTGCAGCCACCGCAACGCGTCCGGCACCGGCATGGCACGCAGATAGGCGGCGTCGAGCAGACCGTCCTTGGCGGCGTTCGCCACCGCGCGCAGCCGCTCGACCTTCACCTCGGGCACCCCGGGGCGGATCCCCACTCCGGCCACGACGTCGGGCGCCGGGAACGACATGAGGATCTGCCCGCCGACGTCGACCGGCCTGCCGAACTCCTCGGCCAGCCGCTTCTTGACGGTGGCCGCCTGCTTCATCCCCGTCCGGTGGCTCAGGATCGCCCAGCAGGCCGCCTCGTACGGCGAAGAGAACAGGACCGGCCGCGACCCCGGGAAGTCCTGCTGAAGACGGCGCACGACGGGATCCGTCGTGCCGACATGGGAGAAACCGACGCCGTCGATGTCCACCGAGAGGATCCGCCGCACCTGCGCGGCGACCTCGCCGGCGAGCCCTCCGCCGGCGAAGACCTCGACTTCGATCGAGCCGGGCGATCTCTGTCTGATGGCCGCTCCGACATGTTCCCAGCCCGCTTCGGCGGGGAAGGCGAGGCGCAAGGTGCCGGGTTCGGCGGCGGCGTCGGTGCGGCACGCGGGCGGGAAACCGGTCAGGAACCGGATGGACTGATCGAGGTCGAACGGGCCGCGTACCGGGACGCGGATGGTGGTCGAAGCGGTGTGCTGGAGGATCGAGCCGATCATTTTCGTGCTCCTTCGGCTGGGGAACGGCGACTCCCTCCGACGTTAGAGACGGCCACCGACAGTTTCGGGTCGTGGCGGCGGGAATGTCGCGAACGGGCCGGTCATGGCAGATTCTCGGGTGACCACCGTGAAGGGAGAGACCGATGCCGGACAACCACGAACGTCTCGTGAGCCTGCTGCGGCCGGGCTCCGCGTCCGCCGAGGCGAGCGAAGGTTTTCTTGATCTGCTGGGCGAAATCCCGCAGGCGGGCCCGCCGACCGGACTCGCGCAGCGCCTGATGCGCACCTCCGCCGTGCCGATGATCTACGAGCACTACTGGCGTCCGACGCTGGGCAGGGTCGCGAAAGGACTCACCGGGCCGAGCATGGAGGACGAGGTCCGCATCGCCCTCGAAGCGCTCGCCCTGCGTCCCGGCCAGGTCGCGCTGGACGTGGCCTGCGGCACCGGCCGGTTCACCCGCGCGTTCGGCGAGGCCGTCGGCCCGGACGGGCTGTCGATCGGGCTGGACGGTTCGGTCACCATGCTGGAGAAGGCGCTCGCCGCTCCCAGCCCGCCCTCGGTGACCTACCTTCGCGCCGACGCCGTCGATCTGCCGCTCGCGGATTCCACTGTGGACGCCGTCTGCTGCTTCGCCGCGCTGCACATGTTCGCCGATCCCAATGCCGCGCTGGACTCGTTCGCACGCGTGCTGAAACCGGGCGGTTCGCTGGTGTTGCTGACCAGCGCACGGCACAGCGATCAGCCGTTGCGGCTCGCGGACACCGTCCTCGGCAGGGTGAGCGGACAGCGGATGTTCGACCGCGGCGAGATCACGATGAAGCTGTTCCGGCGTGGCTTCGACCGCGTCAACGAGCGGTACTCCGGCGTCACGCAAATCGTCACGGGCGAGCTACCGGTTAACATCCGGCCATGATCCGCTCTGAGCACGCTTCGCCGATTCCCCCCGACGACAGCTACCTCCGCTCGCTGGTCGAAGCGACCGCGGAAGCCGTCGCCGCGGCCGAGCCCCTCGGCTCGCCGCACGACGGCGCGGATTCCGCCACGCGGGACGCCGTCAGCACCGAGATCCACGCGCTGACGGCGGAATTGGTGGGACTGAGCCAAGATCTGCACGCTCATCCGGAGGAGGGATTCGCCGAGCACCGTTCGGTTCGCGCGCTCGGCGATCTGCTCGAACGGCACGGCCACGACGTGACGATCGGCGCGGGCGGACTGGACACCGCGCTGGTCACGAGCACTCCCGGAAGCGGTCCGCATATCGCGGTCCTCTCCGAGTACGACGCGCTTCCCGGGCTCGGCCACGGCTGCGGGCACAACGTCATCTGCACCGCGGGCGCGGGCGGTTTCCTGGGCGCGGCGGCGGTCGCCGAACGGCTCGGCGGCCGGGTCTCGCTGATCGGCACGCCGGCGGAGGAAGGCGGTGGCGGCAAGGAAACGCTGGCCCGCGCGGGCGTTTTCGACGACATCGACGCCGTCGTCATGCTGCATCCCTTCAGCCACGACATCGCGATGCACCCGTTCCTCGGCAGGCGCCAGCTCGAAATGGTGTTCACCGGCGTCGGCGCGCACGCGTCGGCACAGCCGTTCATGGGACGCAACGCGCTCGACGCCGCCGTCGCCGCGTACCAGGGCGTCGCGGCGCTTCGGCAGCATCTGCCCTCCAGCGACCGCGTCCACGGCGTCTTCACCGACGGCGGCGCGCGGCCGAACGTCGTACCCGAACGCGCCGCGCTGCTGTTCTATCTGCGGTCCGCGCAACCGGACACGCTGCGCGATCTCGCGGAGCGGGTTTCGGCGGTGGCCCGCGGCGCGGCGGAGATGACCGGCTGCGGCGTCGAACTGCACTGGGACGGGCAACCGGCGTATCTGCCGATCCGGTTCAACACCACACTCGCCGGCCGCTGGTCGGTGCACCAGGTCGATGCCGGGCGCAAACCGCTGCCGCCGGGGATCGTGCCCGAGTTCCTCACCGGTTCGACGGATCTCGGCAACCTTTCCTACCGGATGCCGGCGATCCACCCGATGATCGCCATCGCCGGACCGACGACCGCCTTGCACACCAAGGAGTTCGCCGCGGCGGCCGGTTCGCCCGACGGCGATCGCGCGGTCGTGGACGGCGCGATGGGACTGGCGATGACCGCGGTCGACTACTTGGCGGACACGAAACTCCGCACCGCCGTGCACGAAGAGTTCGAGGCTTCGGGCGGCGCTTTGGACGTCCCGGCCTTCTTCGACTGAGCGGAGCCTGAGGTTTCTCAGGTAATTCTTCTCAGCAAAGCCCAGGGGATTTCCACAGGAAGCTCACAAGTACGGGCGCGAATCTGGTGCCATGACCGAGAACGAGAGTCGGCCCGGCCCCGCCTCCACCGGTGGGCACCAGCCGCCGCACCAGCAGCAGTACCCCGGCTACACCCCTTGGCAGGCCGCGCCGAATCCGCTCTTCACCCCGCAGGCTCAGCCGCGGACGATGGCTCCCGTGCCGCGTAAGAAGGGCGGCCGGGTCGCCGTCCTCGTCAGCGCGACGGCGCTCGCCGCCGCGTTGGTCGGCGGGGTCGGCGGCGCGGCACTCGTCGGTCTCGACTCGTCGTCGGCGTCGGGCACGGGCTCGTCCGCGGTCGCCACCGGGCAACCGGTCGGGAACAGCACTTCGGGTGATGTCAGCGGTGTCGCCGCGAAGGTGACTCCGAGTGTCGTCCAGGTGAACGTGACGACGGCGCAGGGTGAGGCCGTCGGTTCCGGCGTCATCCTGACGTCGGACGGGCGCATCCTCACCAACGCCCACGTGGTCAACGACGCCGAAGGTGACGTCACCGTCACGCTTTCGGACGGCAAACAGTACAAGGCGAGCGTCGTCGGCGCGGACACGAAGGCCGACATCGCCGTCCTCCAGGCGAAGGACGCGAGCGGGCTGACGGCGGCCACGCTCGGCGATTCCAGCAAGCTCGTGGCGGGCCAGCAGGTCGTCGCGATCGGCTCGCCCGGCGGACTGCAGAACACCGTGACGACCGGGATCGTGAGCGCGCTGAACCGGAAGCTCGACGAGCTGAGCAGCGGCCAGGACAAGCGTTCGCCGTACAGCCGGACCACGAACGAGGCCGGCCCGAGCTACACCGCGATCCAGACCGACGCGCCGATCAACCAGGGCAACTCGGGCGGGGCGCTGGTGGACGCGCAGGGGAACGTCATCGGCATCAACTCGGCGCTGTACAACCCTTCGTCCACCGGCAGCATCGGCATCGGCTTCGCGATCCCCATCAACGACGCGAAGAAGATCGTCGAGCAGATCGTCGGCTGACCCGGCCGTCTGGACCGCTGTCAGGGGGCGGCCCAGCCGGCGAGTCCGTGAAGGCCTCCTTCACTACCTTCAGGGTAGGGAAGGAGGCCTTCACGGACTTCTAGAGTTCGTACGTGAGGGTGAAGGTGTGGTTGCCCTCGTCGTCCTGGACGATTTCCGCCGTTCCGGTGATGCCGGCGAGTTCGCCGTGACCGGAGCCCGGCAAGACGATCAGGTGATGACCCTTCTCCCCCGCCGAGTGATGGAGGACGAAGCCGCCCTTACGCCCGTCGACGGACACCGAAAGCCGCTCGAAGGCGACGTACGCCGACGACGTCTCGTTGACGGCCGTGAGCATCTCCACGGCGCTGGTGCCCTCGACACCGCCGGTGAAGGTCTTGGTGAGCGTCACTCGGGAGAATTCGGTGCCTTCGGCCTTGTCGGTGGCTTGCGGGTCCCAGCCGTCCACGGTGAACGACGCTGTCGCGGTGTTGGTCATGCCGCCGATCCTGCCGGGTAAACCTGACAGAACGCGTCAGGTATTCCTCACCGCCTCCGGTTCCCGAACAGGCCGCGCGTGATCTCCCGTCCGAGGGCGCTCGCGGCCGAGCGGAAGAACGACTTCACCGCCGGGTTCTTCATGGCCTGTTCGATCATTCCCGGCCCTTCCTTCTCCTGCTGCGGAGCGGGCGCTTCGGCCGGTGGCGGCGGGGCCTCACCGGCGGGCGGTGCGGCCACCTTCGCGGCCAGCTTCTCGTAGGCCGACTCGCGATCGATCGTCTCGGAGTACTTCGCGTGCAGGTCCGAAGACGTCGTCGCCGCGGAGATCGCTTCGGCGCCGATGGACCCCATCTTCGACCGCGGCGCGCGCAGCCGGGTCCACGCGACCGGCGTCGGCGCACCCCGCTCCGACAGCACGGTCACGATCGCTTCGCCGATACCGAGCGACGTCAGCGCGGAGTCCAGCTCGTAGTGCTTCGTCTTCGGGTACGTCTTCACGGTCTTCGTCAGCGCCGCCTGGTCCTCGGGGGTGAAGGCGCGCAACGCGTGCTGGACCCGCGCGCCCAGCTGCGAAAGGACGTTGTTCGGGATGTCCGTCGGCAGCTGCGTGCAGAAGAACACGCCGACACCCTTCGACCGGATCAGCTTCACGGTCTGCTCGATACGCTCCAGGAACGCCTTCGAGGCGTCGTTGAACAGCAGGTGCGCCTCGTCGAAGAAGAACACCAGCTTCGGCTTGTCGAGGTCGCCTTCCTCCGGCAGTTCCTCGAACAGCTCGGCCAGCAGCCACATCAGGAACGTCGAGAACAACGCGGGCTTCGACTGGAGGTTGTCCAGCTCCAGCAGCGTCACCATGGCCTTGCCGTCGACCTGGCGCATCAGATCGTGGACGTCCAGCTCGGGCTCGCCGAAGAAGTCCTCGCCGCCCTGAGCCTCCAGATTGGACAGCGCCCGCAGGATCACCCCGGCCGTCGCCGCCGAGACGCCGCCGATGCCCTTCAGGTCTTCTTTGCCCTCGTCGCTGGTCAGGTGCGTGATGACCGACCGGAGGTCCTTCGTGTCCAGGAGCGCCAGCCCGCGCTGATCGGCCCAGTGGAAGATCAGGCCCAGCGTCGATTCCTGGGTTTCGTTGAGCCCCAGCACCTTCGACAGCAGGATCGGGCCGAAACTCGTGATCGTCGCGCGGATCGGCGACCCCTTGCCGCCCGTGCCCAGTGACAGGAACTGCACCGGGAAAGCGGCGGGCTCCCACTGGTCACCCAGCTCTTGCGCGCGTTTGGTGATCTTGTCGTTTCCCTCACCCTGCGCCGCGAGACCCGACAGGTCGCCTTTGACGTCCGCCAGCACCACGGGCACACCCGCGGCCGACAGCTGCTCGGCGATCAGCTGCAACGTCTTCGTCTTGCCGGTACCGGTCGCGCCCGCGACCAGCCCATGCCGGTTCAACGTCGCCAGCGGCAACCGGACCGCGGCACCGGAGTCGGCCTCGCCGTCGATCACGACGGCACCCAGCTCGACCGCGGCCCCCTCGCTCACGTAACCCTGCGCGATCTCCTGGGCTGGACCCTGTTCGGCCACTGTCGCTCCCTGATCTGTGATACGGCTCACCTGAGGATGCACACGCTGCCAGCAACGCGCCGAACCCGCACGTCGCGCGCCCCGAATCCCCGGGTCGGGTTAGGGTTCCGGGGTGAACGACCGCCTAGTCTGGATCGACTGCGAGATGACGGGGCTCGACCTCGGCAAGGACGCGTTGATCGAAATAGCCGCCCTGGTGACCGACGCCGAACTCAACGTCCTCGGCGAAGGCGTCGACATCGTCATCCACACCGACGACGAAACCCTCGCCGGCATGCCGGAGGTCGTCCGCGACATGCACGCCCGCTCCGGCCTCACCGAAGAGGTCCGGCGCTCGACCGTCACCCTCGAAGAGGCCGAGCAGCGCGTACTCGAGTACATCCGCGAGCACGTCCCCGAGGCCAACGTCGCACCCCTCGCGGGCAACTCCATCGCCACCGACCGCGGCTTCATCACCCGCGACATGCCCGCCCTCGACGGACACCTGCACTACCGCATGGTCGACGTCTCCTCGGTCAAGGAACTCGTCCGCCGCTGGTACCCGCGGATCTACTACGCCAAGCCCGAGAAGGGCCTCGCCCACCGCGCGCTCGCCGACATCAAGGAATCCATCGGCGAACTCGACTACTACCGCCGCGTCGCCTTCGTCGCGCAGCCCGGCCCGACCACCGAACAGGCCAAGGCCGCCGCCGCTGAAGTGCAGGAACGCCACGACGGGTAACCCGTTGCAAGCCCCGGAAACGGGCGCGCTAATATAGTGCGGCCGAGGTGATGGGAAGCTTCCCGAGCCCGGCGATGGTGGGCGTAGCTCAGCTGGTAGAGCACCTGGTTGTGGTCCAGGAGGTCGCGGGTTCGAAACCCGTCGCTCACCCCATCACCCCAGTTTGGTCGGGGCCTCACGGCCCTCATCCGGACTGGGGTTTCGCTTTTTGGTAACACGGCGTGGCCGACGTGCGAGTTCAGTGAGAACCAGCACGGAGGGTGCCATGAATCGGTGGCTCGGCCTGACAGTCCTGGGCGTCGGCATGCTGGCCGTCGCCTGCACCACCGATCCACCCGACCAGACGCCCGTGGCGACAGTGCCGTCCACGCCGGTCATCACGGTCACCGCGCCACCGTCCACTTCGGTGGCCCCGCCGGTGACGGTCACCAACCCGGCCCCACCACCATCGCCGTCGAAGACGTCGGCCAAGAAGTCACCATGGCGGTGCGAGCCCGGCCACCCGAACTGCACGAAGACCCAGTCCCAGAAGTACCTGGCCGACCTCGAGTACCAGAAGTGCGCCCGTGACCCGGAAAAGATCTGGGACACCGGCAGGCAGAAATGCCGCTACAAGACCAGCGGCGAAACGCAGTGGGAGTACTTCAACGGCCCCATCCGCTGAGCCGGGAAAGCCGAAGGGGTCCCGACAGGACGGTCGCCGTCCTATCAGGACCCCTCAGGGGAAGCTTCGGATCAGTTGCGGTCGCCGCCGGTCTTCCAGTCGTCCCACGACATCTGCCACACCGACCAGCCATCGGTCGGCTCCAGCACCTGCGGGCCCGAGTTGGCGACCGTGATGATGTCGCCCTTCTTCGAAGTGTCCATGAGCCACTTCGCGTTCTCGGTCGACAGGTTGATGCAGCCGTGGCTCACGTTCCGCTTGCCCTGCGAGCCCACCGACCACGGCGCCGAATGGTAGAAAATGCCGCTGTTCGACATCCGCACCGCGTACTTCACGAACGTCCGGTAGCCGGACTTGCTGTCCGACGGGACGCCGTACGTGCTGGAGTCCATCGTGTACCCGGTGTGCTCGCTCATCACCGTGTAGGTCCCGGCCGGGGTGCTGCTCGACGGCTTGCCCATCGAGATCGGCATCTGCTTGACCTCTTGGTCGTTCACGACGACCTTCATCTGGTGCGTGCCGCCGTCGGCCGTCGCGACCAGTTTGTCGCCGACGACGACCTTGGCCGGCTTGTCCTCACGGCCGAAGGTGTTGTTGCCGAGGTTCTTGCCGTAGATCGCCGCGTTGACCGAGATCTTCGTGCCCGGCTTGAAGTACTCCTTGGGCCGCCACATCACGGTCTTCTCGCCGAACCAGTGGAACGCGCCCTCGGCCTGCGGCTCGGTGACGATCTTCAGTGCCTTCTCGGTCGCCGCCTTGTCGGGCACGTTGCCGGTGAAGCTGAAGATCAGCGGCAGGCCGACACCCACCGTCTCGCCCTCGACCAGGTTGATCGAGACGCCGATCTGACGGCCGGGCTTGGCCGTGGAGAACGTCGACGTCGCGGTGGCCGGCTTGCCGTCGGTCCCGGTCGCGGCCGCGGTGACCGTGTAGGTCTTGCCGTAGCCGAGCGGTTCCGCCGACTCCCAGCCCGAACCGTCTTCCTTCGGCTTGCCCGCGACGGCCTTGCCGTCCGCGCCGGTCAGTTTGACCTCGCCCACCTTGCCGTCGGCGACGGCGATGGTCACCGGCTCTCCCGGGGCCACGTTGGCCGCCCCCTGCGCCGGGGTCACCGTCAGCACGGCGGGCTTCGGGGCCGGAGCGGCCTCGCTGCTCTGCTGCGCACCACCGGGAGTACCGCCCGGCGACGGCGATTCACCCGACGGTGTACTGGTGCACGCGGCGAGTGTGAACCCCGCCACCACAGCCACCAGCGCCACCCGCGACCGCCCCGTCGCTCCCCAGACCCTCATGCACACCGCCCGTTTCGCGTGGTACCAACCCCTACGTCTGGCTATAGTCTGCCTGACCGGCCGCAACGCCTGCGGCCGGATGGCCGAATACGTCCCCGCGACGCCCACGGCGGCCGAAGGGGGACCCCCCTGAAACGGGCCCCAGCAACCCTGTGTTAATGTTTTCCACGTCGCCGAGGGGAACACCAAAGCGGCGGGAACAAGCAAGCGCCATTAGCTCAATTGGCAGAGCAGCTGGCTCTTAACCAGCGGGTTCGGGGTTCGAGTCCCTGATGGCGCACAGTCAAACCCCACGTTTTCGGTTTCGATAACGTGGGGTTTTGTGCTATCTGGAAGCATTTCTTCCACTTCCTTACTGTCCACTGTGGTCTGATCCGCGTCCGAGACGTGTGCTTGCCGAATCCTGCGGGTCGAGCTGCAAGTCGGTCTTCGTGGCCGACTCCGCCGAGGTGTTCGATCCGGTCGGGTTCGAGGGGCGAGGCCTGGTTCGGGTGGCTCCGGCTCCACCGGCACGAGCTCGATTCGCCGATCAGAAGTGTGTATCGACCGCCCGGATTGTCGGGGCGGTCTGATAGATCATGGGCATGTTCCGCGACTTCAACTTCAAGCTGCTGGTCATCGACAAGCTCATGTACCAGGACAAGCTCATCCAGCCCCGTTTCCGGATCGCCGACGTTCTCCACGCCAAGGGCGCCACCGGCGACCTGTGGAAGTACCTGCGCGAACAGGACCTGCTGTACACCGTCCTCGAGGAAGCCCGCCAGTACTTCACCGACTTGGAGATCACCCCCGACCAACTGGCCGCCGTGGAAGAACTGACCACTGACGGCGGCTTGGAGATCTACCACCAGTGCTCGCCGTTCTGGGACGGTGAGGACGAACTCTTCGACGTCACCTCACTGGACGACCTCGCCCTGTTACCCAACCTCCGCGTGATCTACGGCGGCAGCGAGGCCATGATGGCCGCCCCCGGCGCCGAAGACACCCTCAAGGCCCGCGGAATCGCCGTGGAATGAACCCTTTCATGGTGGTTGGCGCCGCCCCGTGCGGCGCACCGACCGTCGATCGAAGTGAGCCGCGGAGCCCATGACCGCATGGTGGTCATGGGCTCCACAGGGCTCGGTCACCTCATTGGACGGTAAGGCTGTATTCGGCGGTACCGGTCTTGCCGGTGCTGTCGGTGGCGGTGATCGTGATCTTGTAGGTGCCGCGCTGGAACGGGGCGGCGATGGACATACGCGATGTACCGCCCGGGGCGACGGTGGACGGCTGGAACATCGGGCTGAACGTCAGGCCCGTCGCGGCGAGGGTGCTGTTGCCCGCTCCTCCGGTGACGGTGACGTTCGCGTTGACGAACGAGCCTGGTGTCACCGTTCCCGCACCCGGGGAGACGGCCGGCTTGGGACCTTCCGTGCTACCACCGTCGCCGACGGTCAGGGTGTAGTCGGCGGACTTGGTGCCGGACGGGCCTTTCGCCGTGACGGTGATCCGGTGCGTGCCTTTCGGAGTGCTCGCCGCGGTCTCCACGGTGAGCTTGGCGACGTCGCCCGAGTCGAGGGTCGAGCCGGGCTGGAACGTGGCCGTCGCGCCGGCGGGCAGACCGGTGGCGGCCAGGTCGAGCTTTTCGGGTCCCGTGTCGCCGGCCTTGGTCACGACGGAGGTCGAGACGTACTTGCCGGGCTCGACCTTGCCCGCCGCCGGACTGAGGGAGACCCCGAACTTCCCGTCACCGGGCTGAGTGCCCCCGATCTCGCCGCGGGCCCAGTCGCCCATCTCGTTGGTGAGCCGGGCCATGATGCTGTAGCGCTCGCATCCACTGGAGCCCCACGAGACGACGCCGACGATCACGCCGTCCACGATGAACGGTCCGCCGCTGTCGCCGGAGCAGGTCGCGGTGCGTCCGTCGTCGTACCCGACGCACACCATGAGGTCGGGGTTCACTCGTACGTTGAACACCTGGCAGTCGTTCGCGTCGTTGACGGGCATCGTGGTCTTGTACAGAACGCCGGAACCACCGCCGGACGAGGTCTTTCCGTAGCCGACCGCGGTGCCCGACTTCCCCGGCTTGGTCAGCTCGGCATCACCCGACCCGGCCACTTTGGCCCACTGGCTCTCCGGCACGGGCAGGTCGGTCTCGGTGGTGATCACCGCGACGTCGTAGCCGGTCTGCCAGGAATTCGGTCCGGTGTAGCGGGGGTGCACCTTGTAGGAGGCGACAGGGGTGCGGAAGGTTTCGTCGCCTGGCGTGTTCAGGTCGTCGTCGCCGTAGAGGTAGCTCTTCGCGCCGCCGACGTCGATCATGCAATGCGCCGCGGTGACGATCTTGCGTTTACCGACGACGGAAGCGGTGCAGGACTGTCCCTGTGGGCCGCCACCACCCGCTCGCAGGCCCGCGATGATGTACGGGTTCTCCCGCACGGTCGTGCGTTGTCCGTTGACCACCCGGGTTCCCATGTCCGGGGGACGCAGCTGGTCGGTGGGGGTCGCGGCGGTGGCGAGGGGTCCGGCGTTCGCCGTCCCGGTCGCGGGCGAAGTGATCACGGCCAGTGCCATGGCGACGGCTGTGACCAGACGTGCTGTTCTCATCGTGCTCCTCGGTTCGCAGGGTTGTCCGATGGGGCGTTCCGGATCAGAACGTGATCGACCAGCCGGTCAGGGTGCCGGTGTCGAAGCGGTGGATGTCGCGCACCTGAAGCTTCCAGGTGCCGTTGGCGTTCTCGCCGGAGGCGTTCACGGTGAAGGTCCGGTGCACACCGCTCGCCTCGCCGATTCCGCCCGCCGGTTTGAGGACCGACGTGGCCCCGCTCGGTCCGATCAGGTCGATCGCCAGGTCCGCGGAATAGGTGTGGTCGATGTCCACCCGTACGGCCAGCTCCGCCGGCGCGTTGCCGTCGCAGCCGCTCTGGGTCACGACGCTGCCCACGGCGGCCCCGGCGTCGGGGATGGACACGTCCTCGTCATTGGCCTTGACGCCGCACTTGGGCGGCGTGCCACCGCCGATGAATCCGGTGTAGAGCAACGCGTCCGGCGAGCCCGCGCCGGGATCGGTCACCAGCCCCGGTGAGGCGTTGCGGACGAGCGCGTCGCGTACTTGCTGTGGTGTCGCACCGGGATTCGCGGCGAGGTACAGCGCCGCCGCACCCGCACCGTGTGGCGAGGCCATCGAGGTGCCGCTGCCGGTCCGGTAGCCGCCGGTGTGGTCGGTGGAATAGATGTTGCCGCCCGGGGCGAACAGGTCGACACACTTCCCGTAGTTCCCGCTACGGCCGCCGCCCTGGTTGATCCAGCCGACGGTCAAGGCTTCGGGGGTACGGCCGGGGCTGGCCGTGCAGGCGTCCTGTCCGTTGTTGCCCGCGGCTACCGCTACCACGAAACCCTTGTCCACCAAGGCTTTCACTTGAGCGTCGCCGACGCCGACGGTGTCCATGACCAGGCTCAGGTTGACCACGGCCGGTTTGACTCCGTTGGCGGCCACCCATTCCAGTCCGCTGACGGTCGCCGAGTCCGGTCCGGAACCGCCACAGCCCAGCGAGCGGACCGCCACCACCTTGGCCTTCTTGGCGACGCCGACGGTCTTGCCCGCGATGGTGCCCGCCACGTGGGAGCCGTGCCAGAAACAGTCGCTCGCGTCGTTGTCGTTGTCGATGAAGTCGCGGCCGTGCGCGCCCCGGCCCTCGAATTCGGCGTGCTGGATACCCACCCCGGAGTCGACGACGTACGCGGTGACACCCTCGCCGCCGTTGGGGTAGACGTACTTCTTGTCCAAGGTCTTCGTGCGCTGGTCGATCTGATCCAGCCCCCACGACGGTGGGTTCGGCTGCTCTCCGGCGGCACGTGCGACGCCATCCTGGTGCACCGTCCGGACCGTCGGGTCGGCGGCCAGGCGCCGCGCCTGCCGCTCGCTCAGGTCTCGAACCGAGAACCCGTTCAGAGTCAGCGCGTAGGTGTCGACCACCGCACCGCCGTAGCGCTGGGTCAACGAGGCGGCCCCACCTTGCGCGGCTGCCTGCGCACCGTCCCGGAGGACCACTATGTAGCGACCGGCGATGGGCTGCCGGGCTTGCACGACATCGCTTTCGGGTGTCGCGGCGGACGCGGCGGGGCTCGCCGTCACCAGTGCGGCCGCGATGCCGAACAGACCTAACGTCATTCGGGCCTTGTGCATCTCTCCTCCATTTCCCGTGTGCGCCTGGCGCACCGCTTCACCATTCGGCGCGGGCGGAAGGGAAACAATCGTGGTGAGACCCCGGAGGGGTACGGCATTACCGTGCTCAGGGTTACGTGGTGGCACCGGATCGACGTATCGTTGCGGCCTCTCGAACGGTGTGACCAGCGCGGAGGTGCCATGAGTGGCGAGGCGGCGCGCGGACGATCCACCCCGGTGATCGGCCGGACCGCGGAACTGGCCACCCTGTTCGACATCGTCATCCGGCCGCCCGTCGTGGCATTCGTGGAAGGTGAGGCGGGGGCCGGGAAAACCACCTTGATCGGCGCTCTCGCGGCGGCGATGCGCGGCAGGAACCGGTGGATGACCGTCGGTACCTGTCAGCCGCTGGACGAACCCTTCCCCTATGGTCCGTTGCTCGACTGTCTCGGACGAGCCGGGGACAGGGTGGACAGTCCCGATCCGGTGACCGGCGCACTGCGCGGACACCTGCCGGAACTCGCCGATCTCCTGCCGCCGGCCCCGCCACCGCTGGAGCGCCCGGAGGCCGAGCGTCATCGGATGTTCCGTGCGGTCTGTGCGCTGGTGCGCGCGCTCGGACCGGTCGTGCTCGTGGTCGAAGACGTGCATTGGGCGGACGACGACACCCGTCAGGTGCTGAGATTCCTGCTCGCCGATCCGCCGCCAGGACTGTCGCTGGTCATGACCTACCGGCGCGAGGAACTTCGCGGCGATGCCCCGCTGGGGCCGGTCGTGCGTCCACCGCCCGAGGTCGTCACCCGCCACCTGGGACTACGACCGTTCGCCGAGTCGGAGGTACGGGCGCTGATCGAAGCCGTGACAGGCGGAGTCGTTTCGGAGTCCTTCGCGACCGCGGTTCTGCACGAGACCGGCGGAATTCCTTACGTGGTCGCGGAAACGGCTCGCGCGCTGCGTGAGCGGCTGGTGGACACCCGGTTGGAGGGGGTGGCGGCGGGCCGGGTCCTGGCCACCGTCGATGTGCCTGTCCTGGTGAGGGAATCGGTGCTCGAACGACTGCACCGGCTGATCGCACCGGAGCGCGCGGTCGTCGAAGCGGCGGCCGTGCTGGGCGACGCGCCGGCGGAGATCCTCACCGCGGTGGCGGGGTCTCCCGGACCGCGTCCGGTGGTGAACCTGGTGCGTTCCGGTGTGCTGACGGAAGGCCCGCCGAACCGGTACGGCCTCCGGCACGAGATGGCGCGACGGGCGGTTTACGCGGCCTTGCCGGGACCGCGTCGGCGAGAACTGCACAGTGCCGCTGTACGCGTGCTGGCCGGGGTAGCCGGATGGCCGGCCGCGCGGCTCGCCGAACACTGTGCCGAGGCAGGTATGCCGCAAGAGTGGCTGCGATACAGCGAAAAAGCCGCGGACGCCGCGGCCGGGGAAAAGGACATGTCCCTTGCGGTGGACGTGCTCTCGCGAGTGGTCTCCGACCGCGACGCGCCCGCCGAGGACTTGACCCGGCTCGCCAGGAAACTCTGTGCATACGCGCTGACCGGTCTTCCTGACACCGACGTGATCAGGCGCATCGAGGAGCTGCAGTCAGACCCCAGACTGGCCGCCGACGTGCGCGGCGAGGTGCGTCTGTGTTTCGGCACCCTGCTGGTGCGCGAGTCCCTGCTGGACCGTGGCTGTGCCGAAATCGCCCACGCGATAGAACTTCTCGGCGACCATCCCGAACGCATCGCGTCCGGGATGGCACTGCTCTCCGTGCCCTACCTCGACATCGCCACCGCGGCCGACCATCGCGTCTGGCTTCTGAGGGTGGAGGACCTGCTCTCTCGGCTGCCGGGGCGCCCTGTCCGCACGGCGGTGCTGGCCACCGTGCTCGGCGGGCAGCTCATCGTCGGTGACCCGGTCATCTGGGATCGGATCGCCCTGCTGCCCGCACCCGAGGACATCGACGACCCCGCCGAGATCAGGCATCTCGCCCGGGCCTACGCCAATCTGGCCGACGCGTGCTCGTGGACCGGCCGGGACCGGCAGGGACGAACGTTCCTGCACACCGGGTTGGCGATGGCCTCACGGGCGGGCGCCGACTACGTGGTGGCGACAGCCGAAGCCACCTCGGCCAGGCTGGACTGGCTCGCGGGCGAGTGGTCCGGTCTGGCCGAGCGGGTACAGGCGCTGATCCGTGTCTATTCCCATCTGCCACACATCGCGAACGAACTGAACCTGGTCATCGGCTGGCTGGCCGCCGCACGCGGCGACTGGCTGACCGCCGAACGCGGATTCCACTCCGCCCTGGACACTCACCCGACCGCGGTGATCCCGGTGGCGGTGGCCGCGGCGGGCGGGATGGCCGCCATGCTGCTCAGCCGGGACGACACCGCGGCTCGCGCTCACGCGGAGCGTGGACTCGCCCTGCTACGCGAGAAGGGGTCCTGGGCGTGGACCGCCGAAATCGTCCCCCAGGCCGTCGCGTGCTACCTCGCCGACGACGAGACCGATGCCGCGCGGCAACTCGTCGCGGAAGCCGAGGAAGAGCTCGAAGGCATCGACGCGCCATCGGCGCGGCTGGCGCTCACGGTGTGCAGGGCGCAGGTGGCCGCCGCGGCGGGAGATCACGACGACGCGGGGCGCCACTACCGTGACGCGCAGCTGCGCTACGACGTACTCGGGCAGCGTTACCGCGCCGCCCAATGCGCCGACCGGGCCGCTCGCATCACCGGCGCCGATCCTTCGGTGTTCCGTGAGCTGGCCGTCGCGTTCGACGCCCTGGGTGCCACCGTCGACGCGGCCCGCTGCCGTCACCACATCCGCAGCACCGGCACTGTCATACCTTCCGTCCGTGGCCGCCGCAGCTACGGCACGCAGCTGTCGCCGCGCGAACACGATGTCGCACGCCTGCTGGCGAACGGCCACACCAACCGGGAAATCGCGCAAGCCCTGTTCATCTCACGGCGCACCGTCGAAGACCACGTCGCCAACGTACTCCGCAAACTCGACGCGTCCTCCCGGCACGACGTCCGACTCTGAACACGCTGGAGTCGAAGCGACCCAGGCCAACCGGCTCGAAGCTGCGCTGAAGAAGATCGACGCTACGAGCCGATCATCATCGACAAGTCCAAAGGAAGTTCTGGAATTCGTCGCGACGGCCGTGTTTCTTCGTGATCACAAGGGGCTTCAGCGGCGCTTGAAAGGGGTTCCCGGTCAGCAGAATCCTTCTTATCTTTGCCCCGAACACTCTCCGCAGACGACCCGGAGGAACTTCATGGACGCTCAACGCCTGGCTTTCCTGGACGCCCTCGAGGCGGACATGGCCACGCCGCCTGTCATCGCTCGAAGTTCGAAGAAGTCGGTCAGGAAGGGACGTGCCTTCGCGGCTGTATTGTTCGCGAGCGCGTCTTTCTTCGCCTTGTCCGCCGGCCCCGCCACCGCCGGCGAGCAGACGGTCCTCGGTTGCATGGACCCGAACCCGGTTCCACGGAATCACTCGAAGACCTGTACCGGCCTCGATATCCAGAGGTTCGACTACACGGGCGAATCCTACAACCCGCTCCCCCACATCATCTGCTACATCTTCGACCACTGGTCGTTCACCTGCAACACCTGGTACTACGTGGACGAGACGAGCGCCTGCACGCGGTGACGGCGTAACGGGCGGACCGTGGGCGTTCCCGGCGAGGGGCGCTCACGGTCGTCACCGGACAAGGGGTTCCATGCACGGCAAGGCATCTGGACAAGACTGTGCCATCACGATCGTCGTCCTCGCGAAGGACGAGGAACGGTGTATCGCACGCTGTCTCGACAGCGTCGTCGGCCACGGTTTCGACATACTCGTGATCGACACCGGATCCGAGGACGCGACCGGCCGGATCGTCGCCGCGTACGCGGACCGAGGTGTCCGATTGAGACGGATCCCGTGGCCGAATTCGTTCGCCAAGGCAAGAAACTTCGCTTTCGACCTGGTGAACGAAGGCTGGATCGTCTTCCTCGACGCCGACGAATGGCTCACCGAGCGTGCCGCCATCGAACTTCCTTCCCGCCTCGCGTCCGCGTCGAGCATCGAAGGTTCGTCCAGGCGCGTGTTCGCTCCGAAGATCGTCGACGAGGGCAGCGGGAAGTCCGACGACGCGATTCCCCGTATCTTCCTCGCGGAGAACTCGATCCGGTTCCGGGGGCCGGTTCACGAATACCCCGTTGTCGCGGGGAACCCGGACACCCGAGTCGGCCTGGCCTGCCTGGACGTCGAGTTCCGACACGACGGTTATCGACCAGCGATCGCGCAGGCCAAAGGAAAACTCAAGCGGAACCTGGGATTGTTGAGGATCGCGCTCGCAAACGAACCGGACAACCCGCGCTGGCTCTACTTCATCGTCCGCGACGGTTTCGTCACACTCGGCCGTGAACACCTCGTCGAGGCGTGCACGCGGCTGCGCGAGCTGGCTTCCGCCGGGGTGCACACGGCCGACTTGCTCAGCGCACGGGACTACCGGGCCCTCACCCTGCCGGTCGCCTGTCAGGCGTTGATCGCCCTGGGGGATCTGCGCACCGTGTATCGATACTGCGATGAGCTGGACGAGATCGAGGCGGATAATCCGGACGCGCATTACCTCCGATCGATGGCGGATCTGTCCACCGGCACGGTGACGGCGCAGCACCTCTCGCGGACCGTTCGGCTTCGCAAGGACGACGTCCTCATGGCCCGCAGCACGCTCGATCCCGCCGGTGGGCACCTTGACGCGCTCATCGTCGTCTTGTTACGACGATTCCGAGGCAAGTCCGACGCCGAGCGTTACCTCGGCCTGTGCGAGCCTTGGACGGACATGTTCTTCGACCGGTCCGAGCCGCGCACGACATAGCCATGCTCGCAGCGTGCTGCCATTTCGGACTCAGAGGTCGGCCGAGTAGTGGGAGCTGAGGGTGTTGTCGCAGCCGTAGGAGCCGAGGTTGCCGATCGAGGTGCCCGGATCGACCCTGACGCACAAGTCCCCGAGGTGCGCGCCGGCGTTCCAATAGAAGTTGATCCGATGACTGCTGCGGTTGAAGATCGAGCTGACCGTGTCGTTGATGTGCTCGCCGTTGTCGTAGAACTGGCCGTAGTAGTTCAAGACCACCAATTGGTCGAACTGCTGCATACCGCCGTTGAAGTCGCCGTCTTGCCACACGCAGATGTTGCCTGTTCTGCACACGAACGGGTCGCCCTCCTGGGCGGCCGAAGCCGGGGCGGCCAGAAGCGTGCCGACAGCCGATGCCACACCGGCGAGAACCGCGACCCTCTTCATCTTGTTCATATCGCGGATCCTGACATATCACCCCACCCTCCGGGACCCTTTCAGACAGGACTTAAAGAGCATGGTCGGCAGAGCCGGCGATGGGGAGATTCCTTCCGCGGAGGCAGGGTCCACCCGACGCGCGGTTGCCGTCGAACCCGCCTTCCGCCGCGCGGACCCGTCCCCAGCACCCGGGCATGCCTTGTCGAGGTGGGCGGGTACGCGAAGAGGTTGCCCTCATAATTCTGGACATGTAACATCCAGAATTATGAGGATGAGCGAGGGCGTGGAATGGGCACTGCACTGCTGCCTGGACCTGACCTGGCTCGACCCCGGCACCGCGGCACCCGCGGCAAAGCTGGCCGCTTTCCACGGCCTGCCGACGGCCTACCTCAACAAGCAATTGCAGGCGCTGGCCAGGGACGGGATCGTCACCTCGACCCGGGGCCCCCGGGGCGGCTTCCGGCTTGCTCGCGGCCCTGAGCGGATCACACTGATGGACGTGGTCACCGCGATCGAAGGGGCTGAGCAGGCCTTCCGCTGCACCGAGATCCGCGGACCGAGTCCGAAAGACCCGGCGCGAGACGTCTACCGGGAACCTTGCTTGATCGACCAAGCCATGCGTAAAGCGGAACTCGCGTGGCGCGTCGAGCTAGCCGGGCAGACTGTCGCCGACATCAAGGTGCAGGTGGAACGAAACGCACCCGATGTACCCGAGCACACCCGCCGCTGGTTCGCGGACGTCCAGGCCTGAAACCCCGTAACAAGACCCATCGAAGGACAAAGTCATGGCGCACAACATCATCAATCCCGCAGGCCTGCATGATCCAGTGGGATTCGGATACAGCCACATCGCCACCACGGACGGCGAACTCGTCTTCATCGCGGGCCAGTACGCATCCGACGGCAACGGCCACGTCACATCGAGCGACTTCACCGATCAGGTCGAGCGATCGCTGGCGAACCTGAAAACCGCCCTGGCGGAGGTGGGTCTCGACTTCGGTCACGTCGTCCAGCTCCGCACCTACATCGTCGAGCACGACGCCGCCAAACTGGAGATCATCGGCACCCTCATCGGCGAGATCTGGGGTGAACGGCCGCCCACCCAGACTCTCCTCGGGGTGTCGGCCCTGGCCTTACCGGACATGCTTTTCGAGGTGGACGCCGTCGCGGTCCGCCCGTAGCGCCTCGGCACGGTCGCGACGAGCGGGGATCCCCTCGACCCAGCGGTACCCGCGCTACCTGTCCTGACCCGAGCGCTTGGCCGGTGTTTCGCTGAGGAGCCCACGTTCCAGCTTGCCGAGCCCGCGCGGCGACATCGTGTAGCCGGGGTTGAGTTTGCGGCCGAGGCGGTCGGCCTTCGGCCAACGGACGTCGGTGGCCCAGCCCGCCTTCTCGAACAACCAGATCAACCGCGCCGACATATCCAGCTGACCACGACCCACACCATGCCGGGCACCAGTCGGGTCAGCGTGATGAGAGTTGTGCCAGGACTCCCCCATCGACGCGATCGCCAACGGCCAGAAATTCGCGGACTTGTCGCGAGCGGCGAACGGACGATCACCGATCATGTGACACAACGAGTTCACCGACCACGTCACATGATGCAGAAGCGCGACACGAACCAGACTCGCCCAGAAAAACGCGGTCACCGCACCCCACCACGACAACGTGATCACACCGCCGAGCACCGCGGGCGCCACCAACGTCACCACCGTGAGCAGCGGAAACAGCCGATCGATACGGACAAGATCACGGTCGGCGAGCAAGTCCGGAGCGAACCGCTGCGCGTTCGTCTTCTCACGGTCGAAGAGCCAGCCCATGTGGGCGTGCCAGAAACCACGGGCCAACGCGGCCGGACTGGTACCGAACCGCCACGGGGAATGCGGATCGCCATCACGGTCGGAGAACGCGTGGTGGCGGCGGTGGTCAGCCACCCAGCCGATCACCGGGCCCTGCATCGCCATACTCCCGGTGACCGCCAACGCGATCCGCAGGGCGCGGTTGGCCTTGAAGGAGCCGTGGGTGAAGTAACGATGGAAACCCACCGTCACACCGAGGCCGGTCAGGAAATAGAACCCGACGCCGATGGCGACGTCCACCCACCCCAGGCCCCAACCCCACGCGAACGGGACAGCGGCCGCCAACGCTAACAGCGGCACCACCGCGAAAAGCTTGACCAGCAGATTCTCAGTGCGGGACTGCTCCCCGGACAACATCGGCTGGGATGCTCGATGCTCCTGTTTCCGGGGTTGTTCGAGTACTTGGGTCATGGGGATCGCTCTTTCCGTGGGCTTGGATGCAGACGCCTGGGGCTTGGGCGATCACAGGAGGGATACCCGCCGAGGACGGGCGGAAACGAGGTGGGGATCAGACGGCGCGGACGTTGCTCGCCTGCGGGCCCTTCTGTCCTTGGGACAGCTCGAACTCGACGTGCTGGTTCTCCTCGATGCTACGGAAGCCGAAACCCTTTTCGGCGTTGAACCATTTGACTGCGCCTTGAGTCATGAAAATATTTCCTTACAGGTCTTTCTTCGCCGGAGCGGCGGTTGCCGGGTTCAGACGACTACTTCTCCGGCTTGCCCTGCAAGAAAGAAGAGAGGCGCCCGCAACTACTTCCGCGCGAGCGTGCACTGAAAACACGAACACTCAAGACGTTCGGCCATCAGGTATAACGGCGGAGCCGACGCGAATGTTCCCGGCCGCCGATTTTTCACCGGCCGGCGGCGCCGACGCCCTGTCCGCCTTCGGATTCCCATCGGGAAAGCGCGTTTTCCGGGACGGGCCGCGCGCCGAACTCGTCGAGAAGCGCCTCCGGGCCGGTCACGTTGTTCTGCCCGGCGGCCGCCACCAGCACCCGCTCGGCGGCCACCGGATCCGCCTCCGGCGGTACGACCAGGAGAGTGACGCGGTGCATGTTCCCGCCGGTCACGTGCACGATGTGAACGTTCTGCGAGTCGATTCCCTCCAGTTTGACCAACCGGCCCTGGGAGATCAGTTCGCGGACCGTGACTCCCCAGCCGGCCGGGGAGAACGCCACGCGCCACACCGGGCCGATCCAGTCGTTGAGCGCCGTGGCGAGTTCGGGTACCTCGGTCGCCAGGTCGCGGGACCGGGGCCACCAGGCACCGTCGACGAACCCGCTTTCCGAGTTACGGGGCTTGAGCCTCAGCCTGTCCGTGGCGTCAGGGGTGAGGGAGTCGGTGAGCATGTTCGGCTCCGGTCTCCGGCCGGGAAGGCCGGCGTCGATGAAAACCCGAAGGTGACATCGGTCGTTCTCCGACGTGCGAAATACTCTCGGTATTTTCATGGTACAGAGATAGTCATGTTTCCACGCGCCGATAATTCACCGATGCGGCGATTCGGCACGCGCACACGGCGTACAGTGGGCCGTATCCCGTCGCCCGCGCGAGACGACGAGACACTGTCCACTGAGGACTGTCTATTCACGCCCAACGGGAAGAAGCCGACATGACCGCCGATCGGCGAGATCTGAGCCTGATCGTCGAACGGCTCCGTCTCGGCGCGGGGTTCTCCGCCGCCGAACACGACTGGGTCGCCGAACGACTGGCCGCGCTCGGTTCCCGGCTGCGTTCCTTCAACGAGGGCCAGGTCGATCTCGAAATCAGCGTGAAGGACCGGAACGGCACGGGGCAGCAGCTCACCCTCGAATGCCGGATCCATCGCCTTCCCGGCGTACACCTGGTGGCCGGCTCTTCGGCCTCGGATCTGCCGGTCGCGCTCAACGAGGTGCGTACCGACATGATCCGCCAGGTGGACCACGCGAAGACCCGCACCGAACCGCGGCACAACCGCGCGTTGCGGCAGGTCCCGACCCCGCCCGCTTCAGGTGTGTGACCGCGAGGCGTAGGCGAGGATCGCGTTGATGTCCGCGGTGCCGGCGGCGACGTCACGGGAAAGGTCCGCCAGACGCAGGTTGTGGCCGCGGGCATACCCGCGCAAGGCGGAGAAGGCGTTCTCCATGTCCGGATCGTGGCTGCGCGCCGAGAGGACACCCTTCGCCTGTTCGATGATCACCCGGCTGTTCAGCGCGGACTGCAGTTGTTCGGCGAGGACCTCGCTGCGGGTGATGGCGCGCTGCTGCAGAAGCCCGATGGTGGCGACGTCGGCGAGCGCCTGACTGAGCGCGGTGCGCTCAGGGTCTTCCTGGACCGGCTCGGTGTGGAGCAGGTTGAGACTGCCGATGACCATCCGGCGCAACCGCATCGGGACCGCCTCCGCGGAGAGGAATCCGGCGGCGACCGCCGCCTCCGCGAACCGGGGCCACCTCGCGGTGTCCTGGCGCAGATCGGTGCTGCGCACCGGGGCGCCGCCGCGAAGGCAGTCGATGCACGGTCCGTCCTCGGTCCGCACCGCCAAGGTTTCCAGCAGCCCCGCCCGTTCGGATGAGGCCGCGGCCATCCGGAGATGGCCTTGGGAATCGGCCAGTACGACCCCGGCGGCGGCGGCGTCCATCAGCCGCACGCACTGTTCGACCAGGGTGCGCAGGAAATCCGCGACGTCGAATTCGTCCACGAGGGTGTCCGCGAGCTCGACGAAGGTGCGCGAGAGCAGGCGTTCCCGCCCCGCCGCGTCCGGCAGACCGTCGAGCGTGATCGGGGGCAGGGGTTCCTGCGGTTTTCCAGTCATGACCTCACTCTTCCCTCTCGAAAATCAGTTCGTGTCCGACGATCCTCCTGCCCACCTCGTTGAGGGGCAGGTGATGGGCGTAGGCGTAGGCGCGGATGCGGATGAGAGCCTCTTGAATGCTCACTTCGAGTTGCACGGTCACGATGCCGGTGGCCTGATGCACCGCGCTGTGCAGTTCGCCTTGCCCCAGCAGTTTCGCGCCCTGCGCCGCATCGGCATCGTCCAGCAACACCACCGTGCCCGCCTCCGCCAAGGCGAACGCTCCGGAGAGCCGTGCCGTGTCCAGCGGACCCGGCGTGGTGCGGTAGAGATCCAGCACGCCCAGTCGCGCGGCCCCGACCTGTAACGGGAACGAGAACACCGCCGCCACACCGAATCCGGCGGCACCCGGGGCGTAGGCGGGCCACCGGTGATGCTCGACGTCGAGATCCGGCACCAGCACCGCCCCGCCCGAAACGAACGCGTCCACACTCGGTCCTTCGCCGACGGTCAGCTGGAGATCCTCCAGCCGCACTCCCACCTCCCCGGTGGCGTGCAACAGAACCTGGGTGCCGTCGGACAAGGGGCCCGCCATCACGCTCATCCCCGCCCCGGAGACGACCAGTTCGGTGACGCACAGCTCGCAGATGCGCCGGACCAGGGCGAGACCTCCGTCGGAATCACCGAGAAGGTCGAGGAGCCGGTCGATTCCGTTGTCCACCATGGCGGTGCCTCGTTGCCTTTCCTGGTCGGCGAGACGGGCTCAAGGAAAAGCCAGCCGGACGATCTTGCGGATGACCGAGCCGAGCTGCTTCGACAGGGAACCGGTGTTGTAGGGCAGATCGTGCTTCTCGCAGATCTCCCGCACCTCGGCGGCGATCTGCGGGTAGCGGCGGGACGGGATGTCCGGGAACAGGTGGTGCTCGATCTGGTGGCTGAGATTTCCGGACAGCAGATGGAACAGCGGGCTACCGGTGATGTTCGCGGAGCCGACCATCTGGCGCACGTACCACTGTCCCTTGCTCTCGTTTTCGCTCTCCTCTTCGGTGAACACCTCGGCTCCGTCGGGAAAGTGGCCGCAGAAGATGATCGAGAAGGCCCAGAGATTGCGGATCAGGTTCGCGCTGACGTTCGCCGCCAGGGTCAGCGGCAGCAGCGGACCGGTCAGCAGCGGATAGGCCACGTAGTCCTTGCCCGCTTGACGTCGGACCTTGCGCAGCATCGGGCCGAGCAGCGGCCGGACGTCCTTCCACGACCGCTGTCCCTGCACGATCCGGTCCGCCTCGAGATCGTGGAGCATGATCCCGTATTCGAAGAACAGCGCCTGCGCCGCGGCGTAGAGCGGGTTCCCGAGATAGTACGGATGCCATTTCTGGTCCTCGGTGATCCGGAGGATGCCGTAGCCGACGTCTCGGTCCTTGTCGAGGATGTTGGTGTAGGTGTGATGCATGAAATTGTGCGAACGGCGCCACTGCTCACTCGGGCAGACCATGTCCCATTCGAAGGTCCGCGAATTCAGCGTCGGGTCCTTCATCCAGTCGTACTGACCGTGCAGGACGTTGTGCCCGATCTCCATGTTGTCCAGGATCTTCGACAACGCCAGTGCGCCCACACCGGCGAACCACGCCGGCGGGAACCAGCCCGCGAACAGCAGCACCCGGCCCGAAATCTCGCTGAGCCGTTGCACCGCGACGACCTGGCGGATGTAATCGGCGTCGCCCGCGCCGAGATCGGCCACGATTCTCTGGCGTAGCGAATCCAGTTCCTTGCCGATCTGGTCCATCCGGCTCCGGTCGAGTTCCTGTGCGGTCGTGGTCATGGACGATCTCCTTGTGGTAGTTCGGTTTCCCGGTCGAGGCCGGGTTCGGGCGGACCGGACTCCGCGGGTCTGCTCGCGTGGACGTCGGCCGGGTCGACGTGTTCGTCGGCCTCGCTGCGCAAGGACCGGATGCCGGAGTTGAGCACCGCCAGGAGCGGCACCGCCAGCAGTGCCCCGGCGATACCGCCGACGACCAGGCCGGTCGCGATGGCGAGCACCACCGCGAGCGGGTGGAGCTTCACCGCCCGGCCGAGCAGGAATGGTTGCAGCAGATGGCTTTCCAGTTGCTGGACGACGAGGACGACGCCGAGCAGGATCAGTGCCGGGACGAGCCCGTTGGCGACCAGCGCGATCAGGACCGCGACCGTACCCACCACCACCGAGCCGATGATCGGCACGAACGCGCCGAGGAACACCAGCGCGGACAGGGGGATGGCCAGCGGGACACCCAGAACGGCCATACCGATTCCGATGCCGACCGCGTCCACCGTGGCCACCGCGATCGTCGCGCGTACATAGCTGACGAGCGCGGCCAGGCTCCGCCTTCCGGCGACGTCGGCCCGGGTCCGTGTCGCGGCAGGCACCGCACGCAGCAGGAACGCCCAGATCCCTGGTCCGTCCGCGAGCAGGAAGATCAGGACGAACAACACGAGCAGCACCTGGGCCAGCACCTCGCCGACGGTCGCCGCCGTGCTCAGCGCACCGGAGGTCAGTCCGGTCCGGGAATTGGTCAGCGTGGTCACCAGCTCGTCGGCCGAATCGCGCAGTTGCGCGGCACTGAGGTGGAGCGGTCCGGTGGTGAGCCAGTTCGCCACGGCGTCGACGCTCGTCGTGAGCTGGGCCCGCAACGCCGGGAGCCCGTTGATGAAGGTGAGCACCACGAAGGTCAGCAGGCCGCCGAGCACCGCCAGCCCGCCGACCAGCACC
The DNA here is from genome assembly GCF_013870525.1 of Amycolatopsis pittospori. Lineage (GTDB taxonomy): Bacteria > Actinomycetota > Actinomycetes > Mycobacteriales > Pseudonocardiaceae > Amycolatopsis > Amycolatopsis pittospori. The sequence continues at coordinate 38,789 of NZ_JACBXD010000027.1, forward strand.
ATCGCGACGGCGAGACCGTGGGGAACGCGATGACGGACGAGGAAACCCACCGCGGGAGCCAGCATCGCGGCGAGCAGCAACGCGATCGACACCGGCACGACCACCGCGGCGAGATAGGCGGCGACCACGCCGAGCACGTAGAGGATCGCGCCGATGACGAGCAGTCGCCAGCTCCAAGCCGCGGTCACCCGCACCAGGCGCGGAACCACTCGCCGGACGTCGTCGTGACCGTTCGGCGCATGCCGGGGTCCGGCCATGGTTTGAGCCTCTCGCCGCGGATGGCTCGCCGGCTCGTTCGTGTCGTCGTCGCGACACACTGAACGTGCGCCGCCGAGGTCCGGGGCGGTCCTTCAGCGTGACGAACGAATCCGAGTCACGCGTGAAGGGCAACGAAGTGCTGTTTTCGAGGATAGTCCTGTATTCACGGCCCGGCTGTCCGGTGGCGACGTGCACCACAGTCGCGAAGGAGTGAAAGCGCCGGGTCAGGGGGTGCCCAGGGCGTAGTCTCGGACGACCGGGCACATCTCGTGTGCCCACGTCCCGGGCCCCCGGACGGCGCCACACCACGGCTGCCCCACCGAGAGGTTCCCATGGACTCGCTCAGGAAGACCGCGGTCGTCGCGGGCACGTTCTACCTGCTCACCTTCGTCTCGATCCCGATTCTCGCGCTCTACGGACCGGTTCGGGACCGGAACTACGTCACGGGCCCCGGTCCGGACACCGCCGTCTTCGTCGGCGGGTTGCTGGAATCGATCGTGGCCGTCGCCTGCATCGGCACGGCCGTCGCGCTGTACCCGGTGGTGAAACTGCAGCACGAGGGGGTCGCGCTGGGGTTCGTCGGCGCCCGGGTCCTCGAAGCCGCGGCCATCGGCGTGGGCGTTTCCGCTCTCCTGTCGGTCGTGACCTTGCGACGCGCCGGCGCCGGGTCGGACGGGGTGGTCGCCGGGCAGGCGCTGGTCGCCCTCTACGACCAGGCGTTCCTGCTCGGGCAAAGCCTCGTACCCGCTTTGAACGCCGTGTTGCTGGGCTATCTCCTGTACAAGTCGCGTTTGGTGCCGCGGGTGCTCCCCGTGCTGGGATTCGTCGGGGCTCCCCTGCTCGTCGCGTCCACGGTCGCGACCGCGGTCGGCCTCAAGGACATGGGCTCCGCCTGGTCGGCGCTCGGCGCGCTCCCGATCGCCCTGTGGGAGTTCTCCCTCGGTGTCTGGCTGATCGTCAAAGGTTTCAAGCCCTCACCCCTGACCTCGACGACGAACGCGGTCCCCGGCGCACCGGAGACCGCGTTCCGCTGATCCGTCAGCCCGGTCCGATCACACGTCGTACTCGTAGAGGTAGGCGTTCACGCTGTTGCCGCTGTTGTACTGCGAGGTGAATCCCTTCCGGTTCCCCTTCGGGCAGGCCGCCGGGCTGAAGTAGGTGTTGCCGTTCGGCCAGATCGCCTTCACCTTCGCGCACTGCCCGTCCGCCGCGGTGTCCTCCACCCAGCCGCTGATCCGGACCCGCCCACCGGAGCACTGCACCTCCCAGTACGCCTTCGCCCCGGACGTGCTCGGGGAAAAGGTCTGCCCGCAGGTGCCGAGTGTGGTGATGGGACCATCCGACGCCGCGGGCGCGGCCGACGCGCCCGGTGCCATGGCGACGAGGACGGCGCTCGCCGCCGCCACCGTGGAACCGATGACCGCGCTGCGAATCGTGCGAGTAACAGCCATGGTGCGAACCTCCCAGTCAGGACGGCCGACTTGCCGACCGTAGGAGGAATTGTTGTCAGACAAGGAAGTTTGTGAAACTGGCTTCGCCGCCATGGCGATTCCGCCAGCCGTCAACCGCCGTGGCGATCCCGCCCGATGACGTCCTGGGCGAGTCCCACCTTGGTGGCGGCGACCGCCGCGCCGACCCGCGACGCGACCCCCAGTTTGAGCAGGATACGGCTGACGTGTGCCCGGACCGTCCGTTCGCCGATGCCGAGCTCGCGGGCGATTTCCCGGTCCGTTTTGTCCCCCGTGATCAGCGCCAGTACCTCGGTTTCCCGATCGCTGAGCGCCGCGATGCATTCTCCCAGTTGTGCACGCATGTCCGCTGCCCCTCGTCTCCGCGGCGGCCCGGGCGATACAGCCGGGGCCTGCGTCCCACCCCCTGTCTACCAAGTTCCCGCCTCCGGGATACCGCCTTTAGGGCAGTTCGTGAAAGTTCTTCGTTGTCCCGAACGGTTTCCGAACCGGGATCGGACGGAAATTATCCCCCGGAAACCGGCGTGGTAACGGGTTTCTCACTGTCCGAATCGGACAGACCGCGAGCGAGCGCGCAGATCAGGACGGATCCCGAAATCAGGTACGCGTTGCCGACGAGGGCTTGTCCGAGGTTCCAGGTGCGTTCGGTGCCGCCACCGCCGGGGACCACGGCGACGGTCCATCCGGTGAACAGGACGGCGACGATCGGCACCACCGCGCGCTTCGCCCTCGTGCACAGGTAACCGAGGGCCGGCACGACCCACACCCAGTGGTGTGTCCACGAAATCGGACTGACGAGCAGCGCGCAGCCGGCCGTCACCAGCAGGGCCGCGCGATCGTCGCCCGCTCGGTGCAGCCGCCGCACAAGCCACATCATGACCGCCGCGCAGAGTACGCCGAAGCAGCCGATCAGCACCGTCGCCGTCCGGCCCTCGGGCAGGGTCCGTGCGATGAACCCTTGCCACGACTGGTTTCCCACCCAGCCTTTCATCTCCGCGAAGTGGTCGTTGAAGATCGCGGACGTCCAATAGCGCAGGGAATCCTTCGGTAGCACGGCGAACGCCAGCGCCGTGCTACCGAGGAACGCCGCCAGCGCGCGGACCGCGTCGGCGGTCCGCCGGACGAGCAGGAGGTGGACGATGAAGATCAGCGGGATCAGTTTGACCGCCGACGCGATGCCGATCCCGATTCCGCTGAAGCGCGAACCACGCAGGAGAAGCACGTCCGCGATCACCACGGCCATCAGAACGAGGTTCACCTGCCCGAGTCCGATCGTCTGCCACACCGGTTGCAGGGCGAACGCGCCGAGCAGCAGGAACGGGACATACGCGCGCTCGGTGAACGGCCGAAGCGCGACGTAGAGCGAAGGCGCCGCGGCGATCGCCAGCAAGCACCAGCTCACCTGTGTCGGCAGCGCGGTCAGCGTGACGAAGAGCAGCGCGGCGAACGGCGGATAGGTGAACGGCAGGTCCGGCACCCAGCCGGGTAACGCGGTCAGGTGCGCGTACAGCGGTTCCCCATGGATCACCGCGGACCCACCGGCGCGGTAGACGGCGGAATCGATCCCCAGCGGAGTATCGGTGAGCCACCAGACGAGCGCGATCGCGGTGAGCACGACGACCGCGGCACCGATGACGATCGGCGTCGCGTGGGCGCGCAAGGCGTTGATCCGGTCCATGGGTGAACGATCTCCGTTGTCCGGCCTGGGCACATCGCCCGGCGGAACCGTCTTGGCGCCACTACCCCGGTAGCACCGGACGGCGAACCCGTACCCCGGTACTAGTCGGTACCGGGCACGATGAGCCCGGCCTCGTAGGCGACCACGACGGCTTGCGCGCGATCGCGGACGCCGAGTTTGGTGAAGACCCGGCTGACGTGGGATTTCGCCGTCTGCTCGGCGATCACCAGCGCTTCGGCGATCTCGGCGTTGGACAACCCGCGCGCGATGAGCCGGAGCACGTCGGTTTCGCGGGCGGTCAGGTCCGCCAGCCGCGCGGGTCCCGCGTGTGTCCGGGTGAACTCGCCGATCAGCCGCTTCGTGACCGCCGGAGCGAAGAGCGCGTTGCCCGCGGCGACCACCCTGACGGCGGTGACCAGGTCGTCCAGCGGGGCGTCCTTCAGGAGGAAACCGCTGGCCCCCGCCCGCAGCCCGCCGAACACGTACTCGTCGATGTCGAAGGTGGTGAGCATCAGCACGCGGATCTCGTGCCATCGCGCCACGATGCGTTGGGTCGCCTCGAGCCCGTCCAGTTCCGGCATGCGCACGTCCATCAGGACGACGTCCGGTTCGAGTTCGGCGCACAGGGCGATGGCGGCGGCCCCGTCGGGCGCCTCCCCCACCACGTGGATGTCGTCCTGCGCGTCGAGCACGGCGCGGAAGCTCTGCCGGACCATGGTCTGGTCGTCGGCGATGACCACCGAGATCACGGTTCGGACCGCCCCCCATCGTCGAGTGGCACGGTCAGCGCCACCCGGAAACCGCCGTCCGGTTTCACCCGCGCGTCGAGATCCGCCGCGAGCATAGCGGCCCGTTCCCGCATCCCCAGCAGTCCGTGACCGGCGCCGGTCTGCCCGGTCCGCGTCGGCCGCTCGCCGGGGCCGTTCTCGATCACCAGCCGGACCGAACGCGGATGGGCCACGAGTTCGACGGACACCGGCGCGCCGGGAGCGTGCCGGATCGCGTTGCTCAGTGCCTCCTGCGCGATCCGGCAGACCGACAGCGCGACCCCGGCGGGGACGACGTCGAGATCACCGCGGACGTCGAGCTCGCACGGGGTCCCCGCGGCCCGGACCCGGTCGACGAGTTCACTCACCATGGCCAGCCCCGGTTGCGGCGCGACCAGGGCGTCGCCGTCCCCGGACCGGAGGACTCCGAGCAGCCTGCGTAGTTCGGTCATGCCCTCGCGGGCGGTCCCGGCGAGATCGGCGAACTCCCGCAGCACCCCTTCGTCGAGATCGGCCTTGCCGGGACCGGCGAAGCGGAACCGGGCCGAATCCGCGCGCAGCGCGAGGACGGACATGTGGTGCGCGACCACGTCGTGCAGTTCCCGCGCGATGACGGCGCGCTCCTCCAGGACCGCCGCCCGTCTTTCCTCGGCGATCCGGCGGTCCTGGTCCGCGGCGCGCGCCTCTTCGGCGAGACGGCGCTGGCGGACCGTGTTACCGAGGAAGAACAGCATCCCGCCCAGTACGACGAGCAGCGCCGTGTCGCGCCAATCGCGCAGGAAGGGTGCCATGGCGGCGAACGAGATCAGCGCCGCGCAGGCCAGTTCCCGCTGGTCGTTGCTCGCCCCGACGAGGTAGAACACGACGGCGGCGGCGAGCGCGAGGCCCGGCGACCACGGCCAGCTCCAGAACTGGACCATCCGCGGCAGCGTCGGCGGCGTCAGCACGATGCCCACGAGCAGCGCGCGCCAGCCCCACAGTGGTGAACGGATCGCGAGCAGGCAGGGAATCACGCTGATGAGCACGTTGAACGTCTTCGCGGCAGGCGGTGCCGAGCCGATCGCGAAGGTGAGGAAACCCGCCCAGAGCCCGCCCCCGACGATGGCGACGGTACGCAGCCTGCGCAGCCCCACCGAGCGTATCGATGGGGTGTCCGTCCCGGTGAACGCCACATGGAGCAGGACGTCCCACCACGCCCGCAGACGCCGCGCCTCGACCATCCGACCCCTTACCGCCCCCTGGAAGACGACCTTCTCCGAGGTCGATCATCTGCCTTCGGCGCTTCAGCCGCTTCGTCACCCCTGTTCGCGGGTTCGATCTCGACCGGTGTCCGTGGTTCGGGCACCGGCGCGGCGGACCGCTTACGGCGTTGCGGGGCCTGGTAGGCCCACTGCCAGACGAGTTCCACCGGTCCCCGGGAGAACCGCCGCATCCACAGGACCGCGAACACCACGAACACCGCCGAGATACCGGCGAAGGCACCGATGACCCACCATGGTCGCGAGTCCTGCAGCGTGACGGCGAGGCCGAACCCCCAGCTGTAGCAGAGCACGCTCGCGACGAGGTTCTGCAGGATGTAGCTGGACATCGCCATCCGGCCGACCGCGGTCAGGCCCCGGCGCACCGGACCCGGTTCCTCCCGCATCCGGTGCACCAGCGAGGTGATCAGCCCGAGCAGTCCGACGGCCACGATCGGGGCGGCGAGGTAGCGGGCGACGAGGAACCACTGCGGTCCGCTCCACGCCGCGAACAGGTCGATCGGCAGGCCGATGCCGAACCCGATCCAGATCATCCGGCGCTGGACGATCCGGCCGCGCGGGGAGTTCTCGAGCGCGCCGGCCCTCAGCAACCGGCTTCCCAGCAGGAAGAGCGTGATACTCAGCGGGATCACCAGGACGGCCTCGGCGCGGTACACACCCGCCAGCACGAGCCGCTCGTTCACCTGGCCGAGCCAGGTCGCGGCCCGCTGCCCGCCGCCGCCCATCCCCGGCCCGGCGGCCAGGAGCATGGAGAGCCCGATGACCCCCGCCACCAGCGAAAGCCCCTGCCAGATCATCCAGCCGTGGATCACCCGTCGTTTCCGGCCGATCAGATAGGCGACCACCACGGACACGATCGCGTAGTACATGAGTACGTCGAACTCGAAGATCAGCACGTAGTGCACGGTGCCTTCGAACAGGAGCAACGCCGATCGCCAGAGGTACCACCCCGGCCAGCGCGCGCCGCGTTTCCGGGCGGACCGGTACTGCAGTTCGAGCCCGACTCCGAAGAGGATCGACAGCAGGGCCAGGAACTTCCCGTTGCTGAGGGATCGGAGCAGTACTTCGACCCAACCGTCGACCGAATCCGTGGACGGCAGCGCCATGAAGCCCGCCCCGCCCTGTGGATCGGTGAAGATCCAGATGTTGGTACCGAGTGTGCCGAGGATCGCGACCCCACGCAGCACATCGAGTGACTGGAGACGGTCGGTGCCCACAAAGCCTCCTGATAACCAGGCGTGATCAAGCGGTCACGTTCGAAGGTAATCAGCTGTTCGCTCGGCGTCGTCCTACTTTGGGTGTAGCCGAGGATGAGACGGATGGGGGTAGGTCTCATCCACCTGGCGGACCCACGGAGCCCCGTCTCATTGACGCCGTCTTGGCGAACGCCGCCGCGATCGGAGCGAGTACGTTCTGATGGACGGCGGACGGCGCCGCCGAGGGAAAGGGACGTGATGGATCAGTTTCGCGACACCACCGCGGCGTTGCGGGAGATCACGGAGTCGATGCGGCTCGACGAGTCCCGCGACGACCTGCTGGTGCGAGTGGCGAAAAAGGTGGTCGGCCTGCTGCCCGGTGCGGACGCGGCCACCGTCACGTTGTACTCCGGCGACGAGCCGAGCACCGTCGCCGCCACCGACGAGTCCCTGCTCCCCCTCGACAAGGCGCAGTACTCCGCCGACGAGGGCCCGTGCCTGAAGGCGGCCTCCAGCGGGGAGATCGTCCGCACGCGACTGGAGACCGCCGCCGAACGCTGGCCGGATTTCGCGGCCGCCGCCGAGCAACTCGGCGTCAAGACCGCGCTGGCCTGCCCCCTGTTCCTCCCCGACGACGGCCACGGCTACCGGCGCCGCGAGACCGAGCCGCTGGCCGGCGCGCTCAACGTCTGGAGCTTCGAAGAGAACGCCTTCGACCCGGTCGAGGCGGCCCTGGTCGCGATGTTCACCTCGGCGATCTCGGCGATCATCCTGACCGCGTCCCGCTGGGCCGCCGCCGAGAAACAGGCGGAGACCCTGGTCGCCGCGCTGGAGACCAGGGACGCCATCGCCACCGCGAAGGGCATCGTGATGGCACGTTTGGAACTGAACGCCGACGAGGCCTTCCGCTGGCTCACCGAGGCGTCCCAGCACACGAACCGCAAGATCCGCGAGATCGCCGTGCTGATCGCCGAGGACCCGGCGGCGGTGTTCGGCCGCTAGGCGTCCAGGGCGCCGGTACCGAGTGGGTCGAGTTGGTCGTGAGTGGCGATTCGGGTTCTAACCCGAATCGCCACTCACGACCAACCGGGCGTTACCCGCCCAGCGAGATCCGGCGGTTCTCCCGCGACGACTCGAGGCCCGCCTCCGCGAGCCGGATGCCGCGCACGCCCGCCATGAAGTCGTAGGGATGCGGCGCGTCCTCGACGACGTGGCGGATGAACTGCTCCCACTGCGCGCGGAAGCCGTTGCCGAAGTCCTCGTTGTCCGGAACTTCCTGCCACTGCGAACGGTACGACCGGGTCTCGGCCAGGTCGGGGTTCCACACCGGCTTCGGGGTGGCCTCCCTCGGCTGGATGACGCATTTGTGCAGGCCGGCGACGGCGCTGCCGCGAGTGCCGTCGACCTGGAACTCCACGAGTTCGTCGCGGTGCACCCGCACGCACCACGACGAGTTGAGCTGGGCGATGACGCCGCCTTCGAGCTCGAAGATGGCGTACGCCGCGTCGTCGGCCGTGGCGGCGTAGCGGTCGCCCTTCTCGTCGACGCGCTCCGGGATGTGTGTGACGGCCTTCGCGGTCACGGCCTCGACGGAGCCGAAGAGGTTCTCCAGCACGTAGTTCCAGTGGCAGAACATGTCGACGACGATGCCTCCGCCGTCTTCGGCGCGGTAGTTCCAGCTCGGGCGCTGCGCGCTCTGCCAGTCACCCTCGAAGACCCAGTACCCGAACTCGCCGCGCACGGAGAGGATCTGGCCGAAGAAGCCGCTGTCGATCAGCCGCTTCAGTTTGAGCAGGCCGGGGAGGTACAGCTTGTCGTGGACGACGCCGTTCTTCACCCCGGCGGCCTCCGCGTGCCGCGCCAGGGCGAGCGCGCCTTCGACCGATTCCGCCACCGGCTTCTCGGTGTAGATGTGCTTGCCCGCGTCGATGGCCCGGACGATCGACTTCTCCCGCACGGCGGTGAGCTGCGCGTCGAAGTAGAGCGGGAGGTCGTCGTCGCCGAGCGCGGCGTCGAGGTCGGTGGTCCAGCGGGTCAGCCCGTGCCGGGTGGCGATCTCTTCGAGCTTGTCCGCGTTGCGCCCGACCAGGACCGGCTCCAGCTGGACCCGCGACCCGTCGGCCAGCTCGACCCCGCCCGCCTCCCTGATCGCCAGGACCGAGCGCACCAGGTGCTGCCGGTAGCCCATCCGCCCGGTGACGCCGTTCATCACGACGCCGAGTTTCCGCGTGGTCATCCGTTCTCCTTTGAAAGCGCTTTCTCACTACTCGTGAACCAGGTGGCGGCCGCGCGCAAGGGCACGGCGACCGGGGCGATGTCCGGGTACCACGCCTTCTCCCACTCAAGGGAGATCCAGCCGTCCCAGCCTCGCAGCGCCGCGGCGCACTCATCGAGCGGCACCGCCCCCTCTCCGGGCGGGACGGGCGTGGTGTCCTCGGCCGAGACGGCGTCCTTGACCTGGAAATATCCGAGGTACTCGCCGAGCGCGGCCCGGGTTTCGGCCGGTGTTTCGCCGGAACGCCACGGGTGCAGCGCGTCCCACAGCACGGCGACGCGGCCGGGGTCGCCGAAGGGCTCGACGAGGCTCACCGCGGCCTCGCCGGTCGGATGGGAGTCGTGCGTCTCGACGAGCAGGCGGACCCCGGCGGCCGTCAGGTCGTCCAGCACCGCGGCGATCCGGTCGTCCGCCCGGCCTTCGCCGCCGGGGAAGACCCGGATCGACGGCGCGCCGAGTCCGTGCGCGAGGTCGATCAGCTCACGGATCCCGGCGATCACCGGTTCGTCCGGACCCGGCGCGCACACCTTCGCGTAGCCGGCGACGCAGGCAACCTTCAGGCCGACCCCCTCGATCAACGCCCGTACCTGCGCCGTCTTCCGCCCGGACAGTCCCGTGTGGACGAACTCGTCCGGATGCGCGCGGAGCTCCAGCCCGTGGCAACCGTGGGCCGCGGCCACCTCGGCGGCCACGGCGACGGGAACACCGGGCATGCCCAGCGTGCTCACGGCGAACCGTCGCTTCACCCAGCCTCCTCCTTGGTCGTGTCTCATCCTGAAAGCGCTTTCTCACGCTGTCAAGTGACCGGCCGGCAAGTGAGGGGCGTCTCAGTTCCCCTCGATCAGCCGGACGGCCAGGTCGGGACTGAACTGACCGGCGGGCACGGACGGCGCGATCCCGCATGCGCCGTCGGAGACACCGGGCGTCTTGACCCAGAGCAGCAGCTCCGCGCCACCGCCCCCGACCTGCGCGGGAACCCCGAGCTTCCGGCCGGGCGGATTGCACCACTGTCCATTGTGGCCATTCGCGTTACGGCTGGTGTCGATGACGAACTCGGCCGTGTAGCCCAAAGACGCGTTCACCGCGTCGGCGTAGCTCGCCGACTGGGACGTGGTGTAGTAGTTCGAAACGTTGACCGAGAAACCGCGGACGTTGCGCACCCCCGCCGAGTCCAGCCTGCTCGCCATGGTCGGCGCCGCGACCCAGCCGGCGTTGCCGCCGTCGAGATAGGCGTAGGTGTTCGGCGCCTTCTGCCGGAGCATCTGGGTGGCGTAGGTCAGCATGCCGAGCCGGTCCTGGATCGCCGCTTCGGTCATGCACTCGAAGTCACCGAGCGAATCCGGTTCGATGACGACGATCGCCGGTTTGGTCCCGATCCCGGCCGCGAAGCCCGAGATCCAGGTCCGATATGCGCTCACGCTGCCCGCGCCGCCACCGGAATGCCCGCCGCAGGCGTCCCGGCCGGGCAGGTTGTAGGCGACCAGGACCGGCAGTCTGTCCTGGCCGTCGGCCGCTCCCGCGTAGTTCGCGACCGTGCCGCCGATGTTCGAGTCGTTGCCGAACCAGCGTCCGATCGGCCGCGCGCCGATCGACGCCTGGATCCGCGCGGCCCGCGCGTCACCGGGGTTGTCCCTGGCCCAGGTCGCGGGCAGAGAGTTCGGATTGACGTAGAAACCGCTGGTCAGATCGATCGGACTGGCGGCGCTCGCGGGCGTCGCCGGGCCGGCCAGGAGCATCACGAGCACCGCCAGGAGGCGGACGGTCCACTTCATCGTGGACTCCTTTCCGTGGGGACGGATCAGGTGTGACTTACTTCGAGTGGTTCGAATCCCACCCGGCTGACGGCGCCATCGGCCCACCGGACCACGAGGACATCCGCCTCGACGGTGACCTCGACGTCTTCCAGTGGCTCAAGGGAAAGTGACGTGAGGGCGGCGTGGATCCCGGGAGTCTCGCCCGTCAGCCTCGGCACCACCGCCCACCGGGTGAACGCGGTGCCCTGCGGCGCGCGGAGTTCGTCCTGCCCGGTCCAGCCGTGCAAAGCCCTCAGGATCGACTTCTCCTCGGGATCGGTCGCCCAGCCGGTCAGCTCCACGCGGGCCCCCGGCGGCGCGCCGACCACGCGATGGACCCGTAGTTCGTACCGGCCCCGGGCGACGGTCACACTCTCGACCCGCAGGCCGGGCACCATCGGCGGCCCGTCGGCGAACACCGGGTGGTGCTCGGACGCCGCCCAGCCCCAGCCGTCCCCGGTTCCGGCGCCGAGAGGACGGATGCGACGCCGGACGCTCCGGGCACCCTGGACGACGACGGCGAAATGGTTGTCCCGCACGTTCCCAGACGCCGTCGGGCCGGTCCGCGTCGAATAGGCGTGCCTGGCGTACAACGGGTCTTCGCCCTCGGCCGCGTCCGCCTCGTGCGGGCGGACATGGTCGCTGCCGTGGTTGTGCAACCGGACGATCCCGTCGGCCCCGGTCGTCTGCACCAGCAGTCCGGCGGACGGCACGGCCAGCACCGTGTCCGGCCCCTCGCTCGGCGCGGCTTCCTCGACGTCGGTCCACAAAGGATCACTGGGTGGCGTCAGCAGGCAGACGAAGGCCTTCGACGCCCAGTACGGCGAGCCCGGCCCCGAGTAATGCTGCAACGACGCGTCGTGCGGGCCGTGCCAGCCAAGACTCAACAGACCGTCTTCGACCGATCCTCGGTCGAGGAAGTACCGCAGCGTCCCGCTCATCAGCCGCCGGGACACACCGGGCACGAGCGGCGTGTGCCCGGTGAGCGCCCCGAGTCCGATCGACGACGCCGCGGCGAACCGGTAGGTGAGCGACCGTCCGAAGTAGACAGGAGCCCCGTCGCCACCGAACAGCAGGCTGAAGCTCTCCAGGTGCTCGCGCAGCCGCTGTCCGTGAACCGAAGTCTCCCTCGCCAGATACGCGTCGAGCACCGGATACAGATGCAGCGCCCAGCCGTTGTACTGGTCGAACGCGCGACCGTCGCCGTCGGCGTACCAGCCGCCGCCGCGGTACCAGGTCTCCAGCAGTTCCAGCGCCCGCTCCCGGACGCGCCTGGTTTCCGCGTCACCGCGGCCGGCCGCCTCCAGGAAACCCGCCACGGTGTACGGGAAGAGGTACCAGTTGTTCGGCGCGGGCACATGCCGCAAAGCGCCCCGCAGCCAATGCTCCACTCTGTCCTGAGTGGACGGATCAAGACGGTCCCACAGCCATTCCCTGGTCAGACGCAGGCTCAGCGCCACGGACGCGGATTCGACCATCGGCTGCCCCTGGACGTCGTGGTCCAGGACGAGCGGCCACGATTCGGCGTCCTCGCGACCGGGATGCCTCGTACCCGCGGTGATCCCGTCGGCATACCGGCCGAGCCACCCGTGCGGGTCGTCACCCTCGGCGCCGGCCACCCGGAACGCGGCCGCGAGGAAGGTGCGTGCGTAACCCTCCAGCCCGTCCGAGCGGACGCCGCTGGCCGAAGGCCTGCCCGGCAGGTCGAGGAACGCGCCACCCGGGCTCGCCCAGCGCCACGCGGCGTCGAGCAGTCCGTCGGCGGCCGCCTCCCAGTGCCGCCGGGTGTAGCCCGTATGAGAGCTCAGTTCCCTGTCTTCGACGGGCATCTTCACGCTGACCTCCCGAGCCTGTCCCGCCGGACCGGATGGGCGAACTCCTCGCCCGCCGCCCAGCGGGCCACCTCGGCGACGGCGAGATCGGCCAGCCGCCGCCATTCGTTCCCTTGTGATCCGGCCAGATGCGGGGTGATCAAGACGTTCTCCCTGGTCCACAAAGGATGGTCGCAGGGCAGCACCTCGGGGTCGGTGACGTCGAGGACGGCCCTGATCCCGCCGCCCACGGTGACGTCGGCGAGCGCGTCCTGATCGACGACGGCGCCGCGTGCGGTGTTGATCAGGACGGCGTCCGGGCGCATCGAGGTGAGCAGTTCCCGGCTGACCAGGCCCCGGGTTTCGGGCAGGAGCGGGGTGTGCACGCTGACGACGTCACCGCGGGCGAACAGTTCGCCGAGCCCGACCGGCTCCACCCCCAGAGCCAAAGCGTCCACATCGGACACATAGGGATCGTGCAGCAGGACCCGGACGTCGAACGGCCGCAGCAGTTCGATCACCCGGCGCCCGATCAGCGACGCCGACAGGATCCCCACGGTACGGCCGAAGTTGCCGACGTCCGAAGGGGTCGAGAGCCAGTCCGTCCGGTCCCGGGTCACCCGGTACTCACGTGCCTTTTCGAAAACGCGCTTCCCGGTCAGCAGGATCATCGACACCGCGTACTCGGCCACTGGGAGCGCGTTGGCCGACGCCGCGGACGCGACCTTGATCCCCCGGTCCCAGCAGGCGCCGGTGACGTGCCCGTGCACGGAACCGGCGGTGTGGACGACCGCTCGCAGACGCGGTGCGGCCGCCAGCGCGGCGGCGTCGAGCGGCGGACAACCCCAGCCGGTGACCAGGACCTCCACCTCGCCGAGGACGTCGAGGGCTTCGGGCGTCGTGAAGTCGTCGAGCACGGGATCCGCGACGAGGTCGCAGACCCGGCCCAGTCCGGCCAGCGGTTCGGGAGTGAGCACGGCGGACGCCGCCTCCTTGCTCATCGCCAGCGCGGCCCGAGGGAGCCCGGTCACTTGACCGCCCCCGCTGTCAACCCAGACCGCCAGAAGCGTTGCAGCAGCGCGAAGGCGAGTACCAGCGGGAGGATCGCGAGCAGCGATCCCATGATCACCACCGGATAGTATTCGGGCGAGACCGACGCGGAACTGTTCCAGGAATAGAGCCCGAGGCTGACCGGGTACAGCTTCTGGTCCGAAAGCATCACCATCGGCAGGAAGAAGTTGTTCCAGATCGCGGTGAGCTGGAAGAGGAACACCGTGACGACCCCCGGTGCCAGCATGCGCAGGACGACCTTACGGTACATCGTCAGTTCGCCCGCGCCGTCGATGCGCGCGGCCTCCAGCACCTCGCCGGGAACGTAACCCTGGCTGAAGATCCGGCCCAGATATACGCCGAACGGGTTGAACAGCACCGGGATGAACACCGCCCAGAACGTGTTGACCAGACCGGCTTCCGACGCCATCAGGTACAGCGGCAGCGCGAGCACCGTCTGCGGCACCATCACCGCGGCCAGCACCAGCCCGAACAGCTTTTCCTTGTGGCGGAACTCGTATTTGTCGAAGGCATATCCGCAGGCGACGCTCACCAGCGAACTGATCGCCGCACCGACGACGGCGTAGAGCAGGCTGTTGGCGTACCAGCGGCCGTAGATGCCGTTGTCCATCGCGAACAGCTCGCCCACGTTCTGGAGGAACGAGAACCCCTTGGCGGAGAAGAGGTCGCTGCCGAAGAGCGAGTCGCGGTCCTTCGACGCGGCGAGGACCAGCCACAGCATCGGCAACACGGTGTAGAGCACCGAGACGGCGACGACGACGTTGACGACCGATCGGCCGAGCAGACGAGGTTTCAGAGCGGGAGCGGTCATCAGGCGTTCTCTCCCCGGTCGCGGTTGGACCAGCGCGTCACGCCGTAGGACAGCGCGATCGTGCAGGCCAGGAGGATCACCGACGCCGCCGCGGCCAGCCCGTAGTTGTTGCGGACGAAGGCGGCGTCGTAGATGTACATACTCGGCGAGAATCTGGCGCCGACCATCGGTGTGGATTGGCTCAGCAGCATCGGTTCGGTGAACAACTGCAGCGCCCAGATCAGCGAGAACAGCACGACCATCACCACGGACGAGCGGATGAGCGGCGCCTTGATGCGCACCGCCGTCCGGACCGGGCCGGCGCCGTCGACCACCGCGGCCTCGATCACCTCGCGCGGGATCGCCTGCAGGGCGGCGTAGAAGACCACCATGTTGTAGCCGAGGTTGCTCCACAGCGCGATGTTCACGATCGACGGCACGACCCCGTGCACGCCGAGGAAGTTCACCTCGATGTCGGCCTTGCCCAGCAGGTCGACCACCGGGCTGAGACCGGGGGTGTAGAGGTAGATCCAGATCAGCGCGGCGATGATGCCGGGGATCGCGTGCGGCATGAACAACGCGAGCTGTGCCGACGCGCGCAGCTTCGCCGCGCCGGAATCCAGCAGCAGGGCCAAGACGAGCGAGCCGACGACCAGCAGAGGGATGTAGAGCGCGCAGTACAGGACGACGACACCGAGTCCACTGAGGAAGGTCGGGTCGGTCAGGACGGCTGCGTAGCTGCGCAGCCCGGCGAACACCGTGGCTTCCGGGCCGAAGCCGAGCCCCGGCTGGTCGTCGCCGAAGAAGCTCAGCCAGACAGCGGTGCCGACGGGGATCAGGAAGATCGTCACGAGCAGGGCGAAGAACGGTGTCATCAGCACACCGGCGGCGAAGGTCTCGCGGCGCCGGGATTTCACCCGGGGACCGGGTCGCGCGGGCGGCCGAGTGACGGGCGGGGACAGGGTCGCGGTCATCGGTGGGTCACCACCTTTCTCGTTGCGGCGGTTCAGGAACTGTGTTCGGTGGTGGCCAGGCCGAGCGCGGCGAGATCCGGCATCGTGCCGCTGTGCGCGTCGCGGACGGCGTCGAGGAGCGAACCGTCACCGCCGCCCGCCTTCGCGAAACCGTCCTGCATGACCCGGTTGGTCGCGGTCATCCGCGGTCCCCAGGTCCAGCCGTCGCGGATCTTTTCGGCTTCGTCGGCGAAGAGGCTGTAGATGTCCTGGCCGCCGTAATAGGCACGGTCGAAGGCCTGCCTGCCGACGTCGACGAGGGCAGGCGCGACCGGGTACTGGCTGCTGGCGCCGCTGGAAAGCCGGGCGCGCAGGGCGTCGGGATGCGTGACCTGCCACTCGATGAATTCCATGGCGGCTTCGGGGTTCTGACTGTCCTTCGTGACGGCGAACGTCGAACCGCCGTGGGTGCCGACGGCCGGGGTCGACGGATCCCACTGCGGCATCGGCGCGATCGCCCACTGTCCTTTTTGGCCGGGTCGTGCCTTCATCTGGGCACCCGCGTCCCAGGCGCCGCTGAGCTTGGTGAGCACCAGGTTCTGGCCGAGCTGGGCGTCGTACTGCCTGCCGGTGGCGGCGTTGACGAACAGATCGCCGTCGTCGATCAGACGCTGCCAGTACTCCGCCACCTTGCGGGTCGGGGCGTCGGCGATCGAAACGTTCCACGCACCGCCGCGGGTGTCGAACCACTGGGCACCCGCCTGCCAGGAGAACGCGGCGAACTGCGGCGCGCCGTCCGTGGCGAACACGCCCAGCCTGGCTTCGGGAAGCTTTTCGCGGACCTTGCGACTCACTTCGGCGTACTCGTCCCAAGTCCGCGGGACCGCGAAGCCGAACTTGTCGAACAGGTCCTTGCGGTAGTGCAGGACCATCGGCTCGATGTCGAGCGGGACGGTGTAGACCCGGCCGGCGAACGTGGTCAGCCCCAGCGCCTGCGGCAGCAGTTTCGCGCGCAGGGAATCGCCGACGAGATCGGTGATGTCCCTGGCCACACCGTCGATCGCGAACCCGGGGACCTGCGGGTATTCGATCGTGGCGACGTCGGGCGAGTTTCCCGCGCGGGCCGCGTTGCTCAGCTTCGCGTAGCCGCCGAAGTCGGCGGACGGGATCTGCTGGAAGACCACCCGGATCCGGTTCTGCGCCTTGTTGAACGCGTCGACCACCTGCTGGCTGCCCCGCAACGCGGACCAGAAGACGATCCTGACCGGCCCTCCCGAGGCCGTCTTGGGCGCCGCGGTCGAAGTGCAGGCGCCGAGCGCCGCTCCGAGCGGGATAGCCAGACTCGCGGTGAGAACGGACCGTCGGCTCGGTCGACCAGGCATCGATGCCTCCTGCGATTCGGATATCGCATTCTGATCACCTGAGCGTTTTACGGTCAATAGTTTCGCTTAACACGGTCAAACGATCAGACAGCTCGGGTCGAACCCCTGATCTTCAATTCCGGCATCAGCTGCACGCGCTGCGGACGGCCTCCACCGGCAAGCCGGCGCAGCAACTGCTCGGCCGCCACACGTCCGACCTCGGCCTTCGGGGGTGCGATGGCGGTGAGCGGTGTACTGCCGAGCGCCGCGACGACGTCGTCGTAAGCCACCACCGAACAGTCCCGCGGCACCTGGAATCCGGCTTCGGCCAGCCGCTCGACCAGCATCAGCGCGTCGACGTCGCCGTGCAGGACGGCGCCGGTGAAACCGCGCCCACCGACGAGGTCCGCGAGTTCCGTCTCGGTCAGCGGTGACGTGTCCTGATCGGGGCCGGCGTCCGGCGCGCTGAGGATCACGGCCATCTCCTCGATCTCCCGCCTGGCCGAGGCGATCTCCGCGAACGCGGCCCGCAAGGCCCGCGCGGTCGGGCTGTCGTCCCGGGCGGCGAGCACGATCCGCTTGTGCCCCAGGGAAACGAGGTGATCGACAGCGAGGTGGACGCCGTACCAGTGATCGGTGCAGACCGAATCCGTCGCGTGCAGGACACTGCCGGGACGCGGCCGCCGTTCCATCACCACGGTGGGCACCGGCACGTCGGCGATCCAGCGGTAGTCCGCCTCTTCCGCCGCGGCCGTGCGCCAGCGGGGCGCGATCAGCAGGCCGCGGACGTCGTCCGCCAGCACGCGTTCGACGATCGAATGCTCGGCGCTGCCCTCGACCCGGGGCGCGATGTGCAGGACCACCCGCATCCCGGCCTCTTCCAGCGCGGACCTCGCGCCGTGCACGGCTTCGTTCAGATACGCGTGCCGCTCCGGGACGACCAGCGCGACAGCGCCGCCGTCGGCGTCGCGCACCGGCTGCGCCACCTTGGGCTGGACCAGCGACTTCGCCACCCCGTGCCCGCGCCGGAGCCTGCCTTCGCGTGCGAGTTCTTCCACGTCACGGCGCACCGTGACCACCGAGACCTCCAGCTCGGCGGCGAGGTCGACGACCCGTGCCTCCCCGCGCGCCTCGACGGCCGCCAGAATCCTCCGGCGACGGTCGCCACCCAGCTCTCGCATACCCTGCCTGTTCGTTTGACCGTTTTAGCGAGAATAACGATCAAACGCGGCGCGTCAAGAAACGGCCGGGTCGTACGCGCGGACGGCGTCGAGATACTCGGTGATGGCGTCCCGGTTGCGGAGCAGGCATTCGGCGCGCCGGGTCATCCGGTCCCGTTCGGATTCCAGCGTCGCGAGCATCTCCGGGGTGGCGTCCGGGAAGTAGATCTGCCGGGGTTTGTCCAGGCAGGGCAGGATCTGCTTGATGATCCGGGTCGGCAGCCCGGCGTCGAGCAGACCGCGGACCTGGATGACCCTGTCGACCGAAGACTCGTCGTAAGCGCGGTAGCCGTTGGCCATCCGCTCCGAAACGATGAGACCCTGTTCCTCGTAGTACCGCAGCAGACGGCGCGACGTCCCCGTGCGCTCCGACAGCTCTCCGATCCGCATATGCGCCACCTCACCCCGTCCGGCTTGACCTTCACATCTATGTGATGGTTCGAGCATACGGAGCATGACTCCGAAACTCCCGCTCGGCGCCCTCCTGGCGCTGACCACGGCGGCGTTCATCACCGTCCTCACCGAAGCGCTGCCCGCCGGGGTGCTGCCCGCGATGAGCGCCGATCTCGGCGTCGGCGAAGCGGCCACCGGCCAGCTCGTGACGGTCTACGCGATCGGCACCGCACTCACCGCGATCCCCTTGTCCGCGGCGACGGCCGGCTGGCGGCGCAAACGCTTGCTCCTGGCAGGCGTCGCAGGATTCGCCGTCGCCAACACGGTCACGGCACTGTCCACGAACTACCCCCTGACGCTCGGCGCGCGGTTCGTCGCCGGGATCGCGGCGGGCGTGGTCTGGGCACTGCTGGCCGGATACGCCCGGCGGCTGGCACCGGAACCGGTACAGGGCAAAGCGATCGCCGTCGTGATGACCGGGATCCCGCTCGCGCTCTCGCTCGGCATCCCCGCCGGCACGTTCCTGGGCGGCGCCGTCGGCTGGCAGGTGACGTTCTCGATCATGTCGGTGATCGCGCTCGGCCTGCTCGGCTGGATCGCGCTGGCCGTCCCCGACTTCCCGGGACAGGACAAGGGCGGCAGGCTCCCGGTGCGCAAGACCCTCGCCGTTCCGGGGGTGGCCGCGGTCCTGTTCGTCACGCTGGCCTTCGTGCTGGCGCACAACATCCTCTACACCTACATCGCCACCTTCCTCGACCACGTGTCGATGGGCGATGCGGTCGAGGAGATCCTGCTGGTGTTCGGGCTGGCTTCGATGGTCAGCATCTGGATCGTCGGTATCCGTATCGACCGGCGGCTGCGGGCGCTGACGATCGCGGGCACGCTTCTCGTCGCCCTCGGCGCGACGATGTTGGCTCTGCTGAGCGAAAGTCCGGCGCTGGTCTACGTCGCGGTGACGCTGTGGGGACTCGGCTGGGGTGGCATCCCGACGCTGCTGCAGACCGCCGCCGCGCAGGCGGGCGGCAAGGGCGGCGCGGCGGATATCGCGCAGGCCATGCTCGTCACGTTGTGGAACGCGGCGATGGCCGGCGGCGGGGTCGTCGGCGGTGTGCTGCTCGACGGCCTCGGCACCGAAGCGTTCCCGTGGAGCGTCCTGGCGCTGCTCGTGCCGACGCTGGCCGTGGTGCTGGTCGCCAAGCGGCACGGGTTCACAGTGGCAGTTCGGGATGACTCCGGATCGCCTCGAGAACCAGGTCGACAGCGGCGCGAGGCGGAGACCCGCGCCTGATGGCCGCGGTGATCGAACGCGTCACCGGTGTCGCGAGCTCACGGGTGGCGACGCGGTAGCGCTTGTCGACGGCGAGGCCGGGCAGCAGGGCGATCGAAAGCCCGGCCTCGACGTGCTGCAAGGTCATCATGTAGTTGCTGAACCGGCAGACCACACGCGGTTCGAAACCGGCTTCGCGGCAGAGCCGGGTCGCGAGGTTCGCCATGTAGGACTGCGGGATGTCGAACGCCCAGGGCTCGCTCGCGTAGGCGGCGAGGTCGGCCGGCCCCCGGCCCGCCGCCGGATGACCGGGCGGGACGACGAGCACGATCGGGTCGGTCGCGAGCGGGACGAGGTCGACGTCCGGCCCCAGCGGCTGCTCGACGAAATCCGTGGTGGTGATGATGACGTCGGCGTCGCCCACCCGGAGCGCGGGCATGCTCGCGTGCGGTTCGAGTTCGAGCAGTTCGATGTCCAGCTGCGGATGCGAGCGCGCCAGCCGGGTCACCGTGGGGACGGCGATGGTGTGGATCGCGCTCTGGAAGGCACCCAGGCGGACAAGCCCTGTCGGCGCTTCGCTCAGGCTGCGCAACTCGGCCTCGACGGTGTCCATATGGTCGAGGATCGCTCTCGCGCGACGGGCCAGCATCAACCCGGCCGGGGTCAGCCGGACGCGGCGGCCGGTGCGTTCGAGCAGCTGGGTCCGGGTCTCGGCCTCCAGGACGGTGAGCTGCTGGGACACGCTGGACGCGCTCAGGTTGGCCGCCTTCGCGACCGCCCGGACGGTGCCGAGGGTGTCGAGCCGGCTCAGCAGGCTGAGCCTCCAGGGGTTGAGCATCACCCCATTGTTGTACGGATCAAGCGAACAGCATAGCCAAGATTGTGAGATGGACGTGTCGCTCGGACGGGCCTTACCTTCGAGACATGGCTGCTCCGACCACTGATGGCTTGACCACCGACGCCTCCGCCTTCTGGGCCGACGCCGACAGGCACCTCGTGCGCTACGCCGGGGCCGGTGACTTCACCCGGGAGATCATCGACCGCGCCGACGGCAGTTACCTGTTCACCGAATCCGGTCGACGGCTCCTCGACTTCACGTCCGGGCAGATGAGCGCGATCCTCGGGCATTCGCATCCCGAGATCGTCGACACCGTCCGGCGACAGGTGGGCACGCTCGACCACCTGTTCAGCGGGATGCTGAGCCGCCCCGTCGTCGACCTCGCGCGCCGTCTCGCCGAGACTTTGCCGTCACCGCTGGAAAAGGCGCTGCTGCTGACCACCGGCGCGGAATCGAACGAGGCCGCGATCCGGATGGCGAAACTCGTCACGGGCAAGCACGAGATCGTGTCCTTCGCCCGGTCGTGGCATGGCATGACGCAGGCCGCGGCGAGCGCCACCTACAGCGCCGGCCGCAAGGGTTACGGACCGGCGGCGCCGGGCAACTTCGCCATCCCCGCCCCGAACCCGTACCGCCCGGACTTCGTCGACGCTTCCGGGGAACTCGACTGGAAACGCCAGCTGGACTTCGGTTTCGAGCTGATCGACGCCCAGTCCGTCGGCAGCCTCGCGGCCTGCATCGTCGAACCGATCCTCAGCTCGGGCGGCATCATCGAGCCACCGCCGGGCTATTTCGCCGCCCTGCGAGAGAAATGCCGCGAACGCGGAATGCTGCTCATCGTCGACGAAGCGCAGACGGGCCTGTGCCGCACCGGAAACTGGTACGCCTTCGAACGCGACGGCGTCGTCCCCGACATCCTCACCCTGTCCAAGACCCTGGGCGCCGGCCTGCCCCTCGCCGCGGTGATCACCAGCGCGGAAATCGAACAGGAAGCACACGACCGCGGCTTCCTGTTCTTCACCACCCACGTCGCGGACCCGCTGGTCGCCGCCGTCGGCAACACCGTCCTCGACGTCCTCACCCGCGACCGCCTCGACCAACGCGCCACCGAACTGGGCGCCTTCCTCCGCCGCGGCCTCGACGACATCGCCGCCCGCCACCCCGTCGTCGGCGACATCCGCGGCCGTGGCCTGCTGGTCGGCATGGAGCTCGTCGTGGACCGCTCCACGAAACGCAGCTCCGACGAACTCGGCGCACTCGTGACCCGGCGATGCCTGGAACTGGGGCTGCACATGAACATCGTGCAGCTGCCCGGGATGGGCGGGGTCTTCCGGATGGCTCCGCCGCTTACCGCAACCGAAGAGGAACTGGCCGAGGGGCTGGGGATTCTGGACGAGGCGATCGGGTACGCCTGCGCGCAGTTCGGGCTTTGACAGAGTGGGGTGACTTCGGCCGAGCTGCCGCCTAGGCCATGATCGGACCGGTCACGCGTGTCCGATCAGGCGTCGGCACGAAGGCGATTTCGACCAGCAGGCATGCCGAAGGGCCCGTCGCCTTATGGCTGGCGGGCTCTTCGGGTCCAGCGGGTCAGGCGGCGCGGTGGAGGGAGTTGCGCCTGGGACTTCGTAACGGATCCCGATATTGGGGCGGGATGAACTCGGGCAACCCATCGGCCGCCATCCGCACTTCCCACTCGCCGTGGTGGATCAGCCGGTGATGGAAACCGCAGAGCAGCACCAGGTTCCGGAGATCGGTCAAGCCTCCGTCTGCCCAGTGATGAATATGATGGGCGTGACAATTCTTCGGCCGCCGATGACATCCCGGGAACGCGCACCCACCGTCCCGGATGTTCAACGCACGCCGCTGGCCCGGGGTGACGAACCGCCTCAGCCGCCCCACATCGAGGGGTTCCCCAGCGGCGTTCAACACGACCGGCAGCATCAGGCAGTCGCAGGCGGCCATCCGGGCTTCGCGGGCGGTCATCTCCCCGACGTAGTCCAGACAGGCTTTCCCGATCCCGGTCTTGAGCTCGTCGAGACCGACGGTCACGTGGATCAGGGTCCGATACCCGCTGGTGCCCGGCTGATCCGGGCACGCGATCGCCAAATCCAGCAGCTCCGCCCACGTATCACCCTGACGCTCGGCCTTGGTACGCCAATCAGCCTCGCCGAACTCGTCTAAAGGACGCGGTTTCGCATAAGCCTCAAGCGCGGCCGCGGTCCGGGCCCCGAGCTCGTCATCCAGCAGACCTTTGATCTTCCAGAACCCGTCTTTACGGCGTTCCACGGTCAGTTCACGGCGAGGCTGCGCGGGCTCGGGATCCTTCGGCTCCTTGCCATCGGGGTCAAGCCTGGCCAGCAGGCTGTTCCCGAGTTCCGCCACCTCACCGGGACCCGCGTCCCGAGCCAGGTCGACGAGGGTCTTCTCCGTACGCTCCCGAGCCTCGACAGACACCTCGGCCGGGATCTCCTTCAAGATCCCCAGGACCTGCTTGATCCGCTCCTGTCCGATCGCACCCTCCGCCGCCGCAGCAGCCGTAGCCGGTGCGAACGCCGGAACCTCACGACCATCCAAAGCACGTGTCGGATTCAGATCGATCGCCTGATTCACATACGGACGCGCCTCAGCCTGAGACAAACCCGCAACATCGGCAAACCAAGCCAACGTCGTCCCATACCCGTACAAATCCTTGCAGCCCCGAGACTCGATCTCCGCCAAATACCGGCCCAAACCAGCCGACGCGACCCGCATCACCTGCAAGAACTGCTGCACGCCATGAGCAAGCTCCAGCTTGCCGGCGCGCCACAACTCCTGCGGCAACTCGGGAAGAAACGTCGTCTCGGACACGCTCCAAGAATACCAGAATCTGTCGAACATGTGTTCGCAATGGCGGGCAAAAATGAAAGTGGTCCGAATAACCCTGAAGGGTGATTCCGCCACAACCGGCCGACCACAGACAGGCACCCGGCCCGACTATCGGCGTAACGGCAACCTTTCGCACTCACCCCCCCCGCCAGCATTTAGAGGACTAATTGCGGCGAGGCCCAGCTAGCGAGAACTCCCGAAGCAACCGAGCCACCTCACCAGGCCGCTCCAGGAACGGAGAGTGCCCCGCACCCTCCACGACCTCCACCCGCGCCCCCACCGCCGCATACCGAACAGAAGTCTTTTCACAGTCGTAAAACCGGTCCCGCCGCCCGAGAATCACCAAGCACGGCAACCCCAGCGCCGCGATCTGCGCGTCCAAAGGCCGCGCCGCGAGCAATCGCGCCCGCTCCACGAGGACGACCCGAGCCATGGCGGGCGCCGTCACGGCGTGATCGATCAGATCCTGCAAGGGGTCGTCGAAGGCGACCCCACGCCGGAACCTCGAAGCGAACCGAACCCAGCGCCGATGCGCGATCAGCCGCACGAAAGCACTCGCCATCGGCAAGAGAACCGAACTGCCAGGCGGAAAGGACGCGTAACTGTAGTCCGGTGCCTGACCGATCACGACGATCCCGCGCACCCGAGGCGAAGCCACCGCGAGGGCGACGTCCGCGCCGAAGGAATGACCGGCGACCACGACGTCGGTCAGCTCCAGCCGATCCAGGACCGCGGCGACCATACGCGCCTGCGAAACGGCGTCGAGTCCCGAAGAACCTCCGGTGCATCCATGCCCGATAAGGTCCATCCGGATGACGTGATGGTCCTCCGACAGCTCCCGCGTCAGCCCGTCGAACCAGTGCACCGAGCCGCAGTATCCGTGCAGCAGGAGCAGCGGCGTCCCGGCTCCGTCCTGCCGGACATGGACCGCGACGCCGTCGACCTCGATGATGTCGCCGATGGGGGCCCGCTTCACGCCCTCAACGTAGCTCAGACCCGCGCGGTCTCCCGGCTGCGGGACAGCAGGAGGGCCGCGATGCCGGCCGGGAAGAACATCAGGACGCCGTAGATCCCGGCGGGGACGGCCATCTTTTCGTCGCCGAGCACGGAAATCGCTACGGCGATCGCGAGGGTGGCGTTGTGGATGCCGATCTCCATCGCGGACGCGATCGACTGCCCCCGGTCCACACGGAACAGTCGTGGCACGTAGTACCCGATCGCGAGGCTGAGCACGGACAGCGCCAGCGCCACCGGCCCGAGCGTGCCGATGTTGTCCAGCAGGGTCCGGAACTCCTGCGCGATCGCCGCCGCGATCACCAGCACGAGCACCACCGCGGAACCGATCTTGACCGGTTTGCGCATCCGCTCGGCCCAGTCGGTGAACCGGCTCCGCACGGCCATCCCGATTACGACCGGGATCAGCACGATCGCGAACACCTGCACGAACTTCGCCGGCTGCAGTCCGACCGAAGTGCCGCCGTCGAGGAAACCGGCCATCGACAGGCCGACCACCAGCGGCAGCGTGAACACGGCGAGCACCGAGTTGATCGCGGTGAGCGTGACGTTGAGGGCGACGTCGCCGCCGGCGAGGTGACTGAACAGGTTCGCCGACGTCCCGCCGGGCGACGCGACCAGCAGCATCATCCCCACCGCGAGCACCCCGCCGAGTCCGAACAGGAGCACCAGCCCGAGGCAGATGGCGGGCAGCACGATCATCTGGCACACCAGCGCGATGACGGCGGCCTTCGGGTATTTCAGCACCCGGCTGAAGTCGGCGACGGTCAAGGTCAGGCCCAGCCCGAACATGACCAGTGCCAGCGCTATCGGCAGGAGAATCGAGAACATCGCCGAACCCATCGAGGGGCCTCCGTCCGATATGCCGTTTTCAGATCGGCAATCGTGTCAAGCGGCGAGAACAGCGTCAAGGCACCGAAACCCAGGCGTGACCCCACTTGACTTTTCCGAGAGCACTGCTCACTATGGTTACAAGCTCTAACGAACACGACAAGTCATCATGGAGGTCGCGATGAACACCCTCACCGAGGTCGTACTGCCGGGCAAGGTCGAGCCGGAAGGGCTGGAGCTGCGGGAACGTCCGCTCCCCGCACCCGGCCCCGGCCAGGTCGTGATCGCGATGGAGGCGACCGGGGTCTCGTTCGCCGAACAGCAGATGCGCCGCGGCAAGTACTACGACCAGCCGCCGTTCCCGTTCGTCCCCGGCTACGACCTGGTCGGCACGGTGCTGACCACCGGCGACGGCGTCGACCGCTCGCTCACCGGCCGCCGGGTCGCCGCACTGCTGAAGGTCGGCGGCTGGGCCAGCCATGTGGTCCTCGATGCCGCCGACGTCGTCGAGGTCCCGGACGGCCTCGGCGCCGCGGAAGCCGAGACCGCGGTGGTCAACGGCATCACCGCCTGGCAGATGTTGCACCGCAAGGCCCGTGTCCGCAGCGGGCAGACGATCCTGGTCCACGGCGCGAACGGCGGCGTCGGTTCACTGCTCGTCCAGCTCGCCAGGCAGGCGGGCGCGCAGGTGATCGGCACGGCGTCCGAGCGTCATCACCAAACGTTGCGGCGTCAGGGAGTCATGCCGATCGACTATCGCACCGAGGACATCTCCGCCCGCGTCCGCGAACTCGCGCCCGACGGTGTCGACGCCGTCTTCGACCACGTCGGCGGCGCCAGTGTCGTCGCATCGTGGAAGCTGCTCGCCCGCGGCGGCACACTCGTCTCCTACGGCAGCGCCGCCACCCGCGACGACGAAGGCTCCAAACAACTGCCCGTCCTCAAGATCCTCGCCCGCGTCCTGCTGTGGAGCAGCCTCCCCAACGGCCGAAGCGCCTACTTCTTCAACGTCTGGGCAGGGCGTTCCTACGCCAAGGACCGGTTCCGCGCGCGCCTTCGCGCCGACCTCACCCAGGTGTTCGCCGCACTGCGGGACGGCGAGATCACCGCGCAGGTCGCGGCGCGGCTGCCGCTGAGCCGGGCCGCCGAAGCCCTGCGACTGGCCGAATCCGGCACGGTCGCGGGCAAGGTCGTCCTCACGCCGTAAGAGATCGGTAACCGCGACAAACCGGCAATCCGGACTCGCCGCGCGGTTGAATGACGCCATGAAACGCAAGCGGGTGCTCACCATCGTGGCGATCGGGCTGGTAGTGGTGGTGGCGGCGGGCCTGTACTGGTTCCAGCCCTGGAAGCTCTGGGTGAACGAGACGGTCCAGGAGGCACTGCCCGTCGCGCAGACCTCCGAAAGCGCCGCACCGGCATCGGAGAAACCCGCGGCCTCGGAAAAGCCCGCACCGAAGGAACCCGCGGTCGTCGCGACCGGCGAACTGATCAGCCATGAGCACGCGACCAGCGGCAGCGTCCGGATCCTGCGTGCGGCCGACGGATCACTGGTGCTGCGCCTGGAGAACCTCGACACCAGCAACGGCCCGGATCTCCGGGTCTGGCTCACCGACGCGCCGGTGCTCCCGGGCAAGGACGGCTGGTTCGTCTTCGACGACGGCGAGCACGTGAGTGCCGGGAAACTCAAGGGCAACAAGGGAAACCAGAACTACACCCTGCCCGCCGGCTTCGATCCGGCAAAATATTCGAGTGTGACGATCTGGTGCGACCGGTTCGACGTCTCCTTCGGCGCGGCCGCCCTGACCAAGAACGTTTAGCGGCTCGCCAGCCGGTCCACGGCGTATTCCATCTCCGCGCGGACGGCGCGCAGGTCGATGCCGCCGGGATCGATGATCGACGCCACGGCGATCCCCCGCAGTTGCCCGATCAGGGCCGCCGCGTACGCGTCGGGGTCGCGGATTCCCACCGTGGACCCGTCCGCGATCCCCGTGGCGACGGTCTGCGCGATGGCGAACCGGTACCGGCGATCGGCCTCGGTCATCGCTGACCGCACCGCCGGATCGCCCACGGTCGCGTCGGTCCACAGCACCACGAACGCGCGGTTCAGCGGCGGCATGTCGGTCAGCAGTTCGAAGAAGATGTCCAGCAGGGCGCGCAGCATGTCCATCGGGCTGGGCGTCAGCCCGCCGGTGCGGGTGGCGACGGCCTGGCTGAAGACGTCGGCGAACTTCTCCGCGGCGAAATGGACCAGCCGCTGCACCAGCGTTTCCTTGGAGCCGAACAACTGGTAGACGACGGCGCTCGGATAGCCGGTCCTGACGCAGATCATGCCGATCTTGAGGCGAGCGAATCCGGACTCGCCGATCAGGCGCGCGGCGGTGTCGAGGATCCGCGTCCTGGCGATCTCCTGGTCACGCTCGACCTGGCGCTCCTCGGCAGACGAGTCCACGTCGCGATCCTCCCATGAGTTCCGGTTCGTCACCTGTTGACGCGGCGTACGATTCCGGGCATGAAGATCGCCTTCGCGGCCGACGACCGGAACGCCACCACGGACGCCGTCCGGGCCTTCCTCGCCGAAGCAGGCCACGAGGTGTTCACCCCGGTGACGTCGGAAGCCTGGCCGGAACTCGGCGCGGCGGTGGGCAAGGCGGTCGCCGACCGCGAGGCCGACTTCGGCGTCGTCATGTGCTGGACCGGGACGGGCACGGCCATCGCGGCCAACAAGGTGCCCGGTGTCCGCGCGGCGCTGGCCTGGGACACCTGGATCGCCGCCGGCGCCCGCAAGTGGAACGACGCCAACGTCCTGGCGCTGAGCCTCAAACGGCTCGCCCCCGACGTGGCCGTCGAAATCACCGACGTCTTCCTTTCCGGTATCGCGCCGGACCCCGACGAATCGGCGAATATCGCCCGGCTCGGGGAATTGGACGAACCTCGCCGATAAAGGCACCGAACCAGTGAACGGTTAACGCTGTCGAACGTATTAGGCCATTTGCGGGAAAATCACCACTGTCCGTAGTGATGCTTCCCATATTGGTCCAGACCACGTACCGTCTCCCGCAACAAAGCGTTCGCCCGTGGAGGTGGTCGATGAAGACGCATCCCCGCCTGCCCGGCTTCGGCCGAGGCATCGCGTCATCGCCGCTTTCCCATTGACGAAACACTTTCTCCAAGATCATCTCCCCTGCACCGTGTTGTAAGGAGTGAAATGTCGAGAAAAAGATGGCATCTGATCGGTCTGTTCACGGCCGTCGCGGCGCTGGCTGTCGGTCTGGTGACCGTCCCGGCGAACGCGGCGGGCGGGGTCGGAGCCTCGCTGACCAAGGGGTCGGACTGGGGTTCCGGCTGGGAGGGCAAGTACACGATCACCAATAACTCGGGGTCGAGCCTCAGCGCCTGGACCCTCGAGTTCGACCTCGCGGCCGGCCACTCGATCGCTTCGCTCTGGGACGGCAGCTACACCGTCTCCGGCCAGCACGTGACCGTCAAGAACACCTGGAACGGCACCGTTTCCAACGGCGGCACCGTCAGCTTCGGCTTCAACGTCAAGTACTCCGGCGCCTACACCGCGCCCGCGAACTGCAAGATCAACGGCGGCTCCTGCGACCCGGGTGGCGGCACCCCGACCACGACGCCGACCACTCCGACCACCGGCACCTCGACGTCGAATCCCCCGACGTCGACCAGCACGAGCAACCCGCCGACCACGACGACTTCGAACCCGAACCCGGGCACGAAGAAGAACCTCGGCTACTTCGTGCAGTGGGGCGTCTACGGCCGTAACTACCACGTGAAGAACATTCACACTTCCGGTTCCGCAGCCAAGCTGACGCATATCAACTACGCCTTCGGCAACGTCACCAACGGTTCCTGCACCGCGAACGACGACACCTACGCCGACTACGACAAGTTCTACGACGCCGGGTCCAGTGTGGACGGTGTCGCGGACTCGTGGGACGCGGGCGCCATTCGCGGTAACTTCAACCAGCTGCGCAAGCTGAAGAAGATGTACCCGGGCCTCAAGGTGCTGTGGTCGTTCGGTGGCTGGACCTGGTCCGGCGGCTTCGGCCAGGCGTCGAAGAACCCGGCCGCGTTCGCGGAATCCTGCTACAAGCTGATCAAGGACCCGCGGTGGGCCGACGTCTTCGACGGCATCGACATCGACTGGGAGTACCCGAACGCCTGCGGCCTCACCTGTGACACCAGCGGCCCGGCCGCCATCAAGAACGTGGCACAGGCGCTGCGCACCAAGTTCGGTTCCTCGTTCCTGGTCACCGCCGCCATCACCGCGGACGCCAGCAGCGGCGGCAAGCTCGACGTCGCCGACTACGGCCCCGCGTCGGCGTACTTCGACTGGTACAACGTCATGACGTACGACTTCTTCGGCGCCTGGGCGGCTCAGGGCCCGACGGCCCCGCACTCGCCGCTGACCGCGTACCCGGGTATCCCGCAGCAGGGCTTCAACTCCGACGAGGCCATCCAGAAGCTCAAGGCCAAGGGGGTCCCGGCGAACAAACTGTTGCTGGGTATCGGTTTCTACGGCCGAGGCTGGACCGGCGTCACGCAGGCCACCCCGGGCGGCACCGCGACCGGCGCGGCACCGGGCACCTACGAAGCGGGCATCGAGGACTACAAGATCCTCAAGAACAGCTGCCCGTCGACCGGCACGATCGCGGGCACCGCGTACGCGAAGTGCGGCAACAACTGGTGGAGCTACGACACTCCCGCGACCATCAACGGAAAGATGGGCTGGACCAAGAACCAGGGTCTCGGCGGCGCCTTCTTCTGGGAGCTCAGTGGTGACACCTCCAACGGTGAGCTCGTCACGGCCATGCGCAACGGCCTGAACTGAGAGGTCGACAGTGGCTAAGCGGACTTGGATCCAGGCCGTGGGCCTGGCCGCCGCTGCCGCAACGGCCGGCGCGGTCCTCGTGATCGCGCCGGCCTCCGCGGCCGGCGGTGTCGGTGCCGCCTTCAGCAAGGGCTCCGATTGGGGCTCTGGCTGGGAAGGCAAATACACGATCAGCAACAACTCGGGTTCGAGCATTCCCGCTTGGACGGTCGAATTCGATCTGCCGTCCGGGCATTCGATCGCTTCGCTCTGGGACGGCAGCTATTCCGTCTCCGGCCAGCACGTGACGGTGAAGAACACGTGGAACGGCAACGTCGGCAACGGCGGGACGACCAGTTTCGGCTTCAACGTCAAGTACTCCGGCGGCTACGTCGCCCCGGCGAACTGCAAGATCAACGGCGGGTCCTGTGATCCGGGTGGCGGCACCCCGACCACGACGCCGACCACCCCCACCACTCCGACCACCACGACGTCCAACCCGCCCACGACGACCACCACGAGCAACCCGCCGCCGGGTGGCCGTGGCGCGCCGTACCTCTACATGGGCTGGGGCAGCCCGCCGAACCCGCAGACGGTCATGAACGCGACCGGGATCAAGTGGTTCACCATGGCGTTCATCCTGTCCTCCGGCGGCTGCAACCCCGCCTGGGACGGGAGCCGTCCCCTGCAGGGCGGCGTCGACGCCACCACGATCGCGCAGATCAAGGCCGCGGGCGGCCAGATCGTCCCGTCCTTCGGCGGGTGGAGCGGCAACAAGCTCGGCCCGAACTGCTCGACGCCGGAAGCGCTCGCCGGGGCCTACCAGAAGGTGATCGACGCCTACGGTCTCAAGGCGATCGACATCGACATCGAGAACACCGACGAGTTCGAGAACGCCGTCGTGCAGGACCGTGTCCTGAACGCGCTGAAGATCGTGAAGGCGAACAACCCCGGTATCCAGACCATCCTCACCTTCGGCACGACGACCAGCGGCCCGAACTCCTGGGGTCAGCGGCTCATCGACCAGTCGAAGGCGCTGAACGCCGGGATCGACGTCTACACGATCATGCCGTTCGACTTCGGTGGCGGCGCGGACATGTACGGGAACACCATCAACGCCGCGAACGGCCTGCGGGACAAGCTGAAGTCGACGTTCGGGTGGAACGACGCCACGGCGTACGGCCACCTGGGCATCAGCGGTATGAACGGTCTCTCGGACCAGCGGGAACTGACGAGTCTCGACACCTGGACCAGGATCACCAACTGGTCCAAGACCAACAAGATCGCCAGGCTCGCGTTCTGGTCGACCAACCGTGACCGGGGCTGCCCTAACGGCGGGGTCGCCGAGAACTGCAGTGGTATCGCGCAGAACGACTGGGACTTCACGCGGATCACCGCGGGCTTCTGACGTCCCCTTCCCCGAAACTGCGGGCCCGCACCGAAGCTGCACGGTGCGGGCCCGCTCCATACCCGCCGCATTCAGTCCTCTACTCGCGTACCCGGCGGCTTCCCCCGAGCGCGTTTAGTCCTCTGGATGCGGTAGTTGCGTGTGCAAGGACCGCATCCAGAGGACTGAATGCCGGGATCAGGGGAGGGCGTTCAGGAAGGGTTCGTGGCTGTTCTGGAACTCCCAGCCGTAGTACCGGTCCCAGTTGATCGACCACGTCATCAGCCCGCGCAGCGCCGGCGAAGCACCACCGCGCAAGGAATACGAGCCGCAGCCGGAGTTCTTCACCAGGCAGTTCAGCGCCGAATGCACCGCGGCCGGCGCGGTGTGCCCGTTGCCCGCGCTCACCGCGGCCGGGAGGCCGAACGCGATCTGGTCCTCACGCAGCCCCGGGAACCGGAATCCGGTCGAAGCGACGGTGAAGCCCGCCTTGATCATGTCGGTCATCGCGATGTGGAAATCCGCGCCGCCCATGAAGTGGTACTGGTTGTCGAGCCCCATCACCGGTCCGGAGTTGTAGTCTTGGACGTGCAGCACGGTCAGCGCGTCCCGCATCGCGTGGATCACCGGCAGGTACGAGCCCGTCCGGTTGTCGGCGCCGCCGAGCCCGCCGTAGTACTGGTACCCGGTCTGCACGAAGAACGTCTCCGGCGCCATCGTGAGCACGAATCCCGCGCCGTACTTGGCCTTCAGCGTCTTCAGCGCCGAGATCAGATTGACGATCACGGGCGTGGTCGGGTTGCGGAAGTCGTTGTCACCGGAGTTGAGGTACAGCGAGTGTCCCTCGAAGTCGATGTCGAGCCCGTTCAGCCCGTAGCGGTCGATGATCGCGGAAACCGAACTCACGAAAGCGTCCCGCGCGGCCGTCGTGGTCAGCTGGACCTGGCCGTTCTGCCCGCCGATGGAGATCAGGACCTTCTTGCCCTGAGCCTGTTTCGCGCGGATCGCGGCGACGAAGTCCGCGTCGCTCTCGACGGTCGGGCACTCCGCCACGGGGCACCGGGTGAACCGGATGTCGCCCGAGGTCACCGAAGTCGGCTCACCGAAGGCGAGGTTGACGATGTCCCACGCGGCCGGGACGTCGGCCATCCGCGTGTAGCCGGAGCCGTTGGCGAAGCTCGCGTGCAGGTAGCCGATCAGCGCGTGCTTCGGTAGCCCTGTGTCGACGCAG
This sequence comes from Amycolatopsis pittospori, assembly GCF_013870525.1. Classification (GTDB taxonomy): domain Bacteria; phylum Actinomycetota; class Actinomycetes; order Mycobacteriales; family Pseudonocardiaceae; genus Amycolatopsis; species Amycolatopsis pittospori. The sequence continues at coordinate 71,347 of NZ_JACBXD010000027.1, forward strand.
CCGCCGGTCGTGGCGCCGGCTTCGGTGGTCTTCGGCGATTCGCCCGCGCTGTTGTACGCGGCCACCGAATAACTGTGCGACGAGCAGGCCGTCAGCCCCGCGATGGTGGCGGAGGTCCCGGTCACCGTCGCGACCACGTTGCCGCCTTCGTACACGCGGTACCCGGTCACCGTGCCCGCCGAGGCTCCCCACGAGAGCGCGATCGACGAGTTCGTCACCGTGCCCACGGCCGGGTTCCCCGGTGCCGGAGGCGCTCCCGGTGTCCCGCCTCCCGGGCCGTCGAGGCTGATGTCGTCCGCGTAGAAGGTGCCCGAGCCGTACCAGCCGTGGACGTACACCTCCGCCGTCGTCTGCGTCGCCGAGGTCGTGAACGACAGCGAAAGCTGCGTGTACGAGGTCGCGGCGGTCCAGGTCGACGGCCCGCCCGTGACGCCGAGGTACACCGGGTTCCCGTTCACCCAGGCGGAGACCGCGTACGTCGTACTCGGCTTGACGGACACCGTCTGTGCGCATTTCCCGGTCGTCGAGCCCGGCGTGACCGAGACGGCGTAACCGCCCGAACGGACCGGTGTGGTCACGGCCGCGCCCGCGGCGCACGACCAGCCGGATGTGGAGCCCGCCTCGAAGCCGGGATTGACGAGCAGATTGGCCGCGCTCGCGGTGCCTCCGCCGGCCAGCAAGCCGGCGAAGGTGAGCACCGAAACGGCCAGAAAGGCCAGGGATCTGGAACGCCTCATCGCGATTCCTCCGGATCAAGGGCGGCGCATCGCCGCCGATGACTAATTGTCTAGACCAATCTGCCGAAAGTCCATACCCGGCGGGCACCAGGGCCTAAAGACCCGACTACTCCGGGCTGCTTTACCGGTGTGACTCGCGAACGCGCTCCGTAACGTCGAAGGGGCAAACAGGCCTGGGGGCTTCAGGGAGGCGGGGACGATGGGAACGCACAGGTACACACCGAGAACGGCCCATCCGGCGTGATGACCGTGTCCGAGGTCGTGCGCCCGACATACGTGCCCAGGCCGGGGGAACCGGACGGCGAAACGATCCGTGCGGCCATCGACGGGGACCGGCGGGCCGTCGGGACCTTGCTGACGCTCCTCCGGCCGATCGTGTTCCGGTACTGCGTGGGCAAGCTCGGCGCGACCACACGCGGCATCTCCAACGCGGAGGACTGCGCGCAGGAGGTCCTGATGGCCGTCCTCGTCGCGTTGCCGCGCTACAGCTACCAGGACAACAGCTTCCTGCCGTACGTCTTCGGCATCGCCGCGCACAAGGTCGCCGACGTCCGGCGGAGCCTCGCCCGCGACCCGTCGGCGCCGGTGCCCGATCCGGAACCCGAACAGGACGGGCCGTGGAACCCGACGTTCGAAGAGGTCGAGAAGGCGGATCGCAGCCGACGCCTTTCGCGCCTGTTCAAGGTACTTTCCCCGAAGCAGCGGGATGTCCTCGTGCTACGCGTGATCCTCGGGTTCAGCGCCGAGGAGACCGCCACCGCGCTCGGCATGGCGAGTGCGGGCGCGGTGCGCGTCACCCAGCACCGGGCGCTCAACGAACTGCGCAAGGTGCTGCGTCAGGACCCCGGTTTCGCCGACGGTCTCACCATCTTCTAGGAAGAGGACTTACGGCGTTGCGAGGCGTAGACGGCGGCCGCGGTGCGGCGTTCGAAGCCGAGCTTGTGCAACAGCGACGACACGTAGTTCTTGACCGTTTTCTCCGCCAGGTACAGCTTTTCCGCGATCTGGCGGTTGGTCAGCCCGTCGGCGATGTGGTCGAGTACCCGCCGTTCCTGCGGGCTGAGCTGTTCGTACCGCGGGTCCGGGTGATCGTCGCTCTCCCCGCGCAGCCGGTTCATCACCGACGCCGTCAGCGTGCTGTCCAGGAGCGATCCGCCCGCCGCGACCGTCCGGACGGCCTTGACGAGCGCGCCGCCGGAGACCTGCTTGAGCATGTACCCGGCCGCGCCCGCCATGATCGCGCTGAAGAGCGCGTCGTCGTCGGAATAGGACGTCAGCATCAGGCAGGCGGGCGGCGGATCGACGGACGCCCGGATCTCGCGGCAGACGCTGACCCCTTCACCGTCCGGCAGCCGGACGTCGAGCACCGCGACCTGCGGTTTGACGGCGGGGATCCGCACGAGCGCCTCGGCGGCCGTGGACGCCTCACCCACCACGGTGAAGTCGTCCTCGGCCTCGAAGACGGTCTTCAGCCCGGTGCGGACGAGTTCGTGATCGTCCAGCAGGAACACCGAAATCGTCATCCCACACTCCCCTGTCGGGCCGGCAGTCGCACCGACCAGTCGAGCCTCGTCCCGCCTTCCGGCCGCGCTTCGACGCTGAACGTCCCGCTCCAGCGGGCCGCGCGCTCGCCGAGGTTCGCCACCCCACTGCGATGTCCGGGCTCGGACGGCATCCCGACGCCGTCGTCCACCACGGAAAGAGTCAGCCGTTTCCCGTCCCGGTCCACCGAAACGTCCACGGATACCGAGGACGCCGACGCGTGTCTGACCACATTGGACAGTGCTTCGCGCAGGGTCGCGATGAGATCCGAGCGGACCGTGTCCGGGACGGTCGAGTCGAGCGGACCCTCGAACCCGACCCGGGGTTCGGAAGCGCAGCCCGCGTCGAGCGCGACACGCAGCAACTCCGACCGGAGGCTCCCCTGCGCCTCGGCGGGTTCCTGCAACGAGAAGATGCTGTTGCGGATCTCCCTGATGGTGCGGTCGATCTCGTGCGCGAATCCGCCGACCCGCTCGGCGACGGCCGGTTCGGCTGTCAGCCTGCTGAGCCCCTCCAGACCGAGCCCGATCGCGAACAGCCGCTGGATCACCAGGTCGTGCAGGTCGCGGGCGATCCGGTCGCGATCCTCGAAGACGGCGAGCCGTTGCCGGTCCTGCTGCGCGCGGGCGAATTCGACCGCGAGTGCGGCGTGCCCGGCGAAGGTCTCGGCCAGCTGGACGTCGTAGGCGGAGAACGGGGTCTTGTCGCGGAACTTCGCCACCAGCAGGACGCCGAGTTTCTCCTCGCCGGCGATCAGCGGCACGGCGATCGTGGAGTCCAGGTCCTTGATCACCGCGGGCATCGTGGCACCGCGTTCACCCTGGTACTCGACCACTTTCGCACCGTAGTCCCGGACCACGACGGGTTTGCCGGTGGTGAACGCCATCCCGGTCGCGGTGCCCTCGGTCGGCACGACGACACCGGCCAGCCGGTCGGCGTCCGGCCCCGGCGGCTCGACGATCTCGAAGACCAGCAGGCCGTCGCCCGCCGGCCGCGCCACCGCGCCCGCGGTGCCGCCGGCGACCACACGGGCGCGTTCGGCGATCAGGCGCAGGGTCGCGGTCAGGTCCTGCTCGGTCAGGAGCGCACCGGTGACGTGATAGGACGCCTCGAGCCAGCGTTCGCGCCGTTGTACCTGGTCGAACAGCGCGGCGTTCTCGATCACCACACCGGCCGCCGCGGTGAGCGCGACGAGCAGATCCTCCTCGGATTCGGTGAATTCCTCACCGCCGGGTTTCCTGGCGAGGTACAGCATCCCGAAGATGCGGCCGCGCATGCGGATGGGCATCACGCGGGACTCGTCCTCGGACGGCGGGGTCTCCCAAGCGTCGCCGAAGCGGATGAACTCGGCCGAATCGAGCACGCTCAGCGCGCCGAACGGAGCACCGGTGAGTTCGCAGGCGGACTCGACCATGCGCCGGAGGACGTCGGAAAGGCTGAGATCGTGGGCGATCCCCGCCACCGCGTCCAGGATTCTGGGCGCCTTGGCGTCACTCGCCGCACTCACCCGCCGCACAGGCGTCACCGTCCCGGAGTAACTCCCCGGGCAGTGGGGTCAGGAATGACAAACGCGCCCGGATCGCTCATCTGGTGCGTCGATCACGGACAGTGCTTCGTTACTGCAAGCGCCGAGGATCCTCCGACCGGTGACCGACTCGATCGGGATCCGGAGATACCGGGCGTCCGTTTGACCAGTCCAGCAGCCCAGCGGCAGGGTCGCGAGTTCGGCGATCACGATCGGGTCACGCACCTCGGCCGCGCGGCCGAGGACGGTGACGTACCAGCCGCTCATCAAATCCTCCGCGAACCCGTCGACGGCGAACGCGACCACGCTGTCGAGTACTCCGGCGAACAACGCGCTCTGTGACGGCGTCCGGACCACGATCGCCCCGTGGTAGATCACGAACCGCGCGGGCTGGATCGCCGGCAGCGCCCGGGAGGTGAACACCACCCGGCCGAGCCCGGCACCCGCGAGCAGTGACAGGCACTGCTCGCGGTCGAGCGTCTCGAGACCGAAGGAGTCGGACATCGGCATCCCCGCGTTCTCGTAGTCCATTTTGCTTCGAGGTCTACGGTCCCTGGCATACCGACTCGCCGGTAGGGCCGATGGACCCGGCCCGTGCGGGGGATGTCCGGCCGCGGTGGTCGTGAGCGGCGCGCCTACTTCTTGGGCGCCAGCAAGACCACGGGGATCTCCCGCTCGGTCTTGGTCTGGTACTGCGCGTAGTTCTTGTAGTCGGCGGTGATCTTCGGCCACAGCCGGGCACGCAGCTCGGTGTCGGCGACGCTCGCGACCATCGGCTGGGCGGTCTCACCCTTCAGCGTGACCTGGACGTCGGGGTTGTCGCGGAGGTTGAGGAACCACGCCGGGTGCTGATCGTCGCCGCCACGGGAGGCCACGATGACGTACGCGTCGCCCTCGCGCAGCGGCGAGGTGAGCAGCACGGTGCGCGGCTGGCCGGATTTGCGGCCGATGGTGGTCAGTTCCAGCACGGTCATCCCGGCGACCTGCCAGCCGGCGCGGCCGCCACTGACCTTCTGGATGACGCGGTGCACGGCGTTCATGGTCTTCAAGGCGAAATCACTGGGCATGCGGAGAAGGCTACTCCACTTTCATCGCCACTTCGATTCCGTCCAGGAGGACGGACAGCGAGATCTCGAAGGCCTCCCGCGCCTCCCGCTCCAGATACGACACCGTCTCGTCGTCCATCTGGAACGCCTGCTCACTCTCCATCCAGGTCAGCGTCGGGAACCGCTCGGCGAAGTCCGGCGACACCTCCTTCAGGAACGCCGACCGCGCGTACCACCACTCGTCGTCGGACTGCCCGGTCACCTTTTCGGCCAGTCGCGACTCCGCGGCCGTCCTGGCCGGCTCGCGCACGCAGGCATACAGCGCGCTGACCAGCCGCCGCAGCACCACCGGGCGCAATCCGGTCCGGCGCAGGATCCGCACCAGCGCCTCCAGTACGACGTACTCGTGCGGCCCCAGCACCGGCCGCGCCTGCGAGACCTGGAGGACCCAGGGATGCCGCAGGTAGAAGTCCCACAGGTCGTTCGCCCACCGCGCGACGCCGGAACGCCATCCACCCCCGTCAGGGGAATCGGAAAGTTCCGCGAGCGCCTTGTCGTACATGAGGTCGAGCAGTTCGCTCTTGCTCGGGACATAGGTGTAGAGCGCCATGGCCGTGCGGCCGAGCCTGTCGCCGACGGCGCGCATCGAAAGGCCTGTCATGCCTTCGGCGTCGGCGATCGCGATGGCGGCGTCGACGATCAAGTCCACCGACAGTCCCGGTTTCGGTCCCGGGCGTTCGACGTCCGGCGACTCGGTCCGCCACAGCAGGGCCATCGACTTCCGGGGATCCCCCTGTGCCGCGTAGACGACCACTCGCAAACTCCTTACAGCATAAAGTAACGTCTGCTACCCTCACTTTACAGGCTAAAGAGTTCGAACCAGGGGAGCGCCATGCCTTCGGCAGCCGACAGCCACGACATGATCCAGGTGCGCGGAGCCAGAGAGAACAACCTCGCCGACGTCTCGGTCGACATCCCCAAGCGCCGTCTCACCGTCTTCACCGGTGTCTCCGGCTCAGGGAAGTCGTCCTTGGTGTTCGGCACCATCGCCGCGGAATCGCAGCGGCTGATCAACGAGACCTACACCGCGTTCATCCAGTCCTTCATGGCCCCCGTTCCACGGCCGGACGTGGACGCGCTGCAGAACCTGAGCGCGGCGATCGTCGTCGACCAGGAGCGGATGGGGGCCAACTCCCGCTCCACGGTCGGCACCGCGACCGACGCGCACACGATGTTGCGGATCGTCTTCAGCAGGCTGGGACAGCCGCACGTCGGGACGTCGGGCGCGTTCAGTTTCAACCTTCCCGAGGGGATGTGTCCTTCCTGCGAAGGGCTGGGGAAGGTGTCCACGATCGACGTCGACCAGCTTGTCGACAAGGAGCTTTCGCTCAACGAAGGGGCGATCACCGTCCCGAACTTCGCCCCGGAGACCTGGTACTGGAAGGGATTGGCGGAGTCCGGATTCGTCGATCCCGCGGTGAAACTGAAGGACTACACCCCACAGCAGTGGGAAGACTTCATGCACAAGCCCGCCACCAAGATGAAGCTCGGCGGGATGAACACCACCTACGAGGGCCTGCTGGTGAAGGTCCAGCGGCTGTTCCTCTCGAAGGACAAGGAGTCGATGCAGGCCCATATCCGGGCGTTCGTCGACCGGGCCGTCACCTTCGAACAGTGCCCGGCGTGCGGTGGCGCCCGGCTCAACGAGGCGGCGCTGGCGTCGAAGATCGACGGGCTGAACATCGCCGACTGCTCGTCGATGCAGATCAGCGATCTGGCCGACTTCGTCCGCAAACTCGACGACCCGTCGGTCGGCCCGCTGATGGAGACACTGCGCGGCACCCTCGACTCGCTCGTCGAGATCGGCCTCGGCTATCTGAGCCTCGACCGCGAATCCGGGACGCTCTCCGGCGGCGAGGCACAGCGCGTGAAAATGGTGCGGCACCTGGGTTCCAGCCTCACCGACGTCACCTACGTCTTCGACGAGCCGACCGTCGGCCTGCACCCGCACGACATCCAGCGGATGAACGGCCTGCTGCTCCTGTTGAAGGACAAGGGGAACACGGTGCTCGTGGTCGAGCACAAACCGGAGACGATCGAGATCGCCGACCACGTGGTCGACCTCGGCCCGGGCGCCGGTCCGAACGGCGGGCAGATCTGCTTCACCGGCGACGTCGCCGGCCTGCGCGCGTCCGGCACGCTCACCGGGCGCCACCTCGACCACCGGGCGCGACTGCGCTCCGAGGTCCGCGTGCCCACCGGACAGGTCTCGATCCGGAACGCGACCCGGCACAACCTCAAGGACGTCAGCGTCGACATCCCGCTCGGCGTGCTGACCGTGGTCACCGGGGTCGCCGGTTCCGGCAAGAGCTCGCTCATCCACGGCTCACTGTCCACAAGGGACGACGTGGTGGTACTCGACCAGTCGGCCATCCGCGGCTCGCGGCGGAGCAATCCGGCGACCTACACCGGTCTGCTCGACCCGATCCGCACCGCCTTCGCCAAGGCCAACGGCGTCAAGGCGGCGCTGTTCAGCGCGAACTCCGAAGGCGCGTGCCCGAAATGCAAGGGCATCGGGCTGATCTACACCGACCTGGCGATGATGGCCGGGGTGGCGACGGTCTGCGAGGAATGCGAGGGCAAGCGATTCACCGCGGAGGTGCTGACCTACAAGCTGCGCGGGAAGAACATCAGCGAGGTCCTCGCGATGCCGGTCGCCGAAGCGCGCGAGTTCTTCACCTCGGGGCAGGCGCGGGCGATCCTGGACCGGCTTTCCGACGTCGGCCTGGGCTACCTCGGTCTCGGGCAGCCGCTCACCACACTGTCCGGCGGGGAACGGCAGCGGATCAAACTCGCCATCCGGATGGCGGAGAAGTCGGCGACCTACGTCCTCGACGAACCGACCACCGGCCTGCACCTCGCCGACGTCGACCAGTTGCTCGGCCTGCTGGACCGGCTCGTCGACGACGGCAACACCGTCGTCGTCATCGAGCACCACCAGGCCGTGATGGCGCACGCCGACTGGATCGTCGACCTCGGCCCGGGCGCCGGGGTGGACGGCGGCGAGGTCGTCTTCACCGGGACGCCTTCGGATCTGGTCGCCTCCGGTGACACGCTGACGGCTCAGCACCTGCGCGCTTACGTGGGCCGGTAACGCGTATCGCGCGTGCTATGAACGGCCCGTTACTTGCAAATTTTGCAAGTAACGGGCCGTTCATAGCACCCTGGACCGAGCGCGAACCGCTTCACGGAGGGCCACTGCACCGCTCAGCCCCAGCACCACCAGAGCGAGCCCCGACGTCACCGTCTCGACAGGCGAGGCCGCCAACGGCGAGACCCCGGCCAGCGACTCCGCCCCCACCACCGCGGTCAGCACGGCGTAAGCACCGATCGCCACCCACACCAGCCGCACGCGGCGACGCTCGGTCCAGTCCGCGAACCGCAGCAGCCAAGCGAGCCCCGGCACGACGAGGATCGCGTGCATCGCCACCGCGTGCAGCGGCTTCAGCGCGCCGGCGGTGGTGTAGGCGGCCTGCGGGTTCCCGCCCCGCGCCTCGACGACGCCACTCGCGATCATCGCCGCGCCCGCGCCGAGTGCCACCAGCAGCGCGATCAGCCCGAACCGCACCGCGAGCCGCATGCTCGGCGTCGTCTCCCCTTCGCCGCGCAGCGCCGCGGCTGTGAACGACACGGCGGTCAGGATGATCACGCCGCCACCCGCCGCGAGCGTCGTCGAGACCGCGTTGTCGAAGCCGGTCTCGAAGTTGAAATGCGACGGCACCCCGCGCCAGGCCTGCATGCTCACCAGCACCGTCTCGACGACACTCGCGCCGGTGAACACGCCGAGCAGCACGTTCCGCACGCGCGGCCGCACCGCGACGTACGACGTCGCCCAAGCGACGGTGACCAGTGTCAGCCCGAACGACAGGCCGAACGTCACCGCCTTGCGCATCGACAGCGGCCCGGTCCACGAACCGCCGGAGGCGACCAACAAGATCGTGTGCACCAGGCCGCTGAGAAACAGGAGCGTCCCCACGACGTAGGCGACGCGCTCGATCGGCCGTATCTCGTTCATACCGGAGAGTGTCTTGCGGATCGGCTCCCGAAGCGTCGTCCCTGAAGCGGCACCTCGAGTACGTCCGTCGACGTACCTGAGAGGCCCTCAGCGACGACCGCGGTAGAGACCGACGGTCTGTTAGCCTGGCCGCATCATGCCTCGCATCCTTTTCCGCGTCGCCGCGCTGATCGCCGTCCTCGCCCTGCTGTTCGGGGTCCCGTGGTGGACGATCGTCGGCGCCCCCGAACTCCCGGCCGCGCTCGAAGTCCTCGGCACCATCGTGTTCGCCGTCGCGGCGGTGGCCGTGCCCGCTTGCATGATCCTGGGCCACGGCCCGTTGCAGCGCGACGCGGCGGCCAAGGTAGGGGACCTCTCACTCGGCCTGATCTGGCTGCTGTTCTCGTTGTCGGTGCTCGGAAACGTACTGCGGCTCGTCCTCGCGCTGTCCGGAGTGGACAGTGCGGCGGGGATCGTTTCCGGCGTCGTCCTGGTGGCGTTCGCGGGACTGGCGGCGTACGGGATGGTCGAGGCGCGGCGCGTTCCCCGACTCAAGGAACTCGACGTCGTCATCCCCCGGCTCGGCGCCGGGCTCGACGGCCTCCGCTTCGCGATCATCACCGACACGCACTTCGGCCCGCTGAACCGGACGAAGTGGTCGGAGAAGGTCGTCGAGGTGGTGAACGAACTCGACGCCGACGTCGTCGCGCACGCGGGCGACCTCGCGGACGGTTCGGTCGCGAAGCGCCGGGTCCAGGTCGCGCCGCTCGGGAAGGTGCGCGCCAAACTCGGCAAGTTCTACATCACCGGCAACCACGAGTACTTCGGCGAGGCGCAGGCCTGGCTCGACCATATGCGCGACCTCGGCTGGGAGCCGCTGCACAACCGGCACGTACCCGTGAGCCTGAACGGCGACACGCTCGTCTTCGCCGGGATCGACGATCCCACCGGCACCGCTTCCGGCCTGCCCGGCCATGGTCCCGATCTCCCGGCCGCGCTCGACGGCGTCGCCGCGAGCACCCCCGTCGTCCTGCTCGCCCACCAGCCGAAGCAGGTCAAGCAGGCCGCCGAGGCCGGTATCGACCTCCAGATCTCCGGGCACACCCACGGCGGCCAGATCTGGCCGTTCCATCTCCTGGTCCGGCTCGATCAGCCGGTGCTGGCCGGACTTTCGCGCCACGGCGAGCGCACGCAGCTCTACACCAGCCGCGGCACCGGCTTCTGGGGACCGCCGCTGCGCGTCTTCGCACCGAGCGAGATCACCCTCCTGACCTTGCGAAACAGCAAGTAGCCCTCCACCGAGGGGCAAGTCGAATGTGGCGTGGCCGGGTCTCTGCCGTGAAGTCTGCGTCCCCGCAGGAGGTCTTCGCGGCGCGGCGCAAGTTCCCGGGGCCACGAAGGGCTCCTTGTCTACTCTGAGGCGGTGAAGGTCTCCTTCGCGGACCCGTCAGCCGACATGACACGTTTGCGCCACCCCTCGGTCCAGCGCGGGTCTACCGGCGAGACGGTGTTGCGAAAGCCACTTTCGCAACGTTCAAGGTTGCGAAAGTGGCTTTCGCAACCCTTCACCCGGGCCGGCGCCAGAGGACGAACGCGCCACATTTGACTTACCCCTCCAGGTGCGACGCCTTCGGCCCCGCACCGGATCCTACCGACAAATTTTTTTGTCTTGACAACTTGAGAGTTCGGGGCGAGAGTGGTGCCAACGCATCCCGCTCCGAAAGGCCGAAACGATGACCATCGCCGCCACCCGAATCCCCGTCGCCGCCCCGGCCCGCGCCCTGCTCGCCGGTGGCGCGGTCGCCGGCCCCCTGTACTTCCTGATCTCGCTCACCCAGGCCGCGGTCCGCGACGGCTTCGATATGACGAAGCACCCGGCGAGCATGTTGAGCAACGGCGACGCCGGCTGGATCCAGGTGGCGAACTTCCTGGTCACCGGGGTCCTGACGATCGCCGGGGCGATCGGCCTGAGCCGAGTGCTCGAACCGGGGAGAGGGAGTTTCTGGGGACCACGGCTACTGGGTCTCTTCGGCGTCAGCCTGCTCTTCGCCGCGGTCTTCAAAGCCGACCCAGGCAACGGCTTCCCCGCGGGGACCGGCCCGGCGACGCTCAGCACCGGAGGGATCCTGCACATGGCCGCCGGCTCGGTCGGCTTCCTCTCGCTGATCGTCGCGACCTTCGTGTTCGCGAGCCGCTTCTCGCGTGAAGGTCACCGCGGCTGGGCCGTCTACTCCCGTGCCACCGGCATCGCGTTCTTCGCCGCCTTCGCCGGAATCAGTTCCGGTAACGCGAACGCCGTCGTGATGCTCGCGTTCTGGGCCGCCGTGATGCTGGCCTGGGGCTGGGTCACCGCCGTCATCATCCGTTTCACTCGCTAGCCCCGATCGAGGAGAATCCCGCCATGAGCACCGTGACCTCGCAAGACGGCACCACCATCGCCTACACCCGCACCGGCTCCGGCCCCGCCGTCATCCTCGTCGACGGCGCCATGTGCCACCGCGGGTTCGGCCCCGCCGAACCACTGGCCGCCGAACTGGCCGGGCACTTCACCGTCTACACCTACGACCGCCGCGGCCGCGGGGAGAGCGGCGACACCGAACCGTTCTCGATCGCCCGCGAGGTCGAGGACATCGACGCGCTGATCAAGGAAGCCGGTGGGAGCGCCCACGTCTACGGCATCTCGTCCGGTGCGGCCCTCGCCCTCGAAGCCGCGAACGCCGGGCTCGCGATCACCAAACTGGCGGTGTACGAATTCCCGCTGGTCGTCGACGACACCCGCCCGCCGGTTCCGGCCGACTACACCGAACGGCTGGAGAAGGCCATCGCCACCGGACGTCCCGGCGACGCGATCAAGACGTTCATGCGCGAAGGCGTCCGCGTTCCGGCGCCGGTCGTGTTCATGATGCGGTTCATGCCCGCCTGGCCGAAGCTGAAGAAGACCGCGCCGACCCTGCGCTACGACGCCGCGTTGTTCGACGGCCTGCACGACGGCACACCGCTGCCCGAGGGCCGGTGGTCGGGCGTCTCCGTGCCGACGCTGGTCATGGACGGCGGCAAGAGCCCGGCCTGGATCCGCAACGGTGTCGCCGCGCTGACGAAGGCCGTCCCCGGCGCCGAGCACAAGACGATCGAGGGCCAGACACATATGCTCAAGCCGAAGGCGGTGGCCCCGGTACTGATCGAGTACTTCACCGAATGACCGGAGTTTTAGGGGCCGAAGCACCGGCGATAGGGGTTTCGCCGAAGAAAGATCCGAGGCAAGCTCAGATTCGCGTCGCCCCTTCGAGGCCACGCGCCAAGACAGACGACGAAGGGAAGATCGGGTGACCGGGAACGACGGCGACAACGGCCTCTGGGTCCGGCGATTCCACCCCTCGGACAACGCGCCGTACCAAGTCGTCTGCTTCCCGCACGCCGGCGGATCGGCGAGCTATTTCTTCCCGGTGTCCAAAGCTCTGACCGGGACCGCCGACGTACTCGCGATCCAGTATCCGGGGCGCCAGGATCGGCGGACCGAAAAAGGGATCGACTCCATCACCGAGCTCGCCGACGCCGTGACCGGGGCACTGCGGCCCTGGCTGACCAGGCCGACGGTGCTGTTCGGCCACAGCATGGGCGCCAGCCTCGGCTACGAGGTCGCCCGGCGGCTCGAGCAGGAGGGCACGGTGCCGCTCGCGCTGTTCGTCTCCGGCCGCGTGGCGCCCTGCCGTGCCCGCGACGAAACCGTGCACCTTCGGGACGACGCGGGCCTGATCGACGCGGTCAAGGCGCTCAGCGGCACCGACCCCCAGATCTTCGGCGACGAAGAGCTGCTACGCATGGTCCTGCCCGCGCTGCGGACCGACTACACCGCGGCCGAGACCTACCGCTATGAGGCGGGCCCGCTGCTCAAAGCACCGATCCACGCGCACCTCGGTGACAGCGACCCCAAGGCGTCGATCGACGAAGTCAGCGACTGGGAGAAGCACACCAACGGGGAGTTCACCCTGCGGACCTACCCCGGCGGGCACTTCTACCTCAACACCCACGCCCCGAAGGTCATCGAGGCCATCGCGAAGGTAGTGACCCCGGCCTGAGCGTGGCGGCGGAACCGGCCCGTCGCGTCGAGCGCGACGGACCGGTTCCGCCGTACTCAGCAGGCTCCGGCTTCCTCACCCGTGTAGCTCAGCACGCGATAGTCGGTCGTCGAGCCCAACGCGGTCGCCTGACCGGCCGCCACGCAGTCCGTCCGGACGAGGTTCTTGAACGCCCCGCCGTAGGTGAGCTTGTAGACCTTGACCGACCGCGAGGAGCCCGCACAGTTCCCCCACGCGTAATCGCGGGCGAACTCTCCACCCGGACGCGGACTCCAGTGGTCGCCACAAGTCACCGACGCGGTGGCCACGGCCGGACTCGCCACGGCGACCGGCAGCGCCAGCGCCGACAGGCCGAGCAGCAGCACGGACAGTTTCCGATTCATATTCTCTCCCAGTTCGTCGACGAAATCGAATAACGTCGCGATAAATGACCTGAACCCCAGGCAAGAGAACTTTATCAGCAGCCCGTACCACTAAAACCCCTATTTCAACCCCTAACCACGCCCCTGCTTCCCATTCATTTCGCCATTGGCGGCGCAAATACTTGACAGCTCCGCCGACCCCCAGCACGATGAGATCCAGGACACAGCGTGGGATCCCCGCCACGTCCTCGACCTTTCCTTTCACGCCGGAGCTTTTCACGCCGTAGACCAGAACCTTCGTGGTACCGGCACGACCAAGGGAGTTCACTGATGGCGCATATCAAAGTCGATCTGGTCGGCGGGCCGGAACAGTTGCCTCCGCCGGGGAATTTCCGCGAGGTGGAGGACGGGACCGAACACCTGAAGATCACCGTGGGGGGCGGGTACGAACACTTCACCCACGATGGTGAATTCCAGCGGAGAGGCACCGAGGACGTCGCGATCTTCCGCTGGACCGGACGCACCAAAATCGCGGAATAGGCATGGCCGCATGTCGTGCGTGTGCTGGATCGTCCCGCGTATCCAGAACACGCACGACCCCGGGTTACCGGGATGGGGTGTCGTCGACGGTGAGCCGCCCCGTACGGCGGAGCCAGAGCTCCAGGGGAAGCGTCACGAGCGGAGGGATCGCCGCCAGAACGGCGATGATCGTGACCCGACGGCTCCACCGGAGGCCGACCGCGGTGGCGATGGTGATGATCAGGTAGGCGATGAAGGCGATGCCGTGCAGCATGCCGAAGATCCGGACACCCAGTTCGGTGGTTTCGGTGACGTACTTGAGGAACATGCCTACGAGCAGGCCTGCCCACGTGGCCGCTTCGACGATGGCGATCGCGGCGAACACCTTTCCGGTACGGGCCATCGGACGAGTGCTGACATCGGTGTCGGTGGTCATGGTCGAATTCTGCCCGCGGCGGGCCGGTTCGTCACCTATCGCGCGGCGGGGCCGCACTCGGCGAACTACCTCCCCGAACCAGCTCCCGCGCCGCCCCGCTCCCGTCGGCCGGAACCGCCCAGATCCCCGACTCCAGCCCGTAAGCCACCGTCGAGTCGTCGAGCCACGCGGCCTGGTCGTCCACGCTCCGCGTCTCGGCCAGCAGCGTCTCCTTGCCGGAAGCCAGATCGAGGACGGCCAGCCGCCACGGAGCCGCTAGATCGGCGGAAACCCGCTTCTTGAAAGCGACCCGCTTCCCGTCCGGGGAGAGCGACGGGCATTCGACGTTCTCCCGGATCGCCGTCGCGCTGTACTTCTCGTAGTCCGCCTCGACGAGGTACGTCTTCCCCTTCGTCCCCATGGTCGCGTAGAACCGCTTGCCGTCGGGGGCGAACGTGATCCCCCAGAAGTTCACGTCGGAGGAGTAGTAGCGCTTGCCGTCGAGGGTCACCGTCATCTCTTCGATGCTCTTCAACAGCTGCCCGCTCGCGAGGTCGAGGATGCCGGCGCGCGTCGAGAACCCGGTGGCCGCGTAGGAATCCCCGGAGACGAACAGCGTCCAGTAGACGAGTTCGCCGTCCGGCGAGACCCGGCCGCGGCTGGGTGTACCGGGCAGTTCGACCCGGCGGATCTCGTTCAGATCCTTGTCCAGCACGATGACGTCGGTCATCGGCGGCAGTACGCCGGGCTGCGCGGCCAGACAGAGCGCCGTCCCCGCCGAGGCGGCGAACCGATCGCAGCTGAGTCCGGACACCTTCCTCGGCTCGCCGGGCGAAGCCACCGGCACCGTGGCGAGACGGCCGAAATCGGGGCCTTCGGCGGTGTTACGGAACAGGAGTTGCCCCTTCTCCTGTACCGAAACCGGCTGTCCGGACACTACGGCCACGGAGTTGACGTCCGAACCGCGGTCCCGCGAGAAGATCCCGTATCCGACGGCCGCCGCGACCAGCACGACGACCGCCGCGACCACACCGAGCACCCGGGCCTTCACGCGCTCGTCCTCAGCGGACGGAGGATGGCGGCCGCGACGATCACGACGACCAGCGCGCCGGCGGCCACCAGGACCGCCGCGTGCAGGTCCCACGTGGTCCACGCGAGTCCGAAAAGGACGGACGCGACCATCCGCGTCGTCGCCTGTCCGGTCTGCACCAGGGCCAGCCCGCTCGCGCGCTGGTGTTCGGGCAGCAGCGGACCGGCGGCGGCCATCAGGACACCGTCGGTGGCGGCGTAGAAGACGCCATGCAGCACCAGGGCCAGTACCGCGAGCACCCCGCCGTCCACCGGTCCGAGCAGCGCCAGTAACGCGGCGACCAGCGCGACATGCCCGGCGAGGAAGACCTTCCACCGGCCGACGCGGTCGGAGAGCCTGCCCAACGGCACGGCCAGCACCAGGTAGACACCCGCGGTCCCCAAGGGCAGCAAGGGAAAGAAGACGGCGCCGAGTTCCCAGCGGCGTTGCAGGACGAGGTACAGGAACGAGTCGCTGAGCGTCACCAGGCCCAGCAACGCCGCCCAGACACAGATCCGGCGGAACGACGCCTGCCGGATCAGGCCCGCGGTCTCCCGCAGCGAGATCTTGGGCCGCTCGCTCCCCGGGCCGGGCCGATGGTCCTTGACCAGCAGGACCAGGATGATCACGCCGATCGCGGCGATGCAGAAACTGGTGAAGAACACCGAGTCGTAGCTGCCGAGGCTGAGCCACAGCACGGCCATCGCGACCAGGGGGCCGAGAAAAGCGCCGAAGGTGTCCATCGCCCGGTGCACGCCGAACGCGCGGCCGAGGTGGGCGGGGTCGCTGCTCAAGGTGATGAGCGCGTCCCGGGGTGCGGTCCGGACGCCTTTGCCGGTGCGGTCGGCGGCGAGCACCGCGCCGATCGCGACGGTGGACGAACCCGCGATCATCAGGCCGATCTTGCCCAGCGCCGAAAGGCCGTAACCGAAGCAGGCGACCGCTTTCAGCCGCCCCCACCGGTCGGCGACATGTCCGCCGACGAGCCGGACCAGCGCGGTGACACCGGAGTAGAGGCCGTCGAGCACGCCGAACTGCAGCGGGCTCAAGCCGAGACCGAGGACGAGGTAGAGCGGGAGGACCGCGGTCACCATCTCCGACGAGATGTCGGTGACCAGGCTGACCAGGCCGAGCGCGACGACGTTCCCGGTCACGGCGCGTTTCACGCCGCTCTTCGGGACCTCCGCCGCGGTGTCCGCTCCCCTGCTCGTGGCTATGTACATGGGAGACCTCCAACGCCGCGAGGAGGTGCCGGGCCGCGGTGCACACGAGCCGCGACCCGGCACCTGATCACGGGGATCAGTGGCAGGTGTAGGTGGGAGAGGTGTCGATGGTCTTGCCGTCGAGGCCGATCAACTGCGTCGAGAACGCGTTGTCCGACATGTTCAGCTTGAGCACACCGAAGGTCGAGATGGCCTTCGCCGTGGCCGGGTGTTCGGTCTTGACCGGGTACAGCGTCATCCCGCCACCCCCGCCGATGATCTGCACGGGCCCGTTCGCGTCCTTCTGACCGCTGGCGTTCTGCGGGAAGAACCGCTCGTAGTGGTGGTCGTGCCCGTTGAGCACCAGGTCCACCTTGCTCTGCACCATGGTCTGCCAGAGCGTGGCCATCTTCGGATTGTCACCGTGGTCACCCGAGGTGTAGCGCGGGTGGTGGTAGTACGCGGCGACGCAGGGCTTGGTGTTCTTCGCCAGGTCCTGTTTGATCCAGTTCAGCTGCTCGTCGCTGACGGCGTTCGCGGCCAGCCCGGGCGAGAACTCCGTGCTGTCGATGGCCACGAAGTGCCAGTTGCCCATTTCCCAGCTGTAGTAGGTCTTCCCGTTCGGCGTCGCGATGTTGCCGAAGTACTTCTTGTAGGCGCCCAGCGGGGTGTGGTCGTAGGTCTCGTGGTTGCCGGGGACCGGGTGCATGATGTTCTTGTACTTGCCCCAGGTCTTGTCGAAGTAGTTCGTGAAGTCCTCGATGTGGGCGTCGTCGTACTGGTTGTCGCCCATGGTGATCACCGCGGCCGGGTTGATCTGCCCGACCAGGTTGGCGGTCTTCGGGTGGATGCACGACGACGAGGACGCGGTGCACTGGTCCGCGATGTCCCCCGCCGCGGCCAGCACGAACGACGAACCGCCGCCGGCCTGCGTGGTCGCCTGGATCTGGTTGCTGGCGGCCGAAGTGTTGCCGGCACCGTCCTTCGCGCGGACGGTGTAGGTGTACGCGGTCGCCGCGGTCAAACCGGTGTCGGTATAGGAAGCGCTTTCCGAAGTGCCGACGACCTGCCCGTTGCGCAGCACTTCGTAGGCGCTGACGCCGACGTTGTCCGTCGAAGCGGTCCACGTCAGGTCCACGGTGGACGAAGTGAGCGCGCCGGCCTTCAGGTTCGTCGGCGCGGTGGGCGCCTGCGTGTCGCCGGACGAGTCCGACGTCCCGTAAACCTGCATCTCCCAAAGGGAGTAGCCGTAGCTGGTGGCACGTTTGGTCGCGACCAGGCGCAGGTACCGGCCGCGGGCGGACAGACCGGTGAGGTCGTCGGTTCCGCCGTTGCCGTTGGTGACGGACTTGACCGAGGTCCACGCCGAGCCGTCGTTGGAGACTTCCAGCTTGTACGCGGTGGCGTACGCCGCTTCCCAGTTCAGCTTGACCCGGTTGACCGCGGAGGGTCCTCCGAGGTCGACGCGGATGAACTGCGGGTCCGCGCCTTCGGCGCTCGCCCAGCGGGTACCGGTCTTACCGTCGACGGCCAGCGGGCCGCCGTACTCGGCGGACTCCACCGAGGAGACCAGGACAGGTTTTCCTTGGGACAAAAGAACATCGGCGGCCTGCGCGTTGCCGCTGAGCAGCGTCGGCAACAGGATGACGGCCGCGCCTAAGGGCAGTAGTCGGGTTCGGGCCTTCACATCGATCTCCCCGGGAATCCGTGGCGGCGGGTTGAGAGGGACGGGTGCGCGGCGTTCACTTTCAGGACACAATTCGTTTGGTAACTTTCCTAACGAATGCGTACGGTAATCCGTGCCACTCAGCGAGTCAAGACGTAGACTCGTCCTATGACCGGCGCCTTGATCTTCGACTTCGACGGAACGCTGGTCGACACGGAGGCCGCCGTCCTCGTGGCCTGGCAAGAGACCTTTCGCGCCCGTGGCGGCGAACTCCCCCTCGACGTCTGGCACACCGTGATCGGTACGCAGAACACCGCCACCGCGATGTTCGAGTTACTGGCGGAGGACGACCAAGAACTGGACAGGCTCGCGATCCGCACCGGCGTCCGCGCACGGGTCACCGAACTGCTGGAATCCGAGGGACCGCGCCCCGGCGTGCAGGAGTATCTCGACGACGCGAAGGAGCGCGGACTCCGGCTCGCCATCGCGTCCAGTTCGACCGGCGACTGGGTCACCACACATCTGAAGCGGCTGGGCCTGACGGACGCCTTCGAGGCCGTCCTCACCGGCGACCTCCACGAGGCGAAGCCGAGCCCGGACACCTATCTGGCCGCGCTCGCGGCACTGGACCTTCCGGCCACCGAAGCGATCGCGTTCGAAGACTCGCCGCACGGCGTCACCGCCGCGAAGGCGGCCGGGCTGACCTGCGTCGCGGTACCGAACCCGATCACCGCGGTCCTGAACTTCGACCACGCCGATCTCGTCCTCGGCTCGCTCGCCGACAAACCCCTGGGCGAATTGCTGAGGGGAGGCACACGTGTCGCGTCTCGGCCGAGGCGGTGACCTGGGCGGCGCACTCTCGTGCGCAGAGACGGATCTCGCGTGCTTGAAGACGGATCTCGCGGATCGGCGCCGTACACCCCGAGTGCGGTGACCAAGCACGCGAGTCACGTCTCCGGGCACACGAGATCCGGGCCCAAGCACGCGAAACACGCCTCCGCCCCTCGTTACCCAGGGCGAACTGACCCACGGGGCCTTGCTCTGGGCGAATTACTCAGCCGTTGAGCAGATCCCCCAGCCGGGCGAGGAACGGACGCTGCCCCTTGAGTAGTTTCTCCTCCGCTTCGGCGAGCCCGAACCAGGCGGCCCTGTCGACCTCCGGGAACTCCTGCGTCCGGCCCGATCGCGGCGGCCACTCCATCTCGAAGGTGCCCGGCACGACCTGAGCCGGGTCGAGGTCGCCCTCCACCGCCCAGACGGTGACGACCTTGCCTCCGGACTGCTTCACCTCGCCGAGCGGGAGGTACTCCCCCTCCGGCGCCGGCAACCCCAGTTCCTCCTGGAACTCGCGCCGCGCCGCCGCCTCCGGCGTCTCGTCCGGCTCGTACTCGCCCTTGGGCACAGACCAGCCGCCCGCGTCCTTCTTCGCCCAGAACGGTCCGCCCATATGCCCGAGCAGTACCTCGGTCACCTCGCCCGACCTGCGGAAAAGCAGAATCCCGGCACTCGTTTTACCCGCCACGCCGTCCAGTGTGCCCTTGCTCCGATCGAGTGATGTGACCGCCTCGCGAAAAAAAGTTCCGGACGGATGTCGATCCGTGTCGTGCTCGTACGACGCGTTAGCAGAAGCCGCCCGACAGACAGACTTTCCCGGAAGGACCGGAACCATGACGCAGACCATCACCTCCGCCGAGACCACCGCCACCACGACCGCCGCCACCCCGCGGGCCGCCAAGGCCCAGGGCGCGATCCAGTCCGCCGTGCGGATCGTCGTGTCGTTCCTCTTCCTCTGCCACGGTTTGCAGGGATTCGGATTCTTCGGTGGCGTCGACGGAGCCGGCGGCTCGGTCGAACTCGGCTCCTGGCCCGGCTGGTACGGCAGCGTGATCGAGGTGGTCGGCGCCGCGCTGGTTCTGGTCGGCCTGTTCACCCGCCCGGTCGCGGTGCTCCTCTCCGGCGTCATGGCCTACGCCTACTTCACCGTCCACGCTCCGGAGGGACTGCTGCCGCTGCAGAACATGGGCGAGCTGTCCACCCTTTACTGCTGGATCTTCCTGCTGATCGCCGCCGTCGGCCCGGGCACGTTCGCCCTCGACACACTGCGCCGCCGCCGCTGATCAAGGAACAAAAGCTCTCTTTCCTGGAATGACTCCAGGGAAGAGAGCTTTTTCGCGTTCTCATCCATTGCGGCGTTGTTAAATTCGGACATACCAAGGAATTACCCCCCGAAAGAAAGTTCCCTACCGATGGGGGTATCCGGCATCCTCAATCACATCAATGGTTTAGACCACCTTGAGCCGGAAGGATGCGTCATGACCCAGACAGCCACCGCCACGACCACCGAGATCGACCCGACCTCCGCCAAGTGGCAAGGCCTGGCCCTCTCCGTCGTCCGCGTAGTGGTCGCGTTCCTGTTCCTCTGCCACGGCCTGCAGAAGATGGGCTTCTTCGACAAGCCCGCCGCCCCGTTCGGCACCTGGCCGGGCTGGTACGCCGGAGTGATCGAACTGGTGGGCTCGCTGCTCATCCTGGTGGGCCTGTTCACCCGCCCGGTCGCGGTTCTGCTCTCCGGCACGATGGCCTACGCGTACTTCGTCGTCCACCAGCCCGACGCTCTGCTTCCACTGCAGAACAAGGGCGAGACGGCCGCCCTGTACTCGTGGGTCTTCCTGCTGTTCGCGGTCGTGGGACCGGGCACCTACGCGCTCGACACCCTGCGTCGGCGCCGGAAGTCCTGAGCCCCCACCGATGCCATGAACGGCCCGTTACTTGCAAAATTTGCAAGTAACGGGCCGTTCATAGCACGGTCGGAAGGCGTCAGCGGCCCTGTGGCAACCCGGCGGCGAGGTCGGACAGCGCGAGCACGTGCTCCATCAGCACGGTCAGCACCTGCTTCGTCGACTCGCGTTCCCGCGCGTCGCACAGCAGCAGCGGGACGTCCATGCTGACGTCGAGCGCCTGCCGGACCTCTTCGGTGCCGTAGCGGTACGCGTTGTCGAAGCAGTTGACGGCGACGACGAACGGCAGTCCGCGGCGTTCGAAGAAGTCGACGGCCGCGAAGCAGCTGTCGAGCCGTCTGGTGTCGGCGAGCACGACGGCGCCGAGAGCTCCTTCGGCGAGCTCGTCCCACATGAACCAGAACCGGTCCTGCCCGGGCGTGCCGAACAGGTACAGGATCAGCTCGGGGTTGATGGTGATGCGGCCGAAGTCGAGGGCGACCGTGGTGGTCGTCTTCTTCTCGACACCGGTGAGGTCGTCGACGCCCTCGGACGCCGCGGTGATGACCTCCTCGGTGCGCAGCGGGGGAACCTCGCTGACCGAACCGACCATCGTGGTCTTACCGACCCCGAACCCGCCGGCGATGAGGACCTTGACCGCGTTCGCGGTCAAGGATCGCCTGGGCTCAGAGTTTCCGGATGCCATCAAGAACCGCCTGGAGTACGTGTTTGTTGGGGGTGTCGGTGACCGGTGTCGCGGTACGGAACAGCACGAGGTTCTGTTCGATGAGGTCGCTCAGCAGCACCTTGACCACCGGTAGCGGCAGATCGATGCGTGCGGCGACCTCCGCGACCGAGGTCGGTCTCTGGCACAGGTTGAGGATCCGCCCGTACTCCGGTTCGAAGCCGGCGACCTCGTGCGCGGTGCGCATGGCGACCACCAGGGTGATCAGATCGAGGCCGAGCGTGTCCGAGCGGGTGCGCCCGCCCGTGACGGCGTAGGACCGGACCAGCGGCCCGGCGTCCTCCTCGAACCAGGACTCGTGCCGCCCGCTCATGGCGACAGAGGAGTCGCGGCGCGGGGCGCCGAGGTGAGTACCGCTCCGACCCGCTTGACCATCAGGTTCATCTCATAGGCCACGAGGCCCATGTCCGCGTCTTCCTTCGCCAGCAGCGCGAGGCACGCGCCGCGGCCCGCCGCGGTGACGAACAGGAAGGCGTGGTCCATCTCGACCATGGTCTGGCGGACGTTGCCGCCGCCGAAGTGCCGTCCCGTGCCCCGCGCGAGGCTCTGGAACGCCGACGCCACCGCGGACAGGTGCTCGCCGTCCTGCTCCGACAGGTTGCCGGACCGTCCGATGAGCAGGCCGTCGGAAGACAGGACTACCGCCCGGTCCGCACCGCTCACCCGCTTGACCAGGTCATCCAGCAACCAGTCGAGTTCACTGACTCCTGCGTTGGCCATCTAGTCACGATCTCCGTACATGTCGAGGTCGGTGTAGTCGTCCGTGGGTTCGGTGTCCCGGCCGCGGCGCGTGCCCTGCTGGAACGCGGCGAGGCGATTCCTGGCCAGTTCGGGGGTGTCCTCGCGGACCTCCTCGCGCTGGGCGGCAGGCCGGTCCTCCATCAACTGGGGGACCAGGTTCGTCTGACGGCGGCGCTGCGGCAGCGGTGGCCTGCCGGGCGCCTCGGGGCCCGGTCGCCGGGTCTGCGGCGGACGGACGTCCTGCGGGACTT
>NZ_JACBXD010000028.1 GCF_013870525.1 Amycolatopsis pittospori
TCGCCCAAGCCGTAGAACAGCACGGCCGCGATCAGCAGCCCGGTTCCGCGTCGAGTCGGCCGCATCGCTACTTCCAGACCAGTTTCTTCGATTCGACGCCGTCGGCACGGATCCACACGTTGCGACCTTCGGTGCCCTGCGGGAACTCCTCGAAGGTCAGCTTCCCGTCCGGTCCGATCCGCTTGGACTTGCTGCCGTGCACGCCGTCGTCGGTGACGCAGGTGACCGACACGGTCTTGCCGGGGGTGAACCCGGTCATCACGATGTGGATCAGCCCGCAGATGGGCGGGTCACACAGATCCGCCGTGGTGTCGGCGCCGCGCGAGATGACGATGCTCCGGTCGGCGGGCTGATCGCCGCTCGACTTCGTGACCTGTGCGGGAGTACCGCGACCGGCAGCGTTCTCCGCGACCACGGTGACGGTGATCGGCTGCTCGATCCCGATGCCGGGGATCAGCCGCGACCGGCCCGTCACCCTCGCCGAACCGGCGCCGGAACCGTCCGCCCGCCGCCAGGAGACGTGGTACGCGGTGACCGGCGAACCGTTGGCCGCGGCGGCGTTCCAGGTCACGTTCGCGTCGGTGTCCCCCGTCTTGATGCGGACATCGAGCCCGGTGGGCGCGCCCGGCGGGTTGACGTTCGATCGCGGGGTCACCGCGCCCGAAGTGGCGCCGGGACCCGTGCCCGCCCGGTTCGTCGCGGTCACTGTGAAGGCGTACGCGGTCCCGTTGGCCAGCCCGGCGATCGACGTCGTCCGGACTCCGCCACCGACCGTCTTCTCCCCGCCCGCCCAAGAGATCCGGTATCCGCTGACCGTCGCGCCGTTGGCCGCGGCCGCGCCCCACTTCACCGTCGCGGCACCGTCTCCGGGGGTCGCGCTCACCGAACGCGGCGCGCCCGGCGGGCTCGCCGGGATCACCGGCTGCGGCTGGGGTTTCGGCTGCACCGGCACGGCCGGTCTGTCGGCCGGCTTGTCTATGGGCTTGTCTGCGGGCTTGTCGGCCGGCTTGTCCGGCGTCGGCGGGGTCACCGGGTTCGGTTCGTCCGCGGGCTTCGGAACCCCGGTCACGGGAACCTCGTTGACCGCGCCGTCCTGATCGACGACGAGTACGTGCGCGCCGTCGGCACCGTCCACATAGACCCGGGAATCCGGACCGCGGACCGGCGGATGCTCGGCACCGCCCGGAATCGGCCTGTTCTCCTTCGCGCGGCCCGCGCCGTCGAAGGTGCGCAACGTGCGGTTTCCCTTGTCCACCAGGGCGACCACCGAACCGGACGACGCGAGACCCGCGTAATCACCGGGTGGCAAGGGAACGGTGACCGGACTTCCGGAACCGACCAGATACAGCCGCGCTCCCGCCCGGTCCAGGATCGCGAGCTTGCCATCGACGTCGGTGGAGGCCGCGACAGCGGTGTCCGGCACGTCCACGCCGAGCCGGACGGACTCGCCGAAGCCCGCCGACGAAACCCCGCGCACGGTGTCGTCGTCGTTGTCCACGAACACCGGACCGGCTGCGGTGACCACCAGGGATCCCTTGTGCCTGCCCGGAATCGCGATCGGGCACGAGACGCGGTCGGCGCCGGGCGCGAGTTCGCACAGCAACCCGTTGTCGATCTGGTGCAGCCACAGCCGTCCGTCGGCGGTCGCCACCGGATCGCCCAGCCTGCCGCCGACCGGGATCCGCGCCATCCCCTCGCCGAGCCGGACCACGATGCCCGATTCGCGGTACACCGCGTACGGGCCGCCCTTGGTCTCGACGGTCGCGGGCCATTCGTTCGCGGGCGACGGCGTGCTGTTCTCGACCGAAAGCGTCGACTTCCCGAACTCGATGGTCTTCGACGGCGAGACGGCGTACCCCTGCGTCGGTCCCTGCACGACCCGGCTGCCGGGATCGGCGCCGGGCAGCGAAACCTGGGCGTCGGCCTGCTTGCCCGAGCCGTCGACGTGGAAGGCCGAACCCAGCGCGGAGTTGTAGATCCAGTGCCCCGTCTGCGCCAGGTCCAGGCCGACCAGCGGTTTCGCCCCGCCGGTGACCGCGATCCCGACCAGCGCGACGGTGCCCGAGACGATCATCGCGATCGGCATCCGCGCGCGGAAACGTCCGGAAGCGCCCACGGCTCAGACCGCGTTGACGGCCGGCGCCGGCGTCGCCGCCAGGGCCTCGTCGACGATCTCGGTGGCCGGCCGCTGATTGAGTTCGGCGTCGGCGGTGAGCACCAGGCGATGCGCCAGCACCGGTTTCGCGACGGCCTTGATGTCATCCGGCGTCACGTAGTTCCGGCCGTCGGTGGCCGCGATCCCTTGTGCCGCGCGGACGAGCGCGATGCTCCCGCGTGGGCTCGCGCCGTAGCGGACCGACGCGTGGTCCCGGGTCGCGGCGGCCAGCCGGACCGCGTACGAGCAGATCGCCGGGTCCAGATAGGCGTCCCTCACCTGGTCGATGGCACGGCGCAGGATCTCCAGATCCACCACCGGCTCGAGTTCGTCCGGGCTGACCCGCGCGCAGTCGCTCATGATCACCCGCACCTCGGCGTCGTGATCGGGGTAGCCGACGGAGATCCGCATCATGAAGCGGTCGAGCTGGGCTTCGGGCAGCCGGTAGGTGCCCTCCATCTCGATCGGGTTCTGGGTGGCGATCACCAGGAAGGGATGCGGCACGTCGTGCGGCACCGAATCGACCGTCGCGCGCCGCTCCGACATCACTTCGAGCAACGCGGATTGCGTCTTCGGGGTGCCGCGGTTGATCTCGTCGGCCAGCACGATGTTGGCGAAGATGCCGCCGGGGTGGAACTCGAACTTCTCGTTGTTCTGGTGGTAGACCATGACTCCGGTGACGTCGCCGGGCAGCAGGTCGGGGGTGAACTGGATGCGGTTCCAGCTCCCGCCGATGCTGCGCGCCAGGCAGCGGGCCAGCGTCGTCTTCCCCAGCCCGGGGACGTCTTCGATCAGCAGATGCCCCTCGGAGAGCAAGGCGGCGATCGCCAGCCGGACGACGTCGGGTTTCCCGCGCAGCACGCGCTGCACGTTCTCGGCGACGGCCCGGTAGACCGCGGTCGCTGCCGGCTGGTTCATCGTTTCCCCTCCGAACGGTGCCTTCGGACAGGAAGCATCCCTCGCCGGGGCCGGGACCGGTCCCCGCCGAGGTCAGGGGCCGCTGACCGGCAGGGCGAGCTCGAAGATCGCGCCACCCTCGTCGCGGTTGTAGACCCGCAGCGTGCCGCCGTGGACGTCGGCCACCCATTTGACGACGGCCAGGCCGATCCCGGTGGACCCGCCCCCGCTGACGAACCGCTCGAACAACGCGGCCGCTCCCTCCGGGTCCACACCCGGGCCGCGATCGGCGATGAGCACCCGGCCGTCGAGCACGGTGACCTGGATGTCGGCCACCTCGCCCGGCTCGCGGCCGTGGCTCAGCGCGTTGCCGATGAGGTTCGCGATCGCGCGCCGCAACAGTGTCGCGTCGCCGTCGACCCGGGTCGGGACGGTGGTGACCGCGATCCTCGCGTCGTCGGCGGGCAGATCCTCGACGACCATCTCGACCAGCTGATCGAGCATGAGCGGGCCGATGGTCAGCTCGTCGACCCCGGCGGTGACGCGCGCTCGTTTCGGCCAGAGGTCGATGATGTCGCCCATCATCGAAGCCAGGCGGATCGTCCTCGGCAACATCTCGGCCTGTTCGGCGGGGTTCCGCGAAGCCGTTTCGGCGAGGGCGCGCAGACCCGCCACCGGGGTCTTGAGGTCGTGGACGACGCCGTCGAGAAGCTGGGAAACGCCGTCCAGCAACGACTTCTGCTGTTCCAGCGCGGCGGTGGCCGGGCGCATCGCCCGGCCGGCGATGGCGTAACCGGCGGCGCCGAGTCCGAGCACCAGCAGCACGCAGCCGCCGATCACCAGCCAGACCCACTCGTCGTGCTGGTCCTGGACGCCTTCCGCGTCGGCCACCACGACGACGGCGCCGACGATCTGCCCCTGGAGGTCCTGGATCGGATCGGCCGAGACGTACACGGACCTGCCCTCGGCCGTGGTCTCGTAGCCGGTCTTGGACCGGTTCAGGCTCGTCGCCTCGGTCGCGAGCCGGTTCAGCAGCGCGTCGTCCACGGCCACGCACTCGCGCTTCCCGCGATACGGCTCGAACCTCGGAGCGCTGCCGGGGAGGACGGCGAACCGCGGGCACTGGTCGTTGACCGTGTCGGTGCCGATGTAGGCGGTGACGATCGAACCGCCGTTCGCGGTGATCAGCCTGGCCAGTGTGGCCGCGGTCTGCCGGACGTCGCTGTCGAGCCGCTGTCTGCCCTGATCCGCGTCGGCCTGGATCACCAGCCAGGCCAGCACCACCAGGCCGAACGCGTTCATCGCGGTGAACAGCAACGTCAGGAGACGGCGCAGACCGCGCAGATGGCCGGTCGAGGAGTCCGTCACGAGAGCCGGTATCCGATCCCGCGCACCGTCTCCACCGGATCGGGCTGGCCCAGCTTGCGGCGCAGGCGTTTGACCACGGCGTCGACGACGTTCGCCATCGGCTCGTTCTCGAGGTCCCAGCAGTGCTCGATGAGGTCCGCGCGCGACACCGCCATACCCGGCCGGGTCGCGAGGTATTCGAGGATCGCGAACTCCCGGTTGCTCAAGGAGAGCAGCACGCCGGCTCGGCGGACCTCACAGCGCGCGAAGTCCACTTCGAGGTCGGCGTGGCGCAGCACCGGCGGCCTTCCACCCTGGCGGCGGCACAGGTTCGTCACGCGGGCCAGCAGTTCCGCCATCACGAACGGTTTGACCACGTAGTCGTCCCCGCCGTGTTCGAAACCCTCGACGCGGGCGCTGCCCGAGTCCAGCGCGGTCAGGAACAACACCGGCACGGCCCAGCCTCGCCGCCTGCGCTCGTCGACGAATCCCGCGGCGTCGCCGTCGGGCAGCATCCGGTCGAAGACCGCGCACGCGAACGGCTCGCCCGCCGCGGCGAGCACGTTCGCGGCGGCCGCCAGCGAACCCGCGGCGTCCACCGTGAACGAGGCCGCCCGCAGCTCGGTCACCACGGCAAGCCGGATGTCCGCGTCGTCCTCGACGACCAGCACTCGCGCGTTCATGGCATCCCTCCGTGACAGGACGCTACCGTGAGCGAGTGCGGATCCTGGTCATCGAGGACGACGAAGCCCTACGGACGTCGGTGCACTCGTCGCTGCGCTCGGCCGGATTCGCCGTCGACGCCGTCGGCGATCTCCGCGCGGCGGACGAGGCGCTGTTCGTCAACGAATACGATTGCGCCGTCTTCGACCGGATACTCCCCGGCGGCGATTCACTGGACTACGTCGAGCGGAAACGCGCCACGGGCTGGGCGACCCCGGTACTGTTCCTGACCGCGCTCCGCGACCCCGATCAGCGGGTCGCCGGCCTGCGGCGCGGGGGCGACGACTATCTCGAAAAGCCTTTCGCCATCGCGGAAATGGTGGCCCGCGTACGCAGCCTTTGCCGCCGCGGCGGGGTCGCGCCACCCCCGGTACTCCGCGTCGCCGACCTCGAACTGGACACCGGCCGGCACGAAGTCCGGCGCGGTGGCGTGCTGTTGAGCCTGACCCGCACGGAATTCGCCGTCCTGCGGTGTCTGCTGGAGAACGCGGGGCACGCGGTTTCGCGGGACGACCTCATCCGGGCGGGCTGGGACGAACAGGCCGATCCCGCTTCGAACGTCCTCGACGTCCTTTTGACCAGCCTCCGGCGGAAACTGCTTTCGCCGCCCTTGATCGCCACCGTGCCGAAGGCCGGATATCGCATCGGCTGAACGCCAAAAAGGGGTCCGCCCAGTCCAGGCGAACCCCTTTTTCTTGGCCCTACGGTCAGTTCTTGTCCGTGACGCCCTTCACGGCGTCCTTGAGCTTCTCGCCGGCCTGCTTCACGTTGGCCTTGCCCTGCTCGGCCTTGCCTTCGGCCTGCCACTGCTCGTTGTCCGTGGCGTTCCCGACGGCTTCCTTCGCCTTGCCCTTGAGTTCGTCGACCTTGTTCTCGGCTTTGTCGTTCATCGGGCCTCCATTCGTTGTCCGCTACCTCAGGGTTACCCGGCGTCGAAGAGCGGAAACCTGCGAAGCGATTTTGGACGGGTGGCGACGGACACGTTTAGCCTCATAGGCGCATACCGATGGGTAGTCGATGGCCACACGTCGAGGCAAATGTCGGATTTCCTACAGCCTGAGCCGATACCTGGTGTAGTCGGCGGCGGCGAGTCGTAACCTGGTCGCCCCGGGAAACGGCGAGGTGGCGGCACGGTAGCCCCACAGCCCTGCGACGTAGCAGGCGAATGCCGTCACGGCGTCCTCGGACCGAGTCTCCCATGCTGGGACCGTGGCCGCCCACTCCTCCGCATCTCGGGGATCATGTCCGGCCGCGATCAGACGCACCACGAGGAACGCGGTGTCGATCCAAGCCGCGCCCGAGGCCGGACGACCCCAATCAATTACGCGAGTCGTCTCGCCATCGTCATCGATCACGAACTGGTGCTCGTGCAGGTCCGTGTGGACCAAAGCGTCACCCTTGACCATCTCGGGGATGCTCCGGCACCGATCGGTCAGCTCGACGATGTCCCAGTCGAAATCCTCATCCTCGGTCTCGGCTGCCAGCTTCTGCCACCAGTCAGCTGTCCCCCACCGCTTGCTCAATGGTTGTACCGACCCGCCTGGAAGCGTGCTGATCCTTTCCAAGGTCGCCGCGACAATGGCCAGATCGTCAGAGCTCGGCGAGAGGTCGGCAGGGCGGCCGTCAACGTACTCGAATCCGACCACGAGCCAAGGGGTCTCTGCGTCGACATCTTCGCTGAACCGAACATCCGGGGCGAGGCCGGGAGCCAAAGCGCCCGCTTCCGACTCGTTCCGCAGCCAGCGCATCCTCGGGCTGATGCCCTTGACGCCCTTGAGAAAAAGGTCGGATTCGCCGGAGCGGAGCACCAGGGCGAAATCGTTGTTCTGACCTTGCTCGACCTCTCGGACATCGAAGGTCGCGCCGACATGCGGGTGCACTGCCGCCTTGACAGCGCCGGGCAAGTCGTCCCAACCATATCGCCGCATCACGCCGGGACCGTATCAGTGCGGACCGGATGATGGTGGCACCCGGTGTCACCACTGGAGTGAGTGCAACCTTCGCTGCACTGATTGCATTTCGCCGATGCCTTCCACAGCGGCAGATCGACCACGTAGCCGGCCTGTCGGATGGCGTCGACCGTGCGGTCGGTCATCCGCTCCGGATCACGGGCGATGCGCTTCCCATCGTTCGGGACGTGGTGCAGGAATCGCCCTGCGACTCTTTCGCAGAATCTCGCATAGTCACGCGTGTAGAGGATGAAAGTGTGCCACCCGATGTCCACCGTATCGCTGGGCGCCAGTTGCTCAGACGAGTCCGCGCACGCTCCGAGGAAGGCCAGCGCCTGGTCCATGATCCTCTCCGCATGCCCCAGGGGAGATCGTTCTCCCCGGCGATGCGTTTTACGAGGCGACTGAACAGATCTTGCGAGATGAGACCCTGCCCTACGAATTCCTGAACGGCGGTTTTCATTCCCTCTCCTTTTCGTAACCATGCGCTCGCCATGTCGATTACCTTGAATCCGGCCACCCCAGCGCTCAGGAACGCAACGTCGCGGCAGCGGAAACGTTTTGGAATGAGTTTCGACGCTCGTTCGCGCTCGCGAAGTCCGCTCGACTTCCACGCCTCGCTCGCCTTGCCTCGCCGAGTAGCATCGTCGTTACCGGGCGTGAGGGGAACAGGTGAGGGGTCTACTGGTGTCTACTACAGCAGAGATCAGCGAACCTACGGGCGCGAAGCTCCGCGCGGCTCGCCTCTACATGAAGCTGTCCCTATCAGAGATGGCGAAGGCCACCAGGTACACCAAGGCGTACCTCGGGCTGGTGGAGACGGGAAAGAAGGCCGTTACGCTGGAGGTGCTGACCGCGTATGAGCGAGTACTAGGAGACGGCATGAAGCGCCCGGACCTCGTTCACCCCCGACTGATCAGGCTCGACACGCCGCAGGAGCGTGAGCGCGTCCTCGTGGCCGTCGAAGCGGGTGACCCCGACGTCTTCGCTCAAGGACCGACTTCGAGTTCGATCGATGCCGCGATCTGCCCGAACTTGTCCGAGACCGCTATCGGCCACTTCCGCACTTGGGCGCTTGACGGGAAGACGTCAACTCTGCGAGCGAACGCGATCTCCATCCTCGGCTTCCTGCCGGGCAGGGAGAACGCTGAAGTCGTAGTGCGAGCCCTCGACTCGGACCCGAAGGTACGGAAGCTGTGCCTCGCGTCCGAGGTTTCCCGGCTCATGCAATGGGACTGGCCGACCTCACTCCAAGTTGCCGACGATCCGACGACCGCCCCGGATCCGAAGGGGCTCGGGATGAAACTGGCGAAGGAGGCGATCGACCCCAAGGACTCCGAATCCCGCTGGTGTGCTGGTTGGCTCCTTCAACGGCTGGCGCCGGTCCTCGGTTGAGATACCGGGAGCGATCAGGCGTCGCGGCCGTAGCCGAGTTCCGCCCACACCGTCTTGCCGTCGTCTCGGTGGTCCTGACCCCAAGCAACACTGCACGCCTCGATCAGCGCCAGTCCGCGACCGCCGTTCACCGACGACCGGCGCGGGACCGCGGGCGTCTTGCCGGAGTCGTCGACCTCGATCCGCAGCCGGCCGGGTCGCCTCAGCAGACGCACCTGCTGCGGCGGTTTCCCGTGCCGCAGCGCGTTGGACACGAGCTCGTCCAGAACCAGGATCGTGTCCATGAGGTCGTCTTCGGCGAGGTCGCCGAGTTCCTTGCGCGCCCAGGCCCGGACCCGCGCCAGTTCGGTCAGGTCGCCGCCCACGTCCAGAGTCAGCACCTCGACCTGGGCGTCGGCTCTCGCGGCCTGTTCGGTGGACACGGGGACCTCCAGTTCTTTTACGACTCTCGGGGGAGCTCGTGCCGATCTAGTACCCCAAATGCCGCGAAATCTAACAGCCCGCCGTCAACGCTCGTTCCCCGTGTGGCCGCACGCGTAGACGGTCTTCGCGGCGAAGGCCTCGCACGCCGGGCAGTTGTTCACCGGCCGGTCGCGACGGCCCCAGAAGGGATGGGTGGCGCCGCACAGCGCGGTGACCAGGTCGCCGCGTCCGGGATCCGGATGGCAAACGGGGCAATAGGCATGGGCGGCGCGTTCGACGTCGGTCGTGCCGAGGATGACGAACTCGCCGCTCATGTCGGCCCTCCGGTCAGCCAGCTCATGGTCACCGTGGTGCCGTCGCCCCGGTACTCGCACGCGGCCTGGTCGGCGAGGCGGTCGATCAGCAGCAGTCCTCGGCCGCGGATGGTGTCCTCCGTATCCGCGGGCTTCCAGGCGCCGTAGTCGGTGACGACCACCTTGATCTCGTTCCGGCTGGAGGTGGCGTGAATTTCGATGACGCCGTCCGCCTCGTCGCGGTAGGCGTGCTCGGCCGAGTTGGCCAGCGCCTCGTTGCTCGCCAGGACGATGTCCTCGCGCCGTTCCCCGTCCACGCCGAGTCCGGCGAGCCACTCGGCGAGCTGCTTGCGGAGTCCGACGAGCCGTCCGGCCTCGGCGGGTACCCGATCCCGGAACTCTTGCGGCACCGGGGCCGAAACGTGCTTCATTCTTCGCCGCCTGTCGTGTGATGGACGTGGATCACGGCGATGTCGTCGTCGTGCCGATTGTGGGTGATCTCCTTGATGAGATCGTCCCAGGCGGCCGCCGCGCCGAGCCGGTCGCCGAACGCGAGGAACGCGTCGAGCAGGCGGCCGATGCCCAGGGTGAGGTCGCGTGCGGGACTCTCGACCAGGCCGTCGGTGTACAGCACCAGGTCGGCGCCCGGCGGGAAACTGGTCGTCCGCTGCGGGAATTCGACGCCGACCCCCAGCGGCGCCGCGAGTGCCTCGCCGATCTGTTCGATCCGGCCGTCCGGATCTTTCAGCAAAGCGGGCAGATGTCCCGCGTTCGCGTAGGTCAGCGAGTGGTCCTCCGGATCGTGAACCGCGTAGAAGCAGGTGACGAATCCGGGCTCGGTCAGCTGGGAGACATGCCGGAGCAGATCCGACGGACACAGCTCCAGCAGGGCGTACGAGCGGATGGCCGTCCGGGTCTGGCCCATCACGGTCGCCGCGGCCACCCCGTGCCCGACGACGTCGCCGATGACGAACGCGGTGCGCCCGGACGGCAGCCGGATGACGTCGAACCAGTCGCCGCCGATGTTGATGCCGGTGGCGGCGGGCAGGTAGCGGGTGATGATCCGCAGGCCGGGGATTTCGGGCACGTCCGGCAACATGCTGCGGGACAGTTCCGCGACGAGGGTGCGCTCCTGCTCGTAGAGCCGCGCGTTGTCCAGCGCGATCGCGCTGTAGCCGGCGATGCCTTCGGCGAGGTACTCGTGCCGTTCGGTGAACCGGCCCGGCTCGGCGTGGCCGAAGAAGAAACCGCCGAGGACCTTGCCGCTGGTCGGGCTCAGCACCGGCACCGCCAGGTAGCTGCGCACCGGGAGGTGCCCCTCCGGCATGCCGTAGTACGGCGCGTTCTTGCCGAAGCCGGGGTTCTGGACGATGTCGTCGCTGCGGACGGTGCCGACGCCGTCGAAGGTGGGCGCGAAGATCTCGGTGTTGCGCGGCATCGGGAACTTGGAGAACGCTTCGCGAGGAACACCCGACAACGTGTAGAGCGTGTAGGACTCGCCGAACTGGTCAACGAGGTTGTAGAAGAACGCGCCGAAATCCGCACCGGTCGCCTTCGTCGCGGAATCCGTCGCGTCCTGCACGATCCGGTCGATGTCGAGCTGGGAGGTCAGGCGGCGGCCGACCGAATGCAGCCCGTCGATCAGCGCGGCCTCGGTGCGCAGGCGGTCGATCAGCTCGACGAGCGGGGACACGGCTTCCTCGATGCTGGCCACGATCCGGCGCCGGGTTTCGACAGTGACAGGCTCTCCGTCGTCGCCGAGGAAACAGCGGCCGACGACCTCCGCGACCGTCGTCGGCCCGGCGCTGGAATCCATCAGGCCTCCAGTGCCGCTGTCCGCGTCGGATACACGGCCAGTTCGTCGGTCAGCCGTGTCAGCTCGAGGGGCCGCAGTACCACCCGGCTGCCCGCCACGACCCGGACCTGCGTCGTCCCCGCGCACAGCCGGTCCGCTCGGACCAGTTCCGCCATTCCCGCCGACGCGAGGAAGTCGACCGCCGTCAGGTCGACGACCATGACCCGCGGCTTCAGCCGGAAGGCCCGCTCGACCATCAGGCGCAGTCGGGGCGCGAGGGCCAGGTCCAGGGCGCCGGACACGTTCAGCACGGCCGTCTCGTCGCCGCCCTCCAGCGCGACGCCGCCGCTGTCCGCGTCGTTTCCGGTCCTCGATTCCGTCACCGGTTCATTTTGCCGGGCTTCACGGGGTGCCGCCATATAGAACGTCGTGACCCTATTTCCGTTCCATGATCGTGACGGCACCATGGTGGTCGGCGAACCGTGACGTCCCATCCCCCTTTCGTGGATCCGTGGTGATCTGAATGGCCGATATGCGGCTACGACGTCCGGCCCTATCGTCTTTCGCATGGCAAGCGACTTGCAGCGGCGCAAGATCTCGGGTGTCTTCTCGGCGATGGACGTCAACGGGGACGGTTTCCTCGAGGAGCGGGACTTCCAGGAACTCGCCGCGCGCTGGGCGCGACTGCGGGAGCCGGGCGACGAGCAGCGCCTGACCGGCATCATGCTGAGCTGGTGGGCGACCTTGCTGGAGGCGTCCGACGTCGACCGCGACAACAAGGTCACGCTCGACGAGGTCCTGCTGGTGGTCGACAAGCTGCCGGAAATGCCGCAGGCCGTGATCGCGACGGCCGACGCGATGTTCGAAGCGATCGACGAGAACCGGGACGACCTGATCTCCGCGGCGGAGTACCGCCGGCTGATCGAGGCCTGGAACGGCCGCCCCACCGACACCGACGCCACGTTCCCGCTGCTGGACTCCGACGGCGACGGCAAGCTGTCGCGGGAAGAGTTCGCCTCGTTGTGGCTGGAGTTCTGGGCCGGCGACGACGCCGAAGCGCCGGGAACCCTCGTTTTCGGTCCGCTCGCGGCCTGAAATCGTAACGTCCACAAAGGACCGGTCACGGCGAAATCCGCGCCGCGACGGGTGGCGGGAGCGGACCTCGCGACGGCGACCGGGGGGAGCCTGCCGCCGAACTCGCTGACGCCGGGCGAGACCGCGCTCACCGAGCCGTAGCCCGGCTTTCAGGCCGACGCTCCGTCCTTACGGGCAAGACCTGCCCGGAGCGGCGATACGGAGGCGGTGGCGGCTCAAGATGGTGGTCGTGGACAAGGTGACCGAGCAGATCCTGGAGCACGTCACCAGCGCGGCCTCCCCTTGTGTGTGGGTGACCGGCCCCGCCGGTGTCGGCCGGTCCACGCTGCTGGCCCGGCTGCACGAGCGACTGTCCGCGGCCGGCTACCGCGTCTCGACCCTGCGCTTCACCGCGGAGGGCGATGCCGGGGTGGCCGTGCGGGCGGCGGCCACGACGATCCCGCGCGGTGGCGGGAACGTGCTGTTGCTCGACGACACCCAGTGGATCGACCACGACACCCTCGCCGCGCTGGAGACGTTGATCCGACGTCTGGACTGCACCTCCGCCCGGTTGATCTGCGCTACCCGCACTCCGGTTCGCGACGCGGCCGAACGACTGGCCACCGTCCGGCGACTGCGCGCCGAGGGCCTGGTGCTTCCGGTACGGCTGTTACCGCTGAAGGTCGACGAGCTCACGCGGCCGGTCGCCGAGGCCTTGGGCGCCGTTCCGAGCAAGACGCTGAGGAACCGTCTGCACGAACTCAGCAGGGGCGTGCCCGCGGCGCTGCGTCAGGCTTTGGACCTGCTGCGCGCGGAAGGCGCGATCCGGATCGTCGACCGGCGCGCGTACCTCGTTCCCGGCGCCCCGGCGCCGCTGCGGTCCGTCGGACTGGCCCCGGAAAAGCTCGCCGTGGCGAAAGCCGCCGCCGTCCTGCATCCGCTCGGCGAGGCGATGCCCGCGCTGATCAGCGAAGTCCTGGCACAGGATCCCGCCAAGACGTCGGCGATGCTGGAGGACCTGCGCGCCGACGGCGTGCTGCATCGAGGCCGGACCTGGCGCTTCACCGTGCCGGTGGTGGCTTCCGCGCTGATCGCCGAACTCGGGCCGTTCGAGCGCCGCCGGTTCTCCGCGGCCGCCGTCACCGCGCTGTGGGAAGGGAAGGCGCGCACGACCGATCCGTACTTCCTCGCCGACCGGCTCGCCGAAGCGGGCAAGCTGGTCGATCCGCGACGCGCGCTCAGCCAGTTACTGGGCATCGCGTCCACGCTGCCCGGCGACCAGAGCGGACGTGGCGTGCAGTGGCTGCGCGCGGCCGTCGAGCTGACCGAGAACCGGGGACAGCGTGCGGCGGTGACCCTCCTCCACACCACGTGGTGCTCCCTGCACGGCGATCACGAACAGACCCTCGCGGGATCCCGGCGGTTGCTGGAGGAATACCCCGATCGCCTTTCCGCCGGTGCCGCACAGGAAGTCCAGTCCATGGCGATCCGGGCGCTGCACAACTCCGGCGGCACCGCCGAACTGACGAGGATCGCCTCGAACCCGCCGGACTGGTCGGTGACGTCGAGCGCGATCGCGCTGAGCCTGCTGGACCGGTGGGCCGAAGCGGCCGAACTCCTGGCTGAGGACGACTCGTGGCGCACCGAGTCGCGGGTCTCCGCCAGGCTGGGCGGACTCTTCGCAGGCCTGGCCGAACTCTGGACGGGCAGGCCCGCGCGGTTCGGCGTGAACCTGACCGAACGGGAACGCTGGCCGCTGCGGACCGAGCGGCGGCACCGGGCGGATCAGATCGGCTCCTACACGGCGGCACTACTGGTGCTCGGCGAGCGGGCGCGCGCGGAAAAGCTGCTCTCCGACGAGAAGTTCCCCGAGAACAGGCTGCACGACAGCGAGCGTTCGATGCTCGCCGCCCTGCGCGGCGATTTCCCCCGAGCGGTCGACCTGGCCCACCGGAGTGTCGCCGACCGTTCGAGGCGCGGCCACGACATCGGTTCGTCCGCCATGCATCTGTCCACCGTGTCGGTCCTGGTGTCGCAGGGACGGTTCACCGCCGCGCGAGAGCTGCTGACCGCCGCCCGCGCGACGGCGCCGCCCCTGGCGCATCTGCTCGACATCGCGGAAGCCCGGGTCGACGGCGCGCTCGGCGAGATCGACCGCGCCGGCAACCGCCTGCGGGCGGCCACCTGCGGACTCTCCGTCGGCACGGACATCGCCTGGGCCGACCTCGCCGAACTGGCCCTCCTGGGCAACGACCGGGCCAAGGCGAAGAAGGCACTCGACGCTTTGGAAGACCTCGCGTCCGCTTTGCCGAGTGGGCGGGTCCTGGTCCACCGGCATCTGGTCCGCGCCTGCCTCGGCCGGGAAACGGGTGAAGAATGCCTGTGGCTGGCCCAAGAACGCGCGCATCCGCTGGAGCTGGCGATCGTGGCCGAGCGCCTGGTACGGCACGGTGCGGCCGATCCCAAGGTGCTCCTTGAGGTTTACGAGGTGCTCGGCTCGGTGGACGCGTTGTTCTACCGTGCGCGCCTGCGGGGCCTGATGCGGGAGCACGAGATCCCGATCCCCGGGCAGCAGGAGACGGCCGCCGAGAACGAGCGTCTGCTGGTGTTGCTGGCCGGGGAAAGCCTGACGAACGAGCAACTCGCGAAAGCGTTGCGGACGAACGAAAAGAGCGTGGAAAGGCGGTTGAGCAGGCTCGCCACGCGGATGGATCACCGGTCCCGGATCGAACTCGCCACGACCCTGCTGAACGGTGGATACGCCTCGTGAGTGCTTTGGGTGTCCGGGTGGCCGTGTACGCGGCCGATCCGCTGACCCGGTCCGGCCTCGTCGGCATGCTCACCCGGACCGCCGTACTCGAGGTGGTGCCACGCGACGCGGACGTCCTGGTGGCCGCGGAGGATCCGGGCGGGCACGAGCTCCCGGTGCTCGGGCAGGCGGTGGCCGAACAGGGCTCGCTGCCCGTGGTGCTGATCGCCGGGCCGCTGCCCGCGCCGGGTTACCGCTCGGCGGTGGCGGCGGGTGTCCGCGTCCTCCTCCCGTACCGGGCGGCACGGGAGGAGCGGCTGATCACGGAGATCCTGGCCGCGCGCACGGCGGCCGAAAGCTCGCCGCGACGGCTCTCGGCCGAGTACGAGTCACTGGCGGGCAGACCGGACGGGCCCGCCCTGTTCGACGAACGCGAGATCCGGGTACTCCGGCTGATCTCGGAGGGCAAGGACACCGCCGAGATCGGCTCGGAGATGGGCTATTCCCAGCGCACCATCAAGAACATCCTGCACCAGGCCCAGCATCGGCTGGCGTTGCGGAACCGGTCCCACGCGGTGGCCGCGGCCATCCGCGCCGGGCTGATCTAGCCGCGCCCTGGTGCCGTCCGTCCGATCACAAGTGCCGTCCGTCCGATCACGAGAGTCGTCCGTCCGATCACGTATGCCGTCCAGTGGCGACCACCGAGCGGGGTACAGATGGACGTCACGCGTGATCAGACGGACGGGACACGTGATCAGACGGACGACACGCTCCTAGATGACGCCCGCGCGCACCGCGTAGGCGACGGCGTGCGGCCGGTTGCGCAGGTTCAGCCGTCCGGTGATGCCCTGGATGATGTGCTTGACGCTGCGCTCGGAGTAGCTGAGTTCGCCGGCGATCTCGACGGTGTCCATCCCGTCGGCCATCAGGCGCAGCACGTCGATCTCCCGTGTGGTGAGCCCGGCGGTGTTGACGCCCATCGGGTCCAGCACCTCGCGCTGCAGGCGCTCGACGTGCTTGAGCAGTTCGCCGAGAAGGCTCGGCGGGAGGACCCCGCCACCGGAGGCCGCCGCGCGGACCGCGTGCGCCAGCCGTTCGCCGGTGGTCGCCGAACGCGGCAGCACCGCCACGACCCGGCATTCGATCGCGGGCACCAGCTCGGCCTCGCCGATCTGGCTCACCACGAGCACCACGGGTTTGCCGACCTCGGCGGCCAGCCGTCGCAGCCACAGCACCGTCTCGGGCGTCAGCCATTCGGCGGCGAACACCAGCACGTCGGTCTCGGCGCGTTGCTCCCAGTCACGGACCTCGATGCCCGGTTGCGCGCCGAGCTGGCTGGCCAGCCCGGCGGCGGTGATCGGGTCCGGCGCCCGCACAGCGACGGTGATCTCTCGCGTTTCCGTGTCCACCTCTGTCCCCTCCGCTTGATCCGCGGCCCCAGTCGGATGGGACACAGTCTGCGAAGGAGCTCTTCACGAACTCTCCACGAGTTCTCAACGAGGCGTGAAGGACTTCGTGGCCAGCTGAAACGCTTCGACGTACTTGGGCAATTCGCCCAGGACCTCGCGGAGCCTGCCCTCGTGGCCGTCGAAATCCGGATCGGCCAGCCGGGCGTAGCCGAACGCCAGCGTGCGGCGCAATTCGGCGACGCGCTCCTCCGCCTCGTCGGCGTCGAGCACCACTCGGCCGCTGTAGGCGAGGTCGAGCAGGACGTCGCCGGCGGACCGCTCCTGTGCCTGACTCACCGCAACCGGCCTACTTTCACTGGTGGACCCTCACAGCATGCACAGCGGTACCGGGCACGGACCAGCGGGAAACCACTTTCTGCCCGGGCGAACGCCGGGCTTTGCCCCCTCGCCCCTCACCTGTACGAACCCTGAAAACCACATGAACGGGCAGCCAACCACGCCCGCTTTCCCGGCGATGAGCAGCGGGAATCCGAACTGTGCAGGCAAGACCCGAGGACGTCTCGTGACCTGCGGCCGAAACCCACACGATGCCTGCCCGATTGATTGCGAAACCCGGATCGCCGCGACTAGGCTTTCGACGGAGATGGTGATCGTTTCGGAAGTCGGACGCACAGGCGGCAGGTCATGGACGAGGTTCCCTCGCTGACGGTGCGACTGCTGGGCGGTCCCCCCGCCTGGTGCGGCACCGGCGAGATCGCCCTCGGTCCCGCTCAGCGGCAAGCGGTCTTCGCCGCACTCGCCCTGCGCGCCGGTCACTTCGTCTCCCGCAAGGAGATCATCGACGCCGTCTGGGGCGAGCAGCCGCCGCACAGCGCGACCGGCATCGTCTACACCTACGTGTCCGCGCTGCGCCGCGCGCTGGAGCCGGCGGGCGAGCCGCTCGTCGCCACCCGGGCCGGTTACAGCCTCGACCTGCCGAAGCAGCAGGTGGACGTCCACGTCTTCGAAGCCGAACTGGAGCGGGCCCGCGGCCACCGGCTCACCGGTTCGCATCATCTGGAGCTGGAGTCGCTGCGGATCGCGCTCGGGTTGTGGCGGGGCTCCGCGCTGAACGGGATCCCCGGGCCGTTCGCCGAAACCCAGCGAGCCAGGCTGAACGAACTGCGCATGTACGCGCTCGAGCGTCAGGCCGAGGTCGCGCTGGACCTGGGCGGCTACCGCGAACTCGCCGGTGAGCTGGCCGTCCTGGTCGAGCGGCATCCGTTACGCGAAGGCCTGCACCGCATGCTGATCACCGCGTTGTTCCGGTCCGGCCGCCAGGCCGAGGCGCTGACCGCGTTCGACCGCGCCCGCGAGACGATCATCGAGCAGTCCGGCCTCGAACCCGGCCCGGAACTGCTGTCCCTGCGACAGCGGGTGGTGGACGGCGATCCGACGCTGCACCACCAGGACCGGCCGGAACGGCACCGGCTCGCGCGCGCCCTGCCGGAGCCTCCGTCCGTCTTCGTGGGCCGCGAGTTCGAGCTGCGCCGCGTGCGCCACCACCTGTCCGCCCTGCTCACCGACGGCCGCGGCGGCACCGTGTGGGTGGACGGCGAGGCGGGCAGCGGCAAGAGCGCGCTGCTCGCGGAAGCCCTCGCCCCGGCGAAGAAGCACACCCGCTGGGTCGTGGCCGACGAACTCACCAGCGCGGTCCCGCTCAGCCTGATCGCCGACTGCCTCGGCGGCGAAGCGCTCGACAGTCTCGCCAGGACGGTCACCGATCTGTGCGCGCACGGGCCGCAGGTGCTCGTCTTCGAGGATCTGCACTGGGCCGACGAGGAAAGCCTGCTCGCCTGGCAGCGGCTCCACCGGCTCGCCGAACACCTGCCGCTGCTGCTGATCGGTTCCGCACGGCCACTCCCCCAGCGCCGCACACTCGATGTCCTCCGTTCGCGGCTCGACGGCGAGATCGTCTCGCTCCCGCCGTTCGACGGGCCGACCGTGGAAGCGCTTGCAGAGGAGACGCTGGCCAGGGACCCGGGCGAAGACGTGCTCGGTTTCGCCGCCGAGTACACCGTCGGCAACGCCGCGTACCTGTGCGAACTCTTCGCCGAGTTCGCCGCCGGCCGCGACATCACCGGCGCGCCGCACGCGCGCGTCGTCTCCCTGGTCGAAGATCACCTCACCACACTTTCCGTATCCTGCAAGCGAATGCTGACCTCGGCCGCGTTGCTCGGCTCGTCGTTCACGGTCGCCGACCTGGCCGGTGTCACCGGACGCGATCTGCGGGAACTCGTCGAAACCGTCGAAGTGGCGCTGGCCGCGCGCGTGCTGGAGACCGAAGGGGAACGTCTGCGGTTCCGGGTCCCGCTGGTGCGGTCGGTCTTCGCCGCGAACACCCCACCCGCCATCCGCACCATGCTGCACCAGGAGATCGCCTCCACCATGGCGGGTACGGGGGCGCCCGCGGACCGCGTCGCCGAGCAGTTGCTCCAGGCGGGCGACGAACTCACGGCGCGCTGGATCCCGCAGTGGCTGCTCGACAACGTCGGCGCCCTGTCCACCGGGCTCGCGGTCGAGCTGCTCCACCTGCTTTCGCATCAGCAGAACCTCACCGAAGACCAGCACCAGGCCCTGACCGCGGAACTCGCCGGTCTGCTGCTGCCCGAGCGGGGCACCGCGGATCCCGCCGACACCAGGATCTTCTGGCCCGCCGCCCGCATCACCCGGGCCGGGCAGCCCTGGTGCGCGCCCCTCCACGCGCTCACCCGCCCCGGCGGTCCGCCCGTCTGACCGCTCCGTACGGGTGCGCAACCACGCCTTCGCACGGACGTCTTAAACTGCGGGGGCCGCTGTGAAGATCCGGCCACTTTCGGTAACGACGAGAAATGGAGCCGGCGTGACGAACGGGCTGCGCGTCGAGCTGCTCGGGCCGCCTCGTGCCTGGCTCGAAGGTACCGAACTGAAGCTCGGACCCGCCCGTCAGCGCGCCGTTTTCGCCACCCTGGCCGCACGTCGCGGTCAGCCGGTGTCGCTCGGCGAACTGATCTCCGACGTCTGGGGCGGATCGGCGCCTGCCAGTGCCACCGGCAGTGTCCACACCTACGTCTCCGGTCTGCGCGGCGCCATCCGCAAAGCGGGCGGCACCGCCCACGACGTTCTGCACTCCTCCGGGTCGAGCTACGTGCTCCGGCTGGACCGCGAAGCCCTCGACGTCCGACTGTTCGAAAAGGACGCCTCCGAAGCCCGGCGGCTGCTCGGCCAGGAGGATCAGCGTGGCGCGGCCGCCCTGCTCACCACCGCGCTCGGGCGCTGGCGCGGCGAGGCCTATTCCGGCGTACCGGGGCCGTTCGCCGAAGCGGAGCGCGTCCGGCTCGCCGAACTGCAGCTGACCGCCACCGAACTCCGGGCCACCGCGCTGCTCGGCCTCGGCGACCACCGCGAACTGGTAGCCGAGCTGACCGAACTGGTCCAGCGGCATCCGTTGCGCGAGTCGCTGTACGAAACGCTCATGCGCGCCCTGCACGCCAGCGGACGGCAGACCGAAGCGCTGACCGTCTACCGCGAAGCCCGGCAGGTGCTCCAGAGCGAACTCCGGGTCGAGCCGGGCGTTCCGCTGCGGGAACTGCACCAGCGCATCCTGGACGGCACCGAGAAACCTGTCACCGGACCGAAATCGGCTCCGGTGCTGATCGTCCCGCCGCCGGTGGCCAAGGCGATCGAACGCGGCGGCACGTCGTATCTGCCCGGGCGAGCCCGGCAGGTCGAGCGGCTGGCCGGCTTCGTCACCGACGTACTCGCCGGGCGAGGCCGTCCCGTCTGGCTCGAAGGCGAACCGGGCATCGGCAAATCGGAACTGCTGATCGCCGGGCTTGCCTCCGCCGGGGCGCGGGGCTGTCAGCTCGCCTGGACCGCGGCCGATGAGCTCCAGCAACGGTTCCCGCTGCAGGTGATCATGGAATGCCTCGGCGTGCATCACGGCTCGGCCGATCCGGCCAGGGCCGAACTCGCCGGAGAGCTGCACGCCGAACCCGCGCACGGCAACTGGGGCCCGGCCGACCCGATCCTGTCCACTGTGGACAAACTGCTGGCGCTGGTCGACGAGACCTGCGCGGCAGGCCCGCTGGTACTGGTGATCGACGACCTGCACTGGGCCGACGAGGCGAGCGTCCTGCTGTGGCAACGGCTGGCCGCCGCGACCCGTCAGCTGCCGCTGCTGCTGGTCGCCGCCTCCCGCACCGGGCACGGCCGCCGGGATCTGGCCCAGCTGCGCCGCGGTGTCGAGGCGAGGGACGGCGAGATCATCCCGGTCGAGGTACTGACCGACGACGAGGTCGGCGCGGTGTTCGAGGTCGTCCTGGCCGCGAAACTGGGCCCGAGCCTGCGCCCGCTGGTCCGCCGCGCGGCCGGGAATCCGCTCTACGCCAGGGAAATCGCCCACGACCTGGTCCGCACCGGCGCACTGCGGATCAACGGGGGCGTCGCCGAGGTGACGCTCGACGGCACCCAGAACGCGCCGCGTTCGCTGCTGGCGGCGGTCGGCCGCACGCTGGAATACCTCGACCCCGCCACG
The DNA here is from genome assembly GCF_013870525.1 of Amycolatopsis pittospori. GTDB lineage: Bacteria > Actinomycetota > Actinomycetes > Mycobacteriales > Pseudonocardiaceae > Amycolatopsis > Amycolatopsis pittospori. The sequence continues at coordinate 20,765 of NZ_JACBXD010000028.1, forward strand.
ACGCAGATCCTGCGCACGGCCTCCCTGCTGGGCGCGGAGTTCGCGGTCGAGGACATCGCCGCGCTGGCAGGCAAGACCCCGCTGGAGGTCCTGCGGGAACTCGAACCGGCCACCGCCGCCGGGGTGATCGAGTACGCCGGGGACAAACTCGCCTTCCACCACCCGTTCCAGCGTCAGGCGCTCTACGACGGCATCGCCAAACCGGTGCGCGCCGCCCTGCACCGGCGCGCGGCCGAAGCACTCGATCGCGGTGGCGCGCCGGTGAAGCGGGTCGCCGAGCAACTCGCCGCCGAGCCGGTGCCGTTCGACCCGTGGCTGGTCGAATGGCTCACCGGCAACCACATCGCGGTGTCCAACCGCGCCCCGCAGATCACCGCCGACCTCGTCCGCCGTGCGCTCGAAAGCACCGTGCCCACCCGGGAACAGCGGGAAACGCTGATGGCCGTGCTGGTGCGCGTGCTGTTCCGGCTCGAGCTGAATCCGGAGGAAGAGGCCGAGCAGGCGGTGAAGACGATCCGCGACAAGGCGGATCTGGCGCAGATGCGGCATGTCCTCGCCGCGCTCCGGTACCGCCGTGGTGACACCCCCGGGGCGCTGGAAGCACTCGCCGACACCGCCGACGACCCGTCGATGCCGGAGCTGTGGCGCACCAGCACCCGGACCCTGCTCGCCAACTTCCGGCGCGGCAACCTCGACGACCTGGACGAAACCGAGCGGACGGCGCGGCGGCTGCACGCCGAGGCCGAGGCGGCGGACGAACGCTATCCGGCCGCGCACGCGCAGCAGACGCTGTGGCTCGTGCATTCCATCCGCCGCGAGCACGACCGCGCGCTGGCCGCGATCGACGGCGCGCTGGACACCGCCGGCGACGAGGCGGACCTGGCGACGCTGCGCTTCGACCTGCTCGACAACCGCCTGTTCACCCTGCAGAACCTCGACAGGCTCGACGAAGCCGACGCCACCCTCCACGCCGGGTACGAAACGGCCGCACGGCACGGTCTGCCGACCGGCCCGCAGGTGTCGGCCGCCGTGCACTACTACTGGACCGGCCGCTGGGACGAGGCACTGGCCGAACTGGACTCGGTCACCGAAGACGGTCCGGCGATCACCTTCTACGGTGTGCGCGAGCCCGGCGCCGCCGCCCTGTTGCTGCACGGCGTCGCCGCCCTCATCGCGGGTCACCGGGACGAACGCGTCGCCGTCCGAGCGCATCTCGACGCGGCCGAGGCGCATTCGCCGTCGAACTCCGCCGAGCGTGAAAGCTGCGACTTCTACCTCGCGGCCCAGGCGACGGCCGCCGAGCAGCGGGATCGGCTCGACGACGCGCTGCGCCTGTTCGCCCCCGTGCTGCGTCCCGACTACGCCCGGATGATGTTGCGCCACCAATGGCTGCCGGACGTCGTCCGCGTCGCGCTCGCGGCCGGGAACCAGGACATCGCCGACGAAGCGCTCGCCGTCTGCGTCGAGGAGGCGAGCCAGGAAACCGTGCCCGCGCGGGCCACCGCGGCCGCCGACCGCTGCCGGGCGCTGATCGACGGCGACCCGGAGGGCGCGCTGGCCGCGGCCGATCACTATCGCGCGGTCGGCCGTCCGATCGAGCTCGCCTCCGCGCTGGAGGACTCCGCCGAACTGCTCGCGAAGGCCGGATACCTCGAATCGGCCACCCAGGCACTAACCGAGGCGTGTGAGGTGCTCGGGCCGGTCGGTGCCACCTGGAGCATCCGCCGCGCCGAAAGCCGGCTGCGCCCCTACGGCGTGCTGAGCCGGGCCGAACAAGGCCCCCGGCACGCGGGCGCGTTGTCGCCGCTGGAGATCCGGATCGCGCAGCTGGTCGCCGCGAAGCTGTCCAATCCGGAGATCGCGGCGGAACTGAGCCTGCCGAGAAGAACCGTTCAGTCGCTCGTGTCCCGTGTGCTCACGAAGCTGCACGCCGACTCGCGGCTGACCATCGTCGACCAGTTGCCCCGCAGACTCGCATGATCCGCAAGCCGTCCGAGCATCGCGCACGACCGAGGAGAGTTATGACCCGCCCGCGTGGATTCCGTCTGGTGGCCGGAGCGGCGGCCTTCGCGCTGCTGCTCACCGGCTGTTCGGGAAAGTCGGCGGAGCCCGGCGGACCGATCAAACTCACCGTCGCCACCTTCGGCGAATTCGGCTACGAGAAACTCTTCGACGAATACGAGAAGGCGCATCCGGGGGTCACGGTCGAAGGCCGCGTCGCCGACTTCGAGACGCACCACCGGCAACTCGCCACCGGCCTGGGCGCCGGACGCGGCTCCGCCGACGTCGTCGCGATCGAAGAGCAGTACCTCCCGAAGTTCCGGCAATCCACGGACAAGTTCACCGATCTGTCCGAATTCGGCGCGCAGGACCTGCGCCCGAACTGGCCGTCGTGGAAATGGGACCAGGGCACCGCGAACGGCGGGAAGTTCGTGATGGGCCTCGGCACCGACATGGGCAGCCTCGCGCTCTGCTACCGCCGTGACCTGTTCGCGAAGGCCGGGCTGCCGACCGACCGGGACCAGGTGGCCGCGTTGTGGCCGACCTGGGAGAAGTTCGCCGAAGTCGGCGACCGGTTCAGCGCGAAGATCCCGGACGCCAAATTCGCCGACTCGGCGGGCACCGTCTACACCGCGATGCTCAACCAATCACAGGAGAACTACTTCGCCGCGGCCGACGACAAGTTCATCGGGGACACGAACCCGAACGTGCGCAAGGCCTTCGACCTGGCGGGCGGGATGGCCATGAAGAAGGAGACGGCCGCCGTCACCACCTTCACACAGCCGTGGACGGTGGCGATCAAGCAGAGCCGGTTCGCCACCATCACCTGCCCCGCCTGGATGCTCACCCAGATCGAGGAGGCGGGCGGCCCGGAACTGGCGGGCAAATGGGACGTCACCTCGGTGCCGGGTAAGGCGGGCAACTGGGGCGGCTCGTTCCTGACCGTCCCGAAGCAGGGCGAGCACCGCAAGGAGGCCTACGACCTCGCCGTCTGGCTCACCGCGCCCGAACAGCAGAAACGGATCTTCCTCGACAGCGGGCTGCTGCCGAGCGCGCTGGGCGCCTACCAGGACGGCGCCGTGCTTTCCCACACCAGCAAGTACTTCAGCGACGCACCGGTCGGCAAGATCTTCGCCGCGTCCGCCGAAGCCCTGCGGCCGAACTACCGCGGCCTGCGCGACGGCGAGGTCCGGCCGGTGTACGGGCACGCGCTCGGCCGGGTCGAAGAGCGCAGGCAGAGTGTCGAAGGGGCCTGGTCCCAGGCCGCGAGGGAAGGCCGCGCCGCGGCCGTGAAATGAGTGGGGACGGCGTGACACGCAGCTTTCCGGCAGGGTTCCGCTGGGGCACGGCCACGGCGTCGTACCAGATCGAGGGTTCGGCGACGGCCGACGGCAGAGGACCGTCCATTTGGGACACTTTCAGCGCCGAACCGGGCCGGGTGGCCGACGGCGCGACCGGCGACCGGGCCTGCGAGCACTACCTGCGGTACGACGAAGACGTCGACCTGCTGAGCGGACTCGGCATCCCGTACTACCGGTTCTCGGTCGCGTGGTCCCGGGTCATGCCGGACGGCCGGGCGATCGAACCACGCGGGCTCGCCTTCTACGATCGCCTTGTCGACAAGCTGCTGCAGCGCGGGATCACCCCGATGGTCACGCTCTACCACTGGGATCTGCCACAGGCGCTGCAGGACGAGGGCGGCTGGCCGAACCGCGACGTCGCGAGCCTCTTCGCCGACTACGCGCAGACCGTCCACAAAGCACTCGGCGACCGCGTCCGGCAGTGGACGACGATCAACGAGCCGTTCTGCGCCGCCTTCATCGGCTACGGCAACGGCGACCACGCCCCGGGTATCCAGGACGAAGGCGCCGCCCTGGTCGCCGGGCACCACCTGCTGCTCGCTCACGGCCAGGCCGCGCAGGCGTTACGTGCCAACGGTGGCGAGCAGGAAGTGTCCATCGTGCTCAACTTCGCGCCGGTCCTGACCGATGTGGACGATGCCACGCACCGCGAAGCCGCGCGCAAGTTCGACTTCCTGCACAACAGGTTCTTCCTCGATCCGCTGCTCGGCCGCGGCTACCCGCCCGAGTTGCTGGCGGACCTGGACCATCTCGGCACCCTCGAACCGGCGATCGCCGACGGCGACCTGGAAGTCATCGCGCAGCCCCTGGACGTCCTGGGCGTCAACTACTACGCGCCCGCCCGCGCCGTCCCGCTCGACGACCCCGAGGCCGACAGCAACTGCCCGCTGCCGGGGCTGCGCGGCATGGACGTCCTGCCGCCGCGCGGCGAGCTGACGTCGATCGGCTGGGAGCAGCGACCGGAGTCGTTCACCGATCTCCTGCTGTGGCTGCGCGGACACTGCCCCGGCCTGCCGCTGGTGATCGCCGAGAACGGCGCCGCCTTCGAGGACGAGGTGGTGGACGGGCGCGTCCACGACGAGCAACGCGTCCGGTACTTCGCCGAGCACCTCGGCGCCGTGCACGACGCGATCGAGCGCGGCGCCGACATCCGCGGCTACATGGCCTGGTCGCTGCTGGACAACTTCGAGTGGGCCATGGGCTACACGAAACGGTTCGGCATCGTGCACGTCGACTTCGAGACGCAGGAACGGACGCTCAAGGACAGCGCGCGGTTCTTCGCCGACGTGGTGGCACGCAACGGCCTCATCGGGCTTTAAGGCAGTCGTGAGTGGCGATTCGGGTTAGAACCCGAATCGCCACTCACGACCCTCAACGCCGTCCGGTGCCCCCGGCAGGGGTTGCGAAAGCCACTTTCGCAACGTTGAGGGTTGCGAAAGTGGCTTTCGCAACGCCATCTCCCGGCAGGCCGTACTGGGCCGGGTCGGTCGTGAGTGGTGTTCTGGCGTCACTTACCACTCACGACCCTCAGACTCGGGGCGCGCCGCGCATCACGCCGTTGACCACCTTCCGGGCCAGCAGGATGAACAGCGCGACGACCGGCAGCACGCCGAGCGTCGCGGCCGTGAGCATCAGCGAGTAGTCGGTGAAATAGCCGCTGGCCAGCCGCGACAGTGCGACTTGGACGGTCGGGTTCTCGTTGGGGTCGAGCGCGATCAGCGGCCAGAAGAAGTCGTTCCAGGCGGTCATGAAGGTCAGCATGGCGAGCACCGCGGCCTGCGGACGGATGGCGGGCACGGCCACGTGCCAGAACAACCGCACCGTCGAGCAGCCGTCGATGCGTCCGGCGTCGAGCAGTTCGCCGGGGATCGCCTCTTCGCACGCCTGCCGCATCCAGAACACGCTGAACGCGCCGATGAGACCCGGCACGATCACCGCCTCCAGCCGCCCGTACCAGCCGAGTTCGCCGACCACCAGGTAGAGCGGGATGACGCCGAGTTGCGCGGGCACCATGGCGGTACCGATGACGATCAGGAACAGCGTGTCACGGCCGGGGAATCGCAGGCGGGCGAAGGCGAATCCGGCCATGCTGGACAGCAGGACGTTCGACACGGTCACCGTGCCGGCGACGATCAGCGAGTTCTGCATCGCCAGCCAGAAGTCGACGGTGGCGAAGACCTCCCGGACGTTCTCGAACAGGTTCCCGCCGGGCAGCAACGGCGGTGTCGTCTCGCCGAGCGCGGAGTTGTCCTTCGAGGACACCACGAACGACCAGTACAACGGGAAGATCGACGCGACACCCACCGCGAGCAGCAGCCCGTAGGCGACGAAACCGCCTCTTTCCCTCGCCGCCACTGTCACTCACCGCCCCGCATCCGGCGCACGAGCGAGAAGTTGGCCAGCGCGAACCCGGCCGAGAACAGGAACAGCAGCCAGGCGATCGCGGCCGCGTATCCGGCGTCGAACTCGCCGAACCCCTTCTCGTACAGGTACATCGCGAGCGTCTGGAACTGCCTGTCCGCGCCGCCCGTCCCGGCGACGCCGGTGTCGTCGAACAACTGCGGCTCGGCGAACAACTGCAGCCCGCCGATGGTCGAGATCACCACGGTGAAGGCGATGGTCGGCCGGATGGCGGGTACGGTGATCGACCAGAACGTCCGCCAGCGTGACGCGCCGTCGAGCATGGCGGCGTCGTACCGTTCCTGCGGCACGGACTGCATGGCGGCGAGGTAGAGCAGCGCGTTGTAGCCCGTCCAGCGCCACATCACCATCACGCTCACCGCGACGTGCGAGGCGAACCGGTCCGATCGCCAGTCCACCGGGTCGATCCCGACCAGGCCGAGTGCCCAGTTGACGACGCCGTAGTCCTCGGCGAACAGCTGGCTGAACACCAGCGCCACCGCGACCACCGAAACGACGTTGGGCAGCAGGACGCTGGCGCGCCACAGGGTCCGCGCGCGCAGTGGACGGTCGAGCAGGGCCGCGAGACCGAGCGCGGCCAGCAACTGCGGCACGGTCGAAAGGAGGAAGATGCTGACCGTGTTGAAGAGCGCGTTGTAGAAATACGGATCCCCCAGCAGGACCGCGAAGTTGTCCAGACCGGCGAACCCGCCGTCACCGTTGATCAGATGCCAGTGGTGCAGCGCGACCCAGGCGGTGTACAGCAACGGGAAAAGGCCGAACACGCCGAACAGGATGTAGAACGGCGCCGTCATCAGGTATCCGGCGAGCCGCTCGCCCGTACGCCTCAAACGGCGATCACCTTGATGCCGGTCTGGGCGATCTCGTCGGCGACCTGGGGATCGACGCCGGTGTCGGTGATCAGGGTGTCGACGTCGCCGAGCTCCCCGAACCGGGCGAAGTGATCGTTGCCGATCTTGGTGTGGTCGGCCAGCAGGACCGTGCGGCGTGCGGAGGAGATGGCCGCGCGCTTGACCATCGCCTCGGCGGTGTCCGGTGTGGTGAGTCCGCGCTCGACGGAAATCCCGTTGGTCGCGATGAAGGCCACGTCGACGAAGGTGTCCTTGAGAGCACTGAGCGCCCAGCTGTCCACCGCGGCCATGGCGCGGCCTCGCACCCTGCCGCCCACCAGCATCACCGTGATGTTGGGGCGGTTGGCGAGGGTGAACGCGTTCGGCAGCGAAGGGGTGACCACGGTCAGTTCGCGATCGGCGGGGATGATGCTCGCCAGCCGCCCGACCGTGGTGCCGGCGTCGAGCAGGATCGCGCCCTCGTCGGGGACCTGCTCCAGCGCGGCGGCGGCGATGCGTTCCTTTTCGCCGGTCATCACCGTGTCGCGGGCGGCGAGACCGGGCTCGAAGCCCAGCCGCTCGACCGGGATCGCGCCGCCGTGCACCCGCCGCAGCATCCCGTTGCGCTCCAGGGCGGTGAGATCGCGGCGCACGGTCTCGCTGGTGATTTCGAAGCCGGCCGCGAGCGACGCCACGTCGACCCGGCCGTCCTGCCGGGCCTGCTTGAGAATGGCGCGCTGCCGCTCCTCGGCGTACAACGGTCACCTCCTGGCCTGGCGAGTATGCGGGTATGGCGACAATAGTTGGTTTCGCTTCCCAGCGGACACCCATCGCCGGATCGGGTCGCGCGCGCCCCGGACGACGGCAGCACGCCTGCCCTATCGGACAGCGCGAGTGCCCCTTAGCCCCCGCCGCTCGTCCGGAACACGACGAACGGCGGATTTACAACGTTGTACCAACGATGTAAATCTTGGCTGACCGGGTAGTGAAAGGGGAAAACGCCATGTCAGTCCCCCGCCGAAGCTTCCTCAAGGCCACCGTCGCCACAGGTCTCGCCGCCGGAACCGGGATCGGTGCCGCCGCCGAAGCCGGAGCCGCACCGGCCTCGCCGTACATCGCCAACCGGGCACCACTGCAGCCCGCTCCCCTGCTGCGCCTCCCGCCCGGCTCGGCCAGGGCCGACGGCTGGCTCGCCACGCAACTCCGCAAGCAACTCGACGGTCTCAACGGCCGCTATCAGGAGGTGTCGCACTACCTCGCGTTCGGCGACACCGGCTGGACGCGTCCCGAACTGGACGGCTGGGAAGAGGTGCCCTACTGGCTGCGCGGTTACGGCGATCTCGGTTACGTCACCGGGGACGCGCGCGTCCTGGCCGACACCCGCCGCTGGATCGACGCGGTCATCGCCACCCAGGCCCCGGACGGCTTCTTCGGGCCGACCAGGCTCCGCACGCGGACCGAAGGACATGCGGACCTCTGGCCGCATATGCCGATGCTGCACGCCCTGCGCTCGCATGAGGAGTACACAAAGGACAGCCGGGTCGTCCCGTTCCTCACCCGCTACTTCCGTTACCTGGCGGCCCAGCCGACGTCGGTGTACACCGACGGCTGGGGTCATACCCGCTGGTCCGACACGATCGACGTCGTCTACTGGCTGTACAACCGCACCGGCGACGCGTTCCTGCTGGAGTTGGTCCGCACCATCCACCGGCATTCGGCGAACTGGATGGACGACCTGCCCACCGGCCACAACGTCAACATCACCCAGGGGTTCCGGGAACCCGGCCAGTTCTGGGTGCTTTCGGGCGATCCCGCGCACCGCGCGAGCGCGTACGCGAACTACGACCGCGTCCAAGGGCGCTACGGCCAGTTCCCCGGCGGCGGTTTCGCCGGCGACGAGAACGTGCGGCCCGGCTACGACGATCCGAGGCAGGGCTTCGAGACCTGCGGGATCGTCGAATACATGATGAGCCACGAGATCCTCGCCCGGACGACCGGCGACCCCATCTGGGCCGACCGCGTCGAGGAACTCGCCTTCAACCTGCTCCCCGCCGCACTCGATCCCTCCGGACGCGGCGTGCACTACGTGACTTCCGCCAACGGGATCCAGCTCGACCGGCAGCCGAAGACGCTGAGCCAGTTCGACAATCCCTTCGCCATGCAGGCGTACGAACCGGGTATCGACAACTACCGTTGCTGCCCGCACAACTACGGCATGGGCTGGCCGTACTACGTCGAGGAGATGTGGCAGGCCACGGCCGACGGCGGGCTCTGCGCGATGCTGTACGGCGCTTCCAAGGTGACCGTGAAGGCCGTCGAAGGTACCGCGGTGACCGTCACCCAATCGACCACATACCCGTTCTCGGACACGATCACGTTCACCTTCTCACTGTCGAAACCGACGGAATTCCCCTTCAAGGTCAGGATTCCCGGCTGGTGCCCGTCGCCTTCACTGTCGGTCAACGGCGGCGCGGTCACCGCCGGCGGCGGTCCGCGCTACGAAACCGTGCGCCGGGTCTGGCGTTCCGGCGACCGCGTCACCCTGCGGCTGCCGATGACGACCCGCATCCGGCTCTGGACGCGCAACCACAACTCCGTCTCGGTCGACCGCGGGCCGCTGACGTTCTCCCTCGCGGTACAGGAGAACTGGAGTCGCGTGGCAGGAAACGAACAATGGCCGGTGTACGAGGTCCGGCCGGGCTCCGCGTGGAACTACGGATTGGTGCCGCAGGCCGGTTTCGCGGTCGTGGCGAGCGGCGGGAATCCGCTCGACCCGTTCACCCCGGGGAACAGCCCGGTCCGGCTCACCACCGACGCGCAGCGCATCGGCGCGTGGCAGGCCGACGAGCAGAACGTGATCGCCGAACTGGCCGACGGTCCGGTGGCCGCGAACACCCCTGTCGAACGCGTGACGCTGATCCCGATGGGAGCCGCGCGGCTGCGGGTCACCTCGTTCCCGCAGACCGGTGGCTCCCTGGAATGGCGCACGGGCTGGACCCGGATCGAGAACCGCAATTCCGGCAAGGTCCTCGGTGTCGACCGGATGTCCACCGAGAACTCCGCGCAGGTCGTCCAGTTCCACGACAACGGGACGGCGGACCACCTGTGGCGCACCATCGACAACGGCGACGGCTGGTTCCGTATCCAGAACCGCCACTCCGGCAAGGTCCTCGGTGTCGATCAGATGTCCACGGCGAACTCCGCGCGCGTGGTCCAGTTCGGCGACAACGGCACGGCCGACCACCTGTGGCGGTTCGTGGACAACGGCGATGGCTGGTTCCGCGTCCAGAACCGTAACTCCGGCAAGGTCCTCGGCGTGGACCAGATGTCCACCGCGGACTCGGCGATCGTCGTGCAGTTCGACGACAACGGGACCGCCGACCACCTGTGGCGCCTGCTCGACCAGCCCTCCGCCGTGGCGTCCGGCTGATCACGCGTGCCGTCCGTCCAATCACAAGTGCCGTCCGCCTGATCACAGGTGTCGTCCATCTGATCACCGCACCGGCAAGACCCCCGCGGCGCGACTCACGGCCGCCAACGAGATCAGCCGTGATCAGACGGACGGCACACGTGATCAGACGGACGCCATGCGTGATTGGACGGACGGCACACGGACTGGCTAGTCCTCCGGGAGCTCGTGCTCGCCGCGGCGGCGATCTTCTGGACGATGAGCGGCCGGCCGTCCGGCGACTTCACCGTCGGGTTGACCGAATAGGCGACCTTCGGCGACAGGGTCACTCCACGGTGACGGACTTCGCCAGGTTGCGCGGCTTGTCGATGTCGTGGCCGAGGATCAGCGCCGCGTGATAGGCCAGCAGCTGCAGCGGGATCGTCAGCAGGATCGGGTCGAGTTCCGGCTCAGAACGCGGGACGACGAACCGCGGCACGTCGAGATCCCCGAAGTCGACGTCCTCGTGGGTGATCGCCAGCACCGGCCCCTTGCGCGCTTTGATCTGCTGCACAGCGGCGAGGTTGCGGTCGGCGAGGTCGTCGGACGGCACGATCGCCACCGTCGGCAGCGACTCGTCGATCAGTGCGAGCGGACCGTGCTTGAGTTCGGAGGTCTGGTAGGCCTCCGCGTGCCGGTACGAGATCTCCTTGAACTTCTGCGCACCTTCCCGCGCCACCGGGAAGCCCCGGACGCGGCCGATGAAGAACAGGCTTCGCGCGTCCGCACAGGTCTTGGCGTGCTCCGCGATCGCGGACTCCGCCTCCACGATGGTCGCGACCTGCTTCGGCAGGGCGCGGATGGCGGCGACGATCCGCTGTCCGTCCGCATTGGACAGATCGCGGACCCGGCCCAGCGCCAGCGCGATCATCGCGAAACCGACGGCCATGTTGGTGAGCGCCTTCGTCGAGGCGACCGCGATCTCCGGCCCCGCGTGCAGGTACAGCCCACCTTCGCATGCCCGCGCGATCGTCGAGCCGACGACGTTGACGAGGCCGACCACCCGGCCGCCCTTGCGCTTGACCTCTTCGACCGCGAACGCGGTGTCCGCGGTCTCACCGGACTGGCTGACCGCGATGTAGAGGGTGTCCGCCTCGATGATCGGGTTGCGGTAACGGAATTCGGACGCGGCCTCCGCGTCGGCGGGCACCCGCGCCAGTTCCTCGATCATGGTCGCGCCGATCTGGCCCGCGTAATACGCCGAGCCACAACCGAGGATCTTCACTCGCGCGAAACCGCGCAGGTCACGGGGTGTCAGGTTCAGACCGTCCAAACGGGACACTCCGAACCGGTCGTCCAGCCGCCCCCGGATCATCCGCTCCAGGCATTCCGACTGCTCCTGGATCTCCTTGTACATGTAGTGCTGGTGACCCGCCAGATCGAGGTCGTCGGCCTGGATGTCGATCGCGGTCGCGGCTTTGCCGGTGTCGCTCTCGTCGACGGTGAAGGTGCGGTAGCCGGTGGCCGAGACGCTGGCGAACTCGCCGTCGTCCAGGTGCACCACCTGCGAGGTATGCCGGACCAGCGCGGACAGGTCACTGGCGACGAACATCTCCCGGTCGCCCACCCCGATGATCAACGGCGAACCGTTGCGCGCCACGACGACGCGGTCGGGATGTCCGGTGTCGGTCACCGCGATCGCGTACGTACCCGTGACACGGGAAACGGCCTCGACGACGGCGTCTTCGAGCGTCTTGGCGCTCGAACGCGCGATCAGGTGGGCGAGCACCTCGGTGTCGGTCTCCGACGTCAGGGTGACCCCGGCCTGGCCGAGCTGCTCGCGCAGGCTGTCGGCGTTGTCGATGATCCCGTTGTGCACCACGGAGATCCGGCCGTCCTCGGAGACGTGCGGATGCGCGTTCGCCTCGGTCGCCGGACCGTGCGTCGCCCACCGCGTATGCCCGATCCCGACCTTGCCCGCGAGCCGTTTGGGCAGCGCCGCCGTCAGATTCCGCACCCGCCCGACGATCCGGTGCACCTGGGCGCCCTTGGCCCCCAGGACGGAGATCCCGGCCGAGTCGTACCCGCGGTATTCGAGCCGCGTCAGCCCCTCGATCAGGATCGGGGCGGCGTTCTGACCGCCGATGTAGCCGACGATTCCGCACATGAAGAGTCAACCTCGCAAAGAAAGGACGGTGTCACGCGAATTCCGGGCGTGATCCGTCAGCCGTAGACGATGCGGCGCAGTTGCCGCTCGGACAGATCGGGAGGAGCGACGAGCCGCCGGGTCAGTTCCTCGGCGATCCGGGGGAAGATCTCGGGGTTCTTCCTGCCTTCGGCCTGCAACTGGGCATGCCGCGACCGGACGTACTGCTCGACCGGCTGCCGGTAGAACGCCAGGACGTCCTCGACGACGCGTGCCGCGATGGCCGTCGACAGACCCGTCGACAAGGCCACCTGCTCGACGATGTCCGCGTCCTCCACGCCACTCATCATGCACAGCGACGCCTCGAAACGCTAGTTCTTGCCCGAAATCGGGCAAGAACTAGCGTTTCATTCGCGGATCGCGGCGACGAGGCCGGTGACCAGGTTCGCTCGCTCGACCATAGAGTCGACCAACAGGTATTCGTGATCCGCGTGGGCGCCACCGCCGACGGCGCCCAGGCCGTCGAGGGTCGGCACGCCGATCGCGGCGGTGAAGTTGCCGTCGCTCCCGCCGCCGACGGCCACGCCCTCGACGCCGGGCAGCAGCCGTTCCGCGATGGCGAAGAGGCTCGCGGAGGCGGACTCAGGCATCGGCGGACGGTGGATCCCGCCGCTCACGGTGATCTTCGCCCCGATCAGGTGTGGGGTCAGCGCCGCGAAGGCCGCTTCGACGCGGTCCTTCTCGGCGGCGGACTCGACCCGGACGTCGACCACGATCGTCGCGGAGGCGGGGACGACGTTGCTCGCGGTTCCCGCCGTCGCGACGGCGGGGGTGACGGTCGTCCCGATCTCGGGCCTGCCGAGCGCCACGATGTCGAGCACCTGATGCGCGGCTTCGGTCAGCGCGTTGATCCCGGCCTCGGGTTCGAGTCCGGCGTGCGAGGCCCGGCCCGTGACGACCACCTCGAACGTGCCACAGCCCTTGCGGCCGATCTTGACGCCGCCCCCGTCCGCGGCGCCTTCGAAGACGAGCACCCTCCCGCAGACCCGGCCGCGTTCCTCGATGAGTGCCCGGGAAGCGTGCGACCCGATTTCCTCGTCGGCCGTCACCAGGATCTCGACGCCGGTCGGATCGTCGAGCGCCGACAGCCCGTGGATCGCCTGCACCAAGCCGCCGAGCATGTCGAACACGCCGGGCCCGGTCACCCGGCCGTCCTCGACCGTGAACGGGCGGCGGGCCAGCGTCCCGATCGGGAAGACGGTGTCGTGGTGCCCGAGGATCAGCACCCGCGGCTCACCTCCGCCGGACCAGCGGACCATCGGGCCCGCCACGCTTTCCACCAGGGTCGCCCGCCCGCCGAGCCGGTTCTCGATGATGGCGGCGACGGCCTCGGCCGACGTCGTCAGGGCTTCGATGTCCCCCGAGGGGGATTCGATCTCGACAAGGGTCCTGAGGTCTTCGAGCATCGCGTCCACGGTCACCCGGACACCTTCGCGCATGGTCGTCACCCCCGGATCGTCGCCCCGTCCGGCGTCGAGGAGTCCTCGCTCAGCCGTTCGGTCTTGGTCCAGCTGTTGCGCCGGGCCAGTACCCGGAACAGCGCCCGCCAGGTGGCGATCACGCCGAGAACCAGGAATCCCGGATAGAGCAGACCCGCGAGCAGACAACGGTGGAACGGCTCTTCTCCCAGTCGCAGCCGGTGCACGACCGCCCACACCACACCGGGGACCAGGAGCACGGCCACGCCGATCAAGGCCGCGCCCGGCAACGCCGACGGCGGCGCGATCAGCCCGCCGAGCGTGACGCCCGACCACGACGCGACGAGTGTGCCGGCGAACAACAACGAGACCACCAGGGACAACGGCACGGTCAGCCAAGGCGTCACGAGATAGGCCAGGAAATCCAGCAGACCGAAACTGCCCACGTGCCGAGAGGCCAGCAGTTCCCGCAAATGCCTCGCGCACTGCAGATTGCCTTGCGCCCACCGCGTGCGTTGCCGCAGGAGCCTGCGCAGATCGACGAGTCCCTGCTGGGTCACCCACGCCGATTTCACGTACCGCATCCGGATACCGGCGACATGCAGCCGTAAACCCAGTTCCAGGTCCTCCACCAGGCAGTCCGACCAGGGAGCCGGATCGAACCGGCGCAGGACACCGAGTCTGGTGAATTGCCCGTTACCGCCCATCCCGACGCTGCCCGCGAGATCGCGCAGGCTTTGCGACGCGTCGGCGACCGCGCCGAACTCCAGATCCTGCAGCAACGCCAAGAGGCTGCCCCGATTGTGAATGCGCACCCGGCATTGCACGGCCCCGACACCGCGATCGCCGAACACGTCGGCGACCTCGCGCAACATACCCGGGCTGCCACGGCCGTCGCCGTCGATGATGCCGACGATCGTCTTCTGCACGCTTCCTTCGGCTTCGCACAGCCGGAGGATGTAGCGATAGCCGGCGTTCAGGGCTTCCCCCTTGCCCTGGCGGGCATGAGGGAGATCACGGCGCAGGACGTGCAGGCGCGGGTCGTTCACCTGACGGAGGACGTCCGGGGTGCCGTCGTCCGAACCGTCGTCGATCACCAGGACGCGGACCGGATTCCGGCCGGTGCCCAGCGAAAGCGCGGTCCGGACGGTGTTGCCGACGACCCGTTCCTCGTTGAGCGCCGGGATCACGATCCAGAATTCGAGTCCCTCCCCGCGTGCGGCCACGGACCGGCGCGAGCGGCCGGTGCGCCACGCGAACGCCGCGAGCAGGATGTTGTGCGTCGGCCACCAGAGGAGCAACAGCATCATGGTCGCGCCGAACGCGGGATTCGCCATGAAAGCCGGTTCAGTTCTTCGAACGAAGATGCAGCGAACGCGCCATGAGGAGCAGGGCGATCGCCCCGATCACCATCGCGAGCACGATGCTCACCGACGCACCGGCCGCCGTCGCGCCGATTCCGAGCGCGGAGGCCTTGACCGGCCCCACCGAGACCATCGACATGTCTTTCCTTCGGATAATGGGCGCCACAAAACATCTACTCACAGTTTTCAAACCGTGAGTACCGGGTCACCCTGGGAAGCGATATTCAGCCGTTCGGGTGGGTACAGTACCCCGTTTGTGTTAACGTTCGCGGGCGACGATCCCCCGTAAAGGTGACCATCCGTACGTGATCCTCGCCTCACCTACCACTCCTTCGTGATTTCGACGACGAATTCACGCCGTATCCACCGCGAGACCCCGGAAGAAGGACCAGGTGCGTAACGCACAGCACAAGAGCGACACCCTGCCCGAAATCTGGCTGGTCGCGGGCACCCGGCCCGAAGCCGTGAAATTGGCTCCGGTGGCCCGGGCATTGTCCGCGGAGGGCCGCATGCGACCCGTGGTCATCGCCACCGGGCAGCATCCCGAAATGGTCGACCAGGCTTTGGCGACGTTCGGATTGACGCCGGATGAACGGTTGACGCTGAATCGGCGAACGGGTTCCCAGCCGGAGCTTCTTTCCGGCCTTTTGACCGGTTTGGAAGAAGTGGCCGAACGGCGACCGCCCGCGGCCGTGGTGGTCCAGGGCGACACGACGACAACTTTGGCCGGAGCACTGGCGGCGTTCTGGCGCCGCGTTCCCGTCGTGCACCTCGAAGCGGGTCTGCGCTCGTTCGACATGGGCGCGCCGTTCCCCGAAGAACTCAACCGGAAACTCGTGACGCAGGCGGCCGCGCTCCACCTCGCCCCCACTCCTGACGCCGCCGCCAACCTGCGCGTGGAGGGCGTCCCGGACGCCGACGTCCTCGTCGCCGGGAACACCGTCGTCGACGCGATCCTCACGGTGACGGACAAATCCACCACCTTGCACGACCCCGAGCTGGCGACGGTGATCGAGAACGCCACGCGCGGAGCGGTCAAACTGATGTTGGTCACCCTCCATCGCCGGGAATCCTGGGGAGAGCCGATGCGCCGGGTTCTGCGCGCGGTGGCCGAATTGCTGGACTCGGACCCCGAACTGCGGGTCGTGCTCCCCGCGCATCCGAACCCGGAGGTGCGCGGCCTGGTCCGTGAGGAACTGGGTGGGAACCCGGGCGTGCTGATCACCGGTCCGCTGCCCTACACCGAACTGGCGGCGACGCTGGCCGCCAGCACGCTGGTCCTCTCCGATTCCGGCGGCATCCAGGAAGAGGCGCCGACCTTCGGGGTGCCGGTCCTGGTCCTGCGTGACGTCACCGAGCGCATGGAGGCCGTGAACGCCGGCTGCGCGCTGCTCGTCGGCACGGACGGCGAGCGGATCGTCTCCACCGCGAAGCGACTGCTGGACGATCCGGCCGCGCGCACGCGGATGATGAGCAACGGCAACCCTTTCGGCGACGGAGCGGCCGCGGAGCGGACCGAGCAGGCGATCGCGCATCTGCTGGGACTCGCCGCCGACCGGCCCGCCCCGTTCCGGCCCACCGCGAGCGATCTGGCCGAGGTCTGACCCGATGGCGAAGAACCAGGGCACGCAACGCTTTCGCCTGCCCGCCTGGCTGCGGCTCGCCGTGGTCGCGGTCGTCGCCGTCACCGTCGCCGTGATCGTCCTGGTGCGGGTCACCGCGACGAGTCCGGTCACGGCGTCGCCGCCGGCCACCCCGGTGTCGCTCGCCGGACGGCTGCCGGAGGCGGCCCGGGCCGGAGCGCCCGGGCCCGGAGGCGACCCGGCCCGGCAGACCCTCGTGCTCTACGACGACGGCCGGAAGGCCGACGGATCCGTTTCCCCGCCCGAAGAGGTCAAGTCGGCCGAGGCGTACGCGATGTTCACCGCGAACCTCGTTTCCCGTGGCACGGCTTGGAAAATGCAGCCCGCCGCCGACTACGCACCCCGGCAGGCGGAGCAGTTCCAGGCGATCGTCTACGTCGGCTCGGTCTACGACGCCCGGCTGCCCAAGGCCTTCCTCGTCGATGTCGCGGCCGCCCGTGTCCCGGTCGTCTGGATCGGCGCCAACATCTGGCAGTTGCATGCGGGCACGGGCAAGGCGGCGGGCGGCCCCGGCTGGCGCGCGGAGGGGTATCGAGGCGACAACCCCACCACCGTCACCTACAAGGGCACGCCCCTGCGCCGTGATCCCCGGTCCGGCACGGGCGTCGTCGCGATCGACGTCCGCGATCGGACGAAGGTCCAGATCCTGGCGGAGGCGAGCGCACCCGGCGGTACCCCGTCCCCCTGGGCCGTCCACTCAGGACAGTTGACCTATGTGGCGGAAGTGCCTTACGCCTACGCGGAAGCACAGGATCGCTACCTCGCCATGGCCGACATCCTGCTGGGCGCCCTGTCGCCGAAGGCACCGGACCGCCACCGCGCGCTGATCCGGCTCGAAGACGTTGGCCCGCGCACGAAGCCGGAAGAGCTGCGCCGGGTCACGGACTTCCTCATCCAGCAACGGATCCCGTTCTCCCTTGCGGTATACCCGTACTACTCGGATCCGCAGGGCCGGGCGAACAACGGGAGCCCGACGTCCGCGCGTCTCGTGGACTCGCCGGAACTCGTCGGCGTGCTCAAGGAGGCCGTGCAGGCGGGCGCGACGCTGATCATGCACGGCTACAGCCATCAGAGCGACAGCGGCCCGAACCCGTACGACGGGGTGAGCGCGAGCGATTTCGAGTTCTACAAGGCGAGCGTCGACGGCAACGGAGTCGTCCACATGGACGGGCCGATGCCGGAGGATTCCCCGCAGTGGTTCGAGCAGCGCATCGCGACCGGGCTCGGCGAGTTCCGGCGGGTCGGCCTCCCCGAGCCGACGATGTTCGAATTCCCGCACTACGGCGGTTCGGCCGTGGACTACCAGCTGACGACCAAGATGTTCCAGGCCCGGTACGACCGCGGCAGTTACTACGCCGGTTTCTGCCCGGGCGGCCGGTGCGGCGCGGCCGGCGCGGCGACGTCGGAACAGGTGTACGGCCAGTTCTTCCCGTACCCGGTGCGCGACGTCTACGGCGCGAACGTCGTCCCCGAGAACATCGGGAACGTGGCGCCGATCGCGTTCAACCAGCATTCCGCCCGCACCGCGGTCGACATGCTCGCCGATGCCCAGAGCGCGCTCGTCGTCCGAGACAACGTCGCCAGCTTCTTCTACCACCCGTTCCTCGGTGAGGGCGGCTTGCGCGATCTCGTGAACTCGCTGCGGGCGCTGGGATACCGCTTCACCACACCGGCGGAAGTCCTCGCCGACCAGGCCTAGGATCGGGTGATGCTCGAGAACCTGCTGGACCCGGAGATCAGGGCCGACCCGTATCCCTTCTACCGGCAGGTGTTCGACAGCGGCCCCGTGCTGAAGGTGAACGACGGGTTCTTCGTGGTGAGCGGCTTCGAGGAGGCCACCGCGCTGCTGCGCAACGCCGCGTTCGGCCGTCCGGATCCCGAGGTGCTGCCGGACCCGGACGAGTACGAACCGGTGGACGACCAGGGCCGGGTGGTCCGTTCGTTCCTCGCGCTCAACCCGCCCGACCACACGCGGCTGCGGCGGCTGGTCTCCAAGGCGTTCACGCCGAGGATGATCGAGCGACTCGCCCCGCGGATCGAAGACCTGGCGAAGGAACTCGTCGCGAAAGCCGTCGAGATGGGCGAATTCGACCTGATGGACGAGATCGCGCGGCCGCTGCCGGTCGTCGTCATCAGCGAGATGCTCGGCGTGCCGCTGGCCGACCGCGGCCGGTTCGAGGACTGGTCGCACGCCATGGGCCGGGCACTCGACCCGTCGTTCCTCATCGCGCAGGAGACGGTGACCGCGGCGGTCGCCGCCCGGCGCGAGTTCGTCGCCTACTTCCGTGAACTGGCCAAGGAACGGCGGAAGCGGCCGACCGGCGATCTGTTCTCCGATCTGGTGTCGGTGTCCGACGAGGGCGACCGCCTCAGCGAGGGCGAACTGGTGATCACCGCGATGCTGCTCCTGGTAGCCGGGCACGAGACGACGACCAACCTGATCGGCAACGGGATCCTGGCGCTGCTGAACCACCCGGAGCAGTTCCGTGCGCTGGCGCAGGACCGGTCGAAGATCCCGAACGCGGTCGAGGAGATGCTCCGGTACGACTCCCCCGTCCAGCTGACCACGCGGACCGCGTTGCGTGACGCCACTATCGGCGAGGAGACCGTCGGCGAAGGCGCGCAAGCGGTCGTGCTGCTGGGAGCGGCCAACCGCGACCCCCGCGCGAACGAGGCCCCGGACCGGTTCGACGTCGGCCGTCCGTCGCCGAAGCATCTCGCACTCGGCCAAGGCATCCACTACTGCCTCGGCGCTCCGCTGGCACGACTGGAAGGGCGGGCGTTGTTCGGGGCCCTGCTCGCAACCGGCCGGGACTTCCGCCGCGCCTCGGAGCCGGTCTGGGCGAAGCAGGTGACGTTGCGAGGCCTCGCGAACCTCCGGCTCGCCTTCGCCTGACCGGCGGAAAGTCCGGTTCTCGACCTTAGACGGTTGCCGTCCGCCGCCGAACTGCGCATGCTGTGCGCCATCCGGCGGTCATAGGGGTGTCATATGCACCAGCAACGCAAGGAGATCGGCACAGCGAACCCGGTCAGGCCCGGGCCTTTCCATCGGGCGCTTTCCGAGGCGGTGGAGCATCGCGGGCTTTCGTTGTCCCGGATCAGAGCGCATCTGGCGGCACGGGGTGTTTCCGTGGCCGAGTCGACCCTGAGCTACTGGCAACGCGGGCTCCGGCACCCGTCGACGCCCAAATCACTCGACGTCGTCCGCGCGCTCGAAGCGGTGCTGGGCCTCGCACCCGACAGTCTGGTCGTGCTGATCGGCCCGCAACGACGGGAGAGCGACCGCAGGCCCTCGTTGCCGGAACTGCGGCAAAGCTGGACGGAAACCTGCTCACTCCTGGACGAGCTGAACGACGCGACCGGCGCCGTGGGCAACGCGAAGCTCGACGTCGTGACCGTCGTCGACGTGCTGACCATGACAGCGGAAGGCCGGATCGTGGAGATCACCTCGACCATGGTCGTCCGGGCCCGGGAAACCGGAGCGGACGGCTTCGTGGTGACCCATCAGGACGAGCCAGGAACGGATATGGAGGCCACCACGGTCGTCGCCACCGACGGCTGCCGGAGAGGGAGAGTGCGAAGAAGCACCTCCTCGCCGGGCATGGTGTTCGAGCTCCTTTTCGACCGGGGTCTGACCGAGGGGGAAACACACACCTTCGCCTTCACTCTGCACTTGGCCGCGTCGGTCCGTTCGACCTGTTTCCACCGCACAGTGCGCTCTCGCATGTCCGCCTATCTTCTCCGGCTGCGTTTCGACGCCGGCGCGATCCCGGCCCGCTGTGTCAAAACCGTCCGGGAGCGCGAAGACCTTCCCGCGGTGGTCAGCGAACCGCTGTTCTGCGGTCCGGGGGCGACGGTCAGCGCGTATTTCGAGGACCTCGGCGTCGGGATCGCCGGGATCGACCTCATCTGGGAGTGAGCCGGCGCTTCCGCCGGACCAGGAACACCACGAGGGCGAGCACGGCCACTCCCCCGGCGATCGACGCGGCCGTGATCGCCACGGGCGACCCGCTGTCGACGGGCCGCGGACCGGTCTGGGCGAAGCCGATTCCTTGGTTGCGCTGATAGTCCGAACCGGGCATCTTGTCGCCGTACCGGTCGTGCACGTTCCGCTGGTACTCGGCGAGAGGGACGGACTTTCCCACCGGTGACTGGGGAAGGCTCGCCTGCAGGAGCACCACGTCCTGGGCGCCGAGGTCGTACCAGCCGTTGATCTGCGGTTCGTTGAGCAGCACCGAACCAGGCCGGAGCCGTGCGCTCAGGGTCTCCTCGTCGTTCCCGGAGAACACCCCGGCCGCGACCCATTTCCCCGGTCCTTCCGGCATCGCCTGCAGCGTGGCCTTCTGACCGGAATCGGCGGTGGCTGTCACGGCGACGGAACTCAGGGTGCCGGCTGGGACTTCGGCGATGCCGCGGACGAAATCGGGATTGAGGGTGTAGACCACCACTCCCTTCCCGCTCATCGTGATCCGCTGCGGTTCGATGCGGTCGACCTGCCGGAAGTTCGATTTCGCGAGGCCGATCGCACCCGGCTCACCGGCGACGCGCACGGCGGCGGCGAGATCGTCGGCCGAGGGCGGGACGACTCCTTCGCTCGCCGCGGCGGGCAGCGTGGCGGGCAAGAGCGCCGCGACGGCCAACACGAGGGAACCGGAGAACTTCCGGCAGATCCTGGTCATGACCGCGTGTCAGCCCTTCCGGATGTTGACGATGGTGTCGTTCCAGGTGTGCTGGGCGTTGCGGCGGTACTGGTTGTAGTTCCAGGTCTTGTACCGCGGGGAGGTCGCCCACGGGTCACCGACCATGATGGACTGGCTGGCGGTGTCGTAGCCGTAGATCACCTGCGCGTGGCCACCGCCCGACGTCCAGTAGATCCCCGTCAGGTTCAGGATCCCGGCGTCGACCTGGCTGACGACCGAGGTGAAGCTGATGGGTCCGCGCGCGTCCTGTGAGGAGAAGCCGGTGCCCTGGAACCCGCGGATGATCTCGGGGATCTGAGCCGGCTGGTTCGGGCAGTACCCGGCCTGCGTTCCCTTGCCCGCGGCGCAGAACTGGGCCTGCGTGGCGGTGCCACCCAGCGAGCGTTCGATGCTGGAACCGTCCGCCGCCCAGCACCACTGGTTGTACTGCTGAACCTGCTGGGTGTAGTTCAACTGCTTGGAGGCCGCGGAGGCGGCGAGAGTGGTCGCGTTGCCCGCTACGGGGGCGATCTCGCGCACCTGGGTGTGGGTCTCGGTCTTGATCAGGCCGATGGGCCGTTCGCCGTCCGCGCCGGGCTGTGCGAGGGCGGCGGCGGGCACCATGCTCAGCGCGAAGACGGCGGCACCGGTCGCCAGTGCGGCCCGGGTCACCCGCCGGCTCGATAGGCTCTTCACAGATGTCTCCTTTGACATGGGGATGGGGAGAGGCACACGCGGCCGGAAATGGTGCTGCCGGCCGAGATCACCGTGCGCCGCCCCGCCCTCGGGGACAACGCCCTCGCACGACGTCAAGGAAACGCTGTGATCGTTCACAGGGAGCGCGTCGGCGAGAGAGCCAGGAAATCGCGGGCCCGCGGCAGGAAGACGCGCGGTCGTCGCGCAAGATTCACTGCCCGTTCACAAGCGCTGTGAATCCGCCACCAAAGGTTCAGGGACGCGGGGTCGCGAGCGTCGTGGGGCGGGCGCGGCCGCGCAGGGTCACGTCCTCCGTCGCCGCCCACTGGACGGCCTCGGTCTCGGCCGCCGACTCGACCGCGGTCCAGGACGCGAGCAAACGGGCTTCGACGTTCTTCGCGAGTTCGGTCAGCCGGGCGGCCTCGTTGACCGGGTCGCCGATCACCGTGTACTCGAACCGGCGCGGGTCGCCGACGTTCCCGGCCACCACCTCACCGGTCGCGACGCCGATCCCGGCCGGGCACTCCGGTACCTCCGCGGCCAGCCTGCGCGAAATCGCGCGGCCCGCGGCGAGCGCGAGGGTCGCGTGGTCCTCGAGACGTACCGGGGCGCCGAAGATCGCCAACGCGGCATCACCGACGAATTTGTTGACCAGCCCGTGATTCCGGTCGACCTCGTCGACCACCACGGCGAAGAACCGGTTGAGCAGGCCGACGACCTCCTCGGGCGGACGGCTCGCGGCCAGCGCCGTCGAACCGATGAGATCGACGAACAGCACCGACACCGTCCGCACGGTGCCACCGAGTTCGGCCGAGGTGCGCATCGCCTCGATCGCGACGTCCTCGCCGACATGCCTGCCGAACAGGTCGCGCAAACGTTCTCGTTCGGCCAGACCGGCGGTCATCCCGTTGAAACCGGCCTGCAGCAGACCGAGTTCGGTGCCGTCGTAGACCGGGATCTCCACGTCGAAATCGCCGGCCCGGACCCGGCCCAGCGCGTCCTGCACCGACCGGATCGGGTTCACCACGGCACGGGCGGTGAACACCGTCACCAGCAGACCGAAGCAGAGCACCACCAGGCCGAGAGCGATGACCGAGATGGCGAGCTTCGTGGTCGACACGTCGCCGCGCACCCACGCCAGGATCGCCGTGACCACCAGCCCGGCGACCGGCACCCCGGTGCCGAGGCACCAGAACAACAACATCCGCAGATTGACCCCGCCGCTGAGCGGCCGCGCGGGAGCGGTGCCCGCCAGCGCCAGGGCCGCGTACGGCCGCAGGATGAACTCCCCGGCCAGATACGCGATCGCGCAGACGACGACGCCGGCGAACCCGACGACGAGCATCTCGGTCAGCACGACCCTCGGCTGCACCAACGCGGTCAGCACACCGAACACCACGGTCGCGATACCCCACAGCACCGCCTGCACCAGCGTCAGGCGCAAGGGGACACGCAGGCTCGCCGCACGCTCGGCGTCGGTCGGCGTCCTCCCGTCCGCAGCCCAGCGCAACGTGCGCAGCGCGCCCCGGGTACCCCACAGCGCACCCACGACGACCGCCGAGACCACATAGACCGGCACCGCGATCGCGGTGACCCGGACGAGGTCGCCGGACATGCCGGGCGCGGGCATGAGCAGTGCCGCCAGCCCGACCACGACCAGCGCGCCGATGACGTTCGTCGCGATCAGCGTGCCGGTGAGCAGCCCCTGGACGCGACGGCGCAATACGGCCGCGTCCTGGTCCAGCGGCCCGAGCAGCCAGGAGCCGAACGGCCCTTGCCCGCGGTCCTGAGCGGAGGAGTTCTTGACTGGTCGCACCGGTTCCCGCCGTTCACCCTGTTTGAGTGAACGACTGTACACCGAAACCGGCGTGGACGATCACCGGAGGCCGGACGCGATTCGCGTGTTCGAGGGGACGGCGCACGTGATTGGCTGGACGGCACGTGTGATTGGACGGACGGCACGCGTGTCGTCCGTCCAATCACACGTGCCGTCCGTCGGATCACGCGTGTCGTCCACGCGGTCACGCGAACCCACCGACTCGGTCCGACCTCACGGTGCCGGTCCCGATCAGCCGCCGGGATGGCGTCGATGTTACGACGGACGGCGGCCCCGGAACCGCCCATGCGGCAGGCGATCCGAGGAGCGGTGCGAGCCTAGCGTGGGGTCATGAGGAAAATCCTGCTCGCGCTGCTCGGCGCGGCCACCGTCCTGGGCACGATCGCCACTCCGGCTTCCGCCTCGGCGAGCGCGCTGGAGACCAGGGAATTCGTCGGGAACGGGTCCAGCGACTTCGGCCTCGCGCTCATCTACGCCCGCCAAGACGCCAGAAGACAGGCGGACCGGGCCGGATTCGCCGACTGCGAAGAGTATTTCAAGCTGATCATCTCCCCGTATGAGGCGACCGTCTTCTGGCGGTGCACCCGCTGAACCAATCCGGGACCGGTCCGGCTCCGAAAGCCGGGTATGGAACGAGGAGATACCGTCCCGGACTTCACCCTGCCCGACGACCAGGGCCAGGACCGCACACTGTCGGACTTCCTGTCGACCGGCCCCGTCGTGCTGTTCTTCTACCCCGCCGCGATGACCGGCGGCTGCACCGCCGAGAGCTGCCATTTCCGCGACCTGGCCGCGGAATTCGGCGAGGTCGGCGCCCACCGCGTCGGGATCAGCCCCGACGGGATCACCAAACAGCGCGAATTCTCTTCCCGGAACGGCTTCGACTACCCACTCCTGTCCGATGTGGACGGTGCCGTCGCCAAACAGCTCGGCGTCTGGCGCAAGTTCCTGCCGTTGCACACGAAGCGGCACACCTTCGTCATCGACACCGACCGCAAGGTGCTCGAAGTGATCAAGAGTGAACTCAAGTTCGAGGTCCACGCCGACAAGGCACTCGCCGCGCTGCGCGAACGCTCGTCCAAGGACGCCTGAGCCTCACTCATTTTCGGAGAGCACGGCGGAGAGGGCGGCGGCGCCGTCGAGCAGTGCCCGCGAGCGGGTCGTGATGGCGCCGTCGCGGGCGGCCAGCGCGGTGGCGACGTCCTCGATCCGGCGGGATCGGCGCAGTTCCGGCATCAGCGCGCGAAGCGGCTCGACGCGGTAGCCGGCCAGTCGCAGCTGCTGCACGATCCGCGCGTCCCCCACCTGGGCCGGCGTGTACCGCCGCGTTCCCCGCGCCGGGTCGCGGTCCGGGACGACGAGCCGCTCGGCGTCCCAGTGCCGCAGCGTCGACGGTCGCACGCCGAGCGCGGTGGCGAGTTCGGAGACGCTCATCGAGTCCGAACCGCGTACGTCCTCGATCGGCTCATGCGAGATCACGCGGACGGCTTCCCTGGCGTGCCGCAGATCCGCGCGCTCCGCGTCGAGTCCGGCGTGGGCCGCGTCGAGGAGGGCGAGCACCTCGGCGAGTGGGTCCCGATGCGCGGCGCGGACGATCTTCCTGGCCTCGACCGGACCGACGGCCGCGGCGAACGCGCGGTACGCCAGCGCGGACCTGACGTGGGTCTCCCCGTAATCGCGGTAGCCCGACGGCGTACGCGCCGCCGGTGGCAGCACGCCGTCGCGTTCGAGGTTGCGCACCTGCTGGACCGAATACCCCGCCCGCCGTGCGACCTCCGCCGTCCGCATTTGAGACTTTCCACCGTCCTGACCTGGTAAACCGCGTCAAACTCTCTATAAGCACTTTAATGCGACGCTGGAGCACATGACCATCGAAGAGATCATCGGCTTCGTGTCCGGCCTCGACGGCGTCCTGGCCCTGACCCCGGCACCCGGCGACGAATGGCCGGAGCTCAGCTGGGGCGACGCGTTCTTCTACTACTCGCCCGACGGCGTCGTCCCGACGAACGTCCAGCCGTTCGCGACGATCGTGACCAAGAACTACCCCGGCGACGAAGCCTCACGCCTGGACCGGCCGGGCACCTTCCGCGTGAACATCCACGCCGGGAAGGAGGCGTTCGTCCGGGAGCTCGGCCGTACCCCTCGGGAAGCGGCCGAAACCGACATCGACCCCGGCGTCGCCGACACCGTGATCGCCCATCCCGTCTATGGGACCGCGGGCTGGCTGGCGGTGCTGAACCCGGCCGCCGAAACCGAGACGGTGACCCGCGAACTGCTCGAAACGGCTTACCGGCGGGCCCGGGCCCGCTACGAAAAACGCGGTTAGCCGACTGGTTGTCGTGAGTGATAAGGGCGGTTAGAACGACCCGAAACACTCACGACCCACCTAAGTAGGCGACTGATCGCGCCCCCGCACCTAAGATCGATTCCCGTGATCGCAACGCTGGCGCACGCCGAGCCGGACAGGGCCGTGACACCGCCGCCGTACTCGGATCGCGAGGCGACGCTGCTCGGCAGGCCGATGCCCGCCGATCGGCTGCGTGGCTGGCTGGTCACGCTGGCGCTGACGGTGATCGGCGGAGTGGTCCGGTTCCAGAACCTGGGTTTCCCGACCGACAAGGGCACCCCTGTCTTCGACGAGAAGTACTATGCCGCGCAGGCGTGGCAGATCCTGCGCAACGGCGGTTACGAGGACAACGCAGGTTACGAGTACATCGTCCACCCGCCGCTGGCGAAGCAGCTGATCGCGGCCGGTGAAGCGCTGTTCGGCTACAACGGCTGGGGCTGGCGGTTCGCGGCGGCGATCGCCGGGACGCTGATCGTGCTGCTGACCATCCGGATCGCCCGCAGGCTCACCCGGTCGACGTTGCTCGGCGGGATCGCGGGCGTCCTGGTCATCTGTGACGGCGTGCTGCATCTGCAGTCCAGGATGTCGATGCTGGACATCTTCATCGCGCTGTTCGTGGTGGCCGCGTTCGCCTGTCTGCTGGCCGACCGCGACCAGGTCCGGACGCGGCTCGCCATCGCGGTGCGGGACGGCTGGGTCGGCGAATCCCCTTACGGGCCAAGGCTCGGCTTCCGGTGGTGGCGGTTCGGCGCCGGACTGATGATCGGGCTCGCGTTCGCGGTCAAATGGTCGGGGCTCTATCACCTGGCCGCGTTCGGCCTGCTCTGCGTGGCCTTCGACGTCGCCGCCCGTCGCGCGGCCGGAGTCCGGCGGCCGTGGGTCGGCACCATCGTCCGCGATGTCGCGCCCGCGTTGTGGGCGTTCGTCGGGATCGCCTTCCTGATGTACCTCGGCAGCTGGTGGGCGTGGTTCGCGAGCGAGACCGGCACCGACCGCAATTACGTCGCGATCAAGGAGATCGCCCCGGGCTTCTTCGGCTGGATCCCGCCCGCGCTGCGGTCCTTGGGCGACTACTCGATGAACGTGCTGCAGTTCCACGAAACGCTGCTCACGCCCAAGGATCAGCCGCATCCGTGGGAATCGAAGCCGTGGACGTGGCCGATGGGGCTGCGGCCGATGCTCTACTACTACGAATCCG
Source organism: Amycolatopsis pittospori (assembly GCF_013870525.1). Lineage (GTDB taxonomy): Bacteria > Actinomycetota > Actinomycetes > Mycobacteriales > Pseudonocardiaceae > Amycolatopsis > Amycolatopsis pittospori. The sequence goes on from NZ_JACBXD010000028.1 coordinate 48,154, forward strand.
GCGACGCGGCGGCAGGCTGCGGCGGGCCGGGTTGTGTCCGCGCGACGATGCTGATCGGCACGCCGGCGATGTGGTGGCTCGCGTTGCCGATGCTCGCCTGGGGACTGTGGCGGTGGATCTTCCGCGCGGACTGGCGGTACGCGGCCGTGCTGACCGGCTACCTGGCCGGTCTGCTGCCGTGGTTCCTCAACCTCGACAGGCAGATGTACTTCTTCTACGCCACGACGTTGGCGCCGTTCCTGATCCTCGGGCTGACACTCGCGCTGGGCCAGATCCTCGGAAGCGCGAACCGCGGTTTCGAACGCAGAGGCACCGGCCTGGCGGTGGTCTCGTTGTACGTGGGCCTCGTGGTCGCCAACTTCCTTTGGCTGTGGCCGATCCTCAACGGCGACCCGATCACCGGCGAGCATTGGCAGACCGAACTTTGGCTGCCTTCCTGGCATTGACCGGTCAGGCGCGTCGCAACGACGCGTCCAGGATCCGCAGCAACTCGCCCGCCCGGCGGCCACCACCGGGGGCGTCCGGGTAACGCCTCAGGACGCTCACGACGACAGGGCTTGCCAGGTCGCGCGCCTTCTCGATGTACTCGACGCCGACGTCGGGGTCGTCACCGGCGTCGAGTTCGAAGGCGCGGGCGGCGTCCGCCGCCGAACCGAGGATGTGCGGGACCTGGGTGGCCTTCGCCAGTGGGTGCAGGTAGGCGGCCCCTCCCGCGTGACCGGCCGCGCGCGCTGCCTCGAAAGCGGCTTCGCGACCCTCTTCGCGAGCCGTTTTCGCCGCCCGGTGCGCCGCCAGCGCGGTCACCCTCAACGCCTGCGTGCGCTTGCCCCCGGCCGCGAACGCGCGTGCCTCGTCGAGCACGGCCCGCGGGCGAGGGTCCTCCGGATAGTGGCGTTCGAAGATCGCCAGAGCGGGCCCGGCGCAGGCCACGGCGAAGGTCGTGACCTCGCGAAGTTCCGCCAGGTCGAGTTCGATCGTCGCGTTCGTCATCCACCAGACGGTATCGTTGAACCGCCGGTTGGCACTTAACCGCGACAATGGCAGGACGATGGGGCGAAACCTTCAAACCGGCAGACAGCTCAGGCCGGTCGATCTGGCCCGCGAGCACGGGCTGTCCACCCAGGCGATCCGCAATTACGAGGCGGACGGCATCCTGCCCGAAGCCGAACGCAGCCCGCACGGATACCGCGCCTACACCTCGCTGCACGCCCAGGCTTTGCGCGCTTTCCTCGCCCTGATGCCCGGACACGGCCACGCGACGGCGACGTCGATCATGCAGGCGGTCAACCGGGAAGCGATCGAGGACGCGCTCCGGCTCATCGACGAGAGCCACGTCCAACTGCTCGACGACCGCGCCACGCTCCAAGCCGTCACGGCCGCGCTTCGCGACCTCCAACCCGTGCCGCAGGAACGCGGTGACCTGTTCGTCGGCCCCCTGTCCAGGAAACTCGGCATCCGCCCGGCGACCTTGCGGAAATGGGAGCGCGCCGGGCTGCTCCGGCCGGAACGCGACCGGCGGACGGGCTATCGCGTCTACACCGCGGCCGACGTCCGCGACGCCAAGCTGACCCACCAGCTACGGCGGGGCGGCTACCTGCTGCGGCAGATCGCGCCGCTGATCGACCAGGTCCGCTCGGCGGGAGGCGTCGAGCCACTCGAAGCGATGCTGCACGACTGGCACGCACGGCTTTCGGCCAGAAGCCGTTCCCTGCTCTCCGGCGCCGCCGCCCTGGACGCTTACCTCGACCTGCGAACCTTTAAAGTTAGGATTTAAGCCTTACGTACCGCTCGGCTTCTCCGGCGAACGCGCTCAGAGCGGTTCGAGGTAGGTCCGGTCGTCCCACTCGTCGTCTTCGTCGTCGGCGCGGGAGGCTCGGGAGACTCGGGTGCGTGATGGCTCCAGAGCCGGGGCGGCCAGATCCCGCAGTTCGGCGACGGCGGAATCGACGTCCAGCGCGGCGAGTTCGGCGAACCGCTGCTCCAGCCCGGCCTGGGCTCCGGTGGCGAGTTGCCGCCGCTGCTCGGCGGGCAGCGCGTCGATGAGGTTCCGCAATCCCCGCGCGTCCTGGACGAACTCTTCCAGCACCGGGCGATGAGCCAGCAGTTCACTCGGCCGCCGCCGTCCGGCGAGGACCTCTCCGGCGAAGTCGCCTGCCGCCCCGCCGGTCGCCGCCAGCAGGCGCATCATCGTCGTCCGGACGCGGTCACCCTGATCCGATTCGAACGGATTGTGCATCGTCACAGCAGAACCTCCTTGCCCAAGCCCAATCCGGGACATTGGGCATCGCGGTGCCGATAGCTTTCCGGCCATTGCGGCGGCTCACCCATGGAGAAGGTGCTCTTCAGCAGATCCTCGATCGCGTCCTCGCGCGCGAACTGGTGCGCCAGCCCGAGCAGCGCGCTGATCGCCGTCTGCGCGAGGCTGACGACCTCGTTGAAGGACGCCACCAGGTGCAGGAGCGCCAGGAGATCGCCGTCCATCACGAATTCCTTGAGGTTCTTCCATCGGCTGAATTCGGTGATGGCCTTGGCGATCAGGTCGGCCAGCTTGACCCCGCGCTTGACCGCGAGGCTCTGTCCCTCGGTGAGGATCAGCAGCGCGATGTCGATCGCCGCGCTGTAGAAATGACGGATGTCCTGCATCAGGTGATAGGCGATCCGCGCCAGCGCCTGGATGGCCAGGCCCGCGCCGCGGAAGTACTGCGCCAATTGGAGAACGCTGGCGCGGTAGACCGTCAGCCAGTTCTTGGCCCGGTCCGCGGCCTCCCCGACCCAGGGACGCTCGATGCCGAAGCGACCCTGGTTGATGTTGGCCGCGATGTTCTCGAGCCCCGCCGCGGCGTCGGCGTAGAGCACCGCCTGCGCCTGCAGCACACTCCAGTCGCCGGCGAGTGCCTCGGCGATCATGGTGATGAAGTCCTTCTCGGCACCGGTGAGCGTCTGGATCAGCTCGGCGAGGTCGCCCAGGGTGCCGCCGAGGTCGAGAAGCTCCTCGGCCGCCTCCTCCACCTTGACCGGCCACCAGTCGGGGTTTTCGATCTGTGCCGGGTCCGGTCCTCCGTATCCGACGGGGACGGCGTCACGGAATACCGCCGCCGTGGCGGGGTCGCGCACTTCGCCCACCGGCACCGGCGGCGCGTCGGGCTCCGGATTGAGCTGATCCAGCAGTTTCGCCTGCTCCAGGTCGATCTCGTCGTACCAGTGCGCCACACACCGCAGCTGGTGGCCGACCTGCCCGCCGAGGTCGGCCGCGAAACGGGACTGACTCAGGGCGTTGCGCTGCCATTCATCGAGTTTCGGCCAGGCGTTGGCCAGGAACCCTTCACCGTTCTCCGTGTCGAAGCCGCCCCCGCCGGAGATCAGGCGATCGAACCACCGGCGGTAGCTGTCAGCACCCGCCCCCGCCCGCAGCACCAGCTCGCCGAGAGCGCGAACCGCGTCCGGCTCCACGAAGAATCCTTGACCTGCCGACATCCGCCGCCCCTCGCACGCTGGAAAGTACCCCTTCGACGTCCACTGAGCTTGACAGGTTGCCGCCAGATGTCACATCACCCGAACGGAGTACTGCCCCGTGGTCTCCTTTTCGCCGGGATGACACCTTTCGGTCAATGACACATATGCGCGGTCGAATACACGCGCCGATCCCATTTCGCATACGAAAGTAGGCCGCTTTCGCCGAACCTACTTTCGGCGCTACGGCGCGATAACCGGGCACTCGTAATCTGCGTCACGTCGCGATGAACCGGCCGCGTCCCTGCGATTTCCGAAAACTCCCCCGTCCCGGCCGGTTCGTCATTCCCTCCTTATCGAAGGAAATTCGCATGCGAATTCGCGGACCCGTCATGCTCACCTTGTTCAGCGCCTGTGTCGGTCTCGGTGCCTTCACCGCCCCGGCCACCGCCGCGCCCACCGGCTACGACCAGACGATGCTCGAGACGCTCGCCGACCAGCTGCGGGTCAGCCCGCTCCAGGCCGCGCAGAAACTGGATCACGAGAAGGCGCTGATCTCGTCTCTGGACAGCATCAGATCGCGTGGCCTCCACATCGACGGCGCGTACTTCGACGACGCCGGTGCCCTCGTCGTGAACACGCCCGACGCCGGAGCCGCGCGGGCCGTCCGTTCCGCCGGGCTGACGGCGCGCACCGGCGCCCTCGGCGAGAACGCGCTGAACACGTTGTCCGCCACCGTCGGCAAGGTGATCGGCGCCGACGTCACGCAGGTGCAGTCCTGGGGCCCGGAACTCGCGGCGGACAAGGTCGTCGTCACCGTTCAGCCCGGTGCCGACGCCGAACTCGTCAACCGGCTCTCGGCGCTTTCCGGCGTGACCGTCCGAACAGGACCCGCCCTCGGCAACAGTACGCAGGCGGACGTCATCCCCGGCCAGATCATGGACCTCGACCCCGGCACGAACTGCTCCCTGGGCTTCCCCGGCACCACCAGCGACGGTGACAACGTGCTGCTCACCGCCGGGCACTGCGTCGAAGGGAACCCCGACATCCTCAACCGCAACGGTGTGCACATCGGCCGAGGCGTCGCGACCGAGTTCCCCTCGACCGACATGGGCCTGATGGACATCGACGACGAGGACACCGGCCGCGGCTACGTGGACACCCGCAAGGGCACCACGGTCCGGATCACCGGCAGCTCGAAGGCTCCGGTCGGCACCACGCTGTGCAAGGCGGGCAACACCACCGGCTGGACCTGCGGCAAGATCACCGCCTACAACCAGACCGTCCGCTACAGCGGGGAAAGCGTCGCCACCAGCGGCCTGGCCAAGTCCACCGTCTGCACCGAGGGCGGCGACAGCGGCGGCGCCTACATCGCCGGGAACACCGCGCAGGGTATGACCTCGGGCGGGCCCAACGACGGGCACGACTGCGGCTACAACCAGGGCTCCAACGCCACCGGCTCGTACTCCTACTACCAGCCTGTCGTGGACGCGGCGAACACCTACGGGGTCACGCTGACCCGCTCCTGAACGAACGAGCGGCGGTGGCGGGTTTCCCCGCCACCGCCGCTTTTCCGTGATGTCACAACGGCGGGACCGCCGGTGTCTCTTGTCCGTCAAGCCAACGAGAGGAACACCTGATGTCCACCGAGCTCAAATCACGGATGCCCAACCCCGTCGACTTCGTCCCCGACGTGATCACGATCGCGCAGGCGCTGAACAAGACCATCCAGGACGGCCCTGTCCCCCGGATCACCATCGGCCTGATGCACCTGCGGGCGGGACAGCTTCTCGGCAGCACGTATTTCACCATCGGGCAGACCGGCATCCTCCGCGCGGCCGGCGAAACGGAGGAACGCATCACCGCCGTCGCGACCTGGCAGGACTCCCCTCATTTCACCGAGGCGGAGCGGGCCGCGCTGGAACTCCTGGAAGCCGTCCTCACCCCGAACCCGGCCGGGGAGCGCGTCTCCGACGAGGTGTACGCCCGGGCGGCCGCGCAGTACGACGACAAGGCGCTCTGGTCGCTCGTCATGGCGATTTCGTACATCAACTACTTCGCCCCGGCCGCGCTGGTCGCCAAGCCGATCCCCGGCAAGGCGCCCGGGCAGAACTACACGCCGTAGCGAGGGGTAAGGCGAAGGTGGCGTGGTCGGTGCTGTTCGTTGCGTCCGGCCGCGTGGCGGGTGTTGCGAAAGCAACTCCGGAGGTTGGGCGTGGAGGCGTGACTCGTGTGCTTGGAGACGCCACTCGGGTGTGCGGCGTCTGAGCACGTGAGTTCCGTCTCCAAGCACACGAGATCCGTGTCCGGACACGCGAGTGTGGTGTCGGGTCACACAGGCCGGCGACCAAGCCACGTCACGGCTTGAGGAAGCCGACCAGTTCGGCGGTCACGAACCCGGGATTCTCCTCGGCCAGCCAATGTCCCGCCTTGGGCACCTCCACGGCGCGGGCGAGGTCGGCCACCCGGGGTGCCAGCGTCGCTTTCTGGGGTTCGAGCAGTCCTTCGGCGGTCATCAGCAAGGTCGGTGTGGTGATGGGCTTCGCCTCGGTGTTCGCGGCGGCGTCCTGACCGAGGGTGCGGTAGAGCTCGAACCCTCCGTGCAGGACCTCCGGCCTGCTGTAGGTGCGGGCGTACTCGCCGATTTCCGCCTCGTCGAAGGGCGGTGGCGCGCCGGGACCGCCGAAAGCGGTTCCGGCGTAGGCCACTTGGGGATAGAACAGGGAAAGGTATTCGCGGACGTCGTCACCGACGACGGCTTCGGGCACCGTTTTCTGTGAATGGAAAGCGATATGCCAGCTCAGATTCCGATATGCCGTCGCGTCCAGCGCGGGGCCCGGGAGCGGCAGGTCGAGATAAGCGAGTTTCGTGACGTCCTGGGGAAACTGCGCGGCGTAGCGGAAAGCGACCGCGGCCCCGAGGTCGTGGCCGGCGATCCGCACGTCGCGCAGTCCCAGACGTCCGCCGACGAGGCCGTGCACGTAGCGGGCGAGGGTGGCCTTGTCGTACGTGGGCGGCGCGCCGGTGCTGTCGCCCAGGCCGGGGAGGTCGAGGGCATACACCGTGAAGTGCTCGGCCAGCGCCGGCATCACGCGGTGCCAGGCATACCAGGTCTGCGGCCAGCCGTGCAGCAGGACGAGCGGTGCGCCGCGGCCACCGGTGACGTAGTGCATGCGGACGCCGTCGACGTCGGCGAACTCGTGACGGAACTGCCGGGTGAAGGATTCGTCGCCGCGGGTGATGGTCTCGTGGCTCGCGTCCCGGGCTTCGGCTCCGCACGCCGCCGTCGTGAGGACGAGAGCGGCGGTCAGCGTCGCGGCGACGCGTCTGAATATCCGGCGGGACATGGGAATCTCCGTTTCGGTGCTTCAACGTCCGGTGGTGCCGTCGATCAGTTCGCGCAGGATGTCGGCGTGTCCCGCGTGCCGCGCGGTCTCCTCGATCAGGTGCGTCAGCGTCCATCGCCGTGACGGCGCCGAGCGGCCGCGGTTCGCCGGGCGCGGACCCGGTTGGGTGAGGTCGTCCCAGGACGCCATCCCGGCGTTCGCTTCGGCGCCGGTTTCCCGATAAGTGGCGAGAATCGCCGCGGCCGTGTCGTCCGGGGCGGGCTGGAACGTCGCCGGCCAGTCGGTGACCTCGTGGCCGAGCAGCCAGTGCCGTTCCACGAAGGTCAGGTGGTTGACCAGGCCGAGCAGGCTGGTGCCCGACGGCACGCCCGGGGCACGGGCCTGGGCTTCCGACACGCCTTCCGCCTTGCCCGCGACGGAGGCGCGCAGATAGTCGAGGAAGCCGACGAGCACGTCCTGTTCGCCGGGCCCGGTCGACGGAGGGCCGGTGTCGCGTTTGCGCCTAGCGCCCATCGCCGGACCTCCTGAGCACCAGCACGTGGTCGACGACGGTCGCCGTACGGCCCGCCGGGCCGGTGGCCTGCCGCCGCGGGGTGTCCGCCCGGTCGATCGACCATTCGGCGGGGTCGAGCGCCAGGTCGGCGGCCACTTCCCAGGGCGTCGGATACGTGGTGTCCGGATCCTGGTTCCACGACCAAGGCGCGGTGGATCCGTGATCGACGACGGTCAGCCGACCGCCCGGGGCAACCGCTTTCGCGGCGGTCCGCAGGACGTGGGCACGGTCCAGCGCGAACGGGGTGTGCAGGTACTGCGCGGACACCAGGTCGAAAGTGCCGTCGGGGAAGTCCCCGGCGAGATCGACCCGGAGGGCCGTGATCGGTGCCCCGAGGCTTTCGGCGCGCCGCTGGAGTGAACGCACGGCCGCCCCGGAGATGTCGACCGCCGTCACCGTCCAGCCGTGGACCGCCAGCCACAACGCGTCCCCGCCCGCGCCGCAGCCGAGGTCGAGGGCGTCGCCCGGCGTCAGCGGCCCGGCGATCTCGGCCAGTCTCGGGTTCACCCGCGGCGACCCGGCGGCGCGCCGTTCGTAAAGCTCGTCCCAGAATTCCGTGGCCTGGTCCGGAGCGTTCATTCCTCACCTCGCATGATCGGTTCGGGACCTACCTTCGCCTCGGAACCCGACAGATGGCACGAAAACTTGCCGACCTGGCAAGATCGGGTTCATGGCGGACGAGACCGACGAGGTGCTGGACGCGGTGGGCCCGCGGCTGCGCGCCCTGCGCAAACAGCGCGGTTTGACCCTGGCCGATCTGTCGGCGGCGACCGGGACCTCGGAAAGCACCTTGTCCCGGCTGGAAAGCGGCGGGCGACGGCCGACCCTGGAACTCCTGCTACCGCTGGCCCGCGTGTACGGCGTGCCGCTCGACGATCTCGTCGGCGCCCCTCGGACGGGCGATCCGCGGATCCATCTGCAGCCGATCCACCGTCACGGCATGACGTTCCTCCCGCTCACCCGCCGCGCGGGCGGGGTGCAGGCCTTCAAGATGCTGATCCCCAGCCGTCCGGAGCCGGCGGAACCCACCCCGCAGACCCACGGCGGCTACGAATGGGTGTATGTCCTCAATGGACGGTTACGGCTGGTCGTCGGCGACCGGGACATGGTGCTGCCGCCCGGGGAGGCCGCCGAATTCGACACGGCGCTGCCGCATTGGCTCGGCTCGGCCGATGGTCACGCCGTCGAAACCCTCGTCCTGTTCGGGCCCCAGGGCGAGCGGGCCCACGTCCGGCCGCGTTAGCTACAGCCAGTCGTGTTCGCGGGCGTACCGCGCGGCTTCGTGCCGGCTCTGGGTCTGGGTCTTCTGCATGGCGTTGGAGAGATAGTTGCGCACCGTGCCCTGCGCGAGATGCAGCTGGTTCGCGATCTCGGCGACGGAATAGCCCTCGCCGGTCACCCTCAGGACGTCGAGTTCCCGTTCGGTGAGAGGGCAGTCGTCGACGACGGCGAGCGCGGAGACATCCGGGTCGATCCAGCGTTTGCCGCCGTGCAGGATGGCGATGACCGAGGTGATGTGCGCGGGTTCGGCGGATTTGCTGACGAACCCCTGGACCCCGAGTTTGAGCGCCTTGCGGAGCACCCCGGGTTTCGCGTGCCGGGTCAGCATGAGGATGACCTGGTTCGGCCGGGTGCGGCGGATCTCCTCGACAGCGCCGAGGCCGTCCACACCGGGCATTTCGAGGTCGATGACGAGAACGTCGGGCTCGTGCCGCAGGGTGGCCTCGATGGCCTCCTCGCCGTTCTCCGCTTCGGCGAGCACGGTGATCTCGCCTTCGAGCGGGAGCAGCGCGGCCATCGCCTTGCGGAGCAGGGCCTCGTCGTCGGCGAGCACCACGGTGGTCATCGCTTCTCCAGTGCTTCGGTACGTCGGTGCGGGAAGGCGGCGGCCGTCACGAACTGACCGTCGTCCTGTTCGACCGTCAGTTCGCCTCCCTCGGCGGCGACGCGTTGTTCGAGGGCGGCCAGCCCCCGGAGTTCGGGCAACGGCGCCTGCTGGGCGCCGTCGTTGACGATGGTGATGCTCCACTCCGCCAAGGTGATCCGCACCCGCGTCGCCTGGGCGTGCCGCAGGATGTTGGTCGTCGTCTCACGCAGGACCTGCCCGAGCAGCTCGTTCGCACCGGCGGCGACGTCACCCTCGCGGTTGATCCGCACGTGGATCCCGGCGGCCTCGAAGAGGTTCCTCGCGTTCTCCAGTTCGGCGGAAAGGTTGAGCCGCCGCTGGGCGTAGGCGAGTTCCTTGGTCTGGGTGATGGTGTCGGCCACGAGTTCGTGGATCTCCCCCAGTTCCTGTTTGGCCCGTTCGGTGTCGATGTCCACCAGTTTCCTGGCGAGCGCCGCCTTCAGCTTCACCACGTGCAGGGTGTGGCCCTGGATGTCGTGCAGATCGCCGGCGAACCGGACGCGCTCGCGGATGACGGCCAGCTCCGCTTCCCGTTCCCGCGCCTCCTCGAGTTCCGCGACGACGTCGTAGAACTTCTTGTTGGGGAACATGAGCCCGAGCACGATTACGGTGATCCCCGTCGGAACGTAGACGAACTTGAGCAGGTGGCCGGAGACGTCGTCGGGCGACATCAGCACTCCCGCGGCGCCGATCGCCGCGATGTAGCCGACGAGCGCGAGGGCGGCCCAAGCCCGATGGCGGGACAGCTGGGGGACGACGAGGGAGCCGGCGAACGAGAGTCCGAAGAAGGCCGAACCGCCATCGACCACGAAAACGGAGAACGGCCATACCGCCGCCGCGACGAGCAGGCACGGGAGCGCCACCCGGAAGAGCTCACCCGACGTCCAGCGCACGAAGGCCACCAAAGCCGCCACCACGCTCGTGCTCAGGATGATGGCCTGCCACCAGGACCGCGCGTCCGTCGAGACCACGACCACCCCGGAGACGACGAACAGCGGGATGAACATGACCCGGTTGAGTCTGCGTAGTTGGCCCTGTGCCGGCTCGGCGTCCACATCAGACATCGTCCCAGTATCGTCCCCCGGTCGTGGCGGCCACCAGTGACACCACGTCATATGTTCACCCCAACGAATGTCATGGGCGGACAGTGACGTCACCGCACTGGCCGGAACGCGCCCGAGCCGGTGGAATTCACGGCATGACCTCGACACCAGTGATCGACGTTGACCGGCTCAACCTCAAGTACGGCGACTTCCACGCCGTGAAGGATCTGTCCTTTCAGGTGGGACGAGGCGAGTTCTATGCCCTGTTGGGCACGAACGGCGCGGGCAAGACCTCGACGCTCGAAACCATCGAAGGACACCGGACGCCGACGTCCGGCACCGTGCGGGTGCTCGGCCTGAGCCCGCGGGACCGCGCCACCGTCCGTCCCAAGATGGGGATCATGTTGCAGGAGAGCGGTTTCTCCCCGGATCTGACGGTGAAGGAATCGATCCGGCTGATCGGGACGCTGACGCAGCGCACCGACCGGGTCGAACGGGTACTCGGCGTCGTGGACCTGACCCGCAAGGCGAACACGAAGGTGTCACAACTTTCCGGCGGCGAGAAGCGGCGGCTGGACTTCGCCACCGCGGTGTACGGCACGCCGGAACTGGTGTTCCTGGACGAGCCGACGACCGGTCTGGACATCCAGTCGCGTGACGCGCTGTGGGACGCCGTCGACAAGCTGCGCGAGGACGGCTCCACGATCGTGCTCACCACGCACTACCTCGAAGAGGCACAGCAGCGTGCCGATCGCATCGGCCTGATGCACCGCGGCACCTTCCACCAGGAGGGGACGGTCTCCGAGCTGACGCGGACGCTGCCCGCCGTGATCAAGTTCTCGCTTCCGCCCTCGGCGCCTTCGCTGCCGTTGCAGGGCAAGCCCGGCGGTGACGGGAAGTTCGTCATCGAGACGTTCGGCCTGCAGAAGGACCTCCACGTCCTGTTGCGCTGGGCACAGGACCACGCGGTGGAACTGCGAGACCTCGAAGCCGGCCCGACCCGGCTCGACGACGTCTTCCGCGCCATCGACAACGACTGACCGACCCCGCGATCCACAAAGGACTCCAGCCATGCTTTCCATCGCCTACAGCGAGCTGATCCAGATTTTCCGGAACCGCTCGGTGCTGATCACCAGTTTCGTGATGCCCATCGCGATCTCCGCGTTCTTCGTCTACCAGCACGAACTCTTCGCGCAAGTGGGCAGCCTCGGCTACATCGCGGCGATCGTGATGTTCACCGTGTGCGCCTTCGGCCTCTACACCAGCTCCGTGACCACGCTGGCCTCCCGCCGCCAGAACCTGTTCCTCAAGCGCCTGCGTTCCACCGCCGCGGGTGACGGCTCCATCCTGACCGGGCTGGTGCTGCCGGTCACCGTCATCGCGCTGGTCCAGGTGGCCGTGATCATGGTCGTGCTGGGCGTGGTCACCGGTACGCCGTCCAACATCGGACTGCTGGCGCTGGCCGTACTCGCCACCGTCGCCATGATGATCGGGCTCGGCCTGGCCACCGCCGGCCTGACCAACTCCCCGGAGCACGCCCAGGTCACCACCCTGCCGGTCAGCCTAGGCGTCATCGCCGTGGCCAGCTGGGTCGGCATCTCCGGTACCGAGGAACTCACCCTGCTCAAGCGTCTCCTGCCCGGGGGCTCGGCCACCGAACTCGTCGTCAACGCCTGGAACGGCGGCGTCGCCGTCACCGATTCGCTGCTCCTGCTCGCGCCCACCCTCGCCTGGGTCGTCGTCGCCGTCGTCCTGGCCACCCGGCTCTTCCGCTGGGAACCGCGCCGGTGACTCGTCCTTTGTGGACAAAGACGCCCCTTCCAGGAGGAAACCCCATGCGTAAGGCTCTTCTTCCCGTTCTCACCGCCGCACTGCTGGCGGCGTCGACACCGGCGGTCGCGTCGGCCGCCACTCCCCTGAAGTGGGGACCGTGCCCCGAGGAGGCCGCGAAACCCGGACTGGAGTGCGCCACCCTCGACGTCCCGCTCGACTACCGCGACCCGGACGGGAAGACGATCGAGATCGCGATCTCGCGCCTGAAGAGCACCAAACCGGAAAAGCGCCGCGGCGTGCTGATGACCAACACCGGCGGGCCCGGCGGCGAAGGCCTCGCCTACCCCGACACCCTCAAGAAACTCGGGGTGCCGCAGGAGGTGCTGGACAGCTACGACGTCATCGGGATGGACCCGCGGGGTGTGCACAACAGCACCCCGGTGACCTGTGGACTGACGCTGGCGGATCATCCGACCAACATCCCGCTCCACGCCCGGAACCCCGCCGACGTCACGGCCGAGGCCCAGCGGGTCGCCGCCGTCGCCGCGAAGTGCGGGTCTTCGGCCACGGCGTCGATGCTGCCGTACATCTCCACCGCCAACACCGCCCGTGACATGGACCAGGTCCGGGAGGCGCTCGGCGAGAAGAAGGTGAACTACTTCGGCATCTCGTACGGCACCTACCTCGGTTCGGTGTACACGTCGCTGTTCCCCGAACGCAGCGACCGGTTCCTGATCGACAGTGCGACCGGCCCCGGCGGCTGGGACGCCGCCTTCACGCGGATGTTCGCGCAGGGTGTCGAAGACCGCTTCCCGGACTTCGCGAAGTTCGCCGCTTCGAAGCCCGAGTACGGCCTGGGCCGGACGCCCGCGCAGGTGACGGCCAAGTTCTACGAACTCGCCGCGCGGCTCGACCAGAAGCCGAGCCCGGAAGGCTACGACGGCCGGGTCTTCCGCCAGATCCTGTTCGCCGATCTCTACTACGACAAGAACCTGCCGAAGCTGGCCGCGACGTGGCAGGCGCTGGACACCGGTAAGCCGGTGCCCCAGCCGACGTCCACCTCGTCCACCCCGGGCGCAGGCACGACGGCGTACCCGTCGGACAACTACCTGGCCAGCCAGCTGCACGTGATCTGCAACGACTCCGACTGGCCGGAAGACGTCCGGACCTACCAGCGCAACGTCGCGATCGACCGGTTCCGGCACCCGATGTTCGGCGCGGCCGCCGCGAACATCACGCCGTGCGCGTACTGGCCGTCCGAGCCGGTGGAACCGCCGGTGAAGGTCACCGACCGCGGCCCGTCGAACGTCCTGATCGTGCAGAACCTCCGCGACCCGGCCACCCCGCTGGCCGGAGCCCGGAAGCTGCGTGAGGCCTTCGGCGACCGTGCCCGGATGGTCACCGCCGACCAGGGCGGGCATCTGGCCTACCTGTTCAAGGACAACCGGTGCGCCAACGACATCGCGACGAAGTTCCTGGTGACCGGGGAACGTCCGCGACACGATCGCGCGTGTGGCGCCGAAGGGCCATGACCTGCAGCGATTCGGTTCAGGACCGAGAGTGTCGTTCCAAGGTCCGTGAAGGCCTCCTTCACTACCGTCAGGGTAGGGAAGGAGGCCTTCACGACGCCTTCCGCCTGGGCGCGGCGCCGGTGAGCTCAGGGCACCGGGAAGACCCGCGGCGACCTGGCCGATCAGCCGAACAGCTTCACCCTGGCATCAGCGGTCGCGTTCCTTGGCGAACAAGGACTTCGACCACACGTAGCCGACGAGCGCGAGCAGGACGCACCAGCCGAGCGCCAGCGGGCCGCTGCCGCCGATCGGCGTGCCGAGCAGGAGACCGCGGATCGTCTCGATGATCGGCGTGAACGGCTGGTAGTCGGCGAACCAGCGCAGCCACGCGGGCATCGAGTCGGTGGGGACGAAACCGCTGCCGAGGAAGGGAAGCAGCATGAAGATCATCGGTGAGTTGCTGGCCGTCTCGACGCTCTTCGCGGCCAGGCCCAGCGCGACCGACAGCCAGGTGAGCGCGATGGTCAGCAGCAACAGCACCCCGACCGCCGCGAACCAGTCCCCGACACCGGCCGTCGGCGAGAAACCGATGAGCAGCGTGACCCCGAAGACGACGGCGAGCGCGAACGCGGTCTGGATGAGCGCGCCGACGACGTGCCCTGTCAGTACCGAAGCCTTACTGATCGCCATGGTGCGGAAGCGGGCGATGATGCCTTCGGTCATGTCCGTCGCGACGGAGATGGCGGTGCCGAGGGCGGCGCTGCATACGGTGATCAGCAGGATGGCCGGCGTCACGTAACCGACGTACTCGGCCCGTCCGCCCGCGCCGCCGAGGCCGTTCCCGAGCGTGCCGCCGAAGACGTAGACGAACAGCAGCAGGAAAACGATCGGCTGGCCGACCAGCATGATGGTGAGCGACGGATACCGTTGCATATGCCGGAGATTGCGGCGCAGCATCGTCGCGGAATCGCGCATCGAGAGGGACAGCGTGGTCATCGGGCCAGCTCCTTGGTCGGTTCGGTCCGGTGACCGGTGAGGCTGAGGAACACGTCGTCGAGATCCGGGGTGTGCACGGTGAGGCTGTCGACCGGGACGGCTTCGGCGTCGAGCCGGTCCAGCACGGCGCGCAGCGCGGCGACGGTGCCGTCGGTCGGCACACGCAGCGCCAAGGCCTCTTCGTCCGATGTGGACACTCGAAGCACGCGAGTGGCACTCCGCAACGACGCGGTGTCGGGAAAGCGCAGTTGCATGTGTCCGCCGGGTGCGCGGCGCTTCAGTTCGTCGGGCGTTCCCTGCGCGACGATCCGGCCGCCGTCGAGGACGGCGATGCGGTCGGCGAGCTGATCGGCCTCTTCCAGATACTGCGTGGTGAGGAAGATCGTCACGCCGTTCGCGACGAGGTCACGGATGATCTGCCACATCGTGCGGCGGCTGCGCGGGTCGAGTCCGGTGGTCGGCTCGTCGAGGAAGATGACCTTGGGGTCGCCGATCAGCGTCATCGCGAGGTCGAGCTTGCGGCGCATGCCGCCCGAGAACGTCGACGGCGTCTTCTTCGCGACCTCGGTCAGGTCGAACCGTTCCAGCAACTCGGCGGCGCGCTCGCGCCCCGCGCGGCGTGGCAGATGGTGCAGATCCGCCATGAGGAACAGGTTCTCCTCGCCGGTCAGGAGATTGTCGACCGCGGAGAACTGGCCGGTGAGTCCGATGGCGGCGCGGACGCCGTCGGGATCGGTGGCCAGGTCGGCACCGGCGATGGTGGCGGCACCGCCGTCCGCACCGACCAAAGTGGACAGGATGTTGACGGTGGTGGTCTTGCCCGCGCCGTTGGGGCCGAGCAACGAGAAGATGGTGCCGGGCGGGACGTGCAGATCGATACCGTCCAGCACGACCTTGTCGCCGTAGGACTTGCGCAGTCCGGTCGCGGAAATGGCCGGGTGTCTCATGTGGATTCCCCTGGAGGTTCGTGGCGGGTCAGGAACGGCGGATGACGATGTCGCCGACAGAGGTGCCGGCGTGGACTTCGAGCTTGTCGGTCGTGGCGCCGGGCTCACCGGAGGCGTCCATTTCGTTGAGGACCCGGCCGAAGGTGGTCTTCACGTCGAGCCAGGCCGCGCTGCCCGCGCGGACGCCGATCTCGATGTTGCCCAGGGAGGTCTCGAGCGTGAGCGTGCCCCGGGCCGCGTCCAGGACGCGGATCGCGCCGTTGGCGGTTTTGGCTTCGACCCCTTCTTCGGCCCTGTCGACGGAGATGTCGCCGTTGGCCGAGCGGACGCGCAGCGCGTCACCGGCCGTGCCGATGGTGGTGGGACCGTTGGAGTTCTTGACGACACCGGTACCGGTGATCTCGCCGATGTGCACCCGTCCGGTGCTGGTGCTGATGTCGGCGTTGCCCTCGACGTGTTCGACGGTGATGTTCCCGGCGGCGGTGTGCAGGTTCAGCTCGCCGGCGTGGTCGAGCTGGATGCTCCCGGTACCGGACTTGTAGCGGCATTCGCCGAGCCGCCCGGTGACGTGGAGATCACCGAGGCCGGTGCGGCCCTGGAGCCGCGACCCGGCGGGCAGTTCGATGGTCACGTCGATCGACCTGGTCTTGCGGGAGAAATCGATCAGACGCATTTTCGGCGCCTTGACCGACAACGTGCCGCCGGTGAATTCGACGACGGTCTGCTCCGCGGCCTTGACGTCGGAGTCGTCGGTCTTGTCGACCGGGGTGACCTCGACGACCGTGTCGGCGCGGTCGCCGGCGACGATGCGGACGTTCCCGACGACGGGGTCGACGTCCACGAGGATCGGTTCCGGAGTGGCGAAAGAAGGCATGGTTGTCCCCTCAAATGTGGTGCGTTGGATTTTCTTGCTGGTCAGGCGGGTCTAGCTGACCCAGCCCGTGTAGTGCTGAGCGGCGCGGCGGCCGCCCACGGGAGTGGCCGGAGCGGGCTGGGCCGCCGTCGGCTGTAGTGCGGCGGACGCGGCCCTCACGAGCCACGCGTTGACCGAACGGCCTTGCGCGGCAGCGGCTTCCTCGACGCGTGCCTTGAGGTTCTCCGGCAGCCGGAAGTTGATCCGTGCCGTGGCCCCCTCGTCCTCGGGCACCGCGGGATCTTGGGGCTGTGGCGCCGAAACGACGTTGTCGGCGACGACCGGCTCCGTCGGCCCGGCGGCCGGGACGTTGACGGCGAAGCTCGCTTCCCCGGCACGCAGCCGGACCTCGACCGAACCGGGGGCGAGATCCCGCGTGATCTCGTCCGACGCGGCGGACAACGCCTCCAGCAGCGTGAGGTGGATGGCCGACGCCAGCGGCGCGGTCAGACGTTCGGCGAGCGCGCTCGCCTCCGCCCCGCCCGCCTCGGCGGCGACCGCGAGCTCTCGGCGAACCTTGTCCACAAACGGCGTCAAGTCCATGACGCCACTATGGCACCACCGTGGCGCCATTGCAAGTACAAAGTGGTGCCACCGTGCGCCAAAGTGGCGTCTACGCAGGTCAGCGCAGGCGAACGCGACTCAGCAGACGGTCCACGAGATCCGGGAGCGACTGATCGTCCGGCCCTTCCAGCCAGAGGACGTTCCCGGTCCGCAGGGTGGCGAGGAACGTCGCCGCCGTGAGACGGGCCAGCTCCTGATCCAGCCCCCGGTCGAGCAGCACCGCCGTCAGATCGCGTTCCAGGGCGATCTGATCGCCGGCCTGCCGCGCGAGGAGCGACGGATGCCGTCGCAGCAGCCGAAGTTGCGCCACCCATTCACGGTCGGGGACGGGATGTGCCCGATACAGCTCCTGGCACGCCGCGCGCAGCGCGGGCCACGGCCTCTCACCGGACGGCCTGCCTTCGACCAGCGACACCAGCAGGCCGGTCCGCTCACGGTCGGCATACAGGATCGCGTCCTCTTTGTTCGCGAAGTAGTTCGAGAAGGTCCGCCGGGACACGCCCGCCGCGTCGGCGATGTCCTCGACCGTCACGCCGTCGAGACCGTGCTCCATCGCCAGGCGAAGCGCGGCCTCGTGCAGCGAGTGCCGCGTCGCCGCCTTCTTACGGGTGCGGAGCGTGTCGAGAGTGTCCACAAGGACAGCGTAGCGAGGGGAATAAAGTGCCCACTGTGCAAGTTTGCACAATGAGCAATAATTGTCCGGGGCTCGAAGGGACGCCATGAAGACCGAAGGAACCACGGCGGAGGCGCCGACCGGCGCGATGGGGCACCGCCAGGTGCTCGAATCGCTGTCGGGGCTGCTGCTCGCGCTGCTGGTGGCCATGATCAGCTCGACGGTCGTGTCGACCGCGCTGCCGCTGATCATCGGCTCGCTGAACGGCAGTCAGACGCAGTACACGTGGGTGGTCACGGCCACCCTGCTGGCGGCCACCGCCACCACCCCGATCTGGGGCAAACTCGCCGACCTGTTCAACAAGAAGACACTGGTCCAGGTCGCGATCGTGCTCTTCGTGATCGGGTCGATGATCAGCGGTTTCAGCCAGAACACCGGACAGCTGATCGCCGCCCGCGCGTTCCAGGGCATCGGCGTCGGCGGTCTGCAGGCACTGGTCCAGGTGGTGATCGCGGCGATCATCCCGCCGCGTGAACGCGGCCGCTACAACGGCTACCTCGGCGCCGTCATGGCCGTCGCCACGGTCGGCGGACCACTGCTCGGCGGCCTGATCGTGGACGTGCCGTGGCTGGGCTGGCGCTGGTGCTTCTTCGTCGGCGTGCCGATCGCGGTGCTGGCGTTCATCGTGCTGCAGCGGACCCTGAAGCTGGAAACCGTGCGCCGGGACGACGTCCAGGTCGACTACCTCGGTGCCGGCCTCATCGCCGCCGGCGTGAGCGTCCTGCTGATCTGGGTCTCGTTCGTCGGCAACTCGTTCGACTGGCTGTCCTGGCAGACCGCCGCCATGGTGGCGGGCGGCGTCGTACTCCTCGCGGTCGCCGTGCTGGTGGAGCGGAAGGTCCGCGAACCCGTCGTACCGCTGCACATCATCACCCAGCGCACCCCCGCGCTGGCGATCATCGCGAGCCTCGCTGTCGGCATGGCCATGTTCGGCGGTGCGGTGTTCCTCGGCCAGTACTTCCAGGTCGGCCGCGGTTACTCACCCACCGAGGCCGGGCTGCTGACCATCCCGCTGATGGCGGGCGTGCTCGTGTCCTCGACCGTCACCGGACGCCTGATCAGCCGCTCCGGCTCGATCAAGCCGTACATCGTGGCGGGCACGATCACCCTGGTGATCGGGTTCCTCGGACTGGGCACGGTCGACCACGCCTCGCCGCTGTGGCTGGTCGGCATCGCGATGGCGATCGTCGGCATCGGGGTCGGCATGACCATGCAGAACCTCGTGCTCGCCGTGCAGAACACGGTGCCCTTGCGGGATTTGGGCTCGGCGAGCGCCTCGGTCACGTTCTTCCGGTCGCTCGGCGGCACCATCGGGGTCTCGGTGCTGGGCGCTGTGCTCGCGAACCGGGTGACCGCCGACCTGTCGACCGCGTTGCACGTGCCTGCCGGTCAGTCGACGGGCAGCGTCAGCGCGCTGAACCTCAAGGCACTCCCGCCGGAGATCCAGACGGTCGTGCACACCGTGTACGGCGACGCGACCGCGCACATCTTCCTGATCTCCGCGGCGGTGGGCGTCGTGGGCGTGATCGCGGCGCTGCTGCTGAAGCCGCTCACCCTGCGCACGACCCTCGACGTGGAAACGAAGACCGAAGAGCCGGCGTCCGACCCGGTCGCCGGATAGGGGCCCGGGATGAGCGCGCCTGGGGCCTTCGAGTCCACTGTGGAGCGTTTCGGCCCGCCCCGGCGCCGGTCGGGGCGGGCCATCCTGGTCGGGGTCGACGGCTCCGACACGGCCATGCGGGCGGCGGCCTTCGCCTTCGGCATGGCAAGACGCGAGAACGGCAGGCTGATCGTCGCCTTCGTCGTCTGCCGCACGGCGCTGACGAACCTCGGCCCGGCGGTCGCGGCGACGGTCGAGCACGACACGACGCTGCAGTTGTACGCCGAACTCCGGGAGCAGATCCGCGAGGCGGCCGAAGAACTGGAAGTGCCGGTCAGCTTCCTGAAGACCTTCGGCGATCCCTACACGGCTTTGCGCGACACCGCCGACCGCAGCCAGGTCGACACGGTCGTGGTCGGAGCCTCACAGAAGGCGGGACACCGGTTCGCGGGCTCGGTCGCCACGAAGCTCATCAAGGCCGGGCATTGGCCGGTGCTCGTGGTTCCTTGACGACCGAGCGCCCAGGAGCGACACGGCTCCCACCACGGCGACGACCAGCGCGCAGCCGGTCAGTTGCAGCGGGGTCGGCCATTGGCCGAGCAGGGCGGCCCCGAACAGGATCGCGGCGGCGGGTTGCAGCATGAGCACGGCGGACCCGCCGCTCGCCGGCAGCGCCGAAAACGCCTTGCCCACCAGGAGCCACCCGAGCACCTGCCCGGTCACGGCCAGCAGGAGCAGCCACAGGAGTGCCGAAGCCGATGGCGTGACGTCGAGATTTCCCGCCACCAGGCCCGAAAGGGCGCCCACGGACGCGGACGCGGCGGTCGCGGTGGCGAGCATCGTCGTCCGGCCGCCGCCTTCGGTTCCGGCGCGGCGCAACAGGATGAGGTAACCGGCGTAGGCGACACCCGCCAGCAGCGCCATGACGGTTCCGTACCAGGGATCGCTGCCCGCGGCACCGCCGTCCGCCAGTCCCCCGGCCAGCGCCGTACCCGCCAGCATCAGCGGGATCGACATCCAGAACATCCGGGACGGCCGCTCGCCGAACCACAGCAATCCGGCCAGCGGGACGAGGACGACCTGGACGTTGACCAGCGCCGTCGCGACACCCGCGCCGACGGCGAGGATCGCCTCGCTCCACAGCACCATGTCGATCCCGAGCAGGACGCCCGCCAGCACGTGCCGCCGTCGCGCGGCCGGGGTCGGACGATGCCCCCGTTCCCGCGTCCGGGCCAGGACGACGAGGATCGGCAACGCGAACAGGCAGCGGAAGAACGTCGCCGTCGTCGAGCTCACGCCGGACAGCGCGACGAACGGGGCGGACAGGGCGATCGCCAAGGCGCCGAGCAGTCCCTGGGTCCGGGGATCGGCGAGGATTCGGGAGTGGGGCATGACTTCGATTCGACCGCACGACAGGCGGCGGGACCAGCGAGATCCTCTTACCCCGAGGGTTAAGCTCGGCTAATGAGTGGCGATCTGTCCAATGTGGAACGACTGCGGATGCTGCACGCGGTGTGGCGGCGCGGCTCGCTCGCGGCGGCGGCCGAACTGCTGCACGTGACGCCGTCGGCGATCTCCCAGCAGCTGACCAAACTGGAACGGGAGGCGGGCACCGAGCTCCTCGTCCGGCACGGGCGCGGCGTCCGGCTCACCCCGGCCGGCCTGCTGCTCGCACAACGTTCGGACCGCGTCCTCGCCGAACTCCGGGCCGCGCGCGCCGACCTGGACTCGCTCACCGGGGAGACGACCGGCGTCGTCGAGATCGGCGCCATCCCGTCCGGGGTGCACACGTTCATCGCGCCCGCGCTCACCGGCCTCGCCGTCCGCCACCCCGGTATCGAGGCCCGGCTGCACGAGGTCGAACCGGAGGCGGCCCTGCCCGCCCTCGCCGACGGCGTCTTCGACGTCGTGGTCGTGGAAAGCTGGGAGAACCTGCCGCTCACCAGGCCGCCGAACACCCGCTGGACCGTCCTGCGCGACGATTCGGCGATGATCGTGCTCCCCGCCGGGCACCCTCTGGCCGGCGCGGAAACGGTGCGCGCCGAAGACCTGGCGGACGAGATCTGGGTCGCCTGGGCCCGCCCCACACTGGCGAACGTCTGGCTGAGCCAAACCCTGCGCGAACGCGGCATCGAACCGACGGTGCGGCATACGGTCAGCGGATTCGGCACGCAGTTCGCCGTGGTCGCCGGGCTCGGCGCCGCCACCCTGGTCCCGAGTATGGCCACCACGATCGCGCCGCCGGACGTGGTGTGCGCCGCACTCGAACCGCCGCTGCACCGGCAGCTCTACGCCGTGCAGCCCCAGGGCGAGACGCGCCCCGCCGTCGCAGAATGCGTCACGGCGATGGTGGAGGCGGCTCGCACCTGGGGCGGCTGATGGTCGTGAGTGGCGATTCGTCACGCGTCACCATTTGGCACCTTGCCTCACGGGAGGCGTTGCGAAAGCCACTTTCGCAACCTTCAACGTTGCGAAAGTGGCTTTCGCAACGTCGTCGCCGTGGCGGACCGTGCCAGGTCAAGCTGGTCGTGAGTGGCGATTCGGGTTAGAACCCGAATCGCCACTCACGACCGCGAACACCCACCAGAGTCGCGACGCTCAGCGCCAGCCGAGGGCCGGTGCCACGTGGGTGAGAATGCTTTCCAACACGTGGGCGTTGTAGTCGACCCCGAGCTGGTTCGGGATGGTCAGGAGCAGGGTGTCCGCGGCCTGGACGGCCTCGTCCCCCTTGAGCTCCCGCACCAGCTCGTCCGGCTCGGCGGCGTACGAACGCCCGAAGATCGCCCTGGTCGTCTCGTCGATCATGCCGACCTGGTCGCGCGAATCGCGGTCGCGGCCGAAGTAGGCGCGGTCGAGGTCGTTGGTCAGCGCGAAGATGCTGCGGCTGACGGACACGCGCGGCTCCCGCGGGTGTCCCGCTTCCTTCCACGCTTCGCGGTAGGCCTCGATCTGCTTGCGCTGCTGGACGTGCAACGGCTCGCCGGTCTCGTCGTCCTTGAGCGTGGAGCTCTGCAGGTTCATGCCCAGTCGCGCGGCCCAGACGGCGGTCGCGTTCGAGCTGGAGCCCCACCAGATGCGGTCGCGCAAGCCTTCGGAATACGGCTCGAGCCGCAGCAGTCCCGGCGGATTGGCGAACATCGGCCGCGGGTTGGGTTTCGCGAAGCCCTCGCCCTTGAGCAGTTCGAGAAGAGCCTCGGTGCGGTTCCGCGCCATGTCGGCGGCGGTCTCACCCTCGGCGGGGGCGTAACCGAAGTACCGCCAGCCGTCGATCACCTGCTCGGGGGATCCCCGGCTGATGCCGAGCTGCAGCCTGCCCCGCGAGATGAGGTCGGCGGCACCGGCGTCCTCCGCCATGTACAGCGGGTTTTCGTAGCGCATGTCGATCACGCCGGTGCCGATCTCGATCTTCGAGGTCCGCGCGCCGATCGCCGAAAGCAGCGGGAACGGACTGGCCGCCTGCCGCGCGAAGTGGTGGACGCGGAAGTACGCGCCGTCCACGCCGAGCTCCTCGGCCGCGACCGCCAGGTCGATCGACTGGTGCAGGAAGTCGGCCGCGGACCGGGTCTCGGAATGCGGGCTCGCCGACCAGTGGCCGAACGACAGGAATCCAATCTGCTTCACAGACCTGCAAGCGTTCGAGAGCCCGATTTGATTCCCCGCCGCGCCGTCACCTGGTGCCGCAGAGTGCGTGTTCGATCACAGGATCCAGCGGACTCCCCTCCGGGATCTCGGCTCCGGGGCGGTAGGGCGTGAGGGTGTTCAGCGACACCATCACGCTGCGCTTTCCGTCCTCGGTGACGCCGTTGCCCGTCAGATATCCGGGCAGCGACCCGCCATGGCCCCAGTAACCGCCGCAGGAGCCGGCGGTCCGGATGAGGCCGAGGCCGTACTCGCCGAGGCCCGGAGCGGGGACGGTCTTCTTCATCTCGGCCAGCAACGCGGGTTCGAGCACCTTGCCGCTCATCAGAGCACGGAGGAACTTGTTGCCGTCCTCGGTGGTGCTGTTGATCGACCCGTCCGCGCCGCCGCCCATCCCCGGGTTCATCAACGTGACGTCCACCCGCCGTCCGAGCCGCGGCGGGTTCGCGCCCTCCACCGGGAATCGGTCGTAGCCCCTCGCGGAGGGAGCGGGGAGGTACGGCGAGGTGTACGGGAACGACGTTTCCCGCAGTCCGAGCGGGCGGATGACCCGCTCGGTGATCTCGGTTTCCCACTTCCGGCCGGTCACCTTTTCGGTCACCAGGCCGGCGAGCACGTAATTCGTGTTGGAGTAA
The DNA here is from genome assembly GCF_013870525.1 of Amycolatopsis pittospori. Lineage (GTDB taxonomy): Bacteria > Actinomycetota > Actinomycetes > Mycobacteriales > Pseudonocardiaceae > Amycolatopsis > Amycolatopsis pittospori. Next base: position 71,704 of record NZ_JACBXD010000028.1, read on the forward strand.
CCCCAATCCGTCCCCGGCGCGAACTCGGGTGCCTTGCCCGTCGCCAGCTTCACCGCCTCGAGTGCGCTGAGCCTGTCGAACCGGTGACGGAGAAAGCCTTCCTCTGTCCCGAGATCGAGCTCCGAGAGGTAATCGTGCAGGCCACTGGTGTGCTGCAGGAGCTGCCGGACGGTGATCGCGCGGCCGTCGTTGCCGTTCCCGGTCACCAGGCCGGGCAGCCAGCGGTCCACGGTGTCCTCCAGGGAAAGCCGCCCCTCCCCGACGAGCTGGAGCATCGTGGCGGCCAGGAAGGTCTTGCTGAAGCTGGCGATCCGGAAATGCGCGTTCCACGGTATCGGCGTCTCGGCCCTCAGATCGCCAAGACCACTGCGTACCTTGATCGAGCCCTGGGCGGTGCTCAATTCCACCAGGGCACCCGGCGATCCACCCGCCACGAGCGCGTCGGCGTCGCGTTGCAAGGTCTTGGCGGGATGTTCAGCGGCGGACGCGGGCACCGAAGACGCGACCGTGGCCGCGCAAAGTACGGCGATGACCACTGGAGTTCGTTTCATACTCACGAAACTACGAACCGGAAGCGCGCTCCCGCATCGGCTTCGAGGACTACTTCCCTACCTCCGCGGAACTAGCCCACCCGGCATACGTGGTGTGGCCGGCCGGATTGTGACGACTCCTACGCACGCCCTCTCCTGGCCGCCGTGAAGGCCTCCTTGCCTACCCTGAAGGTAGTGAAGGAGGCCTTCACGGACTTGACACCCACCGACATCAGGAGACCAGGTCCATTCGCAGGAACTCGGTGATGCGGAGCAGTTTCGGAGGCCGGGCGACGTCGTCGGCGAGCGCCCGGAACGCCTCGTCCTTCCCGATCACCCGAGGAGCGGTGAGTTCCACGTCCTTACCGTCGATGCGAAGCGTCGCCCTTTGGCGCGCCAAGACGTTCCGCACCCAGTCCGAGCCGGATCCGTACACCAGGATGAACAGGTAACCCCCGTCGACAGGGTGCGCGTCGAGCGGTGTGCGGTGGGTTTCGCCCGAAACGCGGCCGACGTGGATCAGCACCGGATACTTCCCGCTCGCGATCGCCCGGGGGTTGAACACCCGTTTGTTGAGGCGTCCCCACCTTCTCGGCATCGGCATCGAGAACTCCTTCCTCGCGCAGTACCCCCACGGTAAGCGAATTCAGCGGGTCGCGAGGTCGATGGCGCGTCGCGTCGACGAAGGGGAGCCCTGTCCGCACGGCCGTGAAGACGGCGACCGAAGATCAGCACAAGGCCTGGCTGGAGATGCGCCCGTCGCGGACTTCCACGATCTGATCGGCGGCGGCCAGATGGGTCTTGTCGTGGGTGACGAGCACCGTCGCCGTCGACCGCTCGCGGGTCAGGCGGCCGATGAGGTCGATGACGGCCGCGCCCCGTTCGTGGTCGAGTGCGCTGGTGGGTTCGTCGACCAGGAGGACGGACGGGTCGTTCATCAGGGCTCGCGCGATGTTCACGCGCTGACGCTGTCCGCCGGACAACTGGTGCGGACGCCGTCCCTCGTACGCCGCGAGGCCGACCGCGTCCAGCAGTTCCCTGGCCCGGCCGGCCGCCTTGGCCGGGGAGCGGCCGTCGATCTGGGCCATCACCTGCAGCTGTTCGAGGGCGGTGAGCGAAGGCAGCAGATTCGGCTGCTGGAAGACGATGCCGATCTCGCGGCGGCGCAGTTCGGCGCGTGCGGAGCGGCTCATCCCGGTGACGTCACCGCCGTTGATCGTGACGGTGCCCTCGTCGGGGGTGATGAGGGTGGCCGCGACCGCCAGCAGACTGGACTTCCCGGAGCCGGACGGACCGGCGACGGCGGTCAGTCCGCCCTTGTGTACGGCCAGGGTCACCCGGTCGAGCGCGGTGAGCCGGGTTTCGCCGTCGGGGTAGGTGAGCGTGATGTCGGTCAGGTCGAGGCTCATCGGGCACTCCCCAGTGCGGTCAGCGGGTCGACGGCGGTGATGCGCCGGAGGGACAGTGCGGCGCCGAGGCCGCCGAGCAGGATCATCACGGCCGCCGGGCCGAGCAGGGTGGCGGGATCGAGGACGAAGGGCACCGCCGTACCGGATACGAGGGCGCCGAATCCGGCGGCGAGGGCGGTACCGGCGAGGGTGCCGCCCGCAAGAAGGACGACGGCCTGCCCCAAGGCGTCCTTCAGGAGACCGGAGGTGGAGGCCCCCAGTGCCTTGAGGACGGCGATGTCGCCGCTGCGCTGGATGGTCCAGATCATGAAGAACGCGCCGACGACCAACGCGGAGATGGCGAACAGGAAGCCTCGCATCAACTGCAGGGAGCCGTTTTCGGAGGCGTAGGAACCGATGGCGGACAACGAGTCCTCTTTGGACACCGTCTTGGTCCCCGCGGCCTCGTCGGCGGCGGCCACGTCGGCACCGGACGTGGTGAGGGCGATCACCGTCGCCGCCTGATCACCCGGCCCGACCTGTCGCCAGACGTCGAGGTCCATCCAGATCACCGGCGTGTGGCTGAAGAACGCGTCGCCCGCGACAGCGGCCACGGCGAGCTGCCGACCGGCGATCGTCACGGTTTCCCCGCTGTGGACACCGAGATCGTCCGCCGCCGTCTCGGACAGCACCACCGAGTTCCCGCCGGCACCTTCCGGCGCCAGAGCGGAACCGGGCTGGACGCCGAAGGCGGAGACCCCGGCGCTCCGGTCGCCGAAGGCCGCCTTCGTGACGGTGATGCCGAGCGGTTCGGCACTGGTGACGCCGGGAGTCCCCGCCCAGCGTCGCCACTGCTCTTCGGTGACTGCGGAGTCGGAGTACGACAGGTCCTGCCCACCGCGCGGAGCGGCGAAGGCGACCTTGTCGGCAGGCAGGCCGGTGATCCCCGAGATGTTCTGCTCGCCCAGTCCGGCGGTCAGTCCGGACAGCAGGCCGACCAGCAGGGTGATCAACACGACGACGCTTCCCATCAGGGCGAAGCGTCCTTTGGCGAACTTCAGGTCTCTCCAGGCGACGAACACGACTACGGCCTGTCCTTTCCGGCGTGGGGTGGCGGGTACAGCTCCACTTTCGCCGTCCGTCCCGCGCGCGGCATCTACCCTGAGATCGCACTTCACGAGCCACAAGAAGGACCGCCGGTTCAACCTTTCGATAGAGGCGGTCCGCGTTCCGCCTCCGTAATCTGGACCTACTGTGAACACCACCTCACCCACCCCGACACCGACCAGCAGGACCCTCACCTGGTGCCTGCATCTCCTGGTCGCCGGCCTGCTCGCGCTCGCGGGCGGCCGGTCCCTTGTGGACGGTCGACCGGAAGCCGGTCCGATCGTCACCGTGGCGGTGGTGTGCGGTCTCGTGTACGCGATCGGCCCTCAGCTGCCCTATGTCCGCCGCTCCCGGCGGGCCGCCACCGGCTGGTTGATCGCGATGGGTGCCGTCTGGCTGGTGCTGATCACTCTGACGGCGGACGGGGTCTGGGTGGCGTTCCCGCTCTACTTCCTCCAGCTTCACCTGCTGTCACGGCGGGTCGGGGCGACCGCGGTAGTGGCGACGGCCCTCGCCGCGATCATCGCGTTCGCCGCCCATCAAGGGGCACTCACCCTGCCTGTCGCGATCGGACCGGCGCTCGGTGCCGCCGTCGCGATCGCGGTCGTCTGGGGTTATCAGGCGCTGTACCGGGAAAGCGACGAGCGACGGCGGCTGATCGAGGAGCTCACCGCGACCCGCGCCGATCTGGCCGAGGCCCAGCACACCGCCGGGGTCCTGGCGGAACGCGAACGGCTGGCCCGCGAGATCCACGACACCCTCGCCCAGGGGCTGACCAGCATCCAGTTGCTGCTGCGCGCCGCCGCGCGGGATCTGCCCGAGACCTCGGTGAACGCCGCCCGCCACGTGGAGCAGGCCCGTCAAGCCGCCGCCGACAACCTCGCCGAGGCACGCCGGTTCGTCGCCGCGCTCACCCCGCCCGCCCTGGACGACCTCACGCTCACCGACGCGCTGGAACGCCTGTGCGACACCGTCGGCGCCCGCCATCGGATCGCCGCTCGCTTCACCGTCTCCGGGACCCCGCGGCCGCTGCCGACCGCGGACGAGGTCGTCCTCCTGCGCATCGCCCAGGCCGGGCTCGCGAACACCGTCCGCCACGCCCACGCCTCCACCGCCGAGGTCACCCTCCATCACCTCGGGGATCAGGTCGGCCTCGACATCGTGGACGACGGCGTCGGCTTCGATCCCGAAGAAACCGGCTTCGGCCTGCTGGCGATGCGCGCCCGCGTCCAGGCCCTGGACGGCACCTTCACCGTCGAATCGGCTCCCGGCGAGGGCACCAGACTGATCGCCCGCCTTCCGAACCCCGAGGTCAAGTCATGACTGAATCCCTCATCCGGCTGCTCCTGGCCGACGACCATCCGATCGTGCGGGCCGGGTTGCGCGCGCTGCTGGAGACCGAACCCGGGATGGTCGTGGTCGCCGAGGCCGCGACGGCCGAAGCCGCCGTCACGCGCGCCGCCGAGGGCGACATCGACGTCGTGCTCATGGATCTGCAGTTCGGCCCCGGGATGAACGGTGCCGAAGCCACGGCGGAGATCACCGCCCGGCCGGGCGCTCCCCGGGTCCTGATCGTCACCACCTACGACAGCGACGCCGACACCCTGCCCGCCATCGAGGCCGGAGCCACCGGCTACCTCCTCAAGGACGCCCCGCCCGAGGACCTGGCCACCGCCGTGCGCACCGCGGCGACGGGCGGCACCACCCTCGCCCCCACCGTCGCGGACAGGCTCATGAACCGGATGCGCGTCCCCGGTGCCGCCCTGACGCGCCGGGAGATCGAAGTCCTCGCCCTGGTCGCCGAGGGCTTCTCCAACCGGGCCCTGGCCGAGCGGCTCCACCTCACCGAAGGCACCGTCAAATCGCATCTGGCGCGTGTCTACAGCAAACTCGGCGTCGTTTCCCGGACCTCCGCCGTCGCCGCCGCGACGGACCTCGGTCTCATCCGCCGCTGACGGGCTCAGTCATGGTCCGGAATCCCGTGGATGTGGTGGTCGGCCGCGTTCATGACCTCCGCCAGGAGACGCCGGACATGCCCGCCGCGAGCGCGGTAGAGGATCCGGCGGCCGTCCCTGCGCTGGCTGACCAGTCCGGCGAGTTTGAGTTTGGCCAGATGCTGTGACACCGCCGGACGCGCGATGGCGACCGCGGCGGCCAGCGACGCCACGTCGTATTCGTCCCCGCTGAGCAGCCAAAGCATCCGCATCCGGGTCGGATCGGCCAGCATGCGCAACGAGGTGGACGCGGCGTCGACCTGGTCGTCCGGCGGAAGGCGGGACCACTGATCACCGGATTCGTCATGTGCGTACATGAGCACCTATCATCGGAACGGGTTCTCCGTGCGGTGGGAGTGAGACGACGTGTCGTTGTTCGGGCATCGGGACTACCGGCATCTGTTCGGGGCGCAGCTGATCGCGCTGTTCGGCACTGGATTGACGACCGTAGCGCTCGGCCTGCTCGCCTACGACCTGGCGGGCGCGAACGCCGGCGCCGTACTCGGCACGGCGCTGGCGATCAAGATGATCACCTACGTGACCGTCGCGCCACTCGCGGGCGCCTACGCCGACAGGGTGCCGAGACGCCTGTTCCTCGTCGCCCTCGACGCCGTGCGCGCGCTCGTGGTCCTGGCGCTGCCGTTCGTGGACCAGGTGTGGCAGATCTACGTCCTGATCGTGGTGCTGCAGTCCGCGTCGGCCTCGTTCACGCCGACGTTCCAGGCCGTCCTTCCCGACATCCTCCCGAGCGAGCGCGAGTACACGAAGGCGTTGTCGCTGTCGCAACTCGCTTCGACGATGGAAAGCCTGCTCAGCCCGCTACTCGCCGCCGTCGTCCTCGGATTCGCGTCCTTCCACTGGCTGTTCACCGGTACCTCGATCGGCTTCGCGGCCTCCGCGGTGCTGGTGCTGAGCACCCGGATCCCGGACGCGATCCGCGGTGATCGTGGCGGAGTGCGGGAGCGGACCCTGGCGGGCGTCCGGATCTTCGCCGCGACCCCGCGCCTGCGCGGAACACTGGGTCTGAACCTCGTCGTCGCGGCCACCGGATCCGTGGTCATGGTCAACACGGTCAACTACGTCCAGGACACCCTCGGCCGATCGCAGTCCGACGTCGCGCTTCTGCTCGCGGGCAACGGCATCGGCACGATCCTGGTCGCGCTCGCGCTTCCCCGCGTCCTGGACCGGCTCCCCGAGCGCACGGTCATGCTCGGCGGCGCCGGAGTCCTCCTCGCGGGAATGACGGGCGCGATCGCACTGTCCACAGCAGACAGTGGAAACTGGCGCTGGAGCGCGGCTTTGGCGATCTGGGCGGCCATCGGACTCGGCACCGGGCTGGTCCTCACCCCGGTGGGCCGGGTGCTGCACCGATCCAGTCACGCGAGTGACCGGCCCGCGATCTTCGCCGCCCAGTTCTCGCTCTCGCACGCCTGCTGGTTGCTCACCTACCCGATCGCGGGCTGGCTCGGCGTGGCCACTTCGGGTTTCACCACGACCTGGATCGTGCTCGGCGTCCTCGGCCTCTCCGGGTTCGTCGTGGCGGTGAAGTCATGGCCGCGGCGGGATCCGTACTTCCTGGAGCACGTCCACCACCACGGGACCGACGCCGGCCATCTCGACGACGCCGAGGAGGTCGGCGACGGGATCTGGCGGCACAGCCACGAATTCGTCATCGACCGTGATCACCGTCGCTGGCCCGCCGCGAGGCGATAGCGCCCAGACAGCGTTCCGCCTGTTTCCGGAGCGCGGCGGCGAGTTCCGGCGGACCACTGACCAGGGTGAAATCGGTCTGCACCGAAGTGATCATCCAGACCAGGTCGGCCGGTGTCTCGGCGCCGAGGTGCAGCAGGCAGCTGCGCTCGTCGACGGCTTCGATCGCGCCCATTCCCGGCCACACCCGGTCCGCCACGGCGTCGGCGGACTCGTGGAGGGTGACCGTCGCCTGACACGGCCAGGTCCGCGCGGAAAGCTGGTGCGCCAGATAGGTCGCGACGTCGTCGTACGGAAGGTCGCGAGGGGTGAACCGGGGGCCGGCGGGCGGGCGCGGGCTGAGGCGGTCCACCCGGAAGGTGCGCCAATCGTCGCGGTCGCCGTCGAACGCGACGAGGTACCAATGCCTGCCGAAGTTGACCAGCCGATAGGGCTCGACGTTCCGGCGTGAGGCGCCGCCACGCGGGCTGGCGTAGTCGAAGCGCAGACGCTCGTGACGACGGCACGCGTCCGCGATGGTCATCACCGTGTCGGCCGAGATCTTCGGGCCGGGCGCGACCCCGGCCCGCACGGTCGCGGTCTGCAGTGTGCTCACCCGGTGCCGCAACCGCGACGGCAGCACCTGTTCCAGTTTGGTGAGCGCGCGCAACGCGGTTTCCTCGATACCGGCGACCGAACTGCTGGTGGCGGTGCGCAGTCCGACGGCGACCGCGACGGCTTCATCGTCGTCGAGCAACAGGGGCGGCAGGGACGCGCCCGCACCGAGCCGGTAGCCGGGCGTCCCCTGGAGCGCGTGCACCGGATAACCGAGCTCCCGCAACCGTTCCACGTCGCGCCGCACCGTCCGCGTGGTGACACCGAGGCGGTCGGCCAGGTCGATACCCGGCCAGTCGCGGTGGGTCTGCAGCAGCGACAGGAGTTTCAGCAGCCGCGCGGAGGTTTCCAGCATGTCCCCATTTTGCCGGACGGTTAGGACCGAACCTGTCCTAACCGGCTTCTAGCTTGGTTTTCATGACACAGGAGATCCGCCCCTTCTCGATCGACATCCCGCAGAAGCAGCTCGACGACCTCGCCGCACGGCTGGAGGCCACCCGGTGGCCGGCCGAGCTGCCCGGGGTCGGCTGGAGCCGGGGCGTGCCCGTCGGCTACCTCACCGAACTCGCGGAGTACTGGCGCACCGGCTTCGACTGGCGGGCACAGGAAGCCGCGCTCAACGCGCATCCGCAGTTCCTCACCACCCTCGACGGCCAGAACCTGCACTTCCTGCACGTGCGCTCGCCCGAACCGGACGCCACTCCCCTGATCCTGCTGCACGGCTGGCCGGGCGGGGTGACCGACTTCCTCGACGTGATCGGGCCGCTGTCGGATCCGCGGGCGCACGGCGGCGACCCGGCCGACGCCTTCCATCTGGTGATCCCGTCGCTGCCGGGTTTCGGCTTCTCCACGCCGCTCGCCGGGCCGGGGATGAACGCCGCGAAGATGGCGGGCCTGTTCGCCCGGCTGATGGCGGCGCTCGGATACGACCGCTACGGCGTCCAGGGCTACGACACCGGTTCGTGGGTCGGGCCGGAGCTCGGCAAGCAGGATCCGGAGCATGTCCTCGGGGTGCACCTCAACGCGATGATCTCGTTCCCGATCGGGGCCGAAGGCGAACTGGACGACCTGCCGGAGGCCGATCAACGGCGATGGGAGTCGATGCAGAACTTCAACGACGGCTACCTGCAGTGCAACTCCAAACGCCCCCAGACGGTGGCTTACGGCCTGCACGACTCGCCCGCCGGCCAGCTGGCCTGGATCGTGGAGAAGTTCAAGGAACTGACCATGCCGGAGGACGCCTTGCCCGAGCAGTGCGTGGACCGCGACCGGATGCTCGCCACCATCTCGCTGTACTGGTTCACCGGCACGGCGGGATCCGCCGCGCAGATCTACTACGAAGAGATCTCAGCGAGCGACTGGAGCGGAGACTCGGGTGACTGGGGAACCGAGGCGAAGGTGAGCGTGCCCACTGGCGTGCTCCTCTCCGCGCACGACATCACCGTCCGGCGCTGGGCCGAACGCGATCACCACATCGTGCGGTGGACCGAACTCGGCCACGGCGGGCACTTCCTCGCCATGGAGGCACCGGACGCGCTGGTCGACGACGTGCGCGCCTTCTTCCGGAAGGTGCGCTGAGATGGGCGCCCGCGGGACCGCGGTGCTGAGCCCGCGGGCGCTCAACCGCGCCCTCCTCGACCGCCAGCTGCTGCTCGGCCGCACCGTTCTCGACGTGGTCGCGGCGACCGAGCACGTCCTCGGGCTCAACGCGCAGGACCCGGATCTGCCGTACCTCGCGCTCTGGAACCGGCTCACGAGCTTCGCCATCGAAGACCTCACCGCCGCCATCGAAAGCGGCGCCCTGGTGCGCTCCACGATGATGCGGGCCACCCAGCATCTGATGTCGGCGGCCGATTTCCGGCTCGTCCGGCCCGTGCTGGCGCCGTTGCTGCGGAGGGTGCAGCGCAACGCCTTCGGCAGCCGCACCGCCGGTGTCGATCTCGACGAACTGGTCGCCGACGCGAGGGAACTGCTCACCGGCGGTTCCGTACTCGGCCGTCCCGATCTCGGGCGCGCGCTCGCGCGGACCCGGCCGGGAGCCGACGCGAACGCGCTCGGCTGGACGGTTCAGTACCTGCTTCCGGTGGTGCACCCGGCCCCGAGCGGAACCTGGGGCAAACGCGGCGCGACACCGTTCGCGGCCTGGCCCGGTGTCCCCGGGGAAGCCACCGCCGAGGAGACGCGCGAACTGGTCCGGCGCTATCTGGCCGCGTTCGGGCCCGCCACCGTGGCCGACGCGCGGAGCTGGTCCGGAGCGAGCGGGCTGCGCGAGATCTTCGAACAGCTGCGGCCGGAACTGCGCACCTACACCGACGAAGCGGGTCGCGAACTGTTCGACCTGGCCGGCCGCGAACTGCCGCCGCCCGACCTGCCCGTGCCGGTCCGGCTGCTCCCGGAGTTCGACGCGACGCTGCTCGCGCACGCCGACCGCACCCGCGTGATGACCGAGGAGATCCGGCGCGAGATCTGCCAGGGCGCCGCGGTCGCGGCCACCGTGCTCGTCGACGGCACCGTGGCGGCGAGCTGGACCAGGGACCGGACGGGCGCGCTCACCGTGCTGCCGCTGCGCCCGATCTCCACCGCGGACCGCGAGGCGATCGAAGCGGAAGCCTTGCGCCTGCTCGCTTTCGCGGCACCAGGCCTCGATCACACCGTCCACTTCGGATCGTGACGGTGGTCCCTTCGGGGATGCGGCGGCGACCGGAACGTGCTTCAGTGATTGCCGGTGTTCGGGCGTGAGAGGGGCAGTCGGTGACCGCTGGTGCACAGGAACCGCCGTCGGGTTGGGTGCCGGTGGAGCATCGACTCCTCGGACTCGACCGGCGCACGTTCACCCCGGCACTGGTCGTGCTCGGGGTGGCGCTGGTGCTGATCTACGGGCTGCAGGCGCTGAACGCCGCGATCCCGTGGCACAACGAGATCAAGGCCGGTGACGTGCTGGACCTCGGCGACGGGGCGACGGCGGTTCCCCCGGTGGGCTGGCAGCTCGAAAGCGGCACGCTGACCGGTGCCGGCCAGGCGAGCCCGGCCGGCCTGCAGATCGTGCTGGCGACCGGTGGCGCGTCCCTCGAACTGCGGGGTACGACGTTCACCGGATCCGCGAGCGCGTTCCTCGACCAGGTGCGGCGATCGGAAGGTGACGACGTCCCCGGGATCGACGGCGCGCGGGGCACGGTGACGACCGCCTCCGGTCTCGTCGGGGTCGTCCAGACCAGCACGGCACCGGGCGGTGACGGACTCGACGCCGCCTTCAAGATGGCGAGCGGCGGCCAAGCGCCCGACGCGGCACCGGCCCTGCTGGTCCGGGTCCGGACCTCGCCGGGGCAATTCGAGCGGTACCGCGACGACGTGTCCGCGTTCCTGCTCGGCATCACGGCGGGAGCGGGCCGGTGAACGAGACCAGCGAGTTTTCGGAGACCAAGGCCGCGCAGCTGGCCGCGATCGAACAGTCGGGCTGGGGCCTGCCGTTCCGGTTCCTCCAGCCGCACAACCTGGCGTTCTGGGTGTACCTCGTCGGCGTCGGCGGGGGAACGCTCGCGATCGCCCGGTTCTTCGGTGCCGGTGGCGGCTTCTACGCGCCCGCACTGGCCGGTGGTGTGGTGTTGTTCGGGCTCTACCTGGTGCCGTGGCTCCTGCTGCTGCGCCACCACAACCGCTACACCGCGCAGCCCGCCGGGCTCCTGGCCGCGGGATTCGTCTGGGGCGGCGTCGCCGCGGCGTTCTGGATCGCGCTCCCGGCGAACACAGCGCTGCTGGAGATCTGGGCGAAGATCGGCGGAACCGCCTTCGCCTCCGACTGGGCCGCGGGTCTCACGGCCCCGATCAACGAGGAGTGGGGCAAGGCACTCGGGCTCGTCCTCCTCATCGGGCTCGCCCCGCGACTGGTCCGCAGTGCCTACGACGGTTTCATCATCGGCGCGTTCATCGGCCTGGGTTTCCAGGTCTTCGAGGACGTCCTCTACGTGTACAACGGCGCCACCCAGACGTTCGGTGTCGCCCAGCTCGGCACCTCGCTCCAGGTGTTCCTCATCCGGGGCGTGGCCGGGATCGTGTCGCACGCGCTCTTCAGCGCCATCTTCTGCGCCGGGTTGATGTGGGTCCTCGGCAGGACACGTGGCGAGCGCAAGGTGCCGCTGGGGGTGCTGACCATGCTGATGGCGATGGTGTTCCACTTCGCCTGGGATGACATGGGTGCCCTCTCCGGCGGCGGCGGCCTGTTCCCCTTGCTGGCCGTCGTGATCGCGGTGGTCGAGCTGATCGCCCTGTTCGCCGTACTGCGGCTCGCGGCCCGGCAGGAGCGCGGCTGGATCCGCGCTCTGCTCGGACCGGAGGTCGAGGCGGGCGTGGTCGACCCGCCGTTGCTCGACGCCGTCAGCGGTCTCCGGAAGGAACGGAAGGCTTACCGCAAACGCCTGCGCAGTCGTCGCAAGGCACGGCATCTCGTCGAAGGCGCGGGCGATCTGGCCCACGAACTGGCCCACGCGGGCGGACGGGAAACCGACCGTGTGGCGCATGCCAGGGCGGAAGTCCGCCGTCTGCACGAGAAGCCCTAAAGACTCCTGCCCAGCGCCAGCCTCGCCACCGGAGGGAGCGAGGTCTGCTTCGGCGCGGCCCGGAAAGCCTGGATCGCGAAGGCGGCGAAGCGTCGGGAGGCCGCGACCTGGGCGGCGGGCGACGCGGCCCGGATACCGCCGTTGGCCATGAGCATGAGGATCAGGTCGTCGACGACGAAGTCGGACCGCAGCTTCCCGGTCTCCTTCGCACGGCGGGCCAGTTCGGCGATCGCCTTGAGCGCGTAGTCGCGGTCCGTGGCGAAGTCGATCGCGCCGGGGAAGGCCGACATGAACGCCGCGGTGAAGCCGCGATCCCGTGCGTGCAGTTCACAGATCTTCTCGATCACGGAACAGAACCCGCGCCAGGGATCCGGGTCCTCGAGGCCGTCGTGGACGACGCCGTGACACACGCGCATCTGGTCGGCGAAAGCCTCCGTCGCCAGGATCTCCTTGGTCGGGAAGTGGCGGTACAACGTCGCGGGGCCGACGTCGGCGCTTCGGGCGACCTCCCGCATCGTCACGTCGAGGCCTTCGGTGGCGAACAGCACGCGGGCCGCGTCGAGGATGCGCTCGCGGTTGTCCAGGGCGTCGGAGCGCGCGATCTGAGGCAAACGTTCGGTCACCACTCTCACTTTAGCCAAACGGACGGGGGCGTCCGTTAACGTCCGCGGCGTCCTGCTCCCAGACCATGGAGACACAGTGAAGGCAGTCGCGATCCAGACGTTCGGCCGTCCCGAAGGCCTGGCGGTCATCGACCTCCCCATCCCGGTTCCCGAAGCCGGACAGGTACTGGTCGCCGTCGAGGCGATCGGCGTCGGCGGTGTCGACGCCGTGATCCGGAGAGGCGCTGTGAGCGCTTACGGATTCCGGGAAGGCCACATCCTCGGCAGTGAGGTCGCGGGCACCGTGACCTCGGTCGGCGACGACGTCGACCCATCGTGGGTCGGGCGGCGAGTGTGGGCCTTCACCGGCTTGAGCGGCGGTTACGCCGAGCACGCGATCGCGCCGGTCGAGAAGATCGTCCCCCTTCCCCCGAACCTCTCCGCGACTGACGCGGTGACCCTGGGGAGTTCGGGAATGGTGGCCCACTTCGCCCTCGCCCACGCCCACTTCGCGCCCGGCGAGTCGGTGCTGGTGCGCGGCGCGGCCGGCGGCATCGGGATCATGATCGTGCAGCTGGCGGCTCGCGCGGACGCCGGCGCGGTCGCCGTCACGACGTCCTCGGCCGACCGTGGCGATCGTCTGCTCAAGCTCGGCGCGACCCGCGTACTCGACCGGTCCGGCGACGGAGACGCGCACGAGGGCTACGACGTCATCATCGACATCGTCGCCGGCGCGGCCATGCCGTCGTTCTTCGACAAGCTGAACCCGAACGGCCGCTTGGTGGCGGTCGGCATCGTCGCCGGTCAGCCGCCGGAGGACTTCGGCGCGAAGATGCTGGCGGCGTTCCGGAAGTCGTTGTCGTTCGCGACCTTCAGCGCGGACACGGTCCCCGGCCCCGATCAGCGCGCCGTGCAGATCGACCAGTTCGCCGCCGCCGAGCGGGGCGAACTCCAGATGGTCGTGCACGAAGTGCTGCCCCTGGAGGAAGCCGTTCTGGCACATCGGAAGATGGACGACGGCGCGGTGTTCGGCCGGATCGCGCTGACGCCTTAGCCCCCTCGCCGCACCAGGGTCGTGTCGCTCGTCAGCGGCCTTCCGTCGGCGGCCGCGGGGACGACCGGCGGGACGACCACGCCGTGCTCGTCGACCAGGACCGAATGCGCCTCGCCCGCCTCGAAGGCGTGGCGCTCCCCCCATTGCCGCAGCGTGACGATCACCGGGAACAGGTCCTTGCCCGCCTCGGTGAGCGCGTACACCAAGCGTTTTCCCGACGGGGGCTCGACCTGGGCGACGAGGCCGTGCGCGACGAGCTTGCGGAGGCGATCGGTGAGGATGTTGCGGGCGATTCCGGTGCGCTGCTGGAAGTCGGTGAACGAACGCGCGCCGTCCATCGCGTCCCGGACGATCAGCAGGCTCCACCGGTCCCCGAACACGTCCACCGCCCGCGCGACCGGGCAGTCCGGGTCGGTCCACGCCGCCATCGGCCCTCCTTTGAGTTGCGTAATGAAACCATTCTGACCTACTCTCCAAAGAGTTGCAATTTGCAACCAAACTGGAGGTGTCGATGCGAACGAGACTGCTGCTGGCGGTCGTCTGCGGGGTGGCGGTCGCCGCCGTCTACGCCGGGCAGACGGTGCTGGGGCCGATGGGGCGCGAGCTCGGCGTCTCCCGGGATTCGGTCGGATGGCTGGTGGCGGTCGGGCAGCTCGGCTACCTCGCGGGACTGGTGCTGCTGGTGCCGCTGGGCGACATGCTCGATCGCAGACGGTTGATCGCCGCACACCTGGGGCTGGTGGCGGCGGGGCTGGCGATCACCGCGGCGGCGCCGGTCGCGTGGCAGGCGTTCGCCGGACTCGCCGTGGCGGGCGCGTTCGCCGTGGTGGTGCAGACCGCGGTCGCCTACGCGGCCGCGCTCTCCCCGCCCGGCGAACGCGGACGCGCTCTCGGCGTCGTCACCTCCGGGGTGGTGGTCGGGATCCTCGGCGCCCGAGTCGTCACCGGCGGACTCGCGGACCTGTGGGGCTGGCGTAGCAGCTACGTCGCCTTGGCGATCCTCGCCGCCTTCCTCTCCGTGCTCAGCCTCGTCGCCCTGCCGGCCGACGTCCGCACCGGAGCCAAGCGGTACGGACAGGTCATCCGGTCCCTGGGTGGGCTTTTCGTCCAGCCGACTTTCCTCAGCCGTGGGCTGATCGCCTTCTTCCTCTTCGCTTCCTTCGGCACTTTGTGGAGCGGCATGGCTCTTCCGCTGGCCGCCGAACCTTGGCATCTGAGCGAAGCGCAGATCGGGCTGTTCGGCATCGCGGGGCTCGCCGGTGCCCTGGGCGCCGCCCGATCCGGCCGCTGGGGCGACGCCGGATACGCCGGCCGGGTCACCGGTGTCGCGCTCGCTCTCCTGCTCTTCTCCTGGCTCGCGATCGGGCAACTCGACTGGTCGCTGCCCCTGCTGATCGTCGGCGTGATCGTGCTGGATTTCGCCGTCCAGGCGGTGCACGTCAGCAACCAGCACGTCCTCACCACCACCTACGCCGACCGCACCAGCAGCGCGATCGGCGGCTACATGGTCTTCTACTCCCTCGGCTCGGCGTTCGGAGCCACCGCGACCACCGCGCTGTTCGACGTCGCGGGCTGGACCGGCCCCGCCATCCTCGGCGCTGTACTCGCGCTCGGCGCGCTGGCCGTGTGGTCATTTCGACGGACCCCGCGGAAATCCCTGCCGTGTCAGGATTCGCCGGTAAGGACGACTTAAGCTGGGGAGCGAAAATGGGGGCGGTGATCGCGGCACTCGCCGCGGGCTGCGCGGTGGTGGCGGTGTTCCTCTCCGGTGACGCGGTCCGCCCGGACCGGCCGGACCTGGAGGTGGCCCTCGTCGCGGCGGCGTCGGTGCTCGCGGCCCTGCTGGCGTTCGGCAAATCCCGGGGAACGCGGATCGCCTCGGTGGTCTTCGCCGCCGTCGCAGCGGGCTGGGCGATCTACTGCCTGAGCACCGACATCGGCAGCGGCACACCGGGTAGCTCGACGGGCGTACTCGCGGTCGCCACCGTCGTCACGTTGGTGGCGACGGGACTCACGGCGAGGAGTGACGCGCGTCCGCTCCGGTGGTGGCTCGCCGTCCCCTTGGTGGTGGCACTCGCGGCGGGGACGGTCGCCGCGGCCGTGATCGTGCC
>NZ_JACBXD010000029.1 GCF_013870525.1 Amycolatopsis pittospori
ACCCGTGCTTGAACGGCACACACCCGTGATCACACGGACGACACAATGCCGTCCACCCAAACACGCCTGCCGTCCACCCAAACACGCCCGCCGTCCACCCGATCACGCGAGACACGCCCCTGAGCACGCGACATACACGCCTACACACACAAGTCACCGCCCACCACACCCCTGGCACTCCCATGCGGGGCTCAGCGACGCAGGAGGTCGTGAGTGGCGTTTCGGGTTCTAACCCGAAACGCCACTCACGACCAACCCGCCACCACACAGAGCTCGTGAGTGAAAAGGGTCGCTCTAACGACCCAAAACACTCACGACCCCGGCCAGCGAAGACCCCGGCCAGCGAAGACCCCGGCCAGCGAAGACCCAGCGGAGCGGGTCGGAGCGGGTCGGAGCGCAGTGAGCCGCGCGACCCCGGGAGCCGGCGCAAGTAGTCGACTAACTGCGGCCGGCGGAGGAAGGGGTGCGGGGAGGTCAGGGGGCGAGGGCGGGGAGGGTCTCGCCCAGGGGGCCTCGGACCACAGCGGTGGCCAGGGAGTCGTAGGGCGTTTCGGAGCCGTTGCAGATCACCACGGCGGCGCCGGCGCGCGAAGCGGCGCTCACCAGGCCCGCGGCCGGCTGGACGCCCAGGGACGAACCCGCCACCAGCAGGAGATCGCTCGCTTCGACAGCGGCGCGAGCGGCGAGTAGCAGGTCTCGGTCCAGTTGCTGCCCGAAGGAGATCGTGGCGGACTTCAGAATGCCACCGCACACCAGACAGGGCGGATCCGTCTCGCCGGCTCGGACCCGCTCCAGGGTCGAGCTCATGTCCCGGTGGTCGTCACAGGACAGGCAGACGGACTCGAACATCGTCCCGTGCAGTTCCAGCACCCGTTCCGGCGGAGAACCCGCCTTCTGGTGCAGCCGGTCGATGTTCTGCGTGACGATATGCGTCGGCGACAGGCGTACGAGCGCGTAGTGCGCGGCGTTCGGCTCGGCGTACCAGCCCGGGTGGACCAGCCGCGCCTGCCAAGTCCGCTCTCGAACCTCGCGACTGCCTTGATACGCCTGGAGGTTCGACATCTTCTCCGCGGCCGGATCGCGGGTCCACAGGCCCTGCGGGCCGCGGAAGTCAGGGATCCCGGAGTCCGTGGAGACCCCGGCGCCGGTCAGTGCGACGACCCGGCCGGCGCCGGCCACGAGCGAACGGGCCGTACTCAGGGTGGTGGTCACCCGGCCCATCATGCCCCTATTTGACGGCGCTGCCCGCCTGCCAGTCCGCCCACGACTTCGACCAGTCGCCGTAGAGGTCCCAGACCGGCAGCTGCGGGCCACCGGAGTTGGTCACCTCGACGACGTCTCCGAGCCCCATGTTCTGGTAGAACCACTGGGCGTTGGCGGCGTTCAGGTTGATGCAGCCGTGAGACACGTTGGAGCTGCCCTGCGCGCCGACGCTGTTCGGGTTCTCGTGGACGAACTCGCCGTCGTTGGAGATCCGCAGCGACCACTTCTCGTTCGACTTGTAGTAGCCGGGCTGGCCTTGGCAGACGCCGTAGGTGCACGAGTCCATCGTGTAGTTCTCGTGTTTGTCCGAAATGACGTGCGCGCCCAAATGGGTCGGCGTGGCGTCCTTGCCCATGGAAATGGGCATCGATTTCGCCAGCTGGCCGTTGTGGAAGATCTGCATCTGCTCGGTGTTGCCGTCGGCCTTCGCGACCCAGGAATCGTGCACTTTGTACGTTTCGGTGCGGTCGGTCGCTCCGTAGACGCCATTGCCGAAATCGACGCCGTAGATCATCGCCGAAACCTTCAGTGTCGTCCCGGGCTGCCAGTAGACCTTGGGCCGGTAGTGGACGTTCTTGTCGTCGATCCAGTACCAGGAGCCCTCTTGTTTCGGCGTCGACTCCACCGACAGCTTCTTCTCGACGTCGGCCTTGTTCTTCACCGGCTGGCCGAAGCTGAACACGATGGGCTGGCCGACACCGACCCCGCCGGAGGTGACCGCGGCCGGTGCCGGGATGAGGTTCGGGTTCGCCTGCTGACGTGGGCTCAGCGTGGAGATCCGGGTCTGCTGCTCGACCGGTTTCCCGTCGGTGCCCTGGGCGTGCGCCACGATCTTGTAAGTGCTGCCGTAGCCGAGCGGCTCCACTGTCTTCCAGCTGAGCCCGTCGCCGGCGAGTTCGCCCTTCACCGGATTGCCCTTGTCGGCGTTGGTGACGGTGACATCGGTCAGTTTGCCGTGCTCGGCCTTCACGACGACCGGGGTCGCCGGATTGACGTCCTTGCCGCCTGCGGGATCGATGGACACCGAAACCGGGCTTTCGTCCGATTCGGCACTGGTGCCGGTCGAATTCGTATTGCCGCTTCCTGAGTCGCCCGAGGATGAGCAGGCCGAGATCAGCAGTACCGCGGCGAGTATTCCGGCCGTCGAAAGTAATGTCTTCTTGGGGAACATGTAAGTCTCTTTTTACGTCGCTCGATCAGCGGAAAGTTCTCTTTCAAAAGTACGCGACGAAGAAGACGTGATCGATGGTGGATGGTTGCCTGTCACGCCACAACGAGACCCGGCGCACCATAAAGACCAGGGCCATCGACGTTCAATTCACCCAAATAGGTCTTCGCGGCTTCGTAGGCTTCGCTCGTCAGCGTGGTGGTGTGGCTGAAGTCCAGCGGGCTGACCCGCACCGGCTTCGGCCCCGGCACGTAGACGACGGGTACCTCCGCCGCGGCGATCGGCGCTTCCAGGACGGCCTGGTTCCGCATGCTGATCATCGCGGTGAACATCATCACCTCGGCGAAGGTCTGCGGGGTGCCGGGCATTTTGCCGGGGAACGCGCAGTCGAGGACGACGAGCGATTTCGCGCCCATCGCGAGCGCTTGGCGCATCGGCACGTTGGCGACCAGGCCGCCGTCGTAGAGCATGCGCTCCTCGAAAGCCACCGGCGGATAGATCCCCGGGATCGCGCAACTGGCCAGCAACGGCGCCAGGACGGGGCCTGAGCGGATCAGCAGGGGCTCGGCGGTGTCGACGTCCGTCGCGACGACGCCCAGCGGCAGCGCGAGATCCTCGAACCGGACGCCTTCGCCGATGTGCTCGTCGACGATCGCGGCGAGACCGGTGTTGGGGAACAGGTTGGTCTTGCTGTGCCGCAGGGTTCGCACCTGGCTGAGCACGCCGCCGGGGAACGCCTCGTGACGCGTCATCCGCGACCAGATCCGGTTCAGCCGGTCACCCGACTCGTCCCCGAGGGCGAGGACGGCGGCGTTCAGTGAACCCACCGAAGTGCCGACGACGAGGTCGGGCGCGATGCCGGCTTCCGAGAGTGCCTGGAGCATCCCGACCTGCATGGCGCCGAGGCTGCCCCCGCCGCCGAGGACGAAACCGATCGGCTGGGGCAGGTTCAGGGCGCTCATGCCCGGAATCTAGTCCTCCGCGCCGACCTTCGCCGGGGTGGCTTCCTCGGCTGTGACGCCGAGCGCCTTCTTCTTTTTGTAGCGCAGCAGGAAGAACACGGCGACGCCGACGAGCACGCCGACGATGACCAGTCCGCCGGTGTTCAGCGCGCCTTCGACCTTCTTCGCGGCTTCACCGAGGGCGGCGCCGATACCGATGTGGATGGCCGACCAGCAGGCCGCACCGGCCGCGGCGGCCGGCAGGAACTTGCGGAACGGGAGACCCGAAGTCCCGGACGCCGCCGGGGTCAACGTGCGGATCACCGGCAGGAACCGTGCGAAGAACACCGCCCACGCGCCACGCCGTTCGAGTACGCCTGTCGCCTTGTCCCAGGCGTCGAGGCCGTATTTGCGAATCAGTTTGGTTTCGCGCAGACGCGGTCCGAAGCGTTTGCCGATCGCGTACCCGAGCGAGTCGCCGAGTGCGGCGCAGACCGTCACGACCGCCCACAGGGTCAGGAACCGCGAGACCGACGTCGCCGTCGTGGCCGCCACCAGCAGCCCCGACTCGCCGGGCGCGATGAAGCCGAGCCCGATGGTGCATTCGGCGAACACCAGTCCACCGGTCGCCGCGACCAGTCCCGGTTCGGGGAGTCCCTGCAGCCAGTTCAGAAGATCCGTTACCAACGCCACCAGGTCACATTACTGATTCGTGACCTGGTGGGTGGCGACCTTCGAAAGAGGGTGACCGGAGTCACCGGGCCAGCAGCGAGCTGGCTTCCTGGGCGGCGGTCCCTTCGGCGGCGAGGTGGGCCAGGTTCTCCGACAGCGCTTCGCCGCGGCGCGCCTTCGTCTGCGCGAAGAGGCGCCCGGCGCGGTACGAGGACCGGACCAGCGGCCCCGCCATGACACCGGCGAAGCCCATGGCCTCGGCGGCGTTGGAGTGCTCGACGAACTCCTCGGGCTTGACCCAGCGGTCGACCGGATGGTGCCGGGGCGAGGGACGCAGGTACTGGGTGATCGTGAGGATCTCGCAGCCCGCGTCGACCAGGTCCTTCATTGCCGGGGCGACCTCGTCGGGGGTTTCGCCCATGCCGAGGATCAGGTTCGACTTCGTCACGAGGCCGGCCTCGCGGGCACGCGTGATCACTTCGAGCGAACGCGCGTAGCGGAAGCCGGGCCGGATCCGCTTGAAGATCCGCGGCACCGTCTCGACGTTGTGCGCGAGCACCTCCGGCCGCGAACCGAACACCTCGGCCAGCTGGTCGGGGTCGGCGTTGAAGTCCGGGATCAGCAGTTCGACGCCCGTGCCGGGGTTCAGCGCGTGGATCTGGCGCACGGTCTCGGCGTACAGCCACGCGCCGCCGTCTTCCAGGTCGTCGCGGGCGACGCCGGTCACCGTCGAGTAGCGCAGGCCCATGGCCTGGACGCTTTCGGCGACCTTGCGCGGTTCGGTGCGGTCCAGTTCGGCCGGCTTGCCCGTGTCGATCTGGCAGAAGTCACAGCGCCGGGTGCACTGGTCGCCACCGATCAGGAACGTCGCCTCGCGGTCTTCCCAGCATTCGTAGATGTTGGGACAGCCCGCTTCTTCACAGACGGTGTGGAGGCCTTCGCGGCGCACCAGACCTTTCAGCTCGGTGAACTCCGGGCCCATCCGCGCTCGCGTTTTGATCCACGAAGGCTTCTTTTCGATGGGGGTTTGGGAATTCCGGACCTCGAGCCGCAACAGCTTGCGGCCATCTGGGGCAGCACTCACACCGCCACCCTACGCCCGCCGTAGTAGTGGTCGTCGCTCACGCGGGATCGGGGGTGACGCCCGTCAACTTGGTGGTCACGTCCCACAGTGCGGCGCCCAGCGATTCGCTCTTCGCGGCGGGCAGCGGCCGCACCTTGACCGGCGTACCGCGCAGGCCGCCGAGGCCGCGAGGTCCGATGTAGTCGCCGCCTTCGACCTCGGGGGAGGTCGCCGCGAACAACTGCGGGAGCGTGCCCTGCCGGGCGTTCTGCGCGATGAAGATCTCGCCGATCCGGTTGCCCGCGCCGACGAGCGCGCGCACCACCGGGTTGCGGTAGGAGCGGGCCATACCCGATCCGAGACCGGTCCAGGTGTAGCCGGGGTGGGCGGCCACGCTGATGATGTCCTCGCCCGCGGCACGCAGCCTGCGGTCGAGTTCGAGCGCGAACACCTGATTGGAGAGTTTCGACTGGCCGTAGGCCGCCGCGGGGTTGTACGCGCGGCGTTCGAAGTTCGGATCCGCGACGTCGATGCGCGCACCTGTCGCCGCGACGCTCGACAAGGTCACGACCCTGGCGCCCGTGCCGTTGCGCAGCGACGGCACCAGCAGCCAGGTCAGCACCGCGTGCCCGAGGTGGTTCGTGCCGAACTGGGTCTCGAAGCCGTCTTTGGTGTGGCCACGCGGGGTCGCCATCACACCGGCGTTGTTGACCAGGAGGTCGAGCTTGTCCTCGGTCAGTTCCTGGACCTTCTTGACGGCTTCGCGCACCGAGTCGAGGTCGGCGAGATCGAGCCGGACCAGTTCCGGTGCGGGTCCGGTCGCGGCCGCGCGGACCTGCTCCAGCGCCTTGGCGCCGCGTTCCGGCGACCGGCAGCCGAGCAGCACGCGAGCCCCCTTGCTCGCGAGCACCTCGGCGGTCCGCAGTCCCAGTCCCGAGTTCGCCCCCGTGACGAACGCGGTCCGGCCGGTCTGATCAGGGATGTCGGCCTCGGTCCAGCGCGTGTGAGCAGCCATGTCGGTCACCTAACTACATCGTCAGCCGTGCCGCCACGCCGGATCACGCGCTCGGCGCGAGCAACCTGAGCAGGTGTCCCATCGGGCTGCGGCGGCGGGCGGGCTTGGCCTGGCGGCCGTGCCGGAGCAGGGTGGCGAACGCGGCGCCGACCTTGGTGATCTCGGCGGTGGGCTCGTTGCCGTCGGCCAGTCCCGCCGTGAGCGCGAGGGTGCGCAGTTCTGCTTCGTGCGACGGCGCCAGCGCCGGGCATCGGTCGAGGGCGGCGTCGAGAACCGCGCGAAGGGTCTCATGCTCGGTCGTGGCGCGATTCCAGGCACGGGTGACCGCGTCGACGCGGTCGAGCGCGAGGTCCTGATCGGCGTAGTCGGGGTCCGCCATTTCGGCGCGAAGGTGTCCGCCGAACACCTGATTCCACTTGTACTGCAGCGCGACCAGAAGTTCGTCTTCGGTCGCGAAGTACTTGGTGGCCCCCGGGATCTCTTCGAGTGAAAGCGGGTCGGACGGGTGGTGACCCGCCTGTCGCAGTGCGGCTTCGAGGATGTCTCGCCGCTGGTAGAAGTCGTTCCAGCTCATGATGTTGGCTCCCCTCCGTGACCCGGTACATACCGCAGGTTTGCGGCATACTCCCGGTACGGACCTGACAGCAGCCAACATACCATGAGTATGGAGCGGGGCCGACGGCGTAAAGTTGTGAAGGTGGCGACAATGAGGTCAAGGCGGCTGGACTATTCCGAGTCCACTCGGTCGGCACTCGTCGAGAGTGCCGTGGAGCTGTTCACCAAACGCGGTTACGCGGGCACTTCTCTCGACGAGATCGCCAAACGGGCCAGGGTGACGAAGGGCGCGCTCTATCACCACTTCAGTGGGAAGCAGGCGTTGTTCGAGGCTGCCTTCGACACGGTGGAGAGCCAGGTCTTCGACCGGCTCGAAAAGATCATGAACGGTCCGGACTCGCCGTGGGAGCGGGCGCTGGCGGGTCTGCGCGGCTTCCTGCAGAGCTGCCTCGACCCGGCGTACCAGCGCATCGCGATCCACGAGGCCCCGGTGGTGATGGGCTGGGAGCGCTGGCGCGAGGCCGAGGAACGGTGCAGTTTCGGCCTGGTCCGCACCGGGATCCAGTCGCTCATCGAGGTCGGCGAGGTCGACGACGTCCCGGTCGACGTCACCGCGCGCCTGCTGTTCGGCGCGCTGTCGAGCGCGGCCATCGAGATCGCTTCGTCGCCCGAACCGAAGAAGGTCAGCGCCCAGGTCGAGGAGGTCCTGGTGCGGTTGCTCGTCGGATTCCGCCGTGTTCCGTCCGCCGAGCACGGGAAAGCGAGCTGACGAAGCCGTCTATAGGGTGGCTTCGTGGACCTCAGGATCTTTACCGAGCCCCAGCAGGGGGCCAGCTACGACGACCTGCTCCGGGTGGCCAAGGCCACCGAGGACGCGGGCTACGACGCTTTCTTCCGCAGCGATCACTACCTCAAGATGGGTTCGGCGTCCGGCCTGCCCGGGCCGACCGACGCGTGGATCACCCTCGCGGGTCTCGCCCGTGAGACCAGCCGTGTGCGGCTGGGCACCCTCGTCACCGCCGCCACCTTCCGGCACCCGTCGGTGCTGGCGATCTCGGTCGCGCAGGTCGACCAGATGTCCGGCGGCCGGGTCGAACTCGGCCTCGGTTCGGGCTGGTACGACGACGAGCACACCGCGTACGGCCTCGACCTGCCGCCGCTCAAAGAGCGCTTCGACCGCTACGCCGAGCAGCTCGCGGTGGTCACCGGGCTGTGGGAGACGCCGGAGGGGGAGACGTTCTCCTTCGACGGCGAGCACTACCAGCTCGTCGATTCGCCCGGCCTGCCGAAACCGGCTCAGCGGCCCCGGCCGCCGGTGATCATCGGCGGCGGCGGCAAGAAGCGGACCCCGGCGCTCGCCGCGCGGTACGCCGACGAGTTCAACCTGCCCTTCGCCGCGCCGGAGTTCGCCGCCGAGCAGTTCGGCCGTGTCGACGCCGCCGCCCGCGAGATCGGCCGCGACCCCAAGGAGATCCTCCGCTCGGTCGCGCTGGTCGTCGCCGTGGGTCGTGACGACGCCGAGATCGCGAAGCGGGCCGAGGTGATCGGCCGCGACGTGACGGAACTGAAGGAGAACGGCCTCGCGGGGACGCCGGCGGAGGTCGTCGAGAAGATCGGGCAGTGGCGGGAGAAGACCGGGATCACCCGGCTCTACCTGCAGCTGCTGGACCTCTCGGATGTGGACCAGATCGAGCTGATCGCCTCCGAGGTCGCACCTCGGCTGGACTGACACCTTCATACGCGGTGGGGCTGCTGCTTTCAGGCTCGCTTGAAAGCTATTGTGTGCTCTCACGAATTCCTCCTACGATTTCTTCGTCGAAAGGGGAAATCGGTGGCGAAAAAATTCGGGCTGATTCGTGCATTCGCTCTCGCGCTGGGTTCGATGGTCATGGCTGCCGGCCTGGTCGCGCCCGCGGCGAGCGCGGCGGAATCGCGCATCGCGGGCGCGCCCGTGTACTGCAAGATCCGGATCGTTTCGATGGCCAGCGGCCTGACCGTGCGCGTCAAGGGAACGACGCTGCACGCGGACAGTGCGGGAACCGGCGCCGCGGAGGAATTCTGGGTGCAGCACTACGATAATGGCGTGGTCTATCTGCAGTCGAACGCCAATGGAAACTATGTCGAGATTCTGGACAGTACAAGGAGATTGTACGCGGAATATCCGGACAAGAAGATCAACGGCCAGTGGCGCTGGGAAGACGTCTCGCCGGGGGCGCGTACCTTCCGGTTGATAGGGTCGCCCGGTAACTATGCCCGGGTGGAACCCAGCGGAGACGGTCTTCTGCGCTCCGACAATCAGAATCGTGACAACTGGTCATTGTTCGGCTACGACGTGGTTTTCTGTCTCTGAGTCATAGCGAAGCACGAAGGCCTCCTTTTCTACCGTGCGGTGGAAAAGGAGGCCTTAGTGTGCGCGGGAGTCGCGTCAGGTCATCGTGATGTCCGGGCCGAAGTTGTGCATTCCGACACCGGCGGGACACCGCGCGATGGAGGTATCGCCTCGCTGTGCCCAATCGCCGACGTGGAGATGTCCGTCCTGGCAGTAGACGACCACGCGGAACCAGAGCGTCCCTTCGTCGAGTTCATCGCACCTGGCCTTGGCATAGGCCGCCGGGGCCCGATTGATACCGGTCCAGGTGCAGTCTCTGTATTGGCCGGCCGCGGCGCCCACCGTCGCCGGTGCCGCGGTGGCGGTCATCGCCGAAGAAGCGAGACTCGCCAGAGTCAGTGCGGCGACGGTGAGGGTTTTGGTTTTGTTTCCCATATGAAGCCCCTTCGGATCGGTGCATCGAATTGTCAGCCGAACCGCTGCCAAAACGCTGCCGCGAACCGATTTGCAGGCCCCTTTCAGCGAGAACTGAACCCTGCCGGCAGCACTAATTCTGCAAGGCGAAAGTGACCCCGGGGGCCGCGGGTGTCTCGGGACGCGGCAGCCAGCGCTCGTCGTTCACCGGGAGGTCGCCCTCCAAGGCCGCGAGTACGGCCTCGCGCGCCATCGGCAGCACCGACGCCACGGTGACCTCGCGGCCGAGTTCGTACGAGAGCGACGTCACGCCCGCGTCCCGGATACCGCACGGGACGATCTTGTCGAACGCGGCCAGGTCGGCGTTGCAGTTCAGCTCGAAGCCGTGCATGGTCACGCCGCGCTGCACGCGGATGCCGATCGCGGCGATCTTCCGCTCGGGGCCGCGGTCGTCGGCCGGTATCCAGACGCCGCTGCGGCCCTCGACCCGGCCGGTGTGCACGCCGAGCTGGTCGCAGACGGTGATCAGGGCCTCTTCGAGGCGCCGGACGTAGTGCACGACGTCGATCGGGTCGGCGAGTTTGACGATCGGGTAGCCGACCAGCTGGCCGGGGCCGTGCCAGGTGATCTTCCCGCCGCGGTCGACGTCGATCACCTGGGTGCCGTCGGTCGGACGGTCCTCGGCTTCGGTGCGCTTGCCCGCGGTGTACACCGACGGGTGCTCCAGCAACAGCATGGTGTCGGGGCCGTCGCCGTCGGCCCGGGCGGTCACGTGTCGGCGCTGGAGTTCCCAGGCCTCGGTGTAGTCGATCGTCCCGATCTCGCGGACGTCGACGGGCTCGGTGGCGGCACGGCATGACGTGGTCGAAGAGCTCACGTCAGCGACACTACGCCGGGTCTCGCGGCCGGGGCAGCAGGCCCAGTCCGGTCGCCGCGATCAGGCCGACACCGCCGACGGCCAGCACCGATCCGGCGGTGTCGGTCAGCCAGTGGACGCCGAGGACGACGCGGCAGAGCGCGCCCACGACCGTCGCCGCGACGGCGATCGTGATCGCCAGGCGCACCAGGTGCGGACGGGTCCACGCGCAGAGCAGGATGGCGACGAATCCGGTGCAGGCGACGGCGACGACATGCCCGCTCGGGTAGCTCAGGTCGGGGAATTCGCGAGGACGTTCCCGGTAGAACAGTGGTTTGGCGATCAGGCTCGTCAGGCGGCACAGCATGAGGACGACGGCCAGTTTGACGCACAGCGCGGTCAGCTCCCGGTGGCGCCAGGCGATCACCACCAGCACGGCGCCGAGCGCGAACGGCAGCACCGGGCCGAGGACGTTCGTGATCAGGTCGGCCACCTGCCCGGCGGGCCGCGTGTACTGGCCGCGGAACGCGTCGGCGAGGGCGACGTCCACCGGCGGCGCCTGATCGTCGACCAGCAGGCCGAGGACCACGAAGCCGATCAGCAGCAGGGTTCCGGCGATGGTGTACAAGCCGCGTTGCAGGGTCATGTCGCGGCGGCCAGCGCGCCTTCGAGCGTCGGGTGCCTGAACTCGTAGCCCGCCTCTTCGAGCGCGCGGGGCATGGCGCGCTGCCCGAACAACGCCATCTCCTCGGCGGCCTGGCCGAGGGCGATCTTCATGGCGAAACCGGGCACCTGCCAGAACGCCGGACGGTGCACGGCGCGGCCGAGCGCCTTCGTGAACGCCGCGTTCGTCGCGGGCTGCGGTCCGCTGAGATTCACCGCGCCGGACAGCGACGCGTTCTCCAGCGCGAAAACGATCGCGCCGACCTCGTCGTCGAGCGAGATCCACGGCATGTACTGCTTGCCGTCGCCGAGTTTCCCGCCGAGCCCGAGCCGGAACAGCGGACGCAGGACATCGAGGAGTCCACCCTTGCGCGCGAGCACCAGCCCGGTCCGGATCCGCACGACCCGGGCGCCGGCGGTGGTCGCGGCCTCGGTGGCACCTTCCCACGCGGTGCAGAGTTCGGCGAGGAAACCGCGGCCCGCCGGACTCGCTTCGTCCACAAGGGACGGACCGGGATCGCCGTAGTAGCCGACGGCGGAAGCGTTCACCAGCACAGGGATCCCGTGTTCGGCGACCGCTTCGGCGAGCACTTCGGTCGGTTCGACCCGGCTGTCGAGCAGAACCTGTTTACGGGCCGCGCTCCAGCGTCCGGGCAGGAGGGGCGCACCCGCGAGGTTCACCACGGCGTCGACACCGTCGAGCGCGCCGTCGGTGATTTCGCCCGCCGGAGGATCCCAGCGGCGTTCGTCGTCGGCCCGTTCTTCCCTGCGCACGAGTCGGATCACCTCGTTCCCGGACTCGCGAAGCCGCTTCGTCAGGGAGGTGCCGATCAGTCCGCTCGCGCCCGCGATCAGAACTCGCATGATCCGATCGTGTCCTATCCGCGTTCCGGTCGCACGCTCAGGTTCGCAGTTGCCCGGCGACGTCCGACGCCGCGGTGAGCAACACCAGCACCGGGATCGTCGCCGCGGGCCGCAGGCGATAGCTGCCCCGCTTGTCCTGCTCGACGATCCCGGCGCCGGTCAGCGCCTTGAGATGGTGGTACAGCTGGCCGGGGGAGCCGAGTTCGGCGGCCTCCTGCAACGCGGGCGCGGATTGGGTGCCCTTTTCGGCCAGCGTCCGTACGAGTGCCACCCGTGCGGTACTGGACAGAGCCGCGAGCACCTCGACCCGCGGCCCGTCGTCCAGCGCCAGCAGCGGGCCCGGCAGGACGTTGATCGCCCAGCTCAGCTCGACGGGATCGGTGAGCTCGCCGCGATACCCGACCAGACCCCCGGGGCCGGCCGGCTGGGCGGCCGGGCCCCGTTCTTCGAGCGCGGCGACCCGTTCTTCGAGGGCGGCGATCCGGTCGGCGAGCTCAGCGTCCATACCGGTTATCTATACCGTCGGCTAGCCGAGCGCTCGCCGCAGGGCGGTGAACTTCGCCGGGTCGGACAGCGCCGCGAGCAAGGCGTCGATGAGCGGCAACTCGTTCTGCGTGTCCCGGTCCGTCACGCCGTGGAGCAGGACGGCCGCCGTACCGGACCGTCCTCCCGGCCACCTGACCGAAAGCCCGATGGTGAGCGTGCGCGGCAGGGCCCCGTCCTTGATGAGCACCTCGCTCGCGCCGGGCGGCACGCGGCCGGAAAGCGGCCTGGCGAGGATCTCGCGGGCGAGCGCGCCGCCCGGCCGGTAGCGACCGGATGCCAGGCTGTGGTGGAGGGAGAACAGTTCCGAGGCCGTACCCCTGGCGTGGCCCTCCACCCACGGCCACTGCGCCTCCGGCGTCCCCGGCATGGTCGGGAAGCGTGCGAAGGCTTCGGCGCGGAAGTCGGGGTCGGCCACGAACCGCCGGGCCACCGCGTCGCCCAGCGCCCGCCGGACCGCGACGGGACTGCCGGGCGGCGGCGCGTACTCCGGCATCATCAGCATCAGGACCTCGCCGCCCAGCGATCGGGTGTCCGGCCGCACCCACCCTCCTCGTGCCGCCGCGCGCTGGAGGGCGGGATCGCCGAGACGGGTGCGGAGGTAGTCGGTGGCGGCGTTGTCGCTGAAGAAGATCATCGCTTCGGGGAGCCTCGCCAGCGGGACGCGCTGTTCAGGGTCCTTGGCGATGCCGTAGTCGTCGCAGGGGACGCCCAGCCAGGTGAGCGCGTGGAAGTGCGCGCGGCCGTCGGAGACGAACGGGTGGTGGGCGTCCCAGTCGCCGACCCTGATCTGTTCCTTCGGATCGAGCCTGCCCGCGGCGACCGCGACGGCGTAGGCGCTGAGGTGCACGACCTTGACCGACGAAGCCAGTAGCCGCCGGACATCGGCGTTGCGCGAAGCCCGCCGGCCCGCGCCGTCGTCGATCAGGACGGAGACGTCGCGCCGGTGCGCGGCGAGCCAGTCGAGCCAGCCCTGTTCCGTCGACGTGTCCGGCCCGGTCGTGGTCGCGCTCGCGGTCCCCGGCAGCAGCAGCGCCGCCGATCCGGCCGCGGCTCCCGCCAGCAGATGGCGTCTGGTCAGCATGGTCAACACCCTCCCTCTTGTTTTCCGTAATTCCGGAATACTAGAGTTCTGGGTGGCTGTCAAACCGGCGCATTTAGTCCTCTGGATGCGGTAGTTGCGTGCGCAAGTACCGCATCCAGAGGACTAAATGCGAGGAAAATGGAGAAGGCCCCCGTCCCGTGGAGGGGACGAGGGCCTTCTCGGACTACCGGAGGATCAGAGACCGAGCTCGTCCTCGAAGTTGCCCTCTTCCAGACGCTGCTTGATCGTCGTGACGAAGCGGCCCGCGTCGGCCCCGTCCACCAGGCGGTGGTCGTAGGTCAGCGGCAGGAACGCCATCGACCGGACGGCGATCGTGTCGTTGCCGTCGGCGTCCGCGATCACGACCGGACGCTTCACGACCGCGCCGGTACCGAGCATGCCGGACTGCGGCTGCACGATGATCGGCGTGTCGAACAGGGCGCCGTTGGAGCCGATGTTCGTGATCGTGAAGGTGCCGCCCGAAAGCTCGTCCGGCTTGATCTGGCCCGAACGCGCGCGGCCCGCCAGGTCGGCGATGCGGTGCGCGAGACCGGCGAGGCTGAGCTCACCCGCGTCGTGGATGACCACCGACAGCAGACCCTTTTCGGTGTCCACCGCGATCCCCAGGTGCACCGCACCGTGGTAGGTGATCTCCTTCGTGTCCTCGTTGTAGGACGCGTTGACGTTCGGGTGCTGCTTGAGCGCCTCGACGGTGGCCTTCGCGAAGAACGGCAGGAACGTCAGGTTGACGCCCTCGCGCTCCTTGAAGGCCGCCTTCGCCCGCGTGCGGAGCTTCGCGATCTTCGTGACGTCCACCTCGTGGACCTGCGTGAGCTGCGCGGAAACCTGCAGCGACTCGCGGGTCTTCGTGGCGGTGATCTGACGGATCCGGCTGGCCTTCTGCACGGTTCCGCGCAGTGCCGCGAGCTCCGGCGAAACCGCGGCCTTGCGCGGAGCGGCCGGAGCCGACGACGCGGCCGGCGCGGCGGCAGCGGCGGGCTGGGCGGCGGGAGCCGGGGCGGCCTTCTGCTTGGCCTCCGCGGCCGCGAGCACGTCCTGCTTGCGGATACGGCCACCGACACCGCTGCCGGTCAGCGACGACAGGTCGATGCCGTGCTCCGAAGCGAGCTTGCGGACCAGCGGCGTCACGTACGGCGCGTTGTCCGAACCGTTGTCGCTGCTCGCCGCCGGGGCGGGCTGAGCGGCGGGCTTCGGCTGCTCGGCCGGCTTCGGCGCGGGGGCGGCCTCGGCCTTGGGCTCGGGCTTCGGTTCCGGCTTGGGCTCGGGCTTGGGTTCCGGCTTGGGCTCGGGCTTCTTCTCCTCGGCCTTCGGGGCCGGGGCGGAACCGGCCGCGCCGATCACCGCGAGGACACCGCCGACCTCGACGGTCTCGTCCTCACCGGCGCGGATCTCCAGCACGGTGCCGGCGACCGGGGACGGGACCTCGGTGTCGACCTTGTCCGTGGAGATCTCCAGCAGCGGCTCGTCGACCTCGATGCTGTCGCCGACCTGCTTGAGCCACCGGGTGACGGTGCCCTCGGTGACGCTCTCGCCCAGCTCGGGCAGCTTCACCTCGGTACCTTCGCCGCCCGAAGCCGGTGCGGTGTCCGGCTGGGACGGCGCGGAGGCCTGCTCCTGCGCGGGCTCCGGCTCGGGTTCCGGCTGCGCTTCTTCGGCGGCCGGTTCCGAAGACGCCGAGGACTCGGAGGACCCGGAGGACTCCGGCACACCGCCGGTCCCGTCGTCGATCACCGCGAGCTCGCCACCGACCTCGACGGTCTCGTCTTCCTGCGCGCTGATCTTCACGACCTTGCCGGCGACCGGGGACGGGACCTCGGTGTCGACCTTGTCCGTGGAGATCTCGAGCAACGGCTCGTCGACCTCGACGGTGTCGCCCTCCTGCTTCAACCACCGGGTGACGGTGCCCTCGGTGACGCTCTCACCGAGCTCCGGCAACGTGACGGAGTAGGCCATCGTTCGCTGACTCCCTTGATATGTCTTGCTTGGTCTGTTTCTTCGACGGTGAGACGTCAGCTGTGGACGTGCAGCGGCTTGCCCGCCAGGGCGAGGAACGCTTCACCGAGGGCCTCGGTCTGGGTGGGGTGCGCGTGGATGAGCGGGGCGACGTCCTCGGGGAACGCCTCCCAGCTGTAGATCAGCTGCGCTTCGCCGATCAGCTCGCCGACGCGGTCGCCCACCATGTGCACGCCCACGACCGGCCCTTCCGGAGCCTTGATCAGCTTGACCCCACCGGAGGTCTTGAGGATCTGGCTCTTGCCGTTGCCGCCGAGGTCGTAGGTGAAGGTGGTGACGTCGGAGCCGTACTTCTCCTTCGCCTGCGATTCGGTGAGGCCGACCGAAGCGACCTCGGGGTGCGAGTAGGTGACGCGCGGGATGCCGCTCTCGTCGATCACGCGAGGCTCCTGGCCGGCGATCTCTTCGGCGACGAAGATGCCCTGCTGGAACCCGCGGTGCGCGAGCTGCAGACCCGGGACGATGTCGCCGACGGCGAAGACGTTCGGCAGGTTGGTGCGCAGGCGGTCGTCGGTGAGGACGAAGCCGCGCTCCATCTTGACCCCGGCCTCCTCGTAGCCGTGCCCGGCCGAGTTCGGGCCGCGGCCCACGGCGACCAGCAGCACGTCGGCCTCGAGGGTTTCGCCCGACTCCAGCGACACGCTGACGCCGTCGTCGTCCTGCTTCGCACCGGTGAACCGCACGCCGGTCTTGAAGGCGATCTTGCGGCGGCGGAAAGCGCGCTCGAGCTGCTTGGACGCGTACTCGTCCTCGTTCGGGACCAGGCGGGGCAGCGCCTCCACGATGGTGACGTCGACGCCGAAGGACGCCCAGACGGACGCGAATTCGACACCGATGACACCACCGCCGAGAACGATGGCCTTCTTCGGGATGTAGTCCAGCGAAAGGGCCTGCTCGCTCGCGATGATGCGGCCGCCCAGCTCCAGGCCCGGCAGCGTCTTCGAGTACGAGCCGGTGGCGAGGATGACGTTCTTGCCGGTGTAGCGGGTGCCGTCGACCTCGACGGTGGTGCCGCCGACGAACGTTCCGGTGCCCTCGACGAGGTTCACCTTGTGCGCCTTGGCCAGGCCCTGCAGGCCCTTGTACAGGCGGGAGACGATCCCGTCCTTGTACTTGTTGACCCCGGCGATGTCGATGCCTTCCAGCACGGCCTTGACGCCGAAGGTCTCGGCGTCGCGGGTCTCGTCGGCGACCTCCGCCGCGTGCAGGAGGGCCTTGGTCGGGATGCAGCCTCGGTGGAGGCACGTCCCGCCAAGCTTGTCCTTTTCGATCAGGGTGACGGAAAGGCCCAGCTCGGCCGCGCGGAACGCGGCGGCGTAGCCGCCCGATCCGCCACCCAGGATCACAAGGTCGGCGGAGGTGTCGGTCACTTCAATAACTCCTCGGCAAGCGGTAGGGGTGGTGCTCTGGCGCCGCTTCGCGCGGTATACGCGCGCGCGGACACTTGCCATCTTGTCACTACGCGCGGCGGGCCTGCGACCTAGCCGGGTATGCGACGGTGAGCACACGCCCGAGTCGGGATAATGGACATCGGACGCGAGTGGGAAGTGAGGTGGTCGGAGTGGGTCTGTTCGACTCGCTGCGCCGGCGCTCTAAAGGCGGGCAAAAGCCCGGTACGCTGCGGAAAGCCTCTTCAAACGACTTCAAGCACCTTGAGGAGTGGGCCGCGTCGAGGACGGGTGTCGAGGCCTATGTGGAGCCGAAGACCAACGTCACGGAGACCACAGTCGTCCTCATCGCGCACGACGGCGAGTGGACGCGGCGCCGGATCGACAGCCTGGACGCCGCGCAGCAGTTCGGTCGCAAACGGTCGATCCCCGTGTACGAGGTGGCGCGGGTCGGCTATCCGAAGCGGATGCGGGAGTACACCGAGCGGAAGAAACGCGGCGAAGCCTGACGGGTTTCGGCTGGTCACAGGTCCGGTCCGTGAAGGCCTCCTTCCCTACCCTCAAGGTAGTGAAGGAGGCCTTCACGGACCGACGCCTGTCCTACGCGGACTGGGCCAGCAGGAGCAGATGCCGTTCCAGCAGCGCGCGGAACGCCGGGTGGACCGTCGTGCCCAGCGCCGGGTCGATCTCGACCGTTCGCCATCCGTCGCCGACAGCCGTGAGAAGCACCACGGCGGGGTCGGCGATCACGACCACCCCGCCTTCCGCGCGCAGTTCCGCCGTGCCGAGCAGACGCGGGAAGACGACGTCGGCGGGCAGTCCGTCACAGGTCAGCAGGAACTCCCGGTAATCGGCCGGCAGCCGGAGCCCGAGCCGTACCTCCGCCGCGTCGACGTTGCGGGCGGACGCCGCCGGGGGCGCGGTCCCGCCGCCGCGTAGCCGGAGGATGCCCGCGACCATCTCGCGCCACGTCCCGGTGTCCGGCGGGTAGCGCTCGTACAAGCCCGCGACGAGCGCCCCGGCGCACACCCTGGTCCAGTCGCCGAGTCCGAGCGGGTCCGCTCCCGCGGCCAGACGCGGCGCGAGCGGCCGCGACGCGGCGAGCACGGCGACGTCCGGGCGAGCCTGTTGCGAGGCGATCTCCGCCCAGACGTCGACGTCGCCTCGCGCGACGGCCTCGCGCAACCGGTCCGGCCGGGACGGCCCGAGATGCGACACCGCCTCGCCGATCGGGGAGCCGCTGAAGAGACCGTCGAGATCGGACACGCGCCGGGCGAGGTGCGTTTCGTGGGCGCGTTCCTCGGCGTCGAGGTCGAGCGGCGTCAGCGCCGCGGCCCACTCCGGCCGCCCGCCGTTCGCTTCGAAGAGCATCGCCCACGCGCGCGCCTGCACGGCGCCGGGGACGAGCGCTGTCACGGGACGTTCGGTGAGCGCGTGCCAATGCGTGATCAGCCTGTCGGCTTCCGCCATCGCCCCGGACGCCGCGAACAGCAACGCGGCGTGCCCGATCCGGTCGTCGAGCGTCGCCTCGTCACCGCTCAGCACATCCCTGATCGCGCCTTCCAGATACGCGTCCCTGTCCACGGAAACGACCTTGCCACAAGGAATGACCTCGGTGCGACGCCGATCCACTCACGCCGGCCGTCGCCTCAGAGCGGGTGATCGAATTCGACCCAAGGGGGTCCGGCCCCTCGATCAGCCCGAGAACATCGCCGGCGTGGCCAAGACGCAGAACGCCGTGAGTCGGATCCTCTACGAGCTTTCACAGCCAAGACCTCGCCGACCTCGAGCCATCCCCGTCACCGTCCACATCGGACACTGAGCGGGACCCTGCGGGCCGGCGTTCGGCCAGCTCGTGGACACGCCTCTGGAGTGAAACGCGTGAAGGCCCTCTTCCCTCGGCTGAGCAGAGGGAAGAGGGCCTTCACGCGCGAGGATCAGCCGTTGGCGGCGATGTCCGCGAGGACGGCGGCGATGGTGCGGACCGGGACGCCGGTGCCGCCCTTGCCGGTGTAGCCCCACGGGCCGGCGGTGTTGAACGACGGGCCCGCGATGTCGATGTGCGCCCAGGGCAGGCCGTCGGCGACGAACTCGCGCAGGAAGATGCCCGCGGCGAGCATGCCGCCCCAGCGGTGCCCGGTCACGTTCGCCAGGTCGGCGAGACGCGAGTCGAGGTCGGCGCGCAGTTCCTCCGGCAGCGGCATGGCCCAGCCGCCCTCACCGGTCGCCTGCGCGATACCGGCGATCCGGTCGCGGAACTCGTCCGAGCCCATGACACCCGCGGTGCGGTTGCCCAGCGCGACGAGCTGCGCGCCGGTCAGCGTCGAGGTCTCGATCAGGTAGTCGGGGTTCTCCTCGCCCGCGCGCACGATCGCGTCGGCCAGCACGAGACGGCCTTCGGCGTCGGTGTTGAGCACCTCGACGGTCTTGCCCCCGTACATGCTGAGCACGTCGCCCGGCCGGTACGAGGTGGCCGAGGGCAGGTTCTCCGCCAGCGGGATGTGCGCGACGACCTCGAGCGGGTACTTCAGCTTCGCGGCCAGCACCACGGAGGCGAGCACGGCGGCCGCGCCCGACATGTCCGAGGTCATGTGGTCCATGTTCGCGGCGGGCTTGATCGAGATGCCGCCCGAGTCGAAGGTGATGCCCTTGCCGACCAGCGCGACCTTCTTCGACGCCTTCGCCGGCTTGTAGGCGAGACGCAGCAGACGCGGCTGACGGGAGGAGCCGCCGCCGACGCCGAGGATGCCGCCGAAGCCCTTGCGCTTGAGCGCCTTTTCGTCGAGGACCTCGAATTCGAGGTTGTTCGCCTCGGCCAGGGTCTTCGCGCGGTCGGCGAAGGAGGCCGGGAACAGGTCGTTCGGCGGGGTGTTGATCAGGTCGCGGGCGATGATCACCGACTCCGCGATCAGGGTGGCGGCCTTGAGGGTCGCCTTGTGGTCCTTCGCGGTGCCCTCTTCGGGGCTCACGAAGTCGACCTTGGCGACCGGGCCGTCGCCCTTCTCGGAGCGGTACGCGGTGAAGGTGTACGCGCCGAGCGCGGTGCCCTCGACGGCGGCCTGCAGGTCGATCGCCGACAGTGTGACGAACGCGCGGTCGGTGCCGCTCAGCGCCCGCGCCGCGGCACCCGCGCCCCGGCGGACCTGCTCGGCGGTGACGCCGTTCTCGCCCGCCTTGCCGAGGCCGACGGCCAGCACGACACCGGCGGACAGCTTGCCCAGCGTCGGGACCTTGACGACCTCGTCGGCCTTGCCGGACGCGCCCAGCGTCCCGAGGACGTCGGCGAGTTTGCCGTCGAAGGCGGCATCGGCAACGGAGGAGCCGGCGGCGAGCGCCAGGCCGTCCTCGCCCTGCAGGGTTCCGATGACGACGACGTCGGCGCGCGTCTTGGCAAGCGCCGCTTCGGCGTTCTCGGTCAGGGCAAGCTTCGGCACGGTCACTTCTGGCTCCTCGCGCGTTCGCGGTGGTACCGGGCGGGTGCCCGGTTGGATCGTGAGCCATGCTAATGACAGCGGGACCTGGGGGAACAGCGGGGCCGACCGGGTCACTCGGTGTACAGGAAGGGAGACGGCGTGCGGCTGGCGGGCGGTCTGTTCATCGCACTCGCGGTGGGCACCTCCGGAGCGGACTATTGGGTGCTGCTCGCGGCGGTGGTCGCGGTCTTGGTCGCCGTCGCGGCGGAGGCGTTGCTGCCGCCGCTGGGGGAGACGCGAGCGGATCGGATCGTGGGCTCCGTTTCGCGGCTGGGCCTCGTCCTCGTCTTCGCGACGACGTTCGGCCAGTACCTGTTTCCGTCCGCTCCGGGCATCGCCGCGGCGGTGTTCGCCGTCGTCGCGGCCGTCGCCGATCTCGCCGGGGTCCGCCTCGGCGACCACGCCGCCCGCTGGGTCACCGGCGTGCTGCTCGTGGCGGCCGCCTCCCTGATCGCGATCTGCGTCGCCATCCCGCCGCTGGCGCAGTTCATCGCGCCGGATCCGCCGTCCGTACCCGGTCTCGGCCTCGCCGTCCTGGTGCTGCTGCCGTTCCTGCTGCCCCGCCGTCCCGGCGCGGGCCGCGCGGCCGCGGTGGGCCTGGTGGCCGTGGTGATCGTCGGCGTCGCCCTCTACCAGCTGGGACCGATCCGGCTGGGACTCTCCGCGACGTCGTTCCGCGAACTCCTCGCCGCGGCCGACGCGGTCTCGCTGCTGCCCGTGCTTTCGGTGGTGGTCGCGGTGGCGACCGTGCCGGTCGCGGTGGACGCCTTCACCGAGGGCCGGGAGCGGCTGTCCCCGGAACGTCCGAAGGCGACACTCGCTTGTGGACTGATCGTGGCCGTCGCGGCGGCCTTCGCTGGGCCGGTCGTGGCCCTCGGGCTCGCGGGAGTGGGAACGGTCGCGGAACTGGTTCTGCGGGTCCGCGCCCGTGGGTACCGTGCAAGGCGTGCGT
Source organism: Amycolatopsis pittospori (assembly GCF_013870525.1). Classification (GTDB taxonomy): domain Bacteria; phylum Actinomycetota; class Actinomycetes; order Mycobacteriales; family Pseudonocardiaceae; genus Amycolatopsis; species Amycolatopsis pittospori. The sequence continues at coordinate 21,278 of NZ_JACBXD010000029.1, forward strand.
GATCCTCTCTGGACCCCGGGCGACACGGTCGTCGAGCGCTTCCTCCGGCCGGACGGCTCGATCGGTCAGCATCACCCGCTGCGCGTCATCGCCGACGACGGCGAAGTGCTGCTCGGCTGGCTCCCGGCCGACACCCCGATCATCGGCAGCAGGCTCGCCGACGGACGGCTCTTCCGCGAGGCGCCGCTCGAGGAGCGGTTCCGGGTGCCGAGGGTGCGGGTGCCGGATTTCTGGCGCGACACCTCGACGCTGCGCCGGATCGCCGACGACGAATGGTCGTCGGTCTGGTGGTTCTTCGACGCCGCGGGACGCTTCCTCAACTGGTACGTCAACCTCGAGGTCCCGATGGGGCGCACGTCGTCCGGGCCCGACCGGATCGACGGCATCCTCGACGTCGCCGTCGAACCCGGCGGAAGCTGGCAGTGGAAGGACGAGGACGAGGCCGAGGAGGCCGTCCTCGCCGGGCGGATCACCGCCGCGCAGTTGGAGCGGCTGAGGGCCGAAGGCGAGCGCATCGGGGCGCTCGCGGACGCCGGGTCGTTCCCCTTCGACGGCACCTGGACCGACTTCCGGCCGGAGCCGGACTGGCGGGCGCCCGTTCTCCCCGAGGGGCTGCTCTAGCTCACCTGGAGGAGGAGCAGCAGCACCAGCACGACGTTGATCACGGTAAGGATGACCACCGACTTGGTGGACAGTTCACGCGGGAACACCTTGCCGTGGATGCTGCGCCACCAAAAGATGCCGAAGCCGCCCCCGACCAGGCCGAGGAACGCGCCGAAGCCGCTGTCCAGCAGGGCCCAGCCGTCCATCATCAGCAGGCCGGTGCCGAAGGTGAGCAGCACCGCCGTCGCGAACGTCTTGACGTCGGCACCCTTGCCGACGGTGGCCGGTCGCGCCGGGTGTGCGGGCTGCATCTGGTTGTACGTCACGAACCCATCCTAGGGGCGCGAGCCCTCATCCGTTCGTCGCGATGGACAGATCGCGAGAGGTAAAGATATGCGGACGTCCGACTAACGTGGGTCCGACCAAGCGTTATCGTCTTAGGCATGACGACCTCGACGCAGTTCACCCACCTCCCGCACCCGAGCCCCGCGAGCCCGGAACGCGTCGCGGACGTATTGGCCGCACCCGGTTTCGGTCTGTACTTCACCGATCACATGGTGACCGTGAAGTGGAGCGCCGAGCAGGGCTGGCACGACGCGACCGTCGGGCCGTACGCGCCTTTCACGCTGGACCCGGCGACCTCCGTGCTGCACTACGGCCAGGCGATCTTCGAAGGCCTCAAAGCGTACCGTCAACCGGACGGCACCGTCGCGGCCTTCCGGCCCGACGCCAACGCTGTCCGGTTCCGGAACTCGGCCGAGCGGCTCGCCATGCCGCAGCTGCCGGTGGAGGTGTTCCTCGACTCGATCCGTGAACTGATCGCCGTCGACAACCGCTGGATCCCGACGAAGCAGGGCGAGTCGCTGTACCTGCGGCCGTTCATGATCTCCACCGAGGCCGGGCTCGGCGTCAACCGTCCCGCGAACGAGTACCTCTACGCGCTGATCGGCTCGCCCGCCGGCTCGTACTTCTCCGGCGGCGTCAAGCCGGTGAGCGTCTGGCTCTCCACCGAGTACGTGCGCGCCGTCCCCGGCGGCACCGGCGAGGCGAAATGCGCCGGCAACTACGCGGCGTCGTTCGTGGCGCAGGCGCAGGCCGTCGAAAAGGGCTGCGACCAGGTCGTCTGGCTCGACGCCGTCGAGCGGCGCTGGGTCGAGGAGATGGGCGGGATGAACCTGTTCTTCGTCTTCGGCTCCGGCGACGAAGCCCGCGTCGTGACCCCGGAACTGACCGGCTCGCTGCTGCCGGGCGTCACCCGCAAGTCACTGCTGGAGCTGGCGAAGTCGCTCGGCCACCAGGTCGAGGAGCGTCGGATCTCCACCGAAGAGTGGGAAAAGGCCGCCGCGTCGGGTGAGCTGACCGAGGTGTTCGCCTGCGGGACCGCGGCCGTCATCACGCCGGTCGGGCACGTGAAGCACGCGGGCGGGGAGTTCTCCGTCGCCGGCGGCCAGCCGGGCGAACTGACCATGAAGCTGCGCGGCGCGCTGACCGGCATCCAGGAGGGCACGCGGCCCGCCCCGGAAGGCTGGATGTACCCGCTGGGCTGATCTTCGGCGGTCCGCATTCAGAGGACTAAACGCGAGAGGGAGCTGAGCCCTCGCCGGTCCGCAGACCGGCAAGAGTGCCGTGAAGGCCTCCTTCCCTACGCTCAAGGTAGGGAAGGAGGCCTTCACGGACTTCCGGGACCGAAGACGGCCCGCATTCAGAGGACTAAATGCGAAGCGTCAGGTGGCGGGGACGTCGATCAGCGGCCCGCTCACCCCGGACTGCTCGTGCGTCGCCATCTCCGCGAGCACCCGCGTCGCCATGAACACCAGCGGCAGCGCGACGACCGCGCCCGTTCCCTCGCCGAGCCGGACGTCCAGGTCCAGGATCGGGTCCAGGTCGAGGTGCTCCAGCGCGAGCGCGTGCGCGGGTTCGCCGCCGAGCTGGCCGGCGGTCCACCATTGCCGCGCGCCGGGCACGAGTTCCTCGGCGACCAGCGCGGCCGCGGCGGCGACCAGGCCGTCCAGGATCACAGGGGTCTTGCGGAGCGAGGCCTGCGCGAGGAATCCGGTCATCGCGGCGATGTCGGCGCCGGCGGCGGTGCGCAGGAGAGCGACCGGGTCGGCCAGTACCGTCCGGGCCCGCCGGAGCGCGTCGCGGACGGCGGCGGCCTTGCGCATCCAGGCGTTGTCGTCGATACCCGATCCGCGGCCGACGACGGCCACCGGTTCGCTGCCGGTCAGCGCCGCGACCAGGACCGAGGCCGGGGTGCTGTTCCCGATCCCGAGGTCGCCCGCGATGAGCAGGTCGGCCCCGCCGTCGACCTCGGCGTCGGCGATCGCCCGGCCCGCGCGGACGGCGGCGCGCGCCTCTTCGTCGGTCAGGGCGTCTTCGACGTCGATGGAGCCGGAGCCGCGCCGCACCTTGTACTCGCCGATGGACCGCGTCGCGGGGGCGTCGCTGTCCACGGCCATGTCGACGACCCGGACGCTCGCGCCGGCGGAGGCCGCCAGCACGTTGATCGCCGCGCCACCGGTCAGCATGCTGCCGACGAGTTGCGCGGTGACCTCGCCCGGATAGGCCGAGACGCCCTTCGCGGCGATGCCGTGGTCCCCGGCGAACACCACGACGCGGGGCCGCGTGAACGGGCGAGGCGGTGACTGGCCCTGGCAGGCCGCGACCCAGACGCCCAGTTCTTCGAGCCTGCCCAGCGAGCCCGCGGGCTTGATCAATTTCGAGTGGAGGGCGATCGCCGCCGAGCGTGCGTGTTCATCAGGTTGCTCGACTTCGGCGAACTCGAGGATTTCGTCGTCCAACGCCTTGCCCTTCGGATCGCTTCGGTGGCCGGGCCCAACCTACCGACCCGGCTGTGCCAGAGTTGCCTGTGGCTCAGACGAAGGCGGCCGGGGTGGTGCTCGCGAGCGGTGCGGGCACCCGGGTCGGCGCCAAGCTCAACAAGGTCTACCTGCCGGTGGCGGGCAGGCGGGTCGTCGCGTGGTCGCTCGACGCCTTCGCCCGCGTACCCGGCATCGACGTGCTCGTGCTGGTCATCCGGCCGCAGGACACCGAGCTCGCGCGGGAGGTGCTCGCCGCGCATCCGGGTGAGGTCGAACTCGTGCACGGTGGCGCGACGCGTCAGGGTTCGGAGCTGAACGCCTTGCGCCACTTGGCTTCCCGGATCGGAAGCGGCGAGATCGACGCGGTGCTGCTGCACGACGCGGCCCGTCCGCTCGTCACCCCGGAACTGATCGCGGACGTCCTCGCCGACACGCGGCGGTATGGGGGAGCGGTGCCCGGCATCGCCGCCGACGACATCGTGCGTGTGGACGGTGACACCGTTTCCGGGGAATTGCCGGGCGCCATCCGGGTGCAGACACCACAGGGTTTCCGCGCGGCCCCGTTGCTGGAGGCGTACGAAACGGCCGAGCGCGAGGGTTTCGTCGGCACGGACACGTCTTCGTGCATGGAAAGGTTCTCCGCGCTGCCGGTGCGGTGGGTTCCGGGCAGCGCGGAGAACCTCAAGATCACCTACCCGCACGACCTCGTTGTCGCCGAGCAGGTGATCGGCCGAGGTTAGGGATCTCCCTGGTCGGCCTTGCCGGTTCCGTTGGCCGGCAGGATGGTGACCGGCTGGCGCGCGTCCATCGGGATCGCGCAGTCCGGATGTGGTTGCAGCAACTGGATCGGCGCCGCGACGTCGCCGGGCGGCGGGATGGTGAGCACCGCGCGCAGCGTCCAGTCGGCCGTGGAGTGGTACTGCCACGAGACGAGTGCGGGCTGGAAGACGTCCGTGTCGGGGAGTGTGGTGACCCGGTAGGCGCTCGCCCGTTCCTCACCGCGCAGGACCAGGACATCGGCGCAGGTCTCCCATTGGAACACCGCGGCGCAGACTTCGGGCTCCTCCCGGGGGCCGAAGATGTAGACGACCCACCGGCGTCTTCGAAGCTCTTCGAGCAGTTCGTCGATGCTCAGATGGTTCATCGAGCCCCCCAACGGGTTTCGGGAACTCTGCGGAGAGTAACAGGTGTACTAGAGCACCGTCCAGAATGTGTACTAGTACGTAATAATGGGGTGTGAGCAGGATCCTTGGTGCTCGTCCATGGGTGTGCTAGAACGCTTGTGCGCACCGCGCGACCTTGTTAGGAGTCACCTTGCCCGCCGTCGAACGACCTGAACCGCCGTATCTCCAGATCGCGGGAAACATTCGCGACGACATCGTTTCGGGCAGGCTCAAGGAAGGCGACGCGGTGCCGTCCGCGCGCGAGATCGCGAGGAACTGGAACGTCGCCATGGCGACGGCGATGAAGGTGCTCTCGACATTGCGGGCCGAAGGTCTGGTCCGCGCGGTACGCGGCATCGGGACAGTGGTGCAGACCAGAGCGCTGCACCGCTCCGCGCACGATCGGACGATCTCGATCGCGCGAACCGGCAAGGTCTATCCACCGGGCCACTACGCGAAAATCCGTGAGGCCGGGCTCGTCCCGGCGCCGGAGCGGGTGGCGGACGCGCTCGGTATCGACGAGGGCGCTCCCGCGATCCGGCGGCGGCGGACCACGTACGCCGGCGACGAAGTGCCGGTGTCGACGTCGGTCTCCTGGTTCGACGGCGCGCTCGCGGCGAAGTCGCCGCTGCTGTTCGAGACCAGGCGGATCGTCGAAGGAACGGTCAAATACGTCGCGGATCAGACCGGGCGGGTTCTCACGTCGACGCATACTCAGCACGCCGCGGGGCTGGCGGGTGCCGAGGACGCGGCGGAACTCGGCGTGGCCGAAGGTACGGCGATCTTGTTGAGCCGCAACAGGTTTCTCTCCGCGGAGGGTGACGTGCTGGAGTACGGCGAATCGTCGGCCTTGCCGAATCAGTGGGTTTTCTACGAATACAACATCGAGGACGGGGCATGAAGCACATTCACGCGGGTAAGGTCCGGGACCTTTACGAAATCGACGACGACATTCTGCTCGTCGCGTCCGATCGCGTTTCGGTCTACGACGTCTCGCTGCCGACCCCGATCCCGGACAAGGGCGCGCTGCTGAACCAGCTTTCCGCCTGGTGGTTCGAAAAGATGGCCGACGTGGTACCGAACCACGTCGTCTCCACGACCGACGTCCCGGCCGAATTCGCCGGCCGTGCCATGCGCTGCAAGCCGCTGAAGATGATCCAGGTCGAATGCATCGCGCGCGGCTACCTCACCGGTCTCGGAATGCGTGAATACCAGCGCGACGGCAAGGTCTCCGGGGTCGAGTTGCCCGCGGGTCTCGTCGAGGCGGACAAGCTGCCCGAGCCGATCTTCACGCCCACCACGAAGATCTCCGACACCGGACACGACGAATTCATGACCTTCGCCGAGGTCGTGAACGACATCGGCCAGGAGACCGCGGACCGTCTCCGCGACCTGACGATCGAGGTCTACACCAAGGGCGCCGAGCACGCGGCGAAGAACGGCATCATCATCGCCGACACCAAGATCGAATTCGGTTTCGACGCCGACGGTGTGCTGACGCTCGGGGACGAGGTCCTCACCTCGGACTCCTCGCGGTTCTGGCCCGCCGACGACTGGCAGCCGGGGCGGACGCAGCACGCGTTCGACAAGCAGTTCGTCCGCGACTGGTCCGCGAGCACCGGCTGGGACAAGACGCCGCCCGGGCCGGAGATCCCCGACGAGATCGTCGAGGCGACCCGCAAGCGATACACCGAGGTCTACGAGAGGATCACCGGGAACACCTGGGTTCCCGGTGGTGGCCATGCCTGACCCGCAGGTCTACGACCCGTACCGGCTGATCGACGACGTCGTGGGCCTGCTGATCCAGCGGGGCCACCGGCCGGAGCGGCTCGACGGCCGGGCGGGCGACCGCGTCGTCGGGGCGAGCAGGCTGCTGCGGGGACTGGGAATCGACCCGCTTCGCGCACCCGCCGACGCCCTCGACCTCGACGGTCAGATCGCTTACCAGTCCCGGGTGCACGGCGACTGACGCCCGAAGTCCGTGAAGGCCTCCTTGAGGGACTTGAATCAGCCCCGTGGCGCGAAGCGCCTCCGTTGAGGGCGGTGGCGGGGGCATGGATGGACCCTCAAGGAGGCCTTCACGGACCAACCCCGCATTTGGTCGACTAAGTGCGGGGGAGGGGATCAGGGCGAGCGGGTCAGGGTGGGGTCGGTCTCGACGACGCCGTCGAGGGCCTCGTCGATGGCGGCGAGAAGATCCGCGTCCAGCTTCACGCCGGCCGCCTTCACATTCTCGTGCACCTGCTCCGGACGCGAAGCGCCGATGATCGCCGAAGCGACGTTCGGGTTCTGCAACACCCACGCCACGGACAGCTGGGCCAGCGACAGGCCTGCCTTGTCCGCGATCGGCTGCAGCCGCTGGACACGTTCGAGGACGTCGTCGTTGAGGAAGCGGGCGACCATGTTGGCGCCGCCCTTCTCGTCCGTCGCGCGGGAGCCCTCGGGCAGCGGCTGACCGGGCTTGTACTTGCCGGTGAGCACGCCCTGCGCGATCGGCGACCAGACGATCTGGCTGAGGCCCTCACGCTCGGACGCCGGGACGACCTGCGCCTCGATGACCCGCCACAGCGCGTTGTACTGCGGCTGGTTCGAGATGAACGGCACCTTCAGCTCGCGTGCGATCGCGGCGCCCTGGGTGATCTGCTCGGCGGTCCACTCCGAAACGCCGATGTAGAGCACCTTGCCCTGGCGGACGAGGTCGGCGAAGGCGAGGAACGTCTCTTCGAGCGGGACGGTCCGGTCGAAGCGGTGCGCCTGGTAGAGGTCGACGTAGTCGGTGCCGAGTCGCTTCAGCGAAGCGTTCGCCGACTCCATGATGTGCTTGCGGCCGAGGCCCTGGTCGTTGGGACCCTTGGGGCCGGTCGGCCAGTAGACCTTGGTGAAGATCTCCAGGCTTTCGCGCCGCAGGCCCTTGAGTCCGCGGCCGAGTACCGATTCGGCGGCCGTGTTGGCGTAAACATCGGCGGTGTCGAAGGTGGTGATGCCCGCGTCGAGCGCGGCCTTGATGCAGGACTGCGCCTGGTCCTCTTCCACCTGGGACCCGTGGGTGAGCCAGTTGCCGTACGAGATCTCACTGACATTGAGGCCGCTGCGGCCTAGGCGTCGGAACTCCATGAGCCCGACTCTACCCCAGGCCGTTAGGTAGGCTAACGACCTGGGTTTCGCCTGCTCAGACCTTGTCGCCGGGCTTGACCCGCGGCTTCGGGACGCGCAGCTTGCGGATCTGGCTCGCCCGGATGAAGGAGTACCAGCCGACCGAGGTGCCCTTGACCACTTCGTTCGGGAACTTCAGGCGGACCATCTTCGCGATCCGGCGTCCGCTGAGCACGCCTTCGACGATCATGCCGAGCAGCATCACTGTGCACAGCAGGGTCGCGTAGCGCTGCACGTCCGGGTACGGCACCAGCAGCGCGACGAACACCAGGATCGCGAGCGGCATGAAGAGACCGAGCAGGTTGCGTCGCGAGTCGACGAGGTCGCGGATGTAGGCCTTGACCGGCCCGCGGTCGCGCGGGAGCAGGTACTTGTCGTCGCCCGCCATCATCTTCTCGCGGCGTTCCTTGGCCGCGTTGCGCTGCTTGGCCTTGTACTCCGGGTCGGCCTTCGCGGACTTGCGGAGTTCCTTGTTGCGCTTCATCGCCTCCCGCATGGTGGTCGGGGGCGGCGCCACCGGACCACGGCGCTTGGCCTCGGCCTCACGCCGCTTGGGCGTGGCCTTGCCCTTTCCGGGCGTATAGGCCTTGGCCTGGACCTCGACGGCCTCGTTGTCGAGGGTCTCGGTGTCGGTCGTGGCGGAGTCTGTGGTGCTACGGCGCAGGAACCTCACCTCACCAGGGTAGTCGCGGGCGTCACGGTGCCACGCACCAGGCCGAGCGATATGTCACCATGGAGGGGAACAGATCGGGACTCCGACGTGTTGGACCATGTGCAAGACGAGTACCCGCAGCGAGTTCGACCAGAGGGAGAACCATGACGACCGCTGAGCAGGCAGGCGCAGCTCAGGCCGAAACCGCCGAGGAGACCCACGGCGTCACGTTGACCGACTCCGCGGCCTCCAAGGCGAAGGCCCTGCTCGAGCAGGAGGGCCGCGACGACATGCACCTGCGCATCGCCGTCCAGCCCGGCGGGTGCGCGGGTCTGCGTTACCAGCTGTTCTTCGACGAGCGCACGCTCGACGGCGACCTGTTCCGGGACTTCGACGGCCTCCGCGTCGCCGTCGACCGGATGAGCGCGCCGTACGTGTCCAGCGCCGTGATCGACTTCGTCGACTCGATCGAGAAGCAGGGCTTCACGATCGACAACCCCAACGCGACGGGTAGCTGCGCCTGCGGCGACAGCTTCCACTGACGCGAATCGGGCACGAAGAAGGGCCGCGAACCTCACCCAGGTCGCGGCCCTTCTTCATGCCCGCCGAACTTGCGGACTCTCAGCGGATCAGACGTAGGCGTCCAGATCGGCGACCTGGGCGAGGCACCGCTCGTCCACGGTCCACGGCGGAGCGATCTGCCGGGGCAGGGGCAGGTTCTCGGCCTGGAGGGACGAAGGGATGCCGGCACAGTCGGCGATGAGTTCGCCGATCGATTCCGGTTCTAGGTGATACGCGGAAGAGGTCACGAACGACAAGTTAATGACTCGCGTTCGAGTAGGACACCACTACCAACCGGTAGTGTTCATGGCCGTGCTTGAAGCAACCCGTATGGGGCATGACCTGCGGGTAACTTAGCCGTCCTCGTTCCGGCGAGGCCGACCGATCAAGGAGAACCGGTGGCAGACAGCGCCAGGATCGCAGTATCCGGCAGTATCGCAACCGACCACCTCATGCACTTCCCGGGCAGGTTCGCCGAGCAGCTCATCGCCGAGCAGCTGCACCGCGTGTCCCTGAGCTTCCTGGCCGACGACCTCGTCGTCCGGCGGGGCGGGATCGGCGCGAACATCGCCTTCGGACTCGGTGTCCTGGGCAAGCGCCCGATCCTGGTCGGTGCGGTGGGCTCCGACTTCGCCGACTACCGCTCGTGGCTCGAGCGGCACGGTGTCGACACCGCCGGCGTGCTGGTGTCCGAGGTCGCGCACACCGCACGCTTCGTCTGCACCACCGATGAGGACCTCTGCCAGATCGCCACCTTCTACGCCGGCGCGATGGCCGAATCCCGCAACATCGAACTCGAGCCGGTCGCCGCGCACGCCGGTGAGCTGTCTCTCGTGCTGATCAGCCCGGACGACCCCGAGGGTATGGTCCGGCACGCCGAGGAGTGCCGCCAGCGCGGCTACCCCTTCGCCGTCGACCCCTCGCAGCAGCTCGCCCGGATGGACGGCGAGCAGGTGCGCTCCTTCGTCGAGGGCGCGAAGTACCTGTTCAGCAACGACTACGAATGGGAGCTGCTGCTCCAGAAGACCGGCTGGACCGAGGCCGACGTCCTCGACCGCGTCGGCATGCGGATCACGACGCTCGGGGAGAAGGGCGTCGAGATCATCGGCAAGGACGGCCTCGCGCTGCAGATCGGCGCCGTCCCGGAGCGCGGCAAGGTCGACCCGACCGGCGTCGGCGACGGCTTCCGCGCCGGGTTCATCGCCGGTATCGACGGCGGCCTCAGCCTGGAGCGTTCGGCCCAGCTGGGGTCGCTGATCGCCGTGCTGGTGCTCGAGACCGTCGGCACGCAGGAATGGTCCTTCCAGCGTGAAGACGTCTTGGGCCGCCTGAAGGAGGCCTTCGGGCCGGAGTCGGCCGAAGAGATCGCCGCGATCCTGCCGGCGTGAGCTGAAAGGTCCACTGACGTCCCTTAAGTCCGTGAAGGCCTCCTTGAGGGACTCAGCGTCCCTCAAGGAGGCCTTCACGGACTTGCGCGAGCAGGGGTGAGGGGAGTGGGTCGGGCATCTGTCACGCGCGTCCGGTCAGGATGCCGGCGACCTCCGCGGGGCGGGACATGTGCGGGCAGTGCCCGGCGTCGATCTCGATCGCGGTGACCCCCAGCCGGTCCCGGGCGGCCTGACGCATCCACTCGGGCTTCAGCGTGCGGTCACGCGTGGGGCCGACCACCGTCGACGGGATCTCCGGCGCGGGCCCGGCGTGGTGCGCCGCGAGCACCGCGGGGCTGAACAGCCGCAGGCTGTCCAGCGCCAGATGTTCGGTCTCGGGGTCGCAGTCGTGGAAAAGGAACTCCGACGCCTTCGCGGGATCCGCGGTCGGGTCCACGCCGATCCATTCAGGGGCGAACAGGGAGACGGCCTCGTCGCGCAGGCTCCGGCCACCGGCGAAATCGGGGATGTAGGCGGCGACCCACACCATCGCCCGCGCGTCGAGCGCTTCGGCGATCGCGGGGAGCAGGACCCCGGTCCCGGAATGGGCCACCACGACCGGCCGTTCGCCGTCGTACTGGTCCCGTGCGTGCTGCGCGTAGCCCTCGACAGGCAGATCGGCCGGGGTCAGCAGGTCCACCGCGATCGCGCGATGCCCGGCGGCCCTGAGCAACTTGGCCACGCGGTCCCAGCCTGCCGGGCTCTGCGTCGTGCCGTGCACGAGGACGAAGTCCATCGCTCCATGCTGGCCTCCACCGGGTGAACGGTGAAGGCCAGTGCGGAGTCGTGACTAGAGTTTCACCGGGTAGACGGGTTCCGGCACCTCGGGCTTGATGCGGTGCTCGACGAAGATGCCGTGCCAGAGCATGAACACCAGCAGCGCCCACAGCTGGCGACTCCGGTCGAGCTGACCGGCCTTGTGCTCCTCCAGCAGCGCCAGGATGGCCTTCTTGTCGAGCAGTTCGTCGGTCCGCGAGTCCGAGATGATGCCCTTGGCCCAGTCGTACATCTCGTTGCGCAGCCACAGCCGGATCGGCACCGGGAAGCCGAGCTTGCGCCGGTTCAGCACATGCGCCGGGATGATCTTCGCCAGCGCCTGGCGTAGCGCGTACTTCGTGGTGCCGTGCGCGAGCTTCTGGTCGAGCGGGATGCTCGCGGCGACCTTGAAGACCTCGGCGTCGAGGAACGGCACACGCAGTTCCAGCGAGTTCGCCATGGTCACCTTGTCGGCCTTGACCAGGATGTCACCGCGCAGCCAGGTGTAGAGGTCGACGTGCTGCATACGCGCGACCGGGTCCCAGCCCTCGGAGACCTTGTACCAAGGAGCGGTGACGTCCTTGAAGCCGACGCCCTCCTCGTACGTGCGCAGCACGTGGCGCAGCTGGTCGTCGCGGAAGTTGCGGGCGTTGCCGTAGTAGCGGTCCTCCAGCGGAAGCGCGCCGCGGCGCAGCAGGTCCTTGCCGCGGGTGCCCTCGGGGATCTTCGTGGAGACCTTGCCGATGATCTTCCGCATGCCGCCGGGGATCTTCTCGAACGGCGCCAGGGAGATCGGCTCGTTGTAGATCGTGTAGCCGCCGAAGAGCTCGTCGGCGCCTTCGCCGGACAGCACGGCCTTGACGTGCTTACGCGCTTCGCGGGCGATGAACCACAGCGGTACGAGCGCCGGGTCGGCCACCGGGTCGTCCAGGTACCAGACGATGAGCGGCAGCGCCTCCATCATCTCGTCCGCCGACACCGTGCGGACCACGTGCTTCACGCCGATCGCGGCGGCCGATTCGGCGGCGACGTCGACCTCGGAGTAGCCCTCGCGCTCGAACCCGGTGGTGAACGCGATGAGGTTCGGGTTGTGCTCCTTCGCCAGCGTCGCGGTCGCGGTGGAGTCGATACCGCCGGAGAGGAACGCGCCGACCGTGACGTCCGGGTCGGAGATCATGTGCTTGCCGACCGAGTCGCGCATGACGTCGGCGATGCGCTCGTACAGCGCGTCCGCCTCGGCCTGGCCGTTGACCGGCTTCGCGCTGAACTGTGGGTGGAAGTAGCGGGTGAACTCGACGTCCCCGCCGGGGACCACGCGGAACGACGTACCGGACTCGACGCGGCGGATCCCGGCGTGCAGCGACTCGGGCTCCGGCACGTACTGGAGCACCAGATAGTGCTGAAGGGCTTTGCGGTCCAGCTTCTCCTCGACGCCGAGCACGCCCGAGAGCTCCAGAAGGCTCTTCTTCTCGCTCGAGAAGGCGACCTTGCCGGGGCCGGCGGAGTAGAACAGCGGTTTGATGCCGAACGGGTCACGCGCGCCGAAGACGACCTTCTCCTGGGAGTCCCAGATCATGAAGGCGAACATGCCGCGCAGCTTCTTCACCGCGTCGTCGCCGAGGTAGTGGTACGCCGCGACGATCGCCTCGCCGTCACCTTCTGTGGCGAACTTCGCACCGTGCTCGGCGGCCAGCTCGTCGCGCAGCTCCCGGTAGTTGTAGATCTCGCCGTTGAAGTTCAGCGTGTAGCGCTCCGGCGCCTCCGGCGGACCCCAGATCAGGGGCTGGTGCGCGTGGTCGACATCGATGAAGGCGAGCCGGTTGAAGCCGTAGACCACCTCGGCGTCGGCCCAGGTGTCGTGCTCGTCGGGGCCGCGGTGCCGCTGGCAGCGCATGGCGGCGTCGACCGCGTCACGGGCGCCGGCCGCGTCGGCTTCGGTCGAACAGATCAGTCCAAGCAGGCCGCACACGTCTAGTTCACACACCTCTTGTTGGCCGAGCGGGGGAGAAGGGCCCAGTATGCCCGTGCGGGCGTACACCCGACCGTGGTGGGGGACACGTGTGTTGGGGTTACCCCTTAGTCAGCGCGGTGCCACAACTCGGCTAGGCTCCGCCCTGTCACAAAGATCGGTCGAGGAGGCTCTGGGTGAAAGGGCAAGGCGCAGTGGGAAATCCAGAGCGCAAGCCAGCTAAGCGGGCTGGTCGCGTAGTCGCACTCGCCGCGCTGGTGATGCTGACCGCGACGGGCTGCTCCGGGGACGAGATCCTCCGATTCGGCTGGCCGGTCGGGGTGACCCCGCAGTCGCACGACATGCGCACGCTGTGGACGTGGACCGTCGTCGCCGCGCTGGTCGTCGGTGTCATCGTCTGGGCGCTGATCTTCTGGACCGCGATCTTCCACCGCAAGAAGAAGACCGCCGACGGCGCGGAGGAGGAACTGCCCCGGCAGTTCCAGTACAACATCCCGCTGGAGATCTTCACGGTCGTCGTCCCGACGATCATGGTCTGCGTGCTGTTCTTCTTCACCGCGACCACCGAGAACCGCGTGCTCGCCGAGACGGAGAACCCCGACGTCACGGTCGACATCGTCGCGTTCCAGTGGAACTGGGAGTTCAAGTACAAGAGCGACTCCAAGAACCACGACGACCCCGAGATCACCACGGTCGGCAGCTCGACCGAGATCCCGCTGCTCGTCCTGCCGACGAAGAAGACGATCCAGTACAACCTGCGGTCGGCCGACGTCATCCACTCGTTCTGGGTGCCGGAGTTCCACTTCAAGCGGGACGTCATGCCGGACCCGGAGAAGAACAACCAGGACTTCACCTTCCAGAACTCGATCGACAAGGAAGGTTCGTTCGTCGGCCGCTGCGCCGAACTGTGCGGCACCTACCACTCGGGGATGAACTTCGAGGTCAGGGCGCTGTCGGCGGACAAGTACGCGCAGTACATCCAGCTCCGCGGCACGGTGAACCCGAAGAGCGGCAAGCCGAACACCGCTTCCGAGGCGCTGACGGCCATGAACTGTGGCGAGCTCTGCTCGCCGTACGCCGTCACCACCACCCCGTTCAACACCGACCGCACCGCGCGGGTCGCGACCAACTGACCCGGCTGTTCGAGCCCGAAACAGGAGTGAGGCAACGTCCATGAAGGTCGAAGGACGGATTTTCTTCCTCGTCGCGGTCTTCTCCGTCGTCGTGGCGGGTATCTACGCGTACATGACCGGAACGATGACCCGGGACGGCGTCGAGCCGGTCGGTGTGGTGGCCCTGATCCTCACCGGTGGCCTGGCCTTCCTGGCCGGGAGCTACCTGCAGTTCGTGGCGCGGCGCATCGAGCCGCGTCCGGAGGACCGGGAAGACGCCGAGATCAGCGACGGCGCCGGTGAGCTGGGCTTCTTCAGCCCGGGCAGCTACTGGCCGATCGGTCTCGCGGCGGCCGCCGCGCTGACCGGTGTCGCGCTCGCGTTCTTCCACATCTGGCTGCTGATCATCGCGCTGGGTTTCGTGATCGTGGCCATCGGCGGGCTGGTCTTCGAGTACCACACCGGTCCGAACCACGACTGACGCTTGTAGTCGTTGGAAGCGGCGCCTCGCTCCGGGAACGGAGTGAGGCGCCGCTTTCGTATGTGCGGGGTCGTGAGTGGCGATTCGGGTTAGAACCCGAATCGCCACTCACGACCCACTGGGCCGAACGGCCACTGGTGTTTCGCGCACCTCGGGCTTGGGCGCCTTCCCGCCCTTCTGGGGTGCCAGGGCGGCGGCGAGGACGGCCAGCATCCCCACACCTTCCAGCCAGGTCGGCCGGTGGTCGTAGGCGAGGGCGTCGACGACCACCGCGACCACGGGGTAGACGTAGGACAGCAGCGCCACCGTCGCTGTCGGCAGTTTGCCGATGCCGGCGTACATCAGGACGTACATCAGCGCGGTGTGCACCGTTCCCAGCAGTACCAGCCACAGCAGCCCTGAGGTGTCCGTAGGCAGCGGCGTGACGAGCAGTGCGGGCGCGAGCACGATCGTGCCGGTCGCCAGCTGGACGGCCGCCAGGACGTGCGGGCGAAGGTGCTTCAGTTGCTTCGCGACGAAGGAGGCGCCGGCGTAGAGCGCGGCCGCGCCGAGGGCGAGCGCGATCCCTTCCAGCCGTACGGGTTTCCCGTCGGCGCCGTGTGCGGACAGCGAGATGAGCGTCACGCCGCCGAACGCGATCAGCGCGCGGATCAACTGGCTCTTCGCCATCCTCTCGCCGAGGAACGCAGCGGCGAGACCGACCAGCATCAGCGGTTGCGTGTGGTAGACGACGGTGCTGACGGAGATCGACGACAGCGCGTACGAAGCGAACAGCAGCACCCAGTTCCCGACCAGGAACAGTCCGCCGAAGACGGCGAGCCCGAGGTCGCGGCGGCTGAGCGTCCAGGGGCGGAGCCAGCCTCGGGCGGCGCTCCACACCAGGAGCAGCAGGCCGCCGACGAGGCTCCGCGCGAACGCCACGGCGGGCGCGTCGGCGCCGCTTTCGAGGACGACGGCACCGATCGTGCCGGAGAGGGCCATCGCGGCCGTCCACTGCAGCAGGGGGTTGTTCTTGGTCATGGCGACCACTTTCGCCCTCTCTTGCCCGCTCAACCAGTGTCAGAGATGACATCGACCGCAAAACTTGTGACACACTCGCCGCATGGATGTGAAGAAGGTCGCGGTGGTGCTCGCGGACCACGTCTCGCCGTTCGAACTCGGGGTCGCGTGCGAGGTCTTCGGCACCGACCGGAGTGCGGACGGCATCGAGGGCTGGGACTTCGCGGTCTGTTCGCCCGGCGGGGACGACGTCCTGAGCTGGTCGGGCTTCGGTCTCAAGGGACTGGAGAGCCTGGACTTCGCGGCGTCCGCCGACCTGCTGATCGTCCCGACCTGCGCACCGCGCAGCGCGAGCCCACCCGAGCCGGTGCTCGAAGTCCTTCGTGACGCGGCCGCCCGGGGTGCCTGGGTCGCGGGCTTCTGCGCTGGCGTCTTCTCGCTCGGCTACGCGGGGCTCCTCGACGGGCGCAACTGCACCGTGCACTGGGTTTACGAACAGGAGTTCCGGTCGCGCTTCCCGACGGCGAAAGTCGACCCGAAGGCGTTGTACGTCGACGACGGCGGCGTGCTCACCAGTGCGGGGACCGTCGCCGCCGTCGACCTGTGCCTGCATCTGGTGCGCGAACTGCGCGGAGTGACCGCGGCCACCGCGCTGGCGAGGCGGATGGTCGCGGCGCCGCACCGGGTCGGCGGGCAGGCGCAGTTCGTGCAGGCACCGGTCCCCGAGACCGCCGCGTCGGACGACACCGTGCTGTCCGAAGCGCTCGAATGGATCGAGCGGCGACTGGATCAGCCGTTCACCGTCGCGGAATTGGCGCGCCGCAGCGGTTTGGGGGAGCGCACCTTCCTGCGCCGCTTCTCGGCGGCCACCGGTACGACCCCGCACCGATGGCTCACCGAACGCCGTCTCGATCGCGCGCAGGCCCTGCTCGAAGAAGGACGTCTGTCCATCGAGGACATCGCGGTCGCTTGCGGCTACGCGTCCGCGGCGGCGCTGCGGCACCAGTTCGGCAAGCTTCGCGGGACCAGTCCGAGCGCCTACCGCAGGACGTTTTCCGTTGGCTAGAAGGAGATTTCCTGTCCGACCGTGACCGTGACGTGGTCGGGGACCTCGTCGTGCCTGTCGCCGACCGACAGTGTCCCGGTCGGTTCGAACAGCAACAGCGACGCACCGTCCACTGAGGACGGTTTGTGATAAGTGCCGCGCGGTACGACGAACACCGAGCCGCGCGGCAGGGTGACGACGCGCTCGCCCGCCTCCTCGCGCAAGGCGATGTCCAACGTTCCGTCGAGGACCAGGAAGAACTCGTCGGTGTTCTCGTGGACGTGCCAGACGTGCTCGCCCGCGACCTTGGCGAGACGTACGTCGTAATCGTTGACGTGGGCGACGATCCGCGGGCTCCAGATCTCGTCGAACCCGGCCAGCGCGGTGCTCAGATCGATCGGCTGCTTGCTCATGGATTCGATCCTGGCCGCTGGACCGTCCGGGGAGTGAGTGCTAGGAATCGCATATGTCGCATGATTTCTCGCACGAGGTCGCCGTCCTGGTCGACGAGGGGTCCAACCCGTTCGAAATGGGCGTCGCGACCGAGTTGTTCGGCCTGCGGCGGCCGGAGCTGGACCGGCCCTGGTACGGCCTCACGCTGTGCGCCGCCGCGCCGTCCGTGCGCATGCACCTGGGGATGTTCACCCTCACCGGGGTTTCCGGGCTCGAAGCCGTCGAGAACGCCGACACGGTGATCGTGCCCAACCGGCCCGACCCGGAGGTTCCGGCGGCCGAGCCGGTGCTGGCCGCCATTCGCGCCGCGGCCGCGCGGGGAGCCCGCCTGGTGAGCTTCTGCACAGGCGCTTTCACGCTGGCTCAGGCCGGTGTTCTCGACGGGCGCCGCGCGACGACGCACTGGAAATGGGCCGAGCGGTTCCGGAGCCTGTTCCCCGAGGTGCTGATGGAGCCGGACGTCCTGTTCGTCGACGACGGCGACGTCCTGACCGCGGCGGGCAGCGCGGCCGCGCTCGACCTGGGCCTGCACCTGATCGCCCGCGACCACGGCGCCGAGATCGCCAACGCGGTGAGCCGCCGCCTGGTGTTCGCCGGGCACCGCGACGGCGGACAGCGGCAATTCGTCGAACGCCCCGTTCCGTCGGTGCCGGACACCTCTCTCGCGCCGGTGCTCGAATGGGCGCGTGAACGACTGGACCGGCCGCTCACCGTGGCCGACCTCGCCACCCGGGCGGCGGCCAGCCAGGCGACGCTCCACCGTCGATTCCGCGCCGAACTGGGGACGACGCCGCTGGCGTGGCTCACCACCGAGCGGATCGCGCTGGCGTGCCGGCTGATCGAGCGCGGGGAGCAGCGCCTGGACCGGGTGGCGCGGGCGTCGGGTTTCGGTACCGCGGCGAACCTGCGTACCCAGCTTCGGCGGGCTACGGGCCTGACGCCTACGGCTTACCGGGCCCGCTTCAGCACCGCTTCGTAGCCGCCGCCGGATGCTATGAACGGCCCGTTACTTGCAAAATTTGCCAGTAACGGGCCGTTCATAGCACGTCGGAGAGCGCACGCGAGGGGCTACGCGAAGGCGATCCACCGGTTCAGCAGGTCGGCGGCGGCGCCCGAGTCGACAGCGGAGGCCGCCCGCGCCAGACCGGCCGCGAGGTCTTCTTCCAGCGATCCCGAGAAGCCGGTGAAAGCGGCCAGCGCGGCCGCCGAGTTGAGCAGTACCGCGTCCCGGACCGGACCGGTCTTCCCAGCCATCATCTGCCGGAACACCTCGGCGTTGTGCGCCGCGTCGCCACCGCGAAGGTCCTCCGCGGTCGCTCGCGGGACACCCACCGACAAGGGATCGAAGCTGCGCTCGGTGATCTCGCCGCCGGAGACCACCCAGACCGAACTGGTCGTCGTGGTGGTGATCTCGTCGAGCCCGTCGTCGCCGCGGACCAGCAGCACGGTCATGCCGCGTCGCGCGAAGACCTCGGCGAGGACGCGGGTCTTGTCCTCGTAGGCGCAGCCGATCAGGGAACTGCGCGGCTGCGCGGGGTTGGTCAGCGGGCCGAGCAGGTTGAACGTCGTCGGCACGCCGAGTTCACCGCGGGTCGGGCCGGCGTGGCGCAGGGCGGGGTGGAACTTCGGCGCGAAGCAGAAGCCGATCCCCAGCTCGTTCACGCTGCGCTGGACCGTCTCGGGCGGCAGGTCGATGGTGACGCCCAGTTCCTCCAGCACGTCGGCCGCGCCGGACTTCGACGACGCGCTCCGGTTGCCGTGCTTGGCCACCGGGGCGCCGGCCGCGGCCGTCACCACCGTGGCCATGGTGGAGATGTTGACCGAGTTGGACCGGTCGCCGCCGGTGCCGACGATGTCGACCGACGGCCTGTCGATCGTCACGCGTTTGGCGTGCGCCAGCATGGCGTCGGCCATCCCGGAGATCTCCGCCGGTGTCTCGCCCTTCGCTCGCAGCGCGACGGCGAATCCGGCGATCTGGGAGGGCGTCGCCGCCCCGCTCATGATCTGGTCCATCGCCCACGCGGTGTCCTCGGCGGACAGGTCCGCGCGCGCGATGAGCTGGTTGAGCAGGGACGGCCAGGTCTTAGTGGCCGCGCTCATCGGCTCAGCCGTGCACGACCGGCACCCGGCGGGCGCGCAGCACGTCGGCGACCGTCTCGGCGGCGGTCAGCGGGTCGAGCGGGTGGACCAGCACCGCGTCGGCCTGCGACCAGGTCGCCAGCCAGCGATCGTCCTTGCGCCGCACCGACACCACGATCGGCGGGCAATCCTCGATCTCGTTCTTCAGCTGGCGGGTCAGCCCGATGCCGCCGGTCGGCTGCGCCTCACCGTCCAGGATGGCCAGGTCCACATTGGCCGCGTCCATCTCGGAGAGCACCTCGGAGATGCCGGACGCCTCGGTGTAGTCCACCCGGCCGAGGTCGGCGGCGGGCCTGCGGCCGACGGCGTTGATGATCGCCTCGCGCACCTCCGCCTTGTGGCTGAACACCAGGATCCGCATCGCCTGCTCGCCCATGAGCGCGCCTCCGCCTCGTCTAGTCATGTCGACCCCGCGATGTTATCCGCCATGACCGACATCACGTGTACCGGTCGGAGGCTGGAGCGCGTCCCAGCCCAGCGAATCCCCGCCGAGCCGCTGCGCCAGCCCCGCCATCCGCGACCTTTCCTGCGCGCAGTGCAGCGCGTCGAGGATCTGGACGCGCAGCGCGTGCGCCAGCGTGAAGCCGCCGTCCGGTCCCTGTTCCCGCAGCTCCCAGCCGTCCTGGGCGAGAATCGCTGTCGCCTCCGCCACCTTTTCGGGCGGAAGTTTCAAGTGGTGCCGCAGGATCGCCGGCGCTTCGGCGACCCAAGCGGGTGATCTCGCCAGCACCGACGAGTCCGCCTCGGCCGGGTCGAACGCCTCCGCGATGATCTCCACGCCGGGCGTGTCGGCGCCGAGACCGGGGGCTTTGGTCTTTCCGACCAGGTCACGCAGCCGATCTAGTAAACCCATGAGTAGCCCGGTTCCCTCTTTCGTTCAGATGTGACCCGACACGCACGCGACCCGCCGGGACCCACCCGGCGGGCCTCCCGCGTGAGAGGACATAATGCGACGCGTGACAACGGCAGCTCCCACCATCAGCCAGCGGGTCCACTCGCTGAACCGGCCGAACATGGTCAGTGTCGGCACCATCGTGTGGCTGTCCAGCGAACTGATGTTCTTCGCCGGACTGTTCGCCATGTTCTTCACCGTGAAGGCGCAGAACGCGACCGGCCAGTGGCCGCCGCCCCTGCACGGTGAGCCCTTCCACCTGAACATCGCGCTGGCGATCCCGTTCACCGTGATCCTCGTGGCGTCGTCGTTCACCTGTCAGTTCGGCGTGTTCGCCGCTGAAAAGGGTGACGTGTTCGGCCTCCGCCGCTGGTACATCATCACGTTGATCATGGGCGCGATCTTCGTCGGTGGCCAGGGCTACGAGTACCTGCACCTGATCGACGAGGGCATGACCATCCCGTCCGGCCCGTACGGAACGGTCTTCTACCTCGCGACCGGGTTCCACGGCCTGCACGTCATCGGCGGGCTCATCGCGTTCGTGTACCTGCTCATCCGCACCAAGCTGAGCAAGTTCACCCCGGCCCAGGCCACCTCGGCGATCGTCGTGTCCTACTACTGGCACTTCGTCGACATCGTGTGGGTGGGCCTGTTCGCGGTGATCTACATCCTTCCGTGATCGAAGCCGCCACCACGACCTATCGGCCTGAACTGACAGCAAGGGTTGCCGCAAGATGACCTCCAGCAAGGACAACACGGAGCGCCGCTTCCGTAAGCGGTCGAAGGCACGCAGGCGGTTCGCCGGCGCGCTGGCGCTCGGGATCGCGCTGCTGAGCGTGGGCGGGTTGTACGCCGTTTTCGCCCCGGAGCCGCAGACCGCGCAGGCGCAGGGCGAGTCCGCCCTCCTGCGCGAGGGCGAGAAGCTCTACAACAACACGTGCATCGAATGTCACGGGCCGAAGCTCGAAGGCGTCACCGACCGTGGCCCGAGCCTCGTCGGCATCGGCGACGCGGCCGTGTACTTCCAGACCTCGACCGGCCGCATGCCCGCCGTGCGCCAGGAGGCCCAGGCGCAGCGGAAGCCGCCGAAGCTGAGCGAGGCCGAGATCAACGCGCTGAGCGCCTACATCCAGGCGAACGGCGGCGGCGTCCAGCGTCCCGAGGAGAAGGGCGACGCGCTGCGCGGCAAGGACGTCGCGCGCGGCAGCGAGCTCTTCCGCCTCAACTGCGCCTCCTGCCACGGCTTCACCGGCCGCGGCGGCGCGCTCTCGTCGGGCAAGTTCGCCCCGAACCTGGACCCGGCCACGGAAGAGCAGATCTACACCGCGATGCTCTCCGGGCCGCAGAACATGCCCAAATTCTCCGAACGGCAGCTGTCGCCCGAAGAGAAGAAGGACATCATCGCGTTCGTGAAGTCCGTGAGTCACGGGAACAACTCACCCGGCGGTAACTCGCTCGGCGGTATTGGCCCGGCCTCGGAGGGCGCGATCGCGTGGATCGTCGGGATCGCCGCGCTGATCGGCGTGACGTTGTGGATTGGATCGAAGGCATGAGCGCCGAAGGGCCGAAGCCGCCGACAGAGGCGGAGTTGGCGGATATGGATCGCGACCAGCTGGTGAAGCTGGGTACCGCGCTCGACGGTGTCGAGATCGTGGAGTACCCGAAGCCCTGGCCGGTCGAAGGGACGCGGGCGGAGAAGCGCGCCGAGCGCACCGTCGCCCTCTGGTTCGTGCTGGCCGCGCTGTCCGGTCTCGCGTTCGTCGTGCTCGTCGCGTGGCCGCACTGGTTCGAGTACAAGGAGCCGGGCACCGAGGGTTACACCAAGTACACGCTGTACACGCCGCTGCTCGGGGTCACGCTCGGTCTCGCCGTGCTCAGCCTCGGTATCGGCGTGATCATCTACACCAAGAAGTTCATCCCGGCCGAGGTTTCGGTCCAGGAGCGCGGCGACGGCGGGTCGAAAGAGGTCGACAAGGCCACCATCCTCGCCCAGCTGGCCCACTCGGGCAGCCACAGCACCATCGCGCGCCGTTCGCTGATCAAGCGATCCGCCGGTGCCGGCGCCGGTGTGCTCGGGCTCGCCGTGGCGGCCCTGCCCGTGGCGTCCTTCATCAAGGACCCCTGGAAGGACACCGAAGGCCGCGACTCGCTGTGGCACTCGGGCTGGAAGAAGAACTTCCCGGACGAGGTCGTCTACCTGCGCCGCAACACCGGCCGCCCGCACGAGGTCTCCCTGGTCAAGGCCGAGGACCTCGACGCCGGCGCCATGGAGACGGTGTTCCCGTTCCGCGAGAGTGAGCGCGAGGACGAGCACGCCCTGTCCGCCGCCTTCAAGCGGGTCGACAACCCGGTCATGCTGATCCGCCTCCGCCCCACCGACGCCGCCAAGGTCGTCAAGCGGGCGAACCAGGAGGATTACAACTTCGGCGACTACTACGCGTACACGAAGATCTGCAGCCACGTCGGCTGCCCGACCTCCCTGTACGAGCAGCGGACCAACCGGATCCTCTGCCCCTGTCACCAGTCGCAGTTCGACGCGCTCCACTACGCCAAGCCGATTTTCGGTCCGGCGACGCGGCCGTTGGCCCAGCTTCCGATTACAGTGGACAAAGAGGGCTTCCTGATCGCGCGCGGAG
Source organism: Amycolatopsis pittospori (assembly GCF_013870525.1). GTDB lineage: Bacteria > Actinomycetota > Actinomycetes > Mycobacteriales > Pseudonocardiaceae > Amycolatopsis > Amycolatopsis pittospori. The sequence continues at coordinate 44,141 of NZ_JACBXD010000029.1, forward strand.
ACTTCAACGAGGCCGTCGGACCGGCCTTTTGGGAGCGTAAGTCATGAGTTCACTCACCACCCCGACAAAGGGGACGAACCCGGTCGAGAAGGCCGCCGGTGCGGGTGCCAAGTGGGCCGACGACCGGTATCACCTCGCCAAGGGCATGCGGCACCAGATCAACAAGGTGTTCCCGACCCACTGGTCGTTCCTGCTGGGCGAGATCGCGCTCTACAGCTTCATCATCCTGTTGCTGTCGGGCGTGTACCTCACGCTGTTCTTCGACCCCTCCATGGAGGAGGTCGTCTACAACGGCAGCTTCACCGGTCTGCAGGGCGTCGAGATGTCGCGGGCCTTCGCGACCACGCTGGACATCTCGTTCGACGTCCGCGGCGGTCTGTTCGTCCGCCAGCTGCACCACTGGGCCGCACTGATCTTCGTCGCCTCGATGATGGTGCACATGTTCCGGATCTTCTTCACCGGCGCCTTCCGGCGCCCGCGTGAGGCGAACTGGGTCATCGGTGCGCTGCTGCTGGTCCTGGGCATGTTCGAAGGCTTCTTCGGCTACTCGCTCCCGGACGACCTGCTCTCCGGTACCGGTATCCGCGCGACCCTTTCGGGCATCGTGCTCTCGGTGCCGGTCATGGGCACCTGGATCCACTGGGCGCTGTTCGGCGGGGAGTTCCCCGGCAACGAGATCATCCCGCGCCTGTACACGATCCACATCCTGCTGCTGCCGGGCATCATGCTCGCCCTCGTGGGCGCGCACCTCGCGCTGGTCTGGTACCAGAAGCACACGCAGTTCCCGGGCGTGCGCCGCAAGGAGACCAACGTCGTCGGCGTCCGGATCATGCCGGTCTTCGCGCTCAAGGGCGGCGCGTTCTTCGCGCTGGTCACCGGCGTCATCGCGCTGATGTCGGGGCTCTTCCAGATCAACCCGATCTGGAACATCGGCCCGTACAACGCGGCGCAGGTCTCGGCGGGTTCACAGCCCGACTGGTACATGGCCTGGGCCGACGGCATGCTGCGGATCTGGCCGGCCTGGGAGCTCTATCTCGGGAACTACACGGTCCCCGCGGTGTTCTTCCCCGGTGCGGTCGGGATGCCACTGCTGATCGGGTTGCTGGTGATGTACCCCTGGATCGAGCGAAAGCTGTCCAAGGACACGGCGCACCACAACCTGCTGCAGCGTCCGCGCGACGTCCCGGTCCGGACTTCGCTCGGCATCATGGCCCTGACGTTCTTCGCGGTCATCATGCTGTCGGGCTTCAACGACATCATCGCGTTCGCCTTCGACATCTCGCTGAACGCGACGACGTGGGCGGGCCGGATCGGTGTGCTGCTGCTGCCGCCGATCGCGTACTACATCACCTACCGGATCTGCCTGGGTCTCCAGCGGGCCGACCGCGAGGTGCTGGAGCACGGTGTCGAAACCGGCATCATCAAGCGCCTGCCGCACGGTGAGTTCATCGAGATCCACCAGCCGCTCGGCCCGGTGGACGACCACGGTCACCCGCTGCCGCTCGAGTACCAGGGCGCGTCGGTCCCGAAGAAGATGAACAAGCTCGGTTCGGCCGGTCACGCCGTCGCGGGTTCGACCTGGTCCCCGGACCCGGTCGAGGAGACGATCGCGCTGGAGCGCGCCCGGTCCAACGGGCACGGCAACGGCAAGGTCGACGACATCGGCGGCGAGCCCTCGCAGGAGCGCAAGGAGATCACCTCCGGGCACTAGCTCGTCAGAAGTACGTGAAGGCCCCCTTGCTTGCGCTAGACGCGAGCAAGGGGGCCTTCACGTGCTTCCAGGTCAGGCGCCTTCGACGCCGATGTCGAACGCGGACTCGCTGTCCGCCTTCGAGTACGAGCGGAACGCGATATGCGTGACCGTGCTCAGCACACCGGGGACCTTGCCGATCTTCGCCGGGATCAGGTCCGCGAGGTCCTCGTGAGCCGCGACCCGGACCGAGGCGATCAGGTCGACGTCGCCCGCGCAGGAGTAGACCTCTCGGACGCCTTCGATGTCCGCGATCGCCTGTGCCGCTTCGGGGATCGCATCGGCCTCGACCTGGATCAGCACGATCGCGGTGATCACTACAGCGCCTCCTACATACGGGAATCCGGTGCCGCGATCCTAGCCCGCCACTCGTTCCAACGCCGTCGCACTCGCCGCCAGGTCCAGCCACTCCTGCCAGCCACCGGAGACGGCCGCCTCCGCCCAGGGGTGGGTGGTGCGCACCAGCCGGACGCCGGGGCGGGTCAGCCAGCGCAGCAGGATGCGGACCTCGTCCGAGATCGCGCCGAACAGCGGGCCGGGACCGGGGATCACCGTCTCCGCCGAAGCCACCAGCATCTCCACGACCGGCATCGGCGGCACCCCGCGCCGCGCGACGCCCGCCGACGCGAGCCTGCCGTACCGGATCACCGCCAGTTCCCAGCCGCCGTTGCCGTCGGGTCCGGCGGCGATGAGCTCGGGGATGCCCGCCAGCGCGGACTGCCGGTGCGCCCGGCCGACCGCGCGGATCAGCCCGGCGAGCTGGTCGCGGTGCTGGGCGGCCTGTTCGAAATGCTCCGCCGAGGCGAGCCGGGCCAGTTGATCGGCGGCCGCCCGCAGCGGACGGCCGTCCGTGCCGGCGATCAGTCCGGACACGGCCAGCACGCCGGGCCGGTACGCCTCGACCGTCTGCAGTCCCGCGCACGGCGCCCCGCAACGTCCCAGCTCGGCGAGAACGCAGGGTTTGCCGTTCGGCTCCGTCGCCGAGATGCGCTGGGTGCACGTCCGCAGCCCGGAGGCGCCGGCGAGGGTGTCCGCGGCGGACCGGGCGTCGGTCTGGCTGCGAAACGGCCCCAGCATCCCGTCTCGCGGCATGCGGACCACGGACAGACGGGGGAAGGCCTCCTCGGTCAGTGCGACCCACCAGGCGTGGCGTGGGTTCTTGGAACGGCGGTTGTACATCGGGCGATGCGCGGCGATCAGCCGCAACTCCCGGATCGCGGCCTCCAGCGCGTGCGAGCACTCGACCGCGTCGACCCGTTCCGCGAGCGCGACCATCTCGCGGATCCGGCCGCGGCTCTCCGAGCCGGTGAAGTACTGCCGGACCCGGCGGCGCAGGTCGGACGACGTCCCGACGTAGAGCACCTCGTCGCTCGGGCCGCGGAACAGGTACACGCCGGGCCTCGACGGGAGATGTTCGGCGAGAGAACGTTTGCGCCGCTGGGCCGGGGTGACCTCGGGCAGGTAGTCCAGTAGTTCTTCGAGGGTGTGGACACCGAGGTTGCCGACGCGCTCCAACAGCGCGTGCAGGACGTCCACAGTGGCCCGGGCGTCCGCCAGGGCGCGGTGATTGGGCGTTGTCCTGGCCCCGAACAGCGCGGCCAGCGCGGAGAGCCGGTAGCTGGGCGTCTCGTCCCGGGAGATGACCCGGCGGGCGAGCCGGACCGTGCAGACGACGGCCGTCTTCGGCCAGTGGTAGCCGTGGCCCTCGCAGGCCGCGCGCATGAACCCGGTGTCGAAGGGGGCGTTGTGCGCCACCAGCACGCATCCGGAGATGAACTCGAGGAAAGCGGGCAGCACGCGCTCGATGCGGGGAGCGTCGTAGACCATCGCGCTGGTGATGCCGGTGAGCTCGACGATCTGCGGCGGAATCGGCATCCCCGGGTTGACGAACGTGCCGAATTCGCCGACGACCTCGCCCGCCCGGACCTTGACCGCGCCTATCTCGGTGATCCCGTCCGGCCCGGGTTTCGTCCCCGTGGTCTCCAGGTCGAAAACGACGAAAGTGGTGTCCCGCAAGGGTGTTCCGAGTTCGTCGAAGGCGAGTTGTGCCGCCCCCGGCCGCCGTCCGGTGTCCATGATCGGGCACAGTAGGGGTGGGCACCGACAATCTCACGATCCGCGCACGGTGTCCCATCGAGCGCGCCCCGAGCCCGTGGGGCCTACGCTGGAGCGATGCAACCGCAGCCCACAGTGCCCGAACTGCCCGAGGACGCCACCGGCGGACCCTCGGGTGTCGTGCCGTCGGCTGACGGTGACGAGACCCTGGAAGAGGTCCCCGTCGAAGGCTGGACGTCCCTTCCGGAGGCCGTGCGGGAGCGGATCGCCGAGCTCGCGGCGGCCGCCGTCGGCAAACTCCCGGTCGCCGACGTGCCGAGACAGCTGCGCCCGGTCGCGAAGTTCGCCCCCGCGAAACGCGCGAAACTCGGCGGGACGGCGCTGCTCGCCGCGCTGGGGGAGTCGTCGCAGTTCCGGGTCGCGGTCACCGAATGGCTGCGTGACCACCGCAAGGACGCCCTCGACCCGAACGATCCCGACTCCGTCACCGCCGCGGCCGCCGCCGTGCTGCTGGGCGAGTCCGGTGCGGCCGGACGGGTCCGGCTGGTGGCGAAGAACGCCGAGGAGACGGCGTTGCGCGCCGAACGCGACGCCGCGCTCGCCCGCAACCAGCGGCTGGAGACCGAACTGGTCCAGCTGCGCGAAGATCTGCGCGAGGCGAAGGAGATCGCCGGTGGCGCGCGGGGCGAACGCGACGCCGAGGTCGAGAAACTGCTGAAGCGCCTGCGGGAACAAGGCGTCCAACTGCGCCAGGCCAAGGACGCCGTCGCCGAGGCCCACGCTCAGATGGAGAGCGGCGGCGCGGAGCGCGCCGAAGAGATCAAGGCGCTGAAGGCCCAGTTGGACCGTGAGAGGCAGCGAGTCGCCACCGAGCGGGCGCGGGCCGAGAAGGCCGTCACGGACGCTGAGATCGCCCGTCAGTCCGCGCGCGAGGCACGTCAGGCCGACGAGGTCCGGCTCGGACTGCTGCTGGACACGATCGAGGGCGCCGTCGGCGGCCTTCGCCGGGAACTCTCGGTGAGCGCACGCGGCCAGCGTCCGGCGGACATGGTCCGCGGCGCGACGTCGGGCCTGGGCGCGGGCGGCAAGATCCAGGACGTCACCGCGCTCGACAGGCACCTCGCGCTGCCCAATGTGCATCTGATCGTCGACGGCTACAACGTCACGAAGACCGGCTATCCGGAACTCGCGCTCTCCGACCAGCGGGACCGGCTCATCCACCAGCTTTCCGCGCTGGCCGCCCGGACTTCGGCCGAGGTGACCGTGGTGTTCGACGGCGCCGGCGTGCTCTCCGTGCCCGCCGCGGTGCCGCGCGGCGTGCGGGTGCTGTTCTCCGAACGCGGGGTGCTCGCGGACGACGTCATCCGCTCCCTGGTCGCGGCCGAGCCGCCCGGGCGGCCGATGGTGGTCGCGAGTACGGACCGGGCGGTGGCGGACTCGGTGCGGCGGAAGGGCGCGCACCCGGTGCCCTCGGCGGTTCTCGTTTCGCGGCTCAGCCGGGTGTAGATGTCGTGAGTGGTGAGGACGGTTAGAACCGTCCTCACCACTCACGAGCATTTCCGGCAGGTGACGCGTTCGGTCATCGGTCGCCACCCTTCCCGCAGGAGGATCGTGCGGACCTCGTCCGCGACCTGACACGGGGAGTTCCGGACGTCCTGCCAGCCGTAGACCAGCCGGGCTCGACCGGCGAGTTCCGCGGCGTTGTCCCGGCGACGGTCCCGGAAGGCGACGGCGGCCATGGCGTGGGTCGCGCGTCCGTCCAATCGGACGGTCACGGCGGCTCCGTGCGAGTCGTAGGTGACGTCCTCCCACAACGTCTTCCCGTCCACTTCGACCGGTGTCTGCCGGTCACCCGCCGGCAGCCCGTGCAGGATCTCGACCTGATCCTTGAACTCCACTTCGAGAGCCGACATGAGGCCGTCGGCCACCAGTTGGAGACCTCGCTGGATCTCAGCGCGAAAACGGAACGGCGGGCGCATCGACACGCAGTCCCGCATCGCGGACAGGGGGACTTTGCTTCGGCTCACCAGGTCGACGACGACGTTCAAGGCCTCTTTCGCGGTCGGCTGGGAAGTCGCCAGGTCGGCGATCGTGTCCGTGAGCCTGGTGCGGGGCGGCCAGGTTTCGGCCGCGGAATGGGGGAGTGCCCTCGACCGGTGCACTTTCACCAGTGGGGGTTGGGAGATCGCCGAACTCGAATAGCGCACCGTGATTTCGACAGGTCCCTCCGCGATCGGCACGAGACGCCATTCCTCGGCGGCCGTGCGGTGGCTCAGGACCGCGTCTCCGCCGCCGTAGCGGAGCGCTGCGTGGATCATGGCACTTCGCGGGAGAGGGCCGGTGAACGTGGCATAGACCCGCGGAAGCACTCGTCGCCAGCGTCCGGCCTCCAGGTTGGCGACGATATCGGCCTTGGAGTGTCCATAGGCCCGGAGCTGCGCTCTGGAGACGACGCCGTACTGCTCCTCCAGGAGGACCGGCCAGCTCGGCCGTTGTTCGGCCGGGATCGCTTCTTCCGACCAGCGGTTGTGTAAGGGCACCCCTTCACGATCACCGGATTTCGCCGCGTGCGTGCGACGGAAAGCAGATCTGTGGACAGCGAGGGCGGTTGTGGATAACCGGTACAGCGGGTGCTGCGGGTCGTGAGTGGTAAAGGCGGTTCTAACCGTCCTTACCACTCACGACCGAAACTGTCGGTGCCACCTCCTACCCTGCTGACCATGGACGACAAGGCCATCGCCGATATAGCGGACATAGAGAACCTCGTCATCGATTGCGACCGGTGCGTGGTCCGCGGTGACGCATGTCATGACTGTGTCGTCAGCGTTCTCCTGGGTGCCCCGCCGGCGCTCGAATGGGACGCTGACGAGCGGAAGGCGGTCGACGCGCTCGCGGCGGCGGGGATGGTCCCGCGCCTCCGGATGGTGGAACCGGCCCGCCGGATGACGGCCTGAGACACGCCCGGACCGTGGCATTCGACGAGTGGTCGATCCGATCGGGTGAACGGTAGGTAGTCGTGACCAGCCCCAGGATGTAACGCCCGTCACAAGTTTCCACTCATGCTGGTCCGAAGGTGTTTCGGCGCATCACGGAGAGTTTTTGCGGTGGGCGTGGTGGACGCGGTGCCCGTGGTTTCGTAACCTGTCCGAGATCTCGTGGACGGAAGTCGTCGACAGACGGCGACACGGGATCGCCACTGAAGCAGCTTTGTCGGGGAGCTGCACCAGAACCAGCCGTGCGCCAAACCTGTTGCGATAGCACTCGGCCAGGCGCAAGGCGGGAACGCGGGGAACCGCGCGGGCTTCTCACGAGGCCGGCGACGCGGCTTCGCGGAAGAGGGCCCCCGACCTCTTCGTCCCAGGGTTTCCGGTCAGTGGCCGACAGCAAAGGAGACACGCGCGACCGTGCAGTCGCATCCAGTCAAGCGCGTGGTGTCAGGAGCTTTGGCCGCGGCCGCGGTGATCACAGCCGTAACGGTCGCTCAGCCTTCCGCCACCGCAGCCCCAGCCCCCGCCCCCCAACAGCCCCCGTCCGGCTCGGACGCGCTCGCCAAGTACCGCGACCTCGCGGCACAGGCCGAGAAGGCGAACGAAGACCTCCTCAAGGCGAAGGACGACCTCGCCGCGAAGCAGGGTGAGCTCGACAAGGCCACCGCGGACGCCGCGGCCGCCAAGGACATCGGCGTCAAGGCGGCCGGTGACGAGAAGACGTTCCAGGCCGAGGTCAACAAGTTCGCCGGTGCGTCGTTCACCAGCGGTGTGCAGCTCAACAAGCTGTCCTCGCTGCTGTCGGGCGCGTCGACCCAGGACTTCCTGGAGCGCTCCTCGGCGCTCGAGGTCCTCGCCGCGAACAAGAACGCCGCCCTGAACAACCTGAGCGGTGCCGTCGCCCAGGCCGCGGCCGCCGCGAAGCAGGCTTCGGACGCGCAGGCGTCCGCCACCTCCGCTCGCGACGCCGCGTCCAAGCTGACGACGGACATCGAAGCGCGCCAGAAGACGCTGAACGACCAGCTCAAGGAAATCGAGCGGGCCGGCGGCAACCTGAGCTCCGCGGACAAGGCGGCCCAGAAGGACAAGGGCGGCGCGTTCCCCAACCTGCCCGCTCCGGGTCCGGCCGCCGCGGCGGCCCTCTCGGCCGCGAAGAGCAAGCTCGGCAGCGCCTACGTGTGGGGCGCGACCGGTCCGTCCACCTTCGACTGCTCCGGTCTGATGCAGTGGGCGTACAAGCAGGCGGGTCTGAGCCTGCCGCGGTCGAGCCGTCAGCAGGCCACCTTCGGCGCCCCGGTGGAGAAGTCGCAGCTTCAGCCGGGCGACCTGGTGTTCTACTACTCGCCCGTTTCGCACGTGGGCATGTACGTCGGCAACGGCATGATGGTGCACGCGCCGACCTCCGGTGACGTCGTCAAGGTGTCGCCGCTGCAGAACAACTACGTCGGGGCCCGTCGCCCGACCGCTTGATCGAACCTTTTGTCCTGCGACAGGACGAGCGAAAGGGGCGGTACCGCACGAGCGGTGCCGCCCCTTTCGCTCGTCCGGGGCCAAGTAGCCTGCAGGGGTGCTGAGGACCCTGCTGGTGACCAACGACTTCCCGCCCCGGCCCGGCGGCATCCAGAACTACCTGAACTCGCTGGCCACCCGTCTGCCCGCGGACGACCTCGTCGTCTACGCCCCGGCCTGGGAGTCGAGCACCGGCTCGCACGGCGAGTTCGACGCCGCCGCCCCGTTCGAGGTGGTGCGCCATCCGACGTCCCTGATGCTGCCGACACCGGACGTTCTCAAGCGGGCGAAGGAGATCATGCGCGCCCGCGACTGCGAGGCCGTCTGGTTCGGGGCGGCCGCGCCGCTCGCTTTGCTGGGGCATCCGCTGCGTTCCGCGGGCGCCCGCCGGGTGCTGGCGTCGACGCACGGCCACGAGGTCGGCTGGTCGATGCTCCCGGGTTCGCGGCAGGCGTTGCGCCGCATCGGCGACACCGTCGACGTGATCACCTATGTCAGCAAATACACGCGCTCCCGCTTTTCGGCCGCGTTCGGTCCGATGGCGGGATTGGAAATGCTCCCGTGCGGTGTGGACACCGCCCTTTACCGCCCGGATCCCGCCGCGGGCAAGGAAATCCGCGACAGGCACGGTCTCGGCGACCGGCCGACCATCGTCTGCGTTTCCCGGCTGGTGCCGCGAAAAGGCCAGGACATGCTCATAAAGATCCTGCCCGAACTCCGTAGGCGGATCCCGGACGTGGCGCTGCTGATCGTCGGCGGCGGCCCGTACCGCAAGACGCTCACCGGGCTTGTCGACGCGCTGGGGGTCGAAGACAGCGTGGTCATCACCGGATCGGTGCCGTGGAAGGAGTTGCCGGCGCATTACAACGCCGGCGACGTCTTCGCCATGCCGGCCCGGACGCGCGGGAAGGGGCTCGACGTCGAGGGACTCGGCATCGTGTACCTGGAGGCCTCGGCGAGCGGGCTGCCGGTCGTCGCGGGCAATTCCGGCGGTGCGCCGGAAACGGTGCTGGACGAGGTCACCGGCCACGTCGTCGACGGCCGCGACGAACAGCAGCTGCGGGAGACGCTGGCCGCCTTGCTGGAGGATCCGGTGCGGGCGCGGCGGATGGGGGCCGCCGGCCGCGAGTGGGTCAGCGAGAACTGGCGTTGGGACACCATGGCGGGCAGGCTTTCCGGGCTGCTCGACGGCGACCCGGTCGCGGCGGTGCGGTGACGGCGGACGGTCGGTGAACGCCGTCAGGGCTCGTAACGCGCCGGATGGTTCGGATCGTCGACCCGGACGGCGATGTCCGCCAACGCCGTCGGGTCGACTTCCTGTTCGTAGCGCTCGTAGGCGGGTAACGCCCATTCGGCGGGCACCCGCCGCTTGAGCGCCGCCGGCGAGAGCCACAGGTGCACGCTCAGGTCGAACGCGAGACCCGCGCCGAACAGGAATTCGCCGTCCAGGAGGACGACACCGCCTTCGGGCAGTTCGACGCGTTCGGCGCGGGTGGCGCGATCGCGGACCGGATCCCACAACGAGGGGAGGACCCGGCCGCTGCCGTCCTCGGCGAGCGGGTCGAGCACCTCACGGCGCAGGGCACCGAGGTCGAGCCAGTCGGTATAGCGCGAATCCGGGTCCTCTTTGCCTCGTTCGAAGCGCAAGGACGCCGGACGGAGGAAGTCGTTCGCCGAAATCCGCAACGCCGCGTGACCGGCAACCTTCAACGGATCGACCAGGGCGTCGGCGAGTTCTGTGGTGTTCGTCGCACCGGCCGCGCCGTCGACGGCGACCGCGATCCGGCGGCGGCCGGTGATCGCCGTGATGCGTTCGGTCAGTTCGGAGACCAGCAGAGCGGGAGAAATCGGACGGTAGCGCACAGAAGGAGATCCTCCACCCGGACCGGTGACTGTCGCACGCTACACCCGATGGGATGATGGGCCGGTGACCAAAGCAGTGGCCAAAACAGCCGGAAGTGGTTGGCAGGTAGGTGTTTCCCAAACTGTGCAGGTAAGCGGCGCGCAGGTGTGGGACTTCCTGGTCGGACGCGAGGGTGTGGAGATCTGGCTCGGTCCCGGCGCGGAGCTCGGCCGTGAGCTCGGCGCCGCGTACGAGACGGCCAACGGGACGACCGGCGAGATCCGCGGGCGCACCGAGGGCGGCGAACTCCGGCTGACCTGGCGGCCGAAGGACTGGGACCACGACTCGACCTTGCGGATCACGGTGAGTGGCTCCGAGCAGAAGACCACGCTCCGTTTCCACCAGGAATGGCTCGCGGGCGCCGACGAGCGCGAGGAACAGCGGGCATACTGGACCGACGTGACCGAGCGGGTGGTGGCCGCGCTGGCCGAACGCTGACCAGTGCGCTGGGAGGCGGGCCGATGCGGGTGTCGGAAGAGCGGAAGAGCCTGGGCGAGGAGTTCATCCAGGAGCCGCACAGGATTTCTTCGCTGCTTCGCGAAGGCGGCCGGGTCCGGAAGGTGCGCATGCCGCGCGGCCTGGACGTCTGGATCGTCACCGGATACGCCGAGGCACGCGCCGTACTCGCGGATCCCCGCGTGGGCAAGGACACCACCCAGGTCAGGCGGCTCTTCGAACGCGACGGCTTCGAATCCGCCGGCGACGACGCCGTGCGCGCGCTCGGCGCCCATCTGCTCAACCTGGATCCGCCGGATCACACGCGGCTGCGCAAACTGGTCAACCAGGCCTTCACCTCGCGGACCGTCTCCCGGCTGCGGCCGAGGATCGAGCAGATCACCGCGGAACTGCTGGACGGCATCGGCGACGCGGAGCGCACCGACCTGCTGACCGCCTTCGCCGTCCCCTTGCCGATCAGGGTGATCTGCGAACTGCTCGGCGTGCACGCGGGGGACCAGCCTGCGTTCGCGAAGTGGTCGAACACGATGGTCGCCTGGTCGACGCCGGAGGAACTCCGTGCCGCGGCGGCGAAAATGCACGCCTATCTCGTCGACCTCATCGCGGAGAAACGTGCCGAGCCCGCCGACGACCTGCTTTCGGGCCTGATCCACGCCAGTGACGAGGGTGATTCGCTCTCCGGGGACGAACTGCTGTCGATGGCCTTCCTCCTGCTGGTCGCCGGATTCGAGACGACGGTCAACCTGATCGCCAACAGCGTGTTCGCGCTGCTTCGCGATCCCGGGCAGCTGGCCGCGCTGCGCGCCGATCCCGCGTTGCTGCCGGGCGCGGTCGAGGAGTTCCTGCGCTACGACGGCGCGATCCACCTGGCGACCATCCGGTTCACCAGCGAACCCCTGACCATCGGTGGCGTCGAGATCCCGGCGGGCGAGTTCGTGCTCGTCTCCCTGATCGGCGCGAACCGCGACGCCGAGCGGTTCGCGGAGCCGGACCGGCTGGATGTCACGCGCTCGGCCACCGGGCATCTCGCGTTCGGACACGGAATCCACTACTGCGTCGGCGCTCCGCTGGCCAGGCTGGAGGCCGAGATCGCCTTGCGCGGCCTGCTGGACCGGTTCCCGCGGCTGAGTCTCGACGCCGAGCCGGAAACCTTGCGCTGGCGGGAAAGCACCCTGGTGCACGGCCTCGAAACCCTCCCTGTCCGCCTGCGCTGAGGAGCGCGTGTCATAGGGTCGCGGGATGGACGCCGCCGAACTCCTCGCCCTCGACGCGGAACATGTCTGGCACCCGTACGGGCCGATGCCGAGCCCGATCGATTCCCTGCTGGTCCGCGAGGCGAGCGGGGTCCGGCTCACCCTCGACGACGGCCGCGAGCTGGTCGACGGCATGTCGTCGTGGTGGGCGGCGATCCACGGCTACCGGAACCCGGTGCTGGACGCGGCGCTGGCGGAGCAGGCCGGGCGGATGAGTCACGTCATGTTCGGTGGGCTCACCCACGAACCGGCCATCATGCTGGCGAAGACCCTGGTCGACCTCGCGCCCGACGGACTGCGGCACGTCTTCCTGTGCGACTCCGGTTCGGTGTCGGTCGAGGTCGCCGTCAAGATGTGCCTGCAGTACTGGCAGTCGGTGGGGCGCAAGGACAAGCGCAGGCTGATGACCTGGCGCGGCGGCTACCACGGCGACACGTTCACGCCGATGAGCGTCTGCGACCCCGAGGGCGGGATGCACTCGCTGTGGCGCGGGATCCTGCCGGATCAGCTGTTCCTGCCCAAGCCGCCGGGCGGCTTCGGCGACGAGCCGGACCAGGCGTACGTCGACCTGCTCGCGGCCGAGATCGAGCGGCACGCGGGTGAGCTGGCCGCGATCATCGTCGAGCCCGTCGTACAGGGCGCCGGCGGGATGCGCTTCCACCCGCCCGCGTACCTGCGGGCACTGCGAGAGATCACCGAGGCGAACGACGTCCTGCTCATCTTCGACGAGATCGCCACCGGTTTCGGCCGCACCGGCACGATGTTCGCCGCCGAACACGCCGGGGTGACGCCGGACGTGCTGTGCCTCGGCAAGGCGCTGACCGGCGGTTACCTGACGATGGCGGCGGCGCTGTGCACGCCGGAGATCGCGAACGGCATCTCGCGCGGTGAGCTCCCGGTGCTGGCGCACGGGCCGACGTTCATGGCGAACCCGCTGGCCTCGGCCGTCGCCAACGCTTCACTGGGGATCCTCGCCGAAGGCGGCTGGAAGACCGACGTCCCGCGGATCGGGGCCGCGTTGCGAGCCGGGCTCGAACCGGCTCGCGAGCTGTCCTCCGTCGTCGACGTCCGGGTGCTCGGCGCCATCGGCGTGGTGGAACTCGATCATCCGGTGGACATGGCGATCGCGACCGAGGTCCTCACCGCGAACGGTGTCTGGCTGCGGCCGTTCCGGAACCTGATCTACACGATGCCGCCTTACATCTCCGGGGCCGACGACCTCGCCGCGATCACTTCCGCAATGGTCGCGGCCGCGCAAAAAGCGTAAAAGCGGCCAAGTTCAACCTAAAGAGTGTGATGGCGGCCACAGGAAACCTGGAAGGCCACGCTGGGTACAGAGCGTGGTCGTGAGTTGATCTTGATCAGGCGAACGGGCGAGTCCGATCGGGAGTCCTGTCGGGTGGTTTGTCACAAAAGGGTGCTATGTCCTAGTTCCCTGGTGCACAAGCAAACCTGAGAAACCTTTGCGTAGCGGACTTTTGCGCGCCGATCGGGTTTCCTGCCCCCATGATCGACATCGTTGGTGACGAGCACGACACCGGGCCCCCGGGCCGCCGCAACGCCACATCGACCCTCCTGAAGAACCTTCGCCACGACATCCCGGCTTCGGTCGTCGTCTTCCTCGTGGCTGTCCCGCTCTCGCTCGGCGTCGCACACGCCGCCGGAGCCCCCTTGCTCGCCGGACTGATCTCCGCCGTCGTCGGCGGACTCGTCGCGAGCCTCTTCGGCGCTTCCGCCCTCCAGGTCAGCGGCCCGTCCGCCGCCCTGACCGTCGTCCTCGCGGAGACCATCGCCACCTTCGGCTGGGCCGCCACCTGCGCCATCACCGCCGCGGCGGGCGTGGTCCAGATCCTCTTCGGCATCAGCCGCGTCGCCCGGGCCACGCTGGCCATCTCGCCGGCGATCGTGCACGGCCTGCTCGCCGGGATCGGCCTGATCATCGTCCTCGGCCAGCTGCACGTCGTACTCGGCGGAGCGGCCCAGGGTTCCACCGTCGCGAACATCCTCGCGCTGCCCGGCCAGATCGTCGGCCACCACGACCAGGCCGCGCTGATCGGCGTCGTCACCATCGGCGTCCTGCTGGCGTGGACCCGGATGCCGCGTTCGGTGCGCCGCGTCCCCGGTCCGCTGGCCGCCGTCGCGCTGGCCACCGGCCTTTCCGTCGCCGCGGGGATGGACCTGCCGCGCGTCGACCTCCCGAACGGGCTGCCGGGACTGGGTTTCGTCCCCGAGGCGCCGTCGGGATCCTGGTCGGCGATCATCGCCGCCGTGCTCTCCATCGCGCTCATCGCCAGCCTGGAGAGCCTGCTTTCCGCCGTCGCCGTCGACAAACTGCGCGACGGCCCCCGCACCGACCTCAACCGCGAACTGGTCGGCCAGGGCCTGGCGAACGTCGCCGCCGGCTCGCTCGGCGGCTTCCCGGTCACCGGGGTCGTCGTACGCACCATGACCAACTTCGAAGCGGGCGCCCGCACCCGGATGTCGGCGATCCTGCACAGCGCCTGGATCCTCGGCTGCTGCCTGTTCCTGGCCGGCGCGCTGCGGCTGATCCCGCTCGCCGCCCTGGCCGGACTCCTCGTCTACGTCGGCGCCAAACTGGTCAACGTCACCAGCCTGCGGGAGGTCCGCCGCCACGGCGACCTGCCGGTCTACCTCGCGACGCTCGTCGGCGCGGTCGCGGTCAACCTCCTCACCGGGGTCGCCGCCGGAATCGTGGTGGCGCTCATGCTGATGCTGCGCCGGATGTTGTTCTCCGGCATCCACGTCGAACCGGACGGCGCGCGGACCCGCGTCGTCATCGAAGGCGCGCTCACCTTCCTTTCCGTGCCCAGGCTCACGACCGTCCTGGCCGGTGTCCCCGAGCGATCCGAGGTGACCTTGGAACTGCTCGTCGACTACCTCGACCACGCCGCTTTCGACTGCCTGCGCGGCTGGCAGCGCGCGTACGAACGCGCCGGGGGAGTCGTGATCGTCGACGAGATCGGGCATCCGTGGTTCGGTCGCGGCAAGGCGGGTGTGCCGACCGTGCGCCGCGGCGTCGCGTCCCGCGTGGTGCCGCGCTGGCTCGCGCCGTGGTCGGAATGGCAGGCGGAGCATCTGGAACTGCCGAGCCAGCGTGGCGGCAGCGTGCCGTTGTGCCGTGGTGCTTCGGAATTCCAGCGGCGGACCGCGCCGCTGCTGCGGCAGACCTGGGACGGGCTCGCGAACGGGCAGCAGCCGCACACGCTGTTCGTCACGTGCGGAGACGCGCGGGTCGTGCCGAACCTCATCACCACCAGCGGTCCGGGCGACCTGTTCACCGTGCGGAACATCGGAAACCTCGTGCCGCACGCCAGTACCGAAGCGGATTTCTCCGTGGGAGCGGCGATCGAGTACGCCGTCGGCGTGTTGAGGGTGCGGGAAGTGGTGGTGTGCGGGCATTCCGGCTGCGGCGCGATGAAGGCGTTGCTCGGGGACGCGCCCAGCGGGCTCGCGCGACTCGGCGGCTGGCTGCGCCACGGCGAGGAAACGTTGCGGCGCAGGGAAAGCGAGGGCCCGGTGCTGCTCGACGGCGCCCGCCCCGACCACGAAGGCGATCAGCTCGCCCTGCACAACGTGGTGCAGCAACTGGAAAACCTGCGTTCGTACCCGGTCGTCGAAGCCGCGCTGGCGCGGGACGAACTCCGGCTCACCGGCATGTACTTCGACGTCGGGAAGGCGAACGTGTACCTGCTCGACGCGGCGCACCGGTCGTTCACTTCGGCGGCCACCCCGGTCAAGTCCTGACGCGCTGAAGGGAGCCGGGTCCCAAGGCGAGTGTTCCGAGTCCGTGAAGGACTCCTTGAGGGACTCTGGGTCCCTCAAGGAGTCCTTCACGGACCTCGGTCCCGCCCGGGCAGCGGAGGTACCTGAAACATTTTTGGTTCTGACCCGAATCGCCACTCGCCACTGAGACCGAGTCGATGGTTCCGTGTGACTGGGTGGACGACACCCGCTTATTCGACGCGGTTTCCCTCTTCGCTCGGGGTCCCAGCATTTGGGAGCCCGCAAGGCTTTTCGCAACGCGGAGGACATCTCCAGGCAACGAAACGGCCCGAAAGTGGGCCACGCCACCCATCGGAAGGACGATATTCACTCGATCAGGTGGTGCATAGCGGACAAATCACCAGTTTCCTGGTGATCATGAACCCCCAACCACGACTCGCCGTGCTCCGTCACGACCTGCCCGCATCCTTGGTGGTGTTCCTCGTCGCCGTCCCGTTGTCACTCGGGATCGCGCTCGCGTCAGGAGCCCCGATCGTCGCGGGGCTGATCGCGGCCGTCGTGGGAGGTGTGGTCGCCGGCGCGCTCGGTGGCTCCCCGCTTCAGGTCAGCGGCCCGGCCGCCGGCCTGACGGTGATCATGGCCGAAACGATCGCGACCTTCGGCTGGAAGACGACCTGCGCGATCACCGTCGCCGCGGGCGCGCTGCAGATCCTGCTCGGGCTGAGCCGTATCGCCCGCGCGGCGCTGGCGATCTCGCCCGCCATCGTCCACGGCATGCTCGCCGGCATCGGCGTCACCATCGTCCTGGGGCAGCTGCACGTCGTCCTCGGCGGATCGGCGCAGAGCTCCGCGCTCAAGAACATCGCCGAACTGCCCGCGCAGATCGTCGGCCACCACGACACCGCCGCGCTGATCGGCGTGCTCACCATCGGCATCCTGCTGCTGTGGCCGCGGCTGCCGAAGTCGGTCCGCAGGGTGCCCGGGCCGCTGGCGGCCATCGCGCTGGTGACGGTGCTGTCCGTCGCCACCGGTATGACCCTGCCCCGCGTCGAACTGCCCGGCGACCTGCTCACCATCCGTTTCGCGCCCGAATTCCCGAGCACCGGCTGGGGCGCGTTCATCGTCGCGGTCATCACCATCGCGTTGATCGCCAGCGTCGAAAGCCTGCTTTCGGCCGTCGCGGTCGACAAGATGCACACCGGCCCGCGGTCGAACCTCGACCGCGAGCTCATCGGCCAGGGCGCCGCGAACATGACCTCCGGCGCGCTCGGCGGCCTCCCGGTCACCGGTGTGATCGTCCGCAGCTCGACCAACGTCGCCAGTGGCGCCCGCACCAGGGCGTCCGCGATCCTGCACGGTGTCTGGATCCTGGTCTTCGTCGCCGCGTTCGCCGGAATGATCCAGAACATCCCGCTCGCCGCGCTCGCCGGCCTGCTCGTCCACGTCGGCGCGAAGCTGGTGAATCCCGGCCACATGAAGCAGGTCCTCAAACACGGCGACCTGGGGCTGTACCTGATCACGCTCGCCGGTGTCGTCGTCTTCGACCTGCTCACCGGGGTCCTGCTCGGTATCGCGCTGTCGGTGCTGCTGATGCTGCGGCGCACGGTGTGGTCCGGCATCCACGCCGAACGCGATGGCGACGAATGGCGCGTCGTCGTCGAAGGCGTCCTGACGTTCCTCTCGGTGCCGAGGCTCAGCCGCGTGCTCGCGACGGTGCCTGACGGCGCGAAGGTGACCCTGGAGCTCGTCGTCGACTACCTCGACCACGCCGCCTTCGAAAGCCTCTCGAACTGGCAGCAGGGACACGAGCGCACCGGCGGCGAGGTCCGCGTCGACGAGGTCGGGCATCCGTGGTTCGCCAACGGCAAATCCGGTGATCCCACACTGACCCGCACGGACGCCGTGCGTTCGGTGCCGCGGTTCCTCGCGCCGTGGTCGGACTGGCAGGCGAAGGACGTCGAGGTGCCCGGACAGCGCGGGGGGCCGACCCGGCGCGGCGCGGCCGAGTTCCAGCGGCGCACCGCCGCGTTGATGCAGCCCGCGCTCAGCAAGCTGGCGGGCGGCCAGTCGCCGCACACCCTGTTCATCACCTGCGGCGACGCGCGGATCGTGCCGAACATGATCACCACCAGCGGTCCCGGCGACCTGTTCACCGTCCGCAACATCGGGAACCTGGTGCCCGCCCGGCGGGCCGACCCGTCGATGGGCGCCACCGTCGAGTTCGCCGTCGGCGTGCTCAAGGTGCGCGAGATCGTCGTCTGCGGGCACTCCGGCTGCGGCGCGATGCAGGCGCTTTCGACCGGTGCCCCCGACGGCGCGCCGATGCTGGCGTCCTGGCTGCACCACGCCGAGCCGAGCGCCAAGCGGAAGGCCTCGGTGACCCTCGACGGCGAGCGGCCGGACTCCGAGGTCAACCGGCTGGCACTGCAGAACGTGCTGCAGCAGCTCGACCACCTGCGCCACTACCCGCTGATCGCCGAAGCCGAGGCGCGCGGCGAACTGCACCTGACCGGTATGTACTTCGACGTCGGGGCGGCCCAGGTCTATCTGTCGGATGACGAGAGCCCGTCTTTCACACCCGTCGGAGTGGTCCCCTTCAGTCCGGCCACGTAGGCCACCAAGCCCGGACCCCGCCCCGTCACCCCCTCAACGGTGGGGCTTCGCCCCGCAGACTAGATTCTGTGTACGTGAGCATGCTGGTCATGACCGGCACCGGTACAGGTGTCGGCAAGACGATCTCCACCGCCGCCATCGCCGCACTGGCCGCCGGTCAAGGCCAGCGTGTCGCCGTGCTGAAACCGGCACAGACCGGGGTCGGGCCGGACGAGCCGGGTGATCTCGCGGACGTCCTCCGTCTCGCGGGTCCGGTCACCACTCGTGAGCTGCGGCGATATCCGGATCCACTGTCGCCGGAAGCCGCCTCGCGGATGTCCGGGCTGCCGACCCTCACCCCGAGCGAGATCGCGGCCGCCGCGAGCGACCTCGACGGTGAACACGACCTCACGCTCATCGAGGGCGCGGGCGGTCTGCTGGTCCGGTTCGACGCCGACGGTGCCACGCTGGCCGACGTCGCGTGGTCCCTCGGCGCGCTGGTCATCATCGTGGCCGAGGCCGGGCTGGGCACGCTCAACGCGACCGCGCTGACCGCCGAGGTCGCGACCAAACGCGGGCTCACCGTGGCCGGCGTGATCATCGGCTCGTGGCCCGAAGAACCGGACCTGGCGGCGGTGTCGAATCTGCAGGACCTGTCCGTCGCGGCCGGCGCGCCCCTGCTGGGCGCGCTGCCCGCCGGGATGGGTGAGTCCGGGCGGGAGGAGTTCGCCGAGCAGGCCAGGGCCGGACTCTCGCCGTGGTTCGGCGGCGTGTTCGATCCCGAATGCTTCGCGGGCAGCACGTCGGCCCAGAAGTGATCTGCGTCGCTGTGGCCGAGCCGCCCGGTCGTGCACGATGATGTGCCTTCGCTCAGATGCCCCACCCCGAACAGGAGCCGCCTCGTGACCTCAGCCCCGGAGACCGTCGACATCCTCGCCGTGGCGCGTGAACAGGTCCTCGAGCGTGGTGTCGGGCTCAGCGAAGAGCAGATCCTCGAGGTCCTGCGGCTCGGCGACGAGCACCTGACCGACCTGCTGGCGCTGGCCCACGACGTCCGGATGCGCTGGTGCGGTCCCGAGGTCGAGGTCGAGGGCATCATCAGCCTCAAGACCGGCGGCTGCCCCGAGGACTGCCACTTCTGCTCGCAGTCCGGCCGGTTCCCGACGCCGGTGCGTTCGGCGTGGCTCGACATCCCCGGCCTGGTCAAGGCCGCCCGCCAGACCGCCGAGACCGGCGCGACCGAGTTCTGCATCGTCGCCGCCGTCCGCGGTCCGGACAAGCGGCTGCTCTCGCAGGTCCGCGAGGGCATCAAGGCCATCCGTGAGGACGGCAACGACATCCAGATCGCCTGCTCACTCGGCATGCTCACCCAGGAGCAGGTCGACGAGCTCGTCGAGATGGGCGTGCACCGCTACAACCACAACCTGGAGACCGCGCGTTCGCACTTCGCGAACGTCGTCACCACGCATACGTGGGAAGAGCGCTGGGAGACCCTCCGCATGATCCGCGAGGCGGGCATGGAGGTCTGCTGCGGCGGCATCATCGGGATGGGGGAGAGCGTCGAGCAGCGCGCCGAGTTCGCCGCGCAGCTGGCCGAGCTGAACCCCGACGAGTGCACGATGAACTTCCTCATCCCGCAGCCGGGTACGCCGTACGAGGGTTACGACGTCGTCGAGGGCAAGGACGCGCTGCGCACCGTGGCCGCGTTCCGCCTCGCCATGCCGCGTCCGCTGATCCGGTTCTCCGGCGGCCGCGAGCTGACCTTCGGGGACCTCGGCACCAAACAGGGCATGCTCGGCGGCATCAACGCGATCATCGTCGGCAACTACCTGACCAACCTCGGCCGCCCGGCCAGCGCGGACCTGCAGATGCTCGACGAACTGAAGATGCCGGTGAAGGCGATCAGTGACGTCCTCTGACCAACCGGTCTTCTGTGTCCACTGTGGACAGCCGTCCGACGGTGGCGTGGAACATCCCGCTTGCCACAACCCGAGAACGGCCCTCGAACCGCCGCGCTACTGCACCTTCTGCGCGCGGCGGATGGTCGTCCAGATCACCCCGGTGGGCTGGACCGCGCGCTGCAGCCGTCACGGCGAACTGACCGGCTGACCTTTCGCGTTCAGTCCTCTGAATGCGGTCCTTGCGTGTGCATGTATCGCATCTAGAGGACTAAACGCGGTGGGCGTGTGCGCTGGGGCCGCCATTGGTTACGCTCTGCACAAGCAGCGTGAGGGAGGAGTCCGGGTTGGGCGAGACGTCGGGAAAGCCGGCACACCTGTCTTCCACCGTGCCCGATCCCTGGTCGGTGCCGATGCTGCCGAAGCCGCGGCGTCCGCACCCCAAGGTCGTCGTCAAGGCCGATCTGCTGCCCGCGATCAGCGTGCTTTCCACGGCCGGGCTGCTCGGTTTCCCGCTGGCGTGGCTGTGGGCGCGGCTCGCGCCGCCGCAGCGGATGCGGGTCATCAACGCCGACGGCCGTCTCGCACCGCTGGAACTGGAGAGCTGGCACCGCTTCGACGACCTCGCCATCTACGGTTTCCTCGCGCTCGGCGCCGGACTGCTGATCGGCATCGTGACCTGGCTGCTGCGGGAACGCCGCGGTCCGGTCGTACTGGTCGCCGCGACCGGCGGTGCCGCCTTGGCGGGCTGGCTCGGGACGACGATGGGCGTCGCGTTCGCCAACGGCCGCTACGAGATCGCCGCCGCACCCGTGGTCGGTGACGTCATCGCGAAGGCGCCGCAGATCGAGTCGACCTGGATCATGCTCGCGGCCCCACTGATGACCACGCTGGCCTACACGCTGCTGACCGCGTGGAACGGCCGGGAAGATCTGGGTCGCCGACTCGGCTGAGCGTTTTCCTCTAGGGTGGGCCGGGACTTCTCTAGGGGGCTTTCTTGACTGACGACATCGAGGTTTCCCGGCACAACGCCGTTCGCTTCCCGGGCATCAGCCCGCGGGCCTACGAGCATCCCGTCGACCGCGGCGCGCTGGCCACGCTGCGCGCCGTTCCCGGGTTCGCGCAGGTCGTGAAGGCGGTTTCCGGTTTCTACGCCGAACGCGGCGAGCGGCTGATGGCGCTCGCGTCCGGGATCCGGGTGGGCCCGAAGCAGTACCCGGAACTGGACAAGATCCGCAACGAGTGCGCCGAGACGCTCGACCTCGAACGCGTACCGAACCTGTTCGTCGCCCGCAGCCCCGAGGTCAACGCGCAGACGATCGGGATGGACGAGCCGTTCATCGTGCTCAACACCGCGGCCGTCGAGGCGATGGACCTGGCGTCGCTGCGGTTCGTGATCGGGCACGAGATGGGCCATGTGCTGTCCGGGCACGCGGTGTACCGCACGATCCTGCTGCGGCTGATCAACCTGCAGATGTCGATGTCGTGGACGCCGGTGAGCGCGATCGGCATCCGCGTCGTCATCGCCGCGCTGCGCGAGTGGTACCGCAAGGCCGAACTGTCCTGCGATCGCGCCGGGTTGCTGTGCTCGCAGGATCCGACGGCCGCGCTTCGGTCGCAGATCCTGGTCGCGGGCGGCATCGACCCGTCGAAGATCGACATCCCGGCTTTCCTGCAGCAGGCGTCGGAGTACGAGTCGGTCGACGACATCCGCGACAGCTACCTGAAGCTGCGCTACGTCGAGACGATGTCGCATCCGCTGGCCGTCGTGCGTGCCGCGCAGCTGCAGAAATGGGCGGCGTCGGAGGAGTACCGGGCGATCCTGGCCGGTGAGTACCCGCGGCGTGACGCCGACACGCCGTCCTCCACCTGGACCGACGACCTGAAGTCGGCCGCGAAGTCCTACAAGGATTCCTGGAACACCTCGGCCGATCCGCTGACGAAGGTGTTCAGCGACGTCGGCGAGGCGGTGTCCGGGGCGGCGGGCAAGGTGTGGAGCAAGTTCGGCGGCGGAAACGACGGCAACGGCTCCGAGGAAGCCCCGGAGTCCGGAAAGTAAGGACGACGATCATCGCCATCTCCACCAGGACGCTGCTGATCCCCACCCCGGACGGCGAGGCGGACGCCTTCGCCGCCTTCCCCGACGACGGCGAGCGGCGCCCCGGGGTGCTGATGTACATGGACGCCATCGGCCTGCGGCCCGTGCTGCGAGAGATGGCTCGTGAGCTGGCCGGACACGGGTACTACGTGCTCGTCCCGAACGTCTACTACCGGCACGGCCCGGCGCCGGTGGTCGAACTTCCCGAGTTCATCGGGAACGACGAAAGGCCGGCGCTCTTCGCGAAGGTGATGCCGCTGCTCGAAGCGCACACCACCGAAAACGCCCTCCGTGACGCCGGCGCCTACCTCGAGTTCCTCACCGCCCGGCCCGAGGTCGGCGCCGGACCCGTCGCGGTGACCGGCTATTGCATGGGTGCCGTCCTCGCGGTGCGAACAGCGGCCGCCCACCCGGAACAGGTGGCGGCCGTCGCGGGATTCCATCCCGGCGCCCTGGTCACCGACGCGCCCGACAGCCCGCACAAGCTCGTTCCCGGGATCACCGCTCAAGTCCACCTCGGCCTGGCCGAGGGCGACTTCACGCCCGAGGCCATCGGCGAACTCGACCAGGCGTTGTCCGCCGCCGGTACCGGCGACGGCTGCGAGGTCTACCCCGGATCCGTCCACGGCTTCACCATGTCGGACACCGCCGCCTTCGACCCCGCTTCGTCGCAGCTCCACTGGGATCGGCTGCTACCGCTCCTCGCGCGCACGCTCAGTTCAGGTTCGACGGGCGGCTGAACTCGCCGAGTTCCCCCGGCGGCATCGGCACCGCGCCGAGAGTGGTGAGGAATCCGGCTTCCCGCGTCAGCAGGCGGCACGCGATCCGCAACCGGCGTAGCGGGTTCCGCTCTTCGAGCAGGTGCTGCCGGTCTTCCAAGGGCAGCAGGCAGTCCGAGGTCAGCCGGTAGGCGAGCGCGTTGATGTCGCCGTCGTCGGGCGGGGAGGTCCAGTCGTCGGCGTGCCAGGCGGACTCGCAGTAGCGCCGGTGCGCGGTTTTGGCCACGTCGGCGAGCTTGGTCACGGTGTCGCCGGGTACCGACGTGACCCGGTCGTCGGGCACCCATTCCACCGAACCGATGAGGTACGGCGCGGAAACCCGGTCGAGTTCGAGCAGCCGGAACCGGCGCCGCGCGGTGGTGACGACGTCGAATCTGCCGTCCGGCAGTCGTTTCGCCTCGCGCAGCACCGTGCTGCAGCCGACCTCGTGGACGTGCTCGGGTCCGCTCACCTCCCTGATCATCGCGGTACGCAGGGCGATGACCCCGAATTCGCGGTCCGGGATGACGTCGCCGACGAGGTCGGTCATCAGCTGCCGGTACCGCGGTTCGAAGATGTGCAGAGGAAGGTGTGTTCCGGGCAGAAGCACGGTCTGTAGCGGGAACAGCGGCAAGATCGCCTTCCCGGTGGACTCTTCGCTCGGCTCGGTCACCCGTTCAAGGTACGGGGGCCGCGTGGACTTCGCAGGACGGTCACTTTCCGGCAGGTGGCCGGAATACCGCGAACGGGTCGGTGATCTGCATCCCCTTGCCCGCGAAGGAGAACAGTGCCGCCGGACGACCGCCGCTGCGACCGGGCGGGGCGGTGTGCCCGGTGGGGACGAGCAGCCCTCGCCGGGACAGCACGCGTTGCAGGTTCGTCGCCGACACCCGGTAACCCAGCGCAGCCGAATACAGACCCCGTAACGCCGAAACGGTGAACTCTTCCGGGGCAAGGGCGAACCCGAGATTCGAGTAGCAGAGCTTCGACCGGAGCCGGTCCCGCGCGCGCAGCACGATGGCCTCGTGGTCGAACGCCGTCCGCGGCAGCGCGGAAACGTCGTGCCACTCGGTGTCTTCCGGGACTTCGGGGTCCACATCGGACGGTACGAGGCCGAGGAACGCCGTCGCCACGACGCGCGGGCCCGGAACCCTGGCCGGCGCGCTGAACACCGCCAACTGCTCCACATGCTTCAACTGGCGTACGTCGACCTTCTCAGCGAGCTGCCGCCGGATGGACGCCTCGACGTCCTCATCCGGCCTCAGCCTGCCGCCGGGAAGGGACCAGCGGCCCAGATGGGGATCGAGCGCGCGCCGCCAGAGGAGGACCCGGAGTGTGTCCGAGCGCACTTGCAGGACCGCTCCCAAAACCTCGTGGGCGAGGGGGGTCTGGGTGTTAAGATGACTTCGCACGGTTTTCGATTGTAAGGCGAAAACCGACAATGGACAAATCGGTCCGGAGGGCCAGAACGATGACGAGCACCCTGCAGAACGACCTGACTCCCTACGGTGGCGTCGTCGCCGACGCGGCTTGGGCGGAGGAGGTGCGGAGCCTCGCTCGCAAGCGCGACGCCGTCCTGCTCGCGCACAACTACCAGGTCCCCGAGATCCAGGACATCGCCGACTTCACCGGCGATTCCCTCGCGCTCAGCCGGATCGCGGCGAGCAGTGAAGCGTCCACCATCGTCTTCTGCGGCGTGCACTTCATGGCCGAGACGGCGAAGATCCTGGCGCCCGAGAAGACGGTCCTGATCCCGGACGCGCGAGCGGGCTGCTCGCTCGCGGACTCGATCACCGGCGCCCAGCTGCGCGCCTGGAAGGCCGAGCACCCCGGCGCGGTCGTCGTGTCCTATGTGAACACCACGGCCGAGGTCAAGGCGGAGACCGACATCTGCTGCACGTCGTCGAACGCCGTCGACGTGGTCGCCTCCATCCCCGCCGACCAGGAGGTTCTCTTCCTGCCGGACCAGTTCCTCGGCGCGCACGTCAAGCGGGTGACCGGCCGGGAGAACATGCACATCTGGGCCGGGGAGTGCCACGTGCACGCCGGGATCAACGGCGCCGAGCTGGCCGAGCGGGCCTCGGAGAACCCCGACGCCGACCTGTTCATCCACCCCGAATGCGGCTGTGCGACCTCGGCGCTGTACCTCGCCGGAGAGGGTGCCGTCGCCCCCGAGCGGGTCAAGATCCTCTCGACCGGCGACATGGTCCACGCCGCCCGCGACACGAAGGCGAAGTCGGTCCTGGTCGCCACCGAGATCGGGATGATCCACCAGTTGCGCAAGGCCGCGCCCGAGATCGACTTCCGCGCGGTGAACGACCGGGCCTCCTGCCGGTACATGAAGATGATCACGCCGGCCGCCCTGCTGCGGTCGCTGCGTGAGGGTGCCGACGAGGTCCACGTCGACGTCGAGACCGCCGCCCGTGCCCGCGCCTCGGTGCAGCGGATGATCGAGATCGGGCAGCCTGGCGGCGGAGAATGACCGACCCGGTTACCGCTCTTGAGGCGAAAACCCGTCCGGTGTGGGAGGCCGCTGCCGATCTCGTGGTGATCGGCAGCGGAGTGGCCGGCCTCACCGCCGCGTTGCGCGCGCGGGAGCTCGGGTTGCACGTCCTCGTGGTCACGAAGGCGGCGGTGTCCGACGGGAACACCCGCTGGGCGCAGGGCGGGATCGCCGTCGTACTGGAGGGCGAGCACGAACAGGGTGATTCGGTCGGCGAGCACGCAGCGGACACTTTGACGGCGGGAGCCGGGCTCTGCGACGAGGACGCCGTCCGGTCGATCATCGACGGCGGCCCGGCCGCGGTGGCCAGGTTGCGCGCCGAGGGGGCCCGCTTCGACCCGGCCGTCGAAGGTCGTGCCGAACTGGCTCGCACGCGGGAAGGCGGGCACAGCGCGTTCCGCGTCATCCACGCCGGTGGCGACGCGACCGGGGCGGAGGTCGAGCGGACGCTGGTCGCGAAGGCCGGTGACCGGCGGATCCCGGTGCTGGAGCACCACATCGCCGTCGACGCGATCCGTACACCCGCCGGCGAGGTCGTCGGGCTGACCGTCTTGGACCGCAACGGCGTTCCCGGCGTCGTCCGGGCGCCCGCCGTGCTGCTGGCCAGCGGCGGACTGGGGCAGCTCTACCAGGCGACGTCGAATCCGGAGATCGCCACGGGCGACGGGCTCGCGCTCGCGTTGCGTGCGGGCGCGCAGGTCGCGGACGTCGAATTCGTCCAGTTCCACCCGACGGTCCTGTTCACCCCGGGCGCGCGTGGCCGGTGCCCGCTGGTCACCGAGGCGGTCCGGGGCGAGGGCGCGACCCTGCACGACGCGACGGGCGCGTCGGTCATGCGCGGCGTGCACCCGCTCGGCGACCTCGCGCCCCGGGACGTCGTATCGGCCGCGATCACGCGCCGGATGACGCAGGCTCCCGGTGGCGTCGATGATCACGTTTTCCTCGACGCCACCGGAATCGCGGGTTTCGCGAAGCGATTCCCGACCGTGTACGCGGCCTGCGCGGCGATCGGACTGGACCCCGCGCGGGATCCGATCCCGGTCACGCCCGCGGCGCATTTCGCCTGCGGCGGCGTGGTGACCACTGTGGACGGACGCGCCGGCGTGCGCGGGCTCTACGCGGCCGGTGAGGTCGCGCGGACCGGCCTGCACGGCGCGAATCGCTTGGCTTCCAACAGTTTGCTCGAAGGTCTGGTCGTCGGGCAGCGGGTGGCCGAGGCGGTCGCCGCCGACCTCGCCGCAGGACTGCTGGCCGACCCGCGCCGCGGTGTGCTCACGCCGCCGGCGACGGTCGCGGTGGCCGACCGCGACGCGCTGCAGCGGGCGATGAGCCGTTACGCCGCGATCGGCCGGGACGCCGAAGGGCTTTCCGTGGTCGGTTCGGTACTCGACCTTTCGGTGATCGAGAGTCCTTTGTGGACGCCTCGGATCGTCGAGGACGCGGCGCTCACGGTGGTGGCGGAAGCCTTGGTCGCCGCGGCCGCGCGACGGACGGAGTCGCGAGGCTGCCACGTCCGGACCGATTTCCCCGCACGAGACGACATCACCTGGCAACGAGGTCAGCTCATCCGGCTCAGCCCGTCGGGGCAGCCGGTGCTGGCCGATCCGATCGCTTTGGAGGGTGTGGCATGAGCGAATTCTCCCCCTGGGTCGCCAAGGCGCTGGCCGATCACGGCCTCGACGTCCCCGATGTGCACCGCGTCGTCACGACCGCGCTGGCCGAAGACCTGCGGTACGGGCCCGACGCGACGACGAACGCCACCGTGCCCGAATCCGCGAACGCGCTGGCCGAACTCACGCCCCGGGTGGCGGGGGTGGTCGCCGGGATCCCGGTGGCGCTGGCGGTGTTCGACCTGGTCCTCGGCAAGGATCTGGAGATCCTCGCCGCCCGTGACGACGGCGACCGGCTGATCGCCGGGGAGCCCGCGCTGGTCGTGCGCGGCCCGGTGCGCGGGCTGCTCACCGCCGAACGGACCGCGCTGAACCTGTTGTGCCACCTGTCCGGCATCGCCACCGCGACCGCCGCCTGGGTGTCCGAAGTGGACGGAACCGGCTGTCGGGTCCGGGATTCCCGCAAGACCCTGCCCGGCCTGAGGTTGCTGGAGAAGTACGCCGTCCGCGCGGGCGGCGGGGTGAACCACCGGCTCGGTCTCGGCGACGCGGTGCTGATCAAGGACAACCACGTGGTCGCCGCCGGTTCCGTGACAGCGGCGCTCGCCGCGGCCCGCGAGCACGCGCCCGAACTGCACTGCGAGGTCGAGGTCGACGATCTGGCCCAGCTGGACGAGGCACTCGCCGCCGGTGCCGACGAGGTGCTGCTCGACAACTTCACGCCGGAGGAATGCGCCAAGGCCGTCGACCGGCGTGACGAGGTCTCGCCGAAGACGCGCCTGGAATCCTCGGGCGGGTTGCGGCTGGATGTCGCGCGGGCGTACGCGGCGTCCGGAGTGGACTTCCTCGCCGTCGGCGCGCTCACCCATTCCTCACCCGCACTCGACCTCGGGATGGACCTGCGCTGACCTTCGGCACTAGAATTTCCTTGTGTGACAAGGGAATTCTGGAGGAATGGTGGGCTTTGCCGGTAAAAGTGCCGTCGCGGGAGGCGCCGCTCTCGTGGCACTCCTGGGCGCTCCGGTCCCGGCGACGGCGATCGCCGAGCAATGCGCGAATCCGACGGGGACCTACACCGCCGCCGTCCCGTGGGGCCAGCGGCTGATCGATCCCGCGCGGATCTGGCCGCTTTCGCGTGGCACCGGCCAGCTGGTCGCGGTGATCGGCACCGGCGTGGACGGCGGCAACGGCCAGTTCGCGCCCGGCCAGCTCGTCGGCGGCCAGGGCACCGTGAACGAGGACTGCGACGGCCGGGGCACGATCGCCGCCGGGATCGTCGGCGCGCAACCGGATCCGTCCACCACGTTCGCCGGTATCGCGCCCGGGGTGAAACTCCTGCCGATCCGCTACACCCAGGTGAACGGTGGCGGCGACCCCGGACAGCTCGCGTCCGCCATCGAGACCGCGCTGAATCGCGACGCCGGGATCATCCTGATCGCCGTCCCCGCCGCTTCCGACAGCCCCGCGCTTTCCGGTGCCGTGTCGCGCGCCAGGGAGAAGGGCGCGCTGATCGTTTCTCCGGCCGCCGGGACGCAGCAAGGCCAGACGTCCTATCCGACCGCGACCCCTGGCGTGCTCGCGGTGGGTTCGACCAATCAGGCCGGCGAGGCGGTGCAGACGGAATCCGGTTCGTACGTGGGGATTTCCGCGCCCGGCGCCGAACTGGTCAGCACCTCGGCGGGAGCGGGCGGCACCGTGGCGCACCGGTGGCCGGTGAGCGATCCGAGCCTGGCCGCCGCCCACGTCGCCGGTGTCGCGGCCCTCGTGCGCGCCTATCACCCGGAACTGTCGCCGGAGCAGATCGTCGCCAGACTGACCTTGACCGCGCATCGCGGTCCGAGCGGCGGGCACGACCCGCGCCGCGGCTGGGGCGCGATCGACGCCTACGCCGCCGTTTCCGCCGCCATCCCGGCCGGGACACCGGGTCCGGGAGGACCGGCGAGCGTCGGCCCGGGCACCGTCGTCATCCCTGCCGCCGCTCCCGCCCGCGGGAACGCGGACAAGGTTTCCGGGGTCCTCGCCATCGTCGGCGTCGCTGTCGCCGTCGCGGCGGGCGTGGTGGTGGCCGCGGTCCGGCGGGGCAAACGCCGCGGGTGGCGGCCTTCTCGGTTCCGCGCCTCGTAAGCGGCGATGTCACAGTCGCCCCACTGTCATCAACGATCACCTCAGGATGTGGTGAAGGCCTTGTTCGCGACCGTCAGGGTAGGCAAGGAGGCCTTCACCACCACGGAACGCCTGCGCGGGATCGACCACGATCCCGCGACCGTCTGCCTTACCCCTCGATAACCCGAACGCCGCTCACGACGCGCCTCGTGAGCGGCAGCGGAGTACTGGGGGACACCACTGCCGCTCACGAGGTCTTTTGCGACCCCCGGGGTTCCTAGGGGACGGATACGCAGGCTGTCGAGCCCACGATGGCCACGCCGTCGCCGGCGCGGGAGACATGCACGTTGAAGTCGGCGCCTTCGCGGCTGAACTGCGCGATCAGCTCGCGCGGGTTGCTGCGGTCGCGGGTGCGCCAGCCCTGGGCTTCCAGCATGGGCAGGATGTCGTCGACGAGTTTGCGGATCGCGTCGGACGCGTCGTCCACCCGGAGTCCGTACTGCCAGCAGATCAGGCGCCCCGGCTGCGTCGGATCGCAGTCCAGTTCGCCTTCCACGGTGCGTTCCGCGCTGGTGCCGAAGGTGCCGGCGACACCGTCGATGACCGCCGTCAGGTCTTCGGCCAGCGGGTCGAGTTCGGTGTTCCTGGTGATCATGACCAACCTCTCACAAGCCTCGGCCGACGCCTTCGATGACCATCTCGCGCAGCGAGCCGCCGGTGAAGCCTTCCTGTGTGACCGGACCGCCCGTGATCACACCGTAGATGTTGTTCCACGAATCGGAACCCGGTTTGAGAACTCCGCTGTGGGAATCGAAGCCCCACTGCAGATCGCCGTTCGCGTCGCGACCGGTTTCCAGTTCGACGACGCCGGGGAAGCGGTCGGGGTCCGCTCCGTGCCCGGCGCCGAGCCATTCGAACGGTCCCGCGTTGCCCTGTGCCACCACGATCGGGTCGAACGGGGCCGTCATCGAGTATCGCTGCACCCCGGCCTGGCTGGCGGGGAGGTCGTCCGGGCCCCAGATCCCGTGGCCCATACCCGCGGATTCGACGTGCAGCACCTGATCGGCCTTGAGCCCGAGCTGTTCGGCGAGTCCCACGGTCGCGCCGCCGTAGCTGTGCCCGACGGCGGTGACCACGACACCCGGTCCGGCGTGGCTGTCGATCTGGCCGCGCAGTTCGTCGCCGAACGCCTTGAGATCGGGCGCCATCGTCTGCGCGTAGTGCGCGGCGGGGCCTTCGGTGACGACGTTCTGGGGGAAGACGCCGTCGGCCCACACCACCATCGCGGTCCGCCCGGTGGCGTCCGCGGCGACCAGGCTCTTGCCGAGGTCGGCGTAGCTCTGGAAGTTGCCGAAGGAGGTGTTCACCCCGGGGACGAACAGGCCGACGTTGCGGGTGCCCGGTTCGATCCGGCCGACGAGTTCGGCGATCCGGCCGTTGCCTGACGGGTCGAAGCGCAGGATCTGCCGGTCGTTGGCGAGGATGTCCTCGTACAGCGCGATCCGGGTGCGCGCGTTCGCGATGTCCTCGGCTTTCCCTCCGTTCGCCAGGAGGTTCGCGAGCCTGTCGCGTTCCGACGTCAGCGCGTCGGAGACCTTGGTGCGGTTCTCGGCGATCGCCGTCGCCCACTGGCCGGTGTCGGCCGCGCCGCCGATACCCGCCGGATTCCCGGCCTTGGGCAACGGGGTCTCCGGCATCAGCGCCCGATACGAGGCGGCGATCTGGACGTCCGCGCGGCGATAGCCGCCCGCAGCCGAGGCCAGGCCCTGGTGGATCACCGTCGCCTTGGTGACCTGGCCGTCGAGTTTGCCGGCGAGGTCCTTGACCGTCTTCGTGAAGGTCGCCGAAGCCGCGCTGGAGGCCGAAACCTGGCCGAACGCGGCGGCGGGGACGGTCTCGCCTGCCAACGCCGTCTGTGCCGTCTTGAGTACGCCGGCGCGCTGTTCCAATTCGGCCGCCGCCGCTTCGAGCCTCGCGGGAGCGACCCGGTAACCGCCCGCACTGGATGCCATCACCGAGCCGCCTCCTGCTTTCCGGGAATCAGTACTGTTCGGGTTCTTCGCCGAGCACGGCCGGAGCGACGGGGGACGACTGGCCCCACACGTTCTCGGTCTCCACGAGCCACGGCGGGATACGACGGCCGGAGCCCATGTCGCCGCCCGCGCCCATCCCCATCGGCATCATGGGCATCATCGGCATCGCGCCCTTGGCGGCCGCCGCGCCCGCGGCACCGGCGGCTCCGCCGGCGAGCCCGCTCATCGCGCTGCCCGATCCACCGTCACCCGCCAGCCCGGAGAACGCGGCCGGAGCCTCACCGGGTCCGGCGAGCCCGCCGCCGCCGATCGCGCCGCCGTCGAGCGAAGGCGCGCCGCCCCCGCCGATCGGGACGCCGCCGCCGGCACCGCCCGCGGTCGCGCCCGCTCCGGCGCCACCACCGACGACCTCGCCGTTCTTGTCCTTGCCCTCATTGGGGTTCTTGCCGTTGGCCCAGCCGGGCACGCGCGGCATGATCGAACCGAACCGGCCGAACGCCGCGGCCGAAGCGGCGGCGAGACCGGCGGTGAACATGTCGCCGAACAGCGGGTTCGATTTGGGCACCTGGCCCGGCTGTCCGGCGGGCGGGGTGGAGCCGTCCGTGGGCAGCGGATGCGTGCCGTCGCCCGGATTCACCACGACGCCGTCCGTGCCGCCGCCGATGTTGTTGCCGACCGAGCCGCCGCCGGGAGCCGTGCCACCACCGGTGACCGGAGGCGGGGCGACCGCGTTCGGGGAGGCCGGAATGGACTCTTCGGCCGTGGAGTACTCGCCCGCGAGCTGGGTCATCACCACGATCGCCTTGCTGTGCGCCGCGCTGGCCGCACCCGCGGCCTGCTGCTGCGCTTCGACGTTCGCGATCGCCTGCTGACGCTGCTGCGCGGCCGCGACGAGCGTGGCCTGGGACGAATCCGCGGGCAGCAGCGGCGGGTTCACCGCGAGCGCGACGTCGGCCGGGGAAAGATCCGGCACCGCGACCGGCGGCGGCATCTCCTTCTTGGCCTTCACCAGCGCGTCCGCCGCGTCCTCGAGGAGGTGGTTCATCGCGTGCGCGGTCTGGGCGACCTTGCGGATGCCGCCGACGAGGTCGGTGATCATCGTGTGGTACTTGTCGGCGGCGCCGCCGGTCCAGCTGTCGGAGAAGTCCGAAAGCTCGCCCGTCAGGTTCTCGGCCTGTTCGAACAGCCCGGAGCCGGTGGACTGCCACTTGTGGGCCGCGTGGCGCGCCGTGTTGGGATCGCCCGCCTGCAGCATCGCGTAGAGCTGCTGGTGCGAGTAGGCGGCGAAGTTCGTGTGCGCGGTGTCGGTCATCCCTTGTTCCCCCCGCCGTTCGAGCCGTTGCCGCCGAGGACTCCGCCGAGCACGTTGAGCAGCGGATCGAGCAGCCCGGTCTGCTGACTGGAGTGGTTCATGTCGCCGGCCACGGAGTCGTCGGCCGCCGCGTAACCGTCGGCGACGGTCGTGGTGACGTCCTGCGCGAAGGTGATCGCGCCCTTGACCTGGTCCAGCAGGCCCTGCATCTCGGCGACGGCCGCCTGGTGCGCCTTGTTGAGGGAACCCGCTTCCCCGAACTCGCCGAACAGCAACGGCTGTTCGCTCAGGGTCAGCAGGAAGTCGTTCGGCTTGGACATCGCGTGGATCTGGGTCTCCAGCTCCCGCACGAAGTCCTTCAGGGATTCAAGATGGACGAAGTACGACTGGTCTTGCATCGATCCCGGCTCTCTCGTGAACGGCCATTGCCAACACTCCGACGATTGCGCGCAAAGCCGGCCGGCCGGTGCCGAGGGGGGTGAAAGCACCGGCCGGCCGACGGATGGGGATCAGCCGGCGAACAGGCCCTGATTGCGGTTCTCCAGGCTGTGCTGGAGATCGTGGGCGTCGCCGACCTTGCCACCGAACTGCGCGATGATCGCCACGATGTCCGCGGTGGCCTGGCGCAGGCGGGTTTCAGACGCGCGGGCCGCCTCACCGGCGGAGCTGCCGGAGGCGTACCAGGTCTGGGTGATCGGCTGCAGGTTGGTGTGCAGCTGTTCGAGCTGGGAGGTGAGCGCCTTGGCCTTGGCGGCCAGCGAGGCCGAGCTGTGCTGCAGCGCGGCGAAGTTGATTTCGACGACGTCAGCCATGATTGGTGGTCCTCTCGCGGATCAGGGGTTCAGCCGGTGGATCACGGTCTGGTCGACGGTTCCGCTGACCCCGGTGAGGCTTTCCCGGACCTGCTCGTCACCCGAGTTGTAGTTCCGGTTGCTCTCGTGGACGAGGCGCGACATCGTGTTGAGCTCGTTCACGGCGATGGTCATCTTCTCCTGCAGGCGGCGCTGCAGGTCCCAGAACGCGACCGCCTGGTCACCCTTGTAGTTGTGCAGGGTCTGGGTCAGCTCGCTCTCCAAGCTGGCCATCGTGGTCTTGGCGTTCGACGCGGTTTCCTCGAACCCCTGGACGGCGCGCGCCATCGCAGCTGCGTCTGCCTGATATCCCGTACCGGTCATTGATGGGCCACCTCCTCTCATCTCGCTGGAAATCCCGGTGAGCACCAGGGCGCCCCTGTCTGCTCTTGTGAAGGACACGCTAGAAAAGGCCGGGGTGTGGTCAAACGGCACAACTGCCGGTTTCACTGACGGCACTATTACCCACAGGTCGGCGGTAGGGCCTTCCCCACCCTCGATCCGGGGGAGTACTCCAGTGTCCGCAGTGGAGCACCTCGGCACGCTGGATCCCATGGTGGACAAGGGTTCCAGGGCAGTACCGCATCGGCCGCTGATGATCTTGGCGGTGGCGATGGCGGTTCTCGGGGCGATCTCGCTCGGCGGGCTCGTTTTCGACGATCGCAGCCTCGTCAACGCGCCCATCTGGCTCAAGCCGCTCAAGTTCACGATTTCCGTGGGCCTCTACGCGGTCACTCTGGCGTGGCTGATCGGTCAGCTGACCCGCGGCCGACGGCTCGGCTGGTGGCTCGGGACGGTGTTCGCGGTCGGCCTCGGCCTGGACATGGCGCTGCTGTTCTGGCAGATCATCGGCCGCGGCCGGACGCTCCACTTCAACCGGGAGACCCCGGCCGACCAGTGGATCAACAACATGGTGGCGAACGGTGCCTTCACCGGCTGGGGAGCGACCGCCGCGATCGCGATCCTGCTTCTGTTCCAACGACTTCCCGACCGGGCGATGAACTCCGCGTTACGTTCGGGTGCCGCGTTGTCGGTGGTGGGGATCGGCGTCGCGATGCTGATGTTCGGCCCGAACGAGCAGCAGCTGGCCCAGTTCCAGTCCGGCGTGAAGCCGTCGATCGTCGGTGCCCACGCCGTCGGTGTGCCCGACGGTGGGCCGGGGCTGCCGGTGCTCGGCTGGAGCACGGTGGGCGGGGACATGCGGATCCCGCATTTCGTCGGGATCCACGCGATCCAGGTACTGCCCCTGGTCGCGTTCGGACTGCTGATGCTCGCCCGGCGCTACCCGGTCCTGGAGTCGGAGTTCGTGCGGCGAAATCTGGTCCGGACCACCGCGGTGGGCTTCGCCGGGGTGCTGGCGCTGCTCACGTGGCAGGCGCAGCGAGGGCAGTCCATCGTGCACCCGGACTTCTGGACGCTGCTGACGGGTGCCGGGATCATCGCCGTCGTGGCCGCCGGTTCGGTGCTCTCGCTGCGGGTCCCGAGGCCGATGCACCAGCTGACGTGATCTTCACGAAATCCGCTCGGGGCTTCTTTCGGGATCGGATAGCTTCGGTCCGATGAAGGGGGTAAGCGTGCACAGAACACGTACTTTCGGGCGGATTTCAGGCAGACGCGCGGGCGCCGTGCTCACCGCCGCGGCAGTGCTGATCGGCGGAGCGGCCTGTTCGTCGGGATCCACTCCCGACGCGGGGGCTCCGGCGGCGCCCGAGGCGTTCGGCCCGGCGGGGTACCGCGGACTGACCTTGGGTATGGCCAAGGAGGCCGCACTGGCCGGCGGCGAGCTCGCCACCGCGCCGACGTCCACTTTGGACGGTTGTACCGATTTCTCCTATACCGGCGGCCCGGCACCCGATCCGGCGCGGCTGAAGGCGGAGGCCGACGTCGAGGCCAAGGCCAAGGACCTGAACAAGAAGGCCGACGAGCTCGAGGCCGATCCGAAGCCGGATCCGGGCTCGTCGGCGGAAGAGAGCGCCAAATCGGCGGAGAAGTCCGCCAAGGACGCCCAGCTGTTCGCCGACGCCGCCCAGGCGTCCGCCGATCTGGCGGGCAAACGCGAAGAGCGGGACAAGGCGTTC
Source organism: Amycolatopsis pittospori (assembly GCF_013870525.1). GTDB lineage: Bacteria > Actinomycetota > Actinomycetes > Mycobacteriales > Pseudonocardiaceae > Amycolatopsis > Amycolatopsis pittospori. The sequence continues at coordinate 79,634 of NZ_JACBXD010000029.1, forward strand.
GTCGCCGCCGGGGGTGCCTCCTTCGGCAAGGACGGGCTACGCGAACTCGCGGCTCCCTCGGACGCCAAGACGGCCGAGAGGATCGGTGCCGGCTCGTCGCTGGCCGACCTCAAGGCGGCCTACGACGCCAAGGGGATGAAGGTCGGCGACAACGGCCGGTTCCAGGTTCCCGTCGACGGCAAACCGGACTGGGTCTACGAGTTCACCGTGAACGGCGACAAGGTCGGTTCGGTGTCGATGATCGCCCCGAAGTCGAAGTGCGCCTGAGTTTTCGAACACCGGGAAAGGGCCGTTCGTTTCCGAACGGCCCTTTCCCGGTGTTCTCAGACGCCCGCGGTGGTGCGGATCCAGCTGCGGCTGGCCGCGACGCTGGCGTAGTTCTGGGTGCCCTGCGGGTTCGTGCCGGAGTTGCTGCCCGTCGAGCAGACGCCGACCTGGACACCGCCGGACAGCTGCGGGCCGCCCGAGTCGCCGTGCCACGCCGAACCGTTGACGCCGACACTCGCGATGGCCTGGCCGCCGTACGCGTCACTGCTGGTGCCGGTGATGCGGACGTTCGCGGTCTTCAGAACGCTCGACGGCGGGTTGTTGCCCTGAGTGCGGCCCCAGCCGTAGATCTGGTTGGTGGTGCCGTTGGCCGGGTTGGCGGTGCCGAGCTTCATGTACGTCGTGCTGACCGCGGTCGTGAGGTGCAGCAGCGCGATGTCCCCGCTCGGGGCGGCCTTCTGCTGATCGACGTCGGCCTCGGTGCCCTGGTTGAGGTTCACGTTGCCGACCTTGACGTGCATGCCGGGTGCGTTCAAGCAGTGCTTCGCGGTGAGGACCCACTGCGGGGCGATGATCGTGCCTGAGCAGTTGAAACCACCGAACGCGGTGGCGTCGTCCCAGTAGATCTGGGCGCCCCAGGGCGCGGAGCTCACGGTGCCGCCGCCGATGATGTCCTGGCCCGCGTTCGCGGCGGGGGTGGCTACGAGGGTGAGCGCCGCGGCGGCACCGGCCACCGTTGCGGCAATTTTGGACATACGCATGAATACGCCCTTCGGCCTGCGTCGGGGAGAACGTTTCGACTTGAAACGGTTTCACCAAGTTAGGTGGCGGTAAGGGTTTTTGTAACCTACCGAAGTCGGTAAGCGTTGCGAGGAAAGTAGTGGGCCGATCGGGTCAGGTCGTCCGTTTGTCCGGTTGGGACGGTCGGGTGTGGACATCCGTTGTATCCGGTTTGCCGCCATCGTCGGAACGTTCTAGCGTGATCCGGTGACTCAGGTGATCGTGCTGAACGGTGGCTCCAGTTCGGGCAAGTCGGGGATCGCCCGGTGTCTGCAGGCGGTGCTGCCGGAGCCTTGGCTGACGCTCGGGGTGGACACGCTGATCTCGGCGATGCCCGCCGCTGTCGACGAGGGGATCACCTTCGCACCGGACGGCGGAGTGGACGTCGGATCCGGGTTCCAGCGGATCGAGGACGCGTGGATGGCCGGTGTCGCCGCGATGGTGCGGGCGGGGGCACGGGTGATCATCGATGACGCGTTCTTGGGCGGGGCGGCTTCCCAGGAGCGGTGGCGTTCGGCGTTGGGCGGGCTCGACGTGCTGTGGGTCGGGGTCCGGTGCGACGGCGCCGTCGCGGCCGGGCGGGAGACGGCGCGTGGGGACCGGGTGTCGGGGATGGCCGAGGCGCAGGCCGAAGTCGTGCACCGGGGTGTGGTTTACGACTTCGAGGTGGATACGACGAGTCATGAGGCGTTGGCCTGCGCGAAGGAGATCGCCGCGCGGGTGGGCTGAGCTGAACGGCACCCGCCCTCTGGTGTTGCGAAAGCCACTTTCGCAACCTTCAACGTTGCGAAAGTGGCTTTCGCAACACCCGCCACCGCGACCGGACGCGGCGGTCGGCACCGACCACGCCCCCTTTGCCTTAAGGCTCACTAGAACCAGAATCGTCACTCACGCCCAGAACTTCAGTCCTCCACGGGCTTCGTCCAAGCCACCTGGACCAGCCCCGTCCCATGCCGTCGCGAAACCAGCACACCTCGCCCGGCGGGCTGCGGACCCGGCTTCACGTCGCCGAGCAGCGCGCCTTCTTCGCGTGACCCGGACATCACGAGACCGGGCGATCCGAGCTCGCGAATCCGTTGCAGCACGGGCTCGAACAGCGAGCGTCCGGCGCCACCGCTCCCTCGGGCGACGACGAGGTGGAGGCCGATGTCCCGGGCCTGAGGCAGGAACTCCAGCAGCGGAAGCAGCGGGTTCCGGCCCACCGTCGCGACCATTTCGTAGTCGTCGACGAGGACGAACAGTTCCGGACCTCGCCACCAGGATCGGTTCCGCAACTGCTCGGGCGTGACGTCCGCGCCGGGCAGCCGGTTCCGCATGGCCTGCTGGCATTGCTCGATCAGTCCGGTCAGCGCGGTTTCGGAGCCCGCGTAGCCGAGCAGATGCGATTCCGGCACCGCGCCCAGCATTCCGCGCCGGTAGTCGGCGACGATGATCGCGGCTTCGGTCGGCGAGTACTTCGAAACGATGCCTTGGGCGATGGCGCGCAGCAGCGAACTCTTGCCGGATTCGACGTCGCCGAAAGCCACGAAATGCGGTTCGGTGGCGAAATCGAGGTGCACCGGCCGTAGGTTCGATTCCGCGATGCCGAGGGTGATCTGCTTGCGAGGCCCGGCTTCCAGCGAGTCCAGCGGTACCTCGGACGGGAGCAGGCGTACGGCGGGTGCCGGCTTTCCGTTCCATGCGGCGGAAATCCGGCGGTTCAGATCCAGGCCACCGGCGCCCACCGTCTCCGGTCGCTGGTCGGAGTCGATACGGGGGAGCGCCGCGAGGAAGTGCAGCTTGTCCGCCGTCAGGCCGCGGCCCGGTTTGTCGGCCGGGACGTTCTGGGCGATCTTGCGGTCGATCAGCGAGTCCGCCGGCTCGCCGAGACGCAGTTCGAATTTGGTGCCGATGGCGTCGCGCAGCGGTGCCCGCATCCCCATCCACTGGTTGATCGAGACGACGACGTGGATCCCGAACCCGAGCCCGCGTGACGCCAGGCTGGTGATCTGTTCCTCCAGCTGTTCGTATTCCTGCCGGATCGTGGTCCAGTTGTCCACGAACAGGAAGACGTCGCCGAATTCGCGGCCTTCCGTGCTCTCGCGGAATTCCGAACGCCGTTGGCGGAACGTGGTGATCGACTCGATCCCGTTGGCGGAGAAGAACTCCTCGCGCTGTTCGAGCAGGGTCGTCAGTTCCGCGACCACGCGGCGGCAGCGCTGGGCGTCGCGTCGCGTGGCGTAGCCGGAGACGTGGGGCAGCCCGGCGACCGGCGCCAGCGCGCCACCGCCCATGTCCAGGACGAACAGCTGGACCTCTTCCGGCGTATGCGTGAGCGCGAGCATCGCGGCGATGTCGCGCATCAGCGTGCTCTTGCCGCTCTGCGGCGCCCCGACGATCAGCGCGTGGCCGGCGGCACCGGAGAAATCGGCCCACAGCATGTCGCGTCGCTGCTCGAAGGGCTTGTCCACCAAGGCGACCGGGATCATCAGCTTGCCGTTGCCGCCCCAGCCCAGCGGACACAGACCGCGTTCGGGGTCCTCGCCGAGCGGCGGCAGCAGCTGGTCCAGCGTGGGCGGCTCGGCCAGCGGCGGCAGCCAGATCTGATGCGCCTCCGGGCCTTTGCCTTCGAGCCGCGAGAGCATCGCGCCGATGATCGTCTCGCCGGTGCCCTTCGCGACCGGTTCCTCCGCCTCGACGGTCACCGGGATCTCCACCGGCGCCAGCGTGAACGGCATCAGCCCGAGACTCCGGCCGTCCTTGCGCACGATCTTGCTGCGCGGCGGCAGCTCACCCGAGACGTACGCCGCCTTGAGCCGGATCAGCGTGTCGTTGTCGGACTTCAGGTACGCCGAACCCGGTACGGGCGGCAGCTGATACGCGTCCGCGACGCCGAGGACGGCGCGGCTTTCGGAGGCGGAGAACGTCCGCAGGCCGATCCGGTACGACAGATGCGAGTCCAGCCCGCGCAGTCGTCCCTCCTCCAGCCGCTGCGACGCCAGCAGCAGGTGGATACCGAGACTCCGGCCCAGCCGCCCGATCGCGACGAACAGGTCGATGAACTCCGGCCGTGACGACAGCAGCTCGCTGAATTCGTCGATGATCACCAGCAGCGACGGCATCGGCCGCAGGTTGACGCCCGATTCCCTGGCCTTTTCGTAGTCCCGCACCGACGCGTAGTTCCCGGCCGCGTGCAGAAGCTCCTGACGCCGCAACAGTTCGCCGTTCAGCGCGTCCGCCATGCGGTCGACCAGCGCGAGGTCGTCGGACAGGTTCGTGATGACGGCGCAGGTATGCGGCAGTCCGGTCATCCCGGCGAAGGTCGCGCCGCCCTTGAAGTCGATCAGCGCGAGGTTGAGCTTCTCCGAGGAGTGCGTGACGGCGAGCGCGGTGACCAGCGTCCGCAGCAACTCGCTCTTACCGGATCCGGTCGCGCCGATGACCAGCCCGTGCGGGCCCATCCCGCCTTCGGCCGATTCCTTGATGTCGAGATCGACGGCCCGGCCATCGGGGTTGATGCCCAGCGGGATCCGGAGCCGGTCGCGCGCGGACCGCGGTGCCCAGGTGACCTCGGTGTCGGTGTCGCGCGGGTCGCCGATGCCGAGCAGCCCGGCCAGCCCGAACGTCGCGGACATCGGCGACTCGCTGACCACGGCCGATCCCTGGTACAGCGGCGTCAGCATCCGGGACAGCGCTTCGGCGGCCCCGCGGTCCAGAGTGTCGGGTGTGCCGAGGAAACCGAGCCGCTGCTCGCTCCCGTCGCCGACGACCATCCCGAGCTGTTCCGGGCTCATGTGCAGGCTGAGCAGCCGTTCGGACGACACCGCGCGCGGCTGTTCCGTGCCGATTTCGACGACGGTGACGCCGAGCCTGCCCTCTTCCGCGACCAGCCGTGTGTCGGTGAGCGTGTGCCCGCCGTCCACGATCACGACGATATGCGGCTGCTCCAGCCGGGTATCCGGCCGCCTGCTGAACGCGGGCCGGTCGCCGAGGTCCGGGCCGAGCAGGTCGGCGAGTTTCCCGGCGTCGGCGTCGACGAGACGACGCGGGCCGGCGGCGTCCGCGGCGGTGGACGCCACATGCGGCAGCCACTTCGCCCATTCCCAGTCGTGCAGCCGGTCGCTCTTCACACACAGCGCGATCCGCAGGTCGGCGGGCGAGTGGAAGGTCGCGAGCTGGGTCAGCACCGCCCGTGCCGTCCCGAGCGTGTCCGGACGCCGACCGGACAGCATGACCTGCGCGAACGACCGCAACGAGACCGCGACCGGAAGCCCGTCGACCGTCGAGTAGGTCCGGATGAAGTGCTTGAGGTTCGTCGAGCACACCGGGTCGAGGTCTTCCAGCGGCACGGTCTGCGGCGCCTTCAACGGCGTCGCGAGCCGCTGCGGCCCCGTCCCGACGCGGACCTGCGCGAACTGGGAGTCCGAGCGACGGCGGTCCCACAGCTTCCCCGACTCGACATATGCCCACAGATCCGCCGGATCGGGCTGCAATGCCGCCATGGCCGCGCGCTGGTTGTCGGCGATGTCGCGGACCTGGCCGCGCAGACCGGTCAGATACCGCTGGTAGTCCCGGCGTTCCTCGTTGATCTGCGCCTTCTTCGCCGCGCCGCCGCGGCCGAGCGACATCACGACCATGCCCACCATCGCGGTGAGGAACAACGCACCGAAGATGTACGTCATCACTCCGCCGTCGCGTCCGATGTAGACGAACGACATGGCGCCCATGCCCAGCATCATCGGCATGAACATCAGCAGCTGCATGGCTCCGCCGGAGGAGCCCTTCGGCAGCATCGGCGGGGACTGCAGGACGATTTCACCGGGCTGCTCGCCCAAGGCCGGCAGGCGGTCGCGAGTGGCGCTCATCAGGGTCTTTCTGGCCGCTTGTGGGTAATCCTGCCGATCATTCTGGCCACTCGTGCCGCCCCTGCGGTGGGTACTTTTGCCGTCCGCTCGTGTCTGGTGGCGAACTTACGCTGCTGGAACAGGCGCAGACGTGGGGGAACGAGAAAAGGAGAACCATGGTCGGCACGGGCGAGTACCGGGCGGAGCCCGAGGCCATGCGCTCGGCGGTCGGGAACCTGGGCGGCATCATCATGCAGGGCATCAACGTCGTCGCCGACCTCGAACGCACCGTCCTCCAGCCGATGTCGTTCGCCACCTTCGGCAGCGCGGTGGCGGCGGCGAACACCGCCATGCAGAGCCAGCAGGTGGTCGCGGTCCGCACCCTGCTGCAACTGCTGCAGCAGATCAACGGCTTCATCAAGAGCAGTGCCGACGCCTACCAGGCCGCGGACGAGGCGGTCGCCGGCGGTTACGGCGGACGTCCCGGCGGCGGCGCGGGATCGGGGTCTTCGTCGATCTGGGGCAACTCGCACGCGTCCGAGCTGGCGACGCTGGCCATCAACGACAGCGCGGGCGGCAACGGCGAGCCGTCGTCGGTCGGGAACGTGCTGCGCTACCTGGGGGACGCGCGGCTGGGGCAGCTCGGCGACCACCCGATCACCGACGCGCGGTTCCACGGCGTCTCCGACTTCAACGACTGGCTGGCCGGTGACGCCGACAACCAGGCGCGGGTCGGCGTCATCGAGGTCTACGCCGGGACCGCGCGCAACTTCGGCGACGTGCCGGGCGGGGTGCACAGCGGCGACGTCGTCGTGGTCGAACCGCTCCTGTTCTCCGACAGCAAGCCGATCATCGCCATCGCCGGAGAAGGCGGGCAGCTCTACAACCACGGACTGATCGACGCGGACATCAACGGCCTCGCCAAGGTCAGCGTCTACCGACCGGCGTCCGTCTGACTTCCGGCCTGAGGAGCGAGGTTCCATGCTGACTTACCCGAATTCCAGTGCGATGGACGCCACGGCGTCCTCGGGCGGGCCGATCACCATCCTTCCGCAGATCCTCACCGGGCAGCCGGAGCAGATCGCGAAGCACGTGCTCGAGGTGCTCAAGAAGGCCAATGAGTTCCTCACCATGTACAACGAGGTGACGAAGGCCGCCGAGCAGCTGAAGAAGATCTGGTCCGGCGGCGCGTCGGATTCCGCGATGAAGAAGATCACCGACTCCCTGAACTCGCTGACCAAGATCGTCCAGGTCGTGCAGAAGGGCGCGGAACTGCTCGGCATGGCCGGGACGCTGATCAAAACCGCGCAGACGGCCTACAAAGCGGTGGTCTCGGCGGTGAACCCGACCGTCGCGGGCCTGATGTCGAATCCGTGGACCTACGGTGCCGCCGTCGCGCTTTCCACCGCCACCAGCGCTTCGCTGCGCGCGTTCATCACCGCGATCGGCGCGCTGCTGAAGGCGCTCGGCGTGGTCGACCTCGCCAACCAGATCACCCAGATCGCCACCATCATCGGCGAGGTCCAGAAACTGTTCGGGCACGGCGATTCCGGCAACGGTTCGGCGGGCAACGCGGCGGTTTCCGGTACGCCGGTCACCAATCCGCAGGCGCCGGGTTCGGTCGCCAGCGGCGCGGGACAGGCCGCTGTCGGCGGC
>NZ_JACBXD010000003.1 GCF_013870525.1 Amycolatopsis pittospori
CGCCCCAGGAGGGCCCGAAACAGGGGGGTACCTTAACTGCGTTCCCGCAGGTCAGGCCCCCTGTTTCGGGCCGATGCCGGAGCTAGCCCCCGACGCGCACGCCGGCGACGTTGCGCTTGCCCTTGCGGACCACGAGCCAGCGGCCGTGCAGAGCGTCGTCCGCGGACGGCTTCCACTCCTCGTCGGCGATCTTCGTGTTGTTGACGTACGCGCCGCCTTCCTTGACGGTGCGGCGCGCGGCGCCCTTGCTGTCGACGAGGCCACCGGCGATCAGCAGGTCGATGATCGTCGAGTCGCCACTCGGGTCGACCTTGCCGTTCGGGACCTCGGCCATGGCCGCGTCCAGCGTCGGCGAGTCGAGCTCACGCAGCTCTCCCCTGCCGAACAACGCCTGGCTCGCGGCGACGACCTGCCGGGTCGCCTCCTCGCCGTGGACCAGGGTCGTGAACTCCTCGGCCAGCCGTTTCTGGGCCGCCCGCAGGTGGGGCCGCTGCTCGGTGTCCTCGGCGAGCGCCGCGATCTCCTCCTGCCCCAGGAAGGAGAACATCCGCAGGTAGCGGACGACGTCGGCGTCCGCGACGTTCACGAAGTACTGGAACCACGCGTACGGCGAGGTCATCTCCGGGTCGAGCCAGAGGCTGCCGCCCCCGGTGGACTTCCCGAACTTGCGGCCCTCGGCGTCGGTGACCAGCGGCGCGGTCAGCGCGTGCGTGTGCCCGCCGTCGGTCCGGCGGATCAGGTCGACGCCGCCGACGAGGTTGCCCCACTGGTCCGAGCCGCCGACCTGCAGCTTGCAGCCGTACTCGCGGTACAGGTGCAAGTAGTCCTGGGACTGCAGCAGCAGGTAGCTGAACTCGGTGTAGGACATGCCGTCGGTTTCGAGGCGCCGCTTCACCGTCTCCCGGTTCAGCATGGTGTTGACCGGGAAATGCTTGCCGACGTCGCGCAGGAACTCGAGTACGGTCTGCTGTCCGGTCCAGTTCAGGTTGTTCTCGACGACCGCGCCGGTCGGCGAATCGTCGAAGTCGACGAACCGTTCGAGCTGGCCGCGGATACGGCCCGCCCATTCGGCGACCGTGTCGAGGGTGTTGAGCGTGCGCTCGCCGGTGTCACGCGGGTCGCCGATCATCCCGGTGGCGCCGCCCGCCAGCACGATGGGCCGGTGCCCGGCGCGCTGGAACCGCGAAAGCATCAGCAGCGGGACGAGGTTGCCGGCGTGCAGGCTGGGCGCGGTCGGGTCGAATCCGCAATAGAGGGTGAGGGGTCCCTGGTCGAGGTCTCGCCGCAGTGCGTCGGCGTCGGTGGATTGCGCGATCAGGCCGCGCCAGGTCAGCTCGTCAAGGATGTGCTCACTCACGCCTGTAGATCCTCCCGTACCAGGTCAACCGACTATCGGCCGGGGGCCGCCGCTCGTCGCTTGCCGCCGCGGCGATAGGCCGAGACCGCGGGTGAGCCGTCGACCCAGAACCGCCACGGCGTGTCCATCGCCATCGCGACGCCGACGCGCGGACCGGTGCGGATGGCCGATTCGGGCACGCGCTCACCGGTGAACAGCCGGACGGGTGACGCGGGGTCGGTCAGATCGACGCCGTTCTCGGCCTTGTCGATCCGGAGGACCGAGGTGAGGATGGCCGGTCCTTTGGCGAGTTCGCCGTTGCCCCGGGCGGACGGCCTCCGCGCCCGGGCGATGTCGGCGCCGGACACGACCTCTCCGGCACGCAGCAGCACGGCACCCGGCCGGCCGTCTTCGGTGCCGACGACGTTGGCGCAGAAGTGCATCCCGTAGACGAAATACACGTACAGATGCCCCGCGGGCCCCCACATGACCGCGTTGCGCGGAGTCTTGCCGCGATAACAGTGGGACGCGGGATCGTCGAGTCCTCGATAGGCCTCGACCTCGACCAGGCGGACGGCGACCGTGCCGTCGGGTCCGGTCGCTTCGATCACCGCGCCGAGCAGGAGCGAGGCCAGTTCCACCGGATCCAGCGCCAGTTCCTCCCGGGTGAACTGCTTGCCGGTCACCAAGTTCCGCACGCCCAGACCCTAACCGGAGGGTCCGACAGATCCGACATTGAGCGATCGCTCAAACATGGTCTACAGTGCGTTTGAGCAGTCGCTCAAAACTGGAGGGAGGCTCGATGAGCCGGAAGGCGCTCTACGTCGAAACGGTGATCCGCACCGATCTCGACACCCTGTGGCGGCATACGCAGGACCCGGGACTGCACGAACGGTGGGATCTGCGCTTCGCCCGGATCGAGCCGGTCCCGGGCTCACCGGGCCGGTTCCGCTACGCGACGAAGTTCCTGGGAATCGTCATCAGCGGGACCGGGACGCACGCCGGGGAGAGCACGCGTCCCGACGGCGGCCGGACGTCCGCGCTGCGGTTCGCCTCCGCGGATCCGATGTCGCTGATCAGGTCCGGTTCGGGGTATTGGCGCTACACCCCGACCGAGGACGGCGTCCGGTTCGTCACCGGCTTCGACTACGCCACCCGGTGGGGTGTCTTCGGCCGGTTCGCCGATCTGCTGTTCCGGCCGCTCTTCGGCTGGATGACGGCCTGGTCGTTCGATCGGCTCCGGTTGTGGCTCGAAAGTGGTGTCCCGCCCGAAGAACTCCCTCTGCTCGCCCCGTCGGCGAGCCGCTGTAGCCGAAGTCCGCGGGCAGGCGAGGACGGCGTCGCACCCCGCGTTCTCGACACCCTGGAGCAGGCGTGATCTTCCGAGAAGCACTGGGCGACGACTTCGCGTCGCTACACCCCCGCATGCGCGAACGGCTTTCGCTGAGCCCCGAGAACGGCGTCGGGATGATCGGCGTCGGCGTGATGGACGAGATCTGGCGCGGCCCCGCCTTCGCCACGCCGTTCCTGAGGCTCGGCGCGTCGAGGCACATCCTGTTCCCCGAACGGGGGCGGAACGTGCCCTTCACCATCGAGAACTATCCGTACGTCGATTCGCTCGGCCGGGAGACGGTGTCGTTCGTGCGCACCTTCGAACTGCCGGAACGACGTCGCCGGTTCGACGCCCAGATGGTCTACAGCGCCGAACGCGGGAAGATCGTCGACTACCTCGGCACGCATCAGCACATCGCCGTCGACCTCGAAATGACCGTGCGGCCGGACGGCGGCTTCCGCATCCGTTCGGAGGAGTTCCGGCTCCGCGAAGGCCCGCTTCGGTGTGTGGTGCCGCGATCCGTCGTCGGGGTGGCGGAGGTCGACGAGTGGTTCGACGAGGAGAGCGGCCTGTTCCGGATCGAGATCCGGGTGACGAACCGGCGGTTCGGTCCGCTGTTCGGTTACCGGGGCGCGTTCGAAGCGCGGTTCGTCGACCTGCGGACGGGGGTGAGCGGGGCGGTCAAGCCGTTGCGTGAGAAGGTCCTGGACTGATGAACGGGCCGAGTACGAAACAGCGGTTGATCGACGGGGCGCTGGAGACGATCCGCACCAGCGGCATCACCGCGGTTTCGGCCAGGACCGTGGCCACCGCGGCGGGGACCAACCAAGCGCTGATCTTCTATCACTTCGGCAGTGTCGAAGAGCTGATCGCGCAGGCCTGCGTCACGGCGACCGAGAACCGCGTCACCCATTACCGTGACCGGTTCGCCTCCGTCAGCACGGTGGGTGAGCTGCTCGAACTCGGCCGGACCATCCATGCGGAGGAACGGGCCGAGGGGAACATGGCGGTCCTCGCCCAGACCCTCGCCGGCGCTCAGGGCGGTGGGCGGCTGGCCGAGGCGACGCGTGAGGCCCTGGACAAATGGGTCCGCGAGGTCCGGGGCACGCTCGATCGCGTGCTGGCGGGTTCACCACTGCTCGAAGTGGCGGAGACCGAAGGGCTCGCCCATGCGGTCTCCGCCGGATTCCTCGGCCTGACGCTGTTCGAATCCGTCAATCCGGAGGGCAGCGAGCAGGCGCTGGCCGCGTTGGGACAGCTGGCCGTCCTGGTCGACGTCCTCGAAGGACTCGGCCCTGTCGCGACTCGCGCCGTACGCGCGAAGCTGCGGAAGACGGCGAAGCAGTAGCTACGCGATCTTCGGCGCCACTCGCATACTGGTGAAACAGCATGGGGTGCCGTCCGGGAGCTCGGTGAACAGGACCGGCATCCAGTCGTCGCCGAACATCGGGTTCATCCCGGCGAAGACGCCTTCCGACACCGGCACCAGATCCGCCTCGATCGGCGGCGCGATGCCTTCGAGCGCGTCGGCGAATTCGTAGACGAAGTGCAGTTTTCCGTCCGTATCGGTGACGGTGATGATGACGCCTTCGCGCCGGTAGGTGCCCACGAAAGACGCGACGTCCACCGAAGGCGGTGAAGTCGGCGGAGCGAAGTCGGCCGGCAGGACGACTCCAGCGAGTTCTCCGAGCAGTTCTCGCGCCAGCGAGGTGTAGAGCCGATCGGTCGTGCCGTGGTTGGAGAGCAGCGCGAAGGCCACGCCCGCTTCCGGCACCACTCGCAGGTAGGAACGCTGGCCGATCGACGAACCGTTGTGCCCGAAGCCGAGAACTCCGTCCCAGTCGAAGATCGACAAGCCCAGGCCCCAGCCGTCGGAGCCGAGCGTCCATTTGTCGGGCACTTCGACCTCGCGACGCCGCATGGCGGCCACGGTCTCCTCGGCGAGCACGCGGGTCCCGTCGGCCGCGACGCCGTCCACCAGCATCCGGGCGAACCGGACGACGTCGCCGGCGGTGGCGAGGACACGGCCATAGGGACCGGCGTTGCGCGGCAGGAGGTCCCAGACGGCCGTCGGCTCCGGATCGGGCCCTAGATGCCCCATCGCCACCCGGAACCGCAGCGCCTCCTCGGGCAGGGTCATCGTCTCGGTGAGCCCGAGCGGCGCGATGAGCCGCTCGCGCAAGGCGTCGTCCCAGGTCAGACCCGTGAGTACTTCGACGATCCGGCCGAGCACGTTGTACCCCACGCTGCTGTAGGACGCCGCCGTCCCCGGCGGGCAGTCCATCCCCACTCCCCTGGCCGCTTCGACGTACTTGGCGAGACAGTCGTCGCCGCGTCCGGTGTCGTCGGTGAAATCGCAGGTGAGACCGCTCGTATGACTGAGCAGTTGCCGGGCGGTGATCGTCTTGGTCGCTTCCGGATCGACCGTCGCGAACTCCGGCAGCACCTCGATCACCGGCGCGTCGAGATCCAGGCGTCCTTCCTCGGCCAGCCCCATCACCAGCGACGCCGTATAGACCTTCGCGACCGAGCCGAGCTGGAAGACCGAGTCGCTGGTCGCCTCGACTCCGGTTCCCCGATGCAGGATCCCGCTCGCGAGTTCGTGGATCTCACCGTCGATCAGCACCGCCAGGGCAGCCCCCGGAACGTGGTGCCCGGCCCGCAGTCCGTCGAGCCGGGCCTGCCAGTGGGCGCGGTCGAATGTTGTCCGTACACTGTTCGGCATAGTGAACACTGTACGGACAAGGAGTGCGGATGTCGTTCCCGTCGGTGTGGGCCCGTCCCCCGAAGCGAAAGCGCGACCAGCCGTCCCTGAGCCGGGAACAGATCGTGGCCGCGGCCATCGAACTCCTCGACACCGAAGGCATCGACGCGCTGAGCATGCGGAAGCTCGGGATGCGGCTCGACGTGGCGGCCGCCTCGATGTACACGCACGTGGCCAGCAAGGACGAACTGGTCGAGCTGGTCGTCGACGAGATCTACGGCGAGGTCGCGCTACCGGAGGCGGGCCCGTGGCGCGCGGCCGCGCCGCGCTTCGCGCACGACCTGCGTTCGGTGTTCCTGCGGCATCCCTGGATCGCCTCGCTGCTCGGCGAGACGGGGGTGGCGTATCTGGGACCGAACGTCCTCAGGCTGTCGGAGGCGGCGCTGACGCTGTTCGAGGACGCCGGTTTCTCGCTGGAGGACGCGGATCTGGCGTGGAACACGGTCATGGCGTACGTCGTCGGGCGGGCCACCAGCGAGGCCGCGTGGCTCTCGACGCTCACCCGCAGCGGGCTGGGCGAGCAGGAGTGGAAGGACCGGCTGTGGCCCACCGCCGAGCAGGCGGTGCGGGATCACCCGCGGCTGAAGAAGCTGTATGCGGCCCGCCGGAACCGGAAACCGGGCGAGATCAACAGCTCCGACTTCGCGAATGGCCTGGAGTGCGTCCTCGACGGCCTCGCGAGCAAACTGCCCTGAAGTACGTGAAGGCCCCCTTCCTGTACTTAGGCGTAAGGAAGGGGGCTTCACGTACTTGTCAGCTCAGCCAGGTGCGGTGCTCGGTGACCCGGGCGACCAGCCGGTCCAGCTGCTCGGCGACCCGCTCGGGAGCTGTGCCACCACGGGCGTTGCGCGAACTCACCGAGCCTTCGACGGTCAGCACCTCGCGCACGGCCGGCGTCAGGGCCGGGTTGATCTTCTCGAACTCTTCGTCGGTCAGTTCGTCCAGGCCGACACCGCGGCCCTCGGCGACGCGGACGCTCTCCCCCGCCGCTTCATGCGCGACGCGGAACGGAACCCCTTGGCGCACCAGCCATTCGGCGATGTCGGTGGCGAGCGTGAAGCCGGCGGGCGCCAGTTCGGCGAGGCGGTCAGTGTGGAAGGTCAGCGTCTCCAGCATGCCCGCGATGGCCGGGAACAGCAGTTCCAGCTGCTCGACGGAGTCGAAGACCGGTTCCTTGTCCTCCTGCAGGTCCCGGTTGTACGCCAGTGGCTGCGCCTTGAGCGTCGCGAGCAGGCCGGTCAGGTTGCCGATGAGGCGTCCCGCCTTGCCGCGGGTCAGCTCGGCGACGTCCGGGTTCTTCTTCTGCGGCATGATCGAACTGCCGGTCGCCCACGCGTCGTCGAGGGTGACGTAGCCGAATTCGGCGGTGTTCCAGATGATCACCTCTTCGGCGATCCTGGACAGGTTCACCGCGAGCATCGCGACGTCGAAGGCGAACTCGGCGACGAAGTCCCGCGAGGCGGTGCCGTCGATGGAGTTGTCGACGCTGGTGTCGAAGCCCAATTCCGCGGCGACGGCCTCCGGGTCGAGACCGAGCGAGGAGCCCGCGAGCGCGCCGGAACCGTAGGGCGACTCGGCTGTACGCGCGTCCCAGTCACGCAACCGGGTGACATCGCGCAGCAGCGACTGGCCGTGCGCGAGCAGGTGATGCGCCAGCAGGACCGGCTGGGCGTGCTGCAGATGCGTACGGCCCGGCAGGATCGCGTCCGGGTGCCGCTTCGCTTGCGAGACGATCGCGTCGACGACGCCGAGCGTGCCCGCGACCACGCGGCGGGCCGCGTCCCGAAGCCACATCCGGAACAGCGTCGCGACCTGGTCGTTGCGCGACCGGCCCGCGCGCAGCTTGCCGCCCAGTTCGGTGCCCGCCCGCTCCAGCAGACCACGTTCGAGCGCGGTGTGGCAGTCCTCGTCGGCGACCGTCGGGGTGAACGCGCCCGAAGCGACGTCCTGCGCGAGGGTGTCCAGCGCGGCGAGCATGCCGGTCAGCTCGTCTTCGGTGAGCAGTCCCGCCTTCCGCAGCACTCGCGCGTGGGCCCGCGACCCGGCGATGTCGTACGGCGCCAGCCGCCAGTCGAAATGGGTCGACGCGCTCAGCGCCGCCATGGCCTCCGCCGGTCCGCTGGCGAACCGGCCGCCCCACAGCTGCACCGGCTGCTCATTCCCGCTCACAACACTCCTCGGTTCTTTCGTTTTCGTCAGGCGACTGATCGGTCGAAGGTAGCGCCTGTGGTGAAGTCGTACAGTGTGCGCTCGTCGCGCGCGGAGTTCACGACCGCGTTGCCGCGGTGCAGCACCAGGCTGACTTCGCCGGACACCTGGCCGCGGCCGACCTTCCGCAATTCCTCGTACGCGGTGGCCAGCGCGAGCACACCCGGGCCCTCGTGGCTTTCGCGCCCTTTGAGACCGAAGGCGCAGGCGCGAAGGTTCAGCTGCTGGAGCGCCTCCAGCAGGGTGACGGTCTCCCCGTCGATGGCCACCGGCACCCCCTTGTCGAAGGTGAGGACCAGCTCTTCCGGGTCGTCGGCGAAGCCGAACTCGTCAGGCGCCACCTTCGGTCTCCTCACCGCCGTCCAAAGTGGACGACCGCCGGGCCAGCGCCATGAAGCGCTCGGCCAGATCCTTGCCGGACAACGGTTCCCTGGCGATCACCGCGACAGTGTCATCACCGGCGATCGAACCGACGACCTCCTCCAGCGCCGCCCGGTCGATGGCGCTGGCGAGGAACTGCGCCGCCCCCGGCGGGGTGCGCAGCACGGTCAGGTTCCCCGACGAATCGGCCGAGACCAGCAGTTCGGCCAGCAGCCGGGAAAGCCGCGAGGTTCCACCCTGCACGCCGCGTACCGGGCTGCCGTCCTCCGGGATGACGTACACCGGGGCACCGGAATCGGCACCCCGCAGCTTGACCGCGCCCAGCTCGTCGAGATCGCGGGACAAGGTCGCCTGCGTGACGTCGATGCCTTCCGCCGCCAGGAGCTTCGCGAGCTCCGTCTGGCTGCGGATGGCCATCGTGGACACGAGTTCGGTGATCCGGGCCTGCCGGGTGACCCTGCTGCCGGTCATCGTCGCTTCTCGTCCAAGAGCCACACCATGAGCGCCTTCTGGGCGTGCAGCCGGTTCTCGGCTTCGTCCCAGACCGCGCTCGACGGGCCGTCGAGGACCTCGTCGGTGATCTCCCAGCCGCGGTGCGCGGGCAGGCAGTGCAGCACGATCGCCTCGTCCGCGGCGCGGCGCATCAACGCGGCGTTCACCTGAAGCTCGCGGAACGGGCCGACTCGGTCGAGCCCGTCGTTCTCCTGGCCCATCGACGTCCAGGTGTCGGTGACGACGACGTCCGCGCCTTCGACCGCGGCGTACGGGTCGGTGAAGACCGTGGTGCTGCCGCCGGTTTCGGTCGCGCGGTGCTTGGCGTCGAGCATGACCTGCTGGTCCGGCTGGAAACCTTCGGGCGAGACGACGCGAACGTTCATCCCGGCCGTTGTCCCACCGAGCAGCAGCGAATGCGCCATGTTGTTGGCGCCGTCACCGAGGTAGACCAGGGTGAGCCCGGCGAGCTTTCCCTTACGCTCGCGGATGGTCATCAAGTCGGTGAGCACCTGGCACGGGTGGAACTCGTCGGTGAGCGCGTTGATCACCGGGATGCTCGCCGCCGACGCCATCGCGTCGATGCGCTTCTGCGCGAAGGTACGCCAGACGATCGCGTCCAGGTACCGCGAAAGCACCCGCGACGTGTCCTCGATGGTCTCTTCGCGGCCGAGCTGCATGGAGCGTCCGTCGACGATGACCGGGTTCCCGCCGAGCTGGGAGATGCCCACCTCGAACGAGAACCGGGTCCGGGTGGAGTTCTTCTCGAAGATCGCCGCGACGGATTTACCCTCCAGCGCACGGGAGCTCAGCGGCTCGGCCTTCAGCTGGTCGGCGAGATCCAGGATCTCGGCCTGTTCGCTCGCGCTGAGATCGTCGTCGCGGAGAAAGTTGCGGGGCATGTTTCGTCTCTGTTCTAGGTGGTGGTGGAATCGAGCGCCCCGGGAAGGGCTTCGAGGAATCCCTGGGCCTCGTCGGCGCTCAGGATCAGCGGTGGTGCCAGCCGGATGGCGTCCGGGGCGACCGGGTTGACCAGATAACCCGCCTCCTGCGCGGCCTTCGCGACCGCCGCCGAGACCGGTTCGCGCAGAGCGATGCCGAGCAGTAGCCCGGCGCCCCGGACACCGGCCACCAGCGGGTGGCCGAGTTCCTCGACACCGGTGGCGATGTCCTTGCCCAGCGCGGAAACGTGGTCGTTCAGGTTGTCGGCGGCGATGGTCTTGAGCACGGCGAGTCCGGCGGCGCAACAGATCGGGTTGCCGCCGAAGGTGGTCCCGTGCTGCCCCGGCTTCACCAGGTCGCCCGCCTCACCGACGCCGATGACGGCGCCGATCGGGAGGCCGCCACCGAGCCCCTTGGCCAGGGTGATGACGTCCGGGACGATGCCGGCGTGCTGGAAGGCGAACCACGCGCCGGTGCGGCCGATGCCGGTCTGCACCTCGTCCAGGACCAGCAGGGTCCCGGTCGCCTTGGTGATCTCCCGCGCGGCCTGGAGGTAGCCGTCCGGTGCCGGGATGACACCCGCTTCACCGAGGATCGGCTCAAGGAACACCGCGGCCGTGTCGGTGTCCACGGCGGCGCGGAGCGCGTCGATGTCACCGTAGGGGACATGCGTGACACCGGGAACCAACGGCACGAACGGGTCGCGCTTCGACGGCTGCCCGGTCAGGGTCAGCGCGCCCATGGTGCGGCCGTGGAAGGCGCCCTCGCACGCGACGATCTTCGTGCGCCCGGTGAGCCTGCTGATCTTCAGCGCGGCTTCGTTGGCCTCCGCGCCGGAGTTGACGAAGAGCGTCTTCGCGTTGCCTGTCAGGCCCGCGACGTCCAGCAGGGTCTCGGCGAATTCGACGACGACCGGGTTCACGTAGATGTTCGACGTGTGCCCGAGTTTCGCGACCTGTTCGGACACCGCGGCGACGACGGCGGGATGCGCGTGGCCCAGGGCGTTGACCGCGATCCCGCCGAGCAGGTCGACGTACTCCTTGCCGTCGGCGTCCCAGACCTTCGCGCCCTCACCGCGGACGAGCGTCAGCGCCGGGGTGCCGTAGTTGTCCATGAGGGAAGACTTCCAGTGCTCCTGGCCGTCTACATTGGACTTGAGCGTGGTCACGGAAGCTCCGTTTCGGGGAAGACCATGGTACCGATGCCGCGGGAGGTGAAGACCTCCAGCAGCACCGAATGGGCGATGCGGCCGTCGATCACGTGCGCACGGCGGACACCACCGCGGATGGCGCGCACGCAGGCCTCCATCTTCGGGATCATGCCGCTGGCGAGGCCGGGCAGCAGGGTTTCGAGGCGGTCCACGCGAATGCGGTCGACCAGCGAGCCGCGGTCCGGCCAGTTGGCGTAAAGGCCCTCGACGTCGGTGAGGACGACGAGTTTCTCCGCGCCCAGCGCGGCGGCCAGCGCACCGGCGGCGGTGTCGGCGTTGATGTTGTGCACGACGCCGTCGATGTCCGGCGCCACGGTGGACACCACGGGGATCCGGCCCGCGTTGACGATGTCGAGCACCGCGTCCGGGTTGACCTCGGAAACCTCTCCGACGAGCCCGATGTCGACCGGAACACCGTCCACAGTGGCCTGTTTGCGCTCGGCGGTGAACAACCGCGCGTCCTCGCCGGAGATGCCGACCGCGTACGGGCCGTGCGCGTTGATCAGTCCGACCAGTTCGCGACTGACCTGGCCGGTCAGCACCATGCGGACGATGTCCATCGTCTCGGGCGTGGTGACGCGCAGGCCTCCCTTGAACTCGCCTTCGACGCCGAGCCGGTTGAGCATCGCGGTGATCTGCGGGCCGCCGCCGTGCACCACCACCGGACGCAGCCCTGCCATGCGCAGGAACACCATGTCCTCGGCGAAAGCCTGCTTGAGGCTCTCGTCGATCATGGCGTTGCCGCCGTACTTCACCACGACGGTCGCGCCGTGGAAGCGCTGCAACCAGGGCAGGGCCTCGATGAGGATCGCGGCTTTCTCGGCTGCCGTCGCGAGCCGCTCGTCCGCGGGCACCGTGGTTTCGGAAGGGCTCATGACGAGTACGCACTGTTCTCTTCGACGTACGCGTGCGAGAGGTCGGTCGTGAAGATCGTCGCCTCGCCTTCGCCGAGGCCGAGGTCGACGACGATCTCGATGTCGCGGCCGGACAGGTCGGCTTCGGAGCGGTCCGAAGCCGTCGTGCCGTTGGCGAACAGGGTGACGCCGTTGATCGTGATGGCGACCTTGTCCGGATCGATCTCCGCGGGCACCCGGCCCAGCGCCATGGCGATGCGGCCCCAGTTCGGGTCCGAACCGAACAGCGCGGTCTTGACCAGGTTGTCCTCGGCGATCGTCCGGCCGACGGCGATCGCGTCGGCCTCGTTCGCCGCGCCGGTGACCGTGACGTCGACGTATTTGGTCGCGCCCTCGGAATCCGCTCGCAGCTGCAGCACGAGGTCGAGGCTGACGGCGGTGAGCAGTTCGGTCAGCTCGGCCTCGGTCGGCTCGACGCCGCTGGCGCCGGACGCGAGGACGAGCACCGTGTCGTTGGTGGAGGTGCCGCCGTCGACGTCGAGCCTGTCGAAGGTGACGCCGGTGGCGGCGCGCAGGGCCCGGTCGAGGACCTCGGGTGTGACGACGGCGTCGGTGGTGAGGACCGAGAGCATCGTCGCGAGGTTCGGCGCCAGCATGCCGGCGCCCTTGGCGAATCCGCCGACGCTCCAGCCGCTGTCGTGTTTCGCGACCGCCTGCTTCGGCTTGCTGTCGGTGGTCATCACCGCGGTGGCGGCGTCGAGGTCGGCGTCCGAACCGGTGCCGAGCTCCTTGAAGGCGGTGTCCACGCCGGAAAGCAGCGCGTCCATCGGCAGCCGCTCGCCGATCAGGCCGGTGGAACAGACGGCGACCTCGATGGCGCCGGCTTCGAAGAGCTCGGCGACCTTCTCGGCGGTCTGGTGGGTGTCCTGGAAACCGCCGGGACCGGTCGCGGCGTTCGCGCCACCCGAGTTGAGGACGACCGCCTTGAGGCGCCGCTGCTTGAGCACCTCCTGCGACCACAGCACGGGCGCGGCCTTGATCACGTTGCGCGTGAAGACGCCGGCCGCGACCTGCAGCGGCCCGTCGTTGACGACGAGCGTGAGGTCGAGCTTGCCCTCGGCCTTGATCCCGGCTGCGACGCCCGCGGCGCGGAATCCCTTCGGCTGGGTGACGGTCACGGAGCCACTCCTACGGTCGGAAGTCCGGTGGTTTCGGGGAGGCCGAGTGCGAGGTTCATCGACTGGACGGCGCCTCCCGCGGTGCCCTTGGTCAGGTTGTCGATGGCCGCGATCACGATCAGGCGCCGGGTGTCGGTGTCGACGGTGACCTGCAGCTGCACGTTGTTCGAACCGACCACCGAGGCCGACGACGGCCACTGGCCCACGGGCAGCAGCTGGACGAACGGCTCGGCGGCGTACGCCTTCTCGTACACCTCGCGGGCCCCGTCGGCGTCCAGGTCGGACTTGAGCGCGGCGCTCGCGGTGGTGAGGATCCCGCGCGGCATCGGGGCCAGCACGGGGGTGAACGAGACCTTGACCTGCTCCCCCGAGACCGCCGAGAGGTTCTGCGCGAATTCGGGGGTGTGGCGGTGGGCGCCGCCGACGCCGTACGCGCTGGCCGAACCCATCACCTCCGAACCGAGGAGGTTCGGCTTGAGACTCTTGCCCGCGCCCGAGGTCCCGGTCACGGCGACGACGGTGACCTCCGGCTCGACCAGGCCCGCGGCGAGGGCCGGGGCGAGGGCGATCGAACCGCCGGTCGGGAAGCAGCCCGGGACCGCGATGCGCTTGGTCCCGGCGAGGCGCTCACGAGCGCCCGGCAGTTCGGGGAGCCCGTACGGCCACTGCCCGGCGTGGTCGCCCCCGTACCAGCGCTGCCAGTCGGCCGCGTTCGAAAGCCGGTGGTCGGCGCCGAGGTCGACGACCAGGACGTCCGGGCCCAGCTGCGCGGCGATGGCTCCCGAGTGGCCGTGCGGCAGGGCGAGGAAGACGACATCGTGCCCGGCCAGGGTCTCCGGAGTCGTCTCCAGCAGGACTCGGTCCGCCAGCGGCGCGAGATGCGGTTGGTGCTGGATGAGCGGCGTCCCTGCGGAGCTGGCCGCGGTCAGCGCACCGATCTGGACTTCGGGATGGGTCAGCAGCAGGCGCAGGAGTTCGCCGCCCGCGTACCCGCTGGCTCCGGCCACCGCGATCTTCACCGTCATACGAATGATTATGCACAGCCGTGCAAGTTCAATCAAACAAAGTCGCGCGGCTCACCCGATATAGGCCATCCCCTGTCCCTTATACGGGGCATCCTTGCCCCATGACGGATACGCCCGCCCGGCTGCTCAGCCTGCTGTCGCTTCTGCAGACGCCGCGCGAGTGGCCTGGCAGCGAGCTCGCCCAACGGCTGGAAGTCAGCCAGCGGACCATCCGGCGCGACATCGACCGGCTGCGTGAGCTCGGCTACCCCGTCGAGGCGAGCCGTGGATCCGAGGGCGGCTACCGGCTGGGCGCGGGCGCGGCGATGCCGCCGCTGCTGCTCGACGACGAGGAGGCCGTCGCGATCGCCGTCGGTCTCCGTGGCGCCGCCGGGCAGGCGATCTCGGGGATCGAAGAGTCGTCGGTGCGGGCGCTGGCGAAACTCGAGCAGGTGCTGCCCTCGCGGCTGCGCTACCGCGTCGGCGCGCTCGGCGCCGCGACGGTGCCGCTGCCCGGCACCGGCCCCGCGGTGGACCCCGAACACCTCACCGTCTTCGCCGGCGCGATCGCCAACACCGAACGGACGCGGTTCGCCTACCGCACCGGCGACGGGACCGAATCCCGGCGGCACGTCGAACCGCACCGGCTCGTTTCGGCCGGTCGCCGCTGGTACCTGCTCGGCTACGACCTCGACCGCGACGGCTGGCGGATCTTCCGGGTGGACCGGATCACCGAGCCGCGCGCGACCGGCGGACGGGCCACCCCGCGCCGGCCACCCGCCGAAGACGTCGCGGCCTATGTCACCGGCAAGATGCACAGCCTCCTTCCCACCTACGGCGCACGCGTGACCCTGCACGCGCCGCTGAACCAGGTCGCCCCCGCGATCGGGGACAACATCGGCGAACTCGAACCACTCGACGACGAGAACTGCGTCCTGAACGCGGGCGCGGACACGTTGGACTGGCTCTCGTTCCGGCTGCTGGGGCTGGGCTGCGAGTTCACCGTGCACGAACCGCCGGAACTGATCGGCCACCTTCGCGAGATGGCGGCACGCGCCACTCGCGGCATTCAGTCCACAGTGGACTAATGGGGGCGGGCCGCCCGTGAGGTCGTGAGTGGTAAGGGCCGTTCTATCGAGCAGAAAGGCGAAGGTGGCGTGTTCTGCCGGTCGCCCGCACGCCGACCCCGGGTGTTGCGAAAGCCACTTCCACAACGTTGAAGGTTGCGAAAGTGGCTTTCGCAACACCCGGGGCTCCGCCGCCCACGAGGACCACAGACCCGCGTCGAAGGGGACTTTCCCCTCACTATACGAGCAGAAAGTCCCCTTCACCCCGCTGATCACCGGTCCGTGAAGGCCTCCTTGAGGGACCCAGAGTCCCTCAAGGAGGCCTTCACGGACTCGGCACCCGACACGACACCTTTGCCTTACCCCTCAATAACTCTCCTTACCACTCACGACCGGCCCAGCGCGATCCGCCGGTCTACCAATGTTGCGAAAGTGCCCCTCGCAACACCCTCTCGGGGCAGACCGCACTGAGGTGGGGAGGTCGCGATCCGAGCCAGGGCCGGTGGCGAAGGAGGTCACCGGTCCCGCGCCCGACGCCTTCGCGCTCTCTCAGGACGCGGTGGACTGACGGCGGCCGCGAGGACCGGTCGCCCTCGCGGCCGCCCGGAGTCAGGCGAGCTCACCTACCTCCCGCTGGCTGGGCGGGACCGGGAGGTACGCACCCCGGCGCTCCGGGTCGCAGCCGACCCTGGGCAGCCGGGCCCGGATCCCGCCCGGCGTCCGCTCGAACCGCCGCGCGATCTCCTCGACGCTTTCCCCATCCAGCCAACGGCTTTCCAGTTCGGCGTCGAGTTCTTCGGACCAGGGCGAGCCCTGCTGCGAGGGGCGGTCGGCCGATCTTCGGCGACGGCTCCCGCCGCCGCTCCGCCCGGCGAACGCCATCAGCGTGTCGGAAAGGACGGTCGCCAACGCCGGTACGGCCTCGGCGTCGATGTCGAGCCTGCCTTCGGCGACAGGCTCCTCCTGCGGTCCGGCGCCGCCGACCATTACGGTCACCCAGCGGTCTTCCCCGGCCGCGCCGCCACCCTCACGGGCGGCGACCTCGATGCGATAAACGGTGTCCTGCACCCGGATCTCGGTCCGGTGCTCTTCGACGATGGTCATGCCCGGAACGCTAAGGGGCGTCCCCGACAATTCCCCGGGCCGTCGGTGGACGACCGGTACTTTCAGTGCTTTTCGGGACGAGAGGGTGCCGGTCACGACCACCTTCCCCCAAGGAAATGCCCCGGCCCGGGGAACCGGACCGGGGCACCGAAGCATCCCGAAAACGACAGACTCAGAAAGGCAGCGCCTGAGCCAGCGCCTCCTTCTTCACCTCAGCGGCCGAAGAAGGCACGTCGGACTTCTTCGTCGTCGCCGAAGCACCGGCCGGGACGGGCGCCGGCACCGGGGTGCACTGCACGTCCGAACCGTTGCCCGGCTTCCGCACGGGCAGCTTGCCGGTCAGCAGGTAGTCCGCGATCTTGTCGTCCACACAGGACACACCGGACAACGAACCCGAGTGCGTCGTGCCACCGGGCGCGCTGATCAGGCTGGAGTTCGGGTAGCGCTTGCGGATCTCGAGGCTGCCGGGGTACGGCGTCGCGGCGTCGTTCTCCTCGTTGACCAGCAGGATGCCGGGCACCTTGCGCCCGTCGATCTCCACCGGCTTGCCCGCCTTCGCGGGCCAGTCGAGGCAAGGCGCGTTGAACCAGGCGTTGCCCCACGTCTCGAACGGGGCCCGGAAGTGCGTGACCCAGTTGTCGAACTTCCAGCGGTTCCAGTTCTGCGGCCACGCGACGTCGGTGCACTGCACGGCCGCGTAGACGGCGTACCCGTTGTCCTGGCCCGGCGGGTTGGAGTCGTCGTACAGGCCCTTCAAGGTCTGCCAGTCACCCTTGTGCACCCAGCCCGAGAACGCGTTCGCGATGTCCTCCCAGCCGAAGACGTAGTACCCGGCCTGCAGGAAGATGTCCGTCCACTCGGAACCGCCGATGACGCCGCCCGCGGGCTTGTCGTACAGCTTCTTCTGCTCGGCGTACCACAGCTTCTCGACCGCCGAAGCGGTCTTGCCGAGGTGGTAGACGTCGTCGTACTTCGCGAGCCAGCCGAAGTAGGTCTTGATGTTCTTGTCGAAGGCGATGTCCTGGTTCAGGTTCGCCTTGTACCAGACGTCGCGGGGGTCGACGGTGCCGTCGAACACCATCCGCCGCACGTTCTGCGGGAACAGCGTGCTGTAGACCTGGCCGAGGTAGGTGCCGTAGGAGAAGCCGTAGTAGTTGATCTGCTTCTCGCCCAGCGCCTTGCGAAGGCTGTCGACGTCCTTCGCGACGTCGATGGTCTTGATGTGTTCGAGGATCGCGCCGTTCTTGGCGCACGCCTTCGCGTAACCCTTCGCCTTGTCCAGCCACGCCTTCTCGATGGCGCGCGTGGTCGGCACGTACTGCGGGCGGTTGTAGGAGGCGTAGTTGCCGTCGCAGGTCAGCGACGGCTTGCTCTCCCCCACGCCGCGCGGGTCGAAGCCGATCCAGTCGTACTCCTGGCCGGCCTTCTTCGGGACGTACTGGCCGAGTGTCGAGAGGCCGAGGCCGGAGCCGCCGGGGCCGCCCGGGTTGACCAGCATGACGCCCTGTGACTGGGCGGACTTGTGCTTGACGCGCGAGACGGCAATCGAGATCTTCTCCCCGCCCGGCTTCGCGTAGTCCAGCGGGACTTCGAGGAAGCCGCATTCCGCTCCGGCCTTGACCAGACTCGGCCGGGTGCAGGCTCCCCAGCTGATGGGCTTCGGATCGAAGTCCTGCGCAGAGGCGGCCGTGGCGGAGGGAGCGAGCGCCATGGTGCCGACGCCGATCCCCGCGACCGCCAGGGCGGCAACGAATTTCTTCATGTGTTCCTTTTCGTCCGCGTTCGACCCGGTCGGGCCGAAGCTACCGAGAACCGGCTTCAATCTCGCTGACCGACACGTTGACCGCCATCCCTCTTTAGTCGGTATCCGGGCGGGCGACGGGATCCGATCCGGGCATATCAGTCTTGTCGGTCCCCTGTCGTACGCTCGCGGAGTCCACTGGGGAAAGGAGCCCGCGTGAACGAGGTGAAAAGCCTGGTTTCGGCGGTTCGCAACGGTTTGGCCGGACTGGCCGATCCGGAGAAGGCACCGGGCATGCGCGCGTACATGAAGTCGGAGATGCCGTTCCTCGGTATCGCGTCACCCCCTCGGGCGGCCTTGCTGAAACAGCTCTTCGCCGAACATCCGCTACCCGATCGAGTGAGTTTTTCCGCCGTCGTCCTCACCTTGTGGCGTGAAGCGGAATTCCGTGAAGAGCGGTATGCGGCGGTCGCGCTTTCCGGGTATCGCGCCTACGCCCGCTGGCAGGACGTCGAGCTGATCGGCCTGTACGAAGAGATGATCGTGACCGGCGCCTGGTGGGACTACGTCGACGAGGTCGCCATCCGCCGGGTCGGGCCGATCCTGCGGGCGGACCCGGAAACGCTGACCCCGCTGATGCTGACCTGGGCCTACGACGAGGACAGATGGCGCCGCCGTACCGCGGTGATCTGCCAGGTCGGCGCCAAGGGCGGGACCGACACCGATCTGCTCACCCGAGCGGTCGAGGCGAACATCGACGACAAGGACTTCTTCCTGCGCAAGGGGATCGGCTGGGCGCTACGCGAGTACGCGAAGACCGAGCCGGACTGGGTGCGCGCGTTCGTCGCCGCGCACCCCGCGCTCTCGAATCTGTCCCGGAAGGAGGCGCTCAAGCACCTGGGCGGTTGAGCACCGGCCGCGGGATCAGCGCGGTGAGCTCGTCGATGACGTCGCCCAGTTCGGGCAACAGCTGTCCCGTCTCCTTCAAATCACGGAGCAGATCCAGCCGGGTTCCTTGCGGCGGCCCCTCTTCGAGAAGCTTGACGAGGTCGCGTTTCGCGTCGTCGGCGCGTCCGAGAGCCAGGAGATAGAAGAGCGGCTGGGCCTTGGCGTCCCAGTCCCCGGGGTCGGCGGCCACATCGGCCAAGACCTTCTCCAGGGCTTCGCCGAGCTGCCGTCGGGCTTCTTCGGTTCGCCCGGTCTTCAGGTCGGCCAACGCGAGAAGATTGCGTATCCATAAGGATTGCGACGCGAAGGGACGCAAGACCTCCTTCGCCTCGTCCGGCTTCCCGGCGAACAGCAAGGTCTCTCCGAGGTTCCCGCGGTATTCGGTGTCGTCCGGATCCAGCGCGATCAGTTCGCGTAGTTCCTCGATCGCCTTGCCGTAGTCGCCCGCACAGCGATGGATCTCCGCGCGCAGGGCACGGCCACTCTCGTCGTGACCGTCGGCCGGCGCGTTGTCCACATCGGACAAAGCGCCGGAGAGATCGCCGAAGAGAACGCGATGGTGGGCACGCTGGTAGTAGGCATATCCCCCGTCCTCTCCCAACCGGACCCCCTCGTCCAGTTCCGCCCTGGCTTCTTCGTGGCGATCCAGCTTCGCCAGGCTTTCCGCCCGGGTCACATGGAAGAAGGAGGTCGAAGGGCTCGCTTCGAGTGCGACGCCGAGATCGATGAGAGCGGCCCGATGATCGCCCGACCTCTGATGAGCCATCGCGCGCCAGGTGTACGCCCACGCGTTTTCGGGGTCGAGTTCGATCGCGCGGCTCAAGCCCTCCACCGCTTCGCTGTTCCTCTTCAACCGGCTGAGCGTCATCCCTCGCCACAGGTGATTCTCGGCGTCCTCGGGAGCCAGCTCGACGGCTCGGTCGAAGTCGGCCAGTGCCGCCTGCCGATCTCCCAGGTCGTCATGGACGAGCCCACGCATGTAATACGCCCACTCGTAGTCCGGGTCGATCCGGAGCGCGGTGGTGAAGCCGTCGATCGCGAGCCGATGGCGTTCCTTGCGCCGATGGAACGCCGCCCGGATCGCGTGTGGCCTCGCACTGCCGGGTTCCGCCGCGACCGCCGCGTCGAAGACCTTCGAGGCCCCGTCGTCGTCACCGATCTTCACGAGGAACCAGGCGAGCTCGGCCAGGTAGTAGACGTCTTTGGGGCGAAGAGCGGCCGCTGCCCGGTAGCCGGCGAGCGCCTCGTCGGTCTCCCCCAGTTCGGCGAGCAGGACGGCCCGGTAGTTGATCGCCCAGGCGTAGTCGGGATCGAGGCGGATGGCGATCTCGAGTTCGTCGATCGCCTTCCGGAGTTCTCCGCGCTTGTAGTGGACCTCGCTTCGGGCCGTGTAGGCCCACGCGTGGTCGGGTTGCAGACGGACGGCTTCGTCGAGGTCGGTCATCGCGCCGTCGAGATCGCCGAGTTCGGCACGTGCCGAACCGCGCCCGCGCCACGAGTACGCGTACGTGGGGTCGAGTTCGATCGCCCGGTTCAGGTCTTCGAGCGCCGGCGCCCAGTCCGCCTCGTTGCGGAGGAAGTTGCCGCGATCGCTCCAGACGTAGGGATCGGCGGGATTGAGGTCGAGGGCCCGGTCGTAGTCCCTTTTCGTCGCCTCTAGTTCGTCACGGCCCTCGTGAGCCCAGGCGCGCCGCCTGATCACCGTCGAGAGCCGGGCCGCGTCGAGTTCACCGGCACCGGCGAGCAGATCGAGGACCTCCACCTCGCGGGCGCCGTCGTCACCTCCCACCGCTTCGGCCAGCCGCTGTGCCCAGCGCAGGACGGCGGGCTCGTCCGCGTCGATGCCCGCCTGCTCCATCATGCGCGCCCAGGTTCGTGCGGCCGCGGTGCTGGTCGTGATCATCTCGGCGGCGCCGAGCAACGCGTCCGGCAGCGCTTCGGCCGGATCGCCGCAGAGCCGGTGGTAGGTCTGTTCCAGTTTCCTTCGCTGCCAGCGTTCGTCGGTCCAGGCGTCGCGGTGCCGGCTGTGCCCGAGTTCGGTGCACCGGCCTTCGTAATACTCGGCGAGCTTGCGGTGGTGCTCGGCGAATTCTCCGGGTGAGCGACCGCGTTCCATGCGCACCATCGGGCCGCGGACCACCGGGTGGTAGCGCACCGGCAACTCGCGCCGCCCGACGAACGGCAGTTCCCGCAGCCAGCGGAACGTCTCCCCCGCCGTTTCCTTCCCGGTCAGGACGCCGAGGACGTCTTCGTCCAGGACTCGGGGTAGCGACGCCGTGGCTGCGATCTTCTGCTTCGCCTCTTCGGGGACCCAGTGCAGGAACCGTTTGACCGCGTCGTCACCGGGATCGCCGACGGCGTCCGCCCCGGTGGGCTTTCGCTCCGCCAGCATGGCGACCAGGACGGGCAGGCCGTCGGTCAGCCGCAGCACGATCTCGATCACCTGCTCGTCGGTGATCCCGTGCTCGGCGAGCAGGCGGCGCGCCTCCGGTTCGGTGAACGGCCGGAGTTCGATCTCGCGCACCAGCGGCGCGTACCGGTTCCACTTCGCTTCGTCCAGCGGGAACTGGCCCGCCACGGTGAGCACCAGGTTCTGCGGAAGATCCCCGTACCGGCCGCCGAACAGGTCCAGCAGCCAGGTCCCCAGTACCGGCGCCGTCCGCTCGAAGGTGTCGAAGAACAGCGTGATCTGCCGGGATTCCGGAAGCCGCCAGAGATCCTCGACGAACGGTTTGGTCAGCTCCTCCGCCGGATCCAGGAGCAGCTGGACATCGGCCTTCCGCTTGAACTTGGCCGCGAGATAGCTCTGCAGTTGCTCCAGCTGTTTCGCCGTCGCGTCGGCATCGATCGCGTCGGCCGCGATGCTCCCGCCGGGAAGGGTCTTCGCCACGCCGAGACCGGCCTTGACCACGGTCTTGGTGACGAGCGCGCGGCCGGCCGCGGGAGCCTGCGGATCGCTGCGAAGCCGTTCCCTCGCCTTGAGATAGGACTCGTAGCGCTTCTCGAACCGGCGCATCTCATGCCCGCCGCGAGCGAGATCCTTCGCCAGCTTGACCAGGGTCGCGGGCAGATCCTGCAGACGGTCGTCCGCGAACCCGACGAGGGCGCGGGATTCCTCGGCGATACCGCGAAGCTGTTCGAGGAGGAAGGTCTTGCCGACACCGGCGAGACCGTGCACCGAGAACAGATACCGGCGACGCCGATCGCTGCCCGGCAGCGCCAGATTGGCCCGGAAATCCTCACGTTCCCCGACGCGGCCGACGAAGCCGTCGCTCAATCGGGCGCGGGCGATGTCTTGGATGCTTGAGCGACCGTCTGGACGTGACACGGGAACTCACTTTGCCACACCTGGTGACGTGTGAAGGCCCCCTTCCCTCGGTTCAGCTCAGGGAAGGGGGCCTTCATGGGACTTCGGGACGCTGTGTCAGGCCCGCAGGCTCGCGCCGAAACGTTCACCGGCGACCACGACGGCGGCGTCGCGGGCCTTGGTGGCCTCTTCGACGGTCAGCGTGCGATCCGTGGCACGGAACCGCAGCTTGTACGCCACCGAACGCTTGCCCTCGCCCACCTGCTCGCCCTCGTAGGAGTCGAACAGCGTGATGTCCTCGAGCAGTTCGCCCGCGCCTTCACGGAGCGCCTCGGCCAGGTCGGCCGACGGCACGTCCGACTTGGCCACGAGGGCGACGTCGAGCAGCACCGGCGGGTAGGCCGAGATCCGCGGCGCCGGACGGCCGTCCGGGATCGGGATCGCGTCCAGGTCGAGCTCCATCGCGACGGTCCGCGGCGGGAGTCCGAGCGCCTCGACGACCTTCGGGTGCAGCTCGCCGGCGTAGCCGACGGGCCATTGCCCCACGCGAAGCTGCGCACACCGGCCGGGGTGCCACGGCGGCTGATCCGCCGCCGCCGTGGTGAGCTCGACACCGGCGGCCTGCGCCACCAGCCTCGCCGCCTGCACCGCGTCGGCCCAGTTCGCCTGCTCGCCCTCGCCCCACCAGCCGGCGCGGCCACGCTGGCCCGCGAGCACGACGGCGACGTGGACCGGCTGCGGCGGGACGGCCGCCTCCAGTACCGCGAGTTCCTCGTCGGTCGGCCGCCGGTCCACCCCGAGCGAAGGCATCGGGAGCGGGTTCGGCCCGGGCAGGACCACCTGTCCGATGTGGAACAGCGAGACGTCCTTGAAGCCGCGGGAAATGTTGCGCTGCAACGTCTCCAGCAGGCCAGGCAGCAACGTACTGGCCATCCGGTCCTTGTCCGACTCCAGCGGATTGCGGACCTTGACGGTCTTGCGGCGGACGTCGTCCTCGGGCAGCCCGAACGAATCCCAGACCGAGTCCGAGATGAACGGGAAGGGCAGCACTTCGACGTACCCGGCCTCGGCCAGCGCACGTGCGACCGAACGACGACGTCGCTGCGTGTCGGTGAGACCACGACCGGCCGGGGCGTCGGGCAGCACCGACGGGATGCTGTCGTAACCCTCCAGCCGGAGCACCTCCTCGACCAGGTCGGCGGGCTGCACCAGGTCGCCGCGCCAGCTCGGCGGGATCGCGGTCACCAGCGCGGTACCGTCCTCGGCCGTGCCCACGTTGACCTTGCAGCCGATCTGCGAGAGCCGCTTGACCGTGACACCGCGCTCGTAGCGCACACCGGCGACCTGGTCGGGCAGGCTGATCGGCATGGTCACCGGCGGGTTCGGCTCGACGCCGCCCTCGTCGGTGCGGCCGGGCAGGATCGAGCCGTCGCCGTACTGACGCAGCAGACGCGCGGCGAGTTCGACGGCCGCCGCGCACAGCTGCGGGTCGGTGAACCGCTCGAACCGTTTGGCCGCCTCGGAGAACAGCTTGTGCCGACGGGCCGTCCGGCTGATCGACGACGGATCCCAGTGGGCCGCTTCGAGCAGCACGTCGGTGCTCTCGGGGGTGATCTCGGTCGACGCGCCACCCATGGTGCCCGCCAGCGAGATCACCCCGCTGTCGTCGGCGATGACCACGTCGTCCGCGTCGAGCGTGCGCTCGACATCGTCCAAAGTGGTCAGCTTCTCGCCCGGCTTCGCCTTGCGCACCACCAGGTCGCCCTTGACCGAACCGGTCGCGAAGGCGTGCAGCGGATGCCCGAGCTCGATCATGACGTAGTTGGTGACGTCGACCGCGAGCGAGATCGAACGGATTCCCGCCAGCATCAGACGGCGGCGCATCCACCACGGCGTCGGCGCGGTGGCGTCGAGGTCCTTGACCCGGCGCAGCACGAACCGCTTGCAACCCTCGTCGTCTTCGAGGTGCACCGGCCAGGCGACGCTTTCCGCCTCCGGGACCTCGATGGACGCCGGGTCGCCGAACGGGACGTCGAGCGCGTTCGACAACTCACGGGCCAGGCCGCGGACCGACAGCGTGTAGCCGCGGTCCGGGGTCGGCGTCACCTCGAGGACGGTGTCTTCGAGCTGCAGCAGCTTGTTGGCGTCCTCGCCCGGGCTGGCCGTGCTCGGGGGCAGCACCAGGATGCCGGAGTGGTCGTCGCCGATGCCGAGTTCGCTCGCCGAGCAGATCATGCCGTCGCTGATCCGGCCGTAGGTCTTGCGCGAGGCGATCTCGAAACCGCCGGGCAGCACGGTGCCGGGCAGCGCGACGACGACCAGGTCGCCCTCGGCGAAGTTCGTGGCACCACAGATGATCCCGCGGGTGCGGATCCCCGTGGGGCCGTCGTCCTCGAAGGGACCCTCGTCGTCGTCGGAGTCGTCATCCGCGTCGATGTTCTCGTCCGGCTTGCCGTCGTCATCGGCGTCGTCTTCGGATTCGCCGACGTCGACACGGCAGAAACGGACCGGCTTCTTGAACTCGGTCAGCTCCTCGATCTCGGCGACGCGGCCCACCACGAGGGGGCCGGTGACCGGTTCGAGCGCGCGGACGTCGTCGACCTCGATGCCGATGCGCACGAAGGCGTCGGCCAGATCCTGGGCCGTGACCTCCTCGTCGACGTCGAGGTGTTCGGTCAGCCAGCTGGCTGGGACCTTCACTCAGGCCTCCGTTCCGAAGGGCAGGGTGAACCTGATGTCGCCCTCCACCATGTCGCGCATGTCCGGGATTCCGTTGCGGAACTGCAGGGTGCGCTCGATTCCCATGCCGAAGGCGAAGCCCGAGTAGATCTCGGGGTCGACACCGCAGGCACGCAGGACGTTGGGGTTGACCATGCCGCAGCCACCCCATTCGACCCAGCCGGCGCCGCCCTTCTTCTGCTCGAACCAGACGTCGACCTCGGCCGACGGCTCGGTGAACGGGAAGAAGTGCGGGCGAAGGCGGGTCTTCGAGCTTTCACCGAACATCGTGCGGGCGAAGGCGTCGAGGGTGCCCTTGAGGTGCGCCATCGTCAGGCCCTTGTCCACCGCGAGGCCTTCGACCTGGGAGAACACCGGGGTGTGCGTCGAGTCGAGCTCGTCGGTCCGGTAGGTGCGGCCGGGGCAGACGACGTACACGGGCAGGTCGCGGTGCAGCAGCGTGCGGGCCTGCACCGGTGAGGTGTGCGTCCGCAGCACCAGCCCGGAGTCCTCCTCGCCGAGGTAGAACGTGTCCTGCAGCTGGCGCGCGGGGTGGTCCTTGCCGAAGTTCAGGGCGTCGAAGTTGAACCACTCGGCTTCGAGCTCCGGCCCGTCGGCGACCTCGTAGCCCATCGCGACGAACGCGTCGGCGATCCGCTCGGACAGCGTCGCGATCGGGTGCCGGGCGCCACGGGGTACTCGGTCCCACGGGAGCGTGACGTCGACGGTCTCCTCGCGGAGCACCCTTTCGTCACGCTCGGCCTGGAGCACGGCGCGGCGCGCGTCGAAAGCGGCCTGGATGCCCTGGCGCGCTTCGTTGACCCGCTTCCCCGCCTCGGCCTTTTCCTGCTTCGGCAGGGCGCCGATCTCGCGGCGAGCGAGGAGCAGCGGAGACTGGTCCCCGAGGTGCGCGGGCTTGATCGCGGCCAGCGCGTCGAGATCCGCCGCGGCCGCGAAATCCGTCTCGGCCTGCTTGACGGCGGCCGTCAACGTCTCCGGCACGAGCGCTCCCGCCTGGGGGTCCTGCTTGTCGTTGGCTTCGGACATAACTCCTCGGCGTCCGCTGGGACTGGTCCGGTGCACGCGAGCGCACACATGGGTTTAGCAGCTGCTGAATTCTATGGGACAGCGAACGGCGGCCCCCGATCACCCTCGGGCTGGGCACACCGTCACTCGGGAGCGCGAAAGATCCCGGATCTACGCCGTAAACAAGGTGCTGGAACGAACACCGCGTTCCATGAGAGCTCCCTTGTTCCGTGGTACGAACGGCCTGGTGCCCGTGACCCTACGTGGCCACGGGCACCGGCGCGAACGGAATTACGGCTCAGCGTCCGGCGAACGCGCCCTCGAAGTCCACCTTGCCGAACGCCTCCGGGACGACGCCGTCCGCGGCGTAGCGGTACAACGCGGTCTGGTAGATCCCGGAAAGCGTCGTGCAGACGATGGAGACCAAGAACCCCCACACGAGTGAAATCCCGATGGCGACGAAGATCGTGATGGTGCCGCCCAGCAGCAGGCCCGCACCGACGATGACCGCGAAGCCCGCCAGCGACACCAGGAAGCCGATCACCCAGATACCGGCCTCGCCGACCGCCTGCTCGCCCCAAGTCCGCTTGAACAGCTGGGCCGACCGCTTCGCCCCGTGCCGGACACCGGCGTCCTCGATCATCATCACCGGGAGGACGAGGTAGGTGACGAGGCTCCAGGCGGCGCCGATCAAGCCGCTGATGAAGTAGCCGATGAAATCGAGCCGCCGCTCGATCTGCCGGAGGATCAGGGAAACCGTGGCCGTCACCGCGGACCAGCCCAGCAAGGGCAGCCAGCGGCGGCCTGCCGCGGCCAGCCCGTCGGCCACGCGGGGATCGTCACCGCGAAGCGCGACGTCCGCCTGCGAGATGAGCGCGGCGTTGAAGAACACCGTGACGAACGCGGCGGCGAGGTAGAACAGCCCGAGCATCACGTACGAAGCGGGGGTCAGCCGCGAGTGCTCGGCGATCTCGGTATGAGAAATCCAGTAACCGGACCCGAGGAACACCGCGGCCACCAGAAGACCGGCGAAACCGGCAAGCACCGGGAAGACCGCGAGCTCCTTGCGGGACCGCAGAACACGCCAGGAAGCGCCGAACAAAGCGAAAGAACGGGCGATACGCCCCATGATTCCCCCAGGAAGTCAACGGAATCCGCAGCTTAGCGACCCGGGCGCAGCGCCATCGCGTTGGTGTAGACACAGACCGCCGCGGCCGTCGCGAGGTTCAGGCTTTCGGCCCGACCGTACATCGGGATCTTGACCGCGAGGTCGACCGTGTCGAGCACGTGCTCCGGCAGACCGTGCGCTTCGTTGCCGAAAACCCAGGCGGCAGGCTGGTCGAAGCTCACCTGATCGAGCTCGGTGTCGGCGTAACCGTGCGCGCCGAGGGTGCGGAGACCGGCGGCGGAGCAGGCCTTCAAGGCCGCGTCGACGTCCCGGATCCGGGTGATGGCGGGGTGGAACAGGCTGCCGGCGGCGGCCCGGACGCATTTGCCGTTGTGCGGGTCGACACTGTCGCCCGCGAGTACGACCGCGTCGGCGCCGGCCGCGTCCGCGACCCGGATCACCGTGCCCGCGTTACCGGGGTCCGAGACGTCGACGAGGACGACGACGAGCTTCGCGCCCGGCTTCAGGACGGTCTCCTGTGGACGGTCGACGAGTGCGCAGACCGCGACGATGCCTTGCGGTGTCACGGTTTCGGAAAGCCCGTCGGCGGCACGATCGGTGATCGGGGAGATCGGGACACCGGCCTCGCCCGCGGTGACGAGCAGCCCCTCGTGCTGGGCTGCGGCGCGTTCGGTGACGAACAGCTCGTACACCGTGCCGCCGTCTTCGAGGGCGTGGGTGAGCGCGGCTTCGACCGCGTTCGCGCCCTCGGCGAGGAACCGGCCCGTCTTCTCGCGTTCGGCCCGGCGGGTGAGCTTGCGCGCAGCAACAACCCGGGGCGTCCGTTCGGTGAACGGAGCGGCCCCGGGTTGCGGAAGTGCGCTGCGGCCGGTCAGGCCGACTTCTTCTCTTCGGTGTTCACGTTCGCCTTGGCCAGCTCGGCCAGCGCGGTGAACGCGGCGGCGTCGTTGACCGCGAGGTCCGCGAGGATCTTGCGGTCGACCTCGACACCCGCGGCCTTGAGGCCCTGGATGAAGCGGTTGTAGGTGACGCCGTTGGCGCGGGCGGCCGCGTTGATACGGGTGATCCACAGCTGGCGGAAGTCACCCTTGCGGGCACGGCGGTCCCGGTAGGCGTAGTTCAGCGAGTGAAGCGTCTGCTCCTTCGCCTTGCGGTACAGCCGCGAACGCTGGCCGCGGTAGCCGCTGGCGAGCTCGAGAGTCGCGCGACGCTTCTTCTGGGCGTTTACAGCCCTCTTGACGCGTGCCACTGGGTCCATCCTGTCGATCTGGGGGCGCGCTGACGCGCCCGGCGTTTACAAAGTGCGGGGAATGTCAGCGGCCGAGAAGGCGCTTGACGCGGCCGACGTCGTTCTTGGCGATCTCGGTCGTGCCTTCGAGGCGACGGGTGAGCCTGTTGGACTTCTTCTCCATCAGGTGGCGACGACCGGCCTTCTGGCGGCGCAGCTTGCCCGAACCCGTGACGCGAACTCGCTTCGACGTCCCGCTGTGCGTCTTCATCTTCGGCATTACGTAGTCCTCTTTCGTGCGGCGGCACACCGGAGTTCCCCGGTGTGCCGCTGACATGTGCTGGTCGGCGCTAGGCGTCGGCGGGCGGCTCGGACGAATCGTCCTTGGCAGCCTTCGCGGCCTTGGGCGGCTTCACGTTCTTGTGCGGGGCCAACACCATGATCATGTTGCGGCCGTCCTGCTTCGGCGACGACTCGACGAAACCGAGTTCCGTCACCTCGTCGGCGAGCTTCTGCAACAGGCGGAAACCGAGTTCCGGCCGCGACTGCTCGCGCCCGCGGAACATGATCGTGACCTTGACCTTGTTACCGGCCGCGAGGAAGCGCGACACGTGACCCTTTTTGGTCTCGTAGTCGTGCTGATCGATCTTCGGCCGCAGCTTCTGCTCTTTGATGACGGTGAGCTGCTGGTTGCGGCGGGACTCGCGGGCCTTCTGCGCGCTCTCGTACTTGAACTTGCCGAAGTCCATGAGCTTGCATACGGGCGGGCGAGCCTGCGGAGCGACCTCGACGAGATCGAGATCGTTCTCCTGTGCCAGCCGCAGCGCATCTTCGATCCGGACGATGCCGACCTGTTCACCGGCGGGTCCGACGAGGCGGACCTCCGGTACCCGGATTCGGTCGTTGATGCGTGTCTCGGAGCTGATGGGGCCTCCCTGGTTCGAGGTAAATTCTTCTACCGTTTCGACCTGGTGCCCACATACCGAAGGCCTCGGTACCGTGAGGTACACGAGGCCCACTCTTTTCCGATCGCGTTCAGTCTCCAGAACCGAACACACCGCCTCGGACGCCCGAAATCGTCTTTGGCGAGACCGGACCCGGACACCTGGTGTTACGGCGGTGACACGGGTGGGAGCGGGGCTCCACTTGCCGCCCCCGATCGCTCAGGGGCTGGTCGCTCGTGGAAGGGTACCAGACGTGTCAGAAGAACCGGTTCAGCAGCCCCCGTATTCCCAGGACGTCCGCGGCTTGGAGGACATCCCGAGCGTCGAGGTGATCAGCAGGGCGGCCGTCATGCTGCTCTCCGCCGGCGCCGAACGACTCGGCCTCGCCGACGAGGACCCGGCCAACTCTCCCCACCGCGACCTCGACGAGGCCCGCCGCCTGATCACCGCCCTCGCCGGGCTGGTCACCGCTTCGGCAGAGTACCTCGGCCTGCACGCGGGCCCGTTGCGCGACGGCCTGCAGTCGCTGCAGAAGGCGTTCCGCGAGGCTTCGGCCGTGCCGGACGCCCCCGGTCAGGGACCGGGCGAGAAGTACACGGGCCCGGTCTACTAGGCCTCCCTTACTCTCCACCCGCTGCCATGAACGGCCCGTTCCTTGCGAATTTCGCAAGGAACGGGCCGTTCCTTGCACGGGCGGGGCTACCCCAGCGGCCCACAGGCGACTAACATTTCAGATGTGAGTGGGTTGGCGAAGGTGCCGAGGTCCCTCCTGCGGGACGAGGCCTACGAGAACATCCGCCGGGCGATCATCGACGGGACGCTGCCGCCGGGGACGAACCTGCGCGACGGCGACCTGGCCGAGCAGCTCGGTCTTTCGCGGGCGCCGGTGCGGCAGGCGCTACTGCGCCTCATCGAGGACGGCCTCGTCGAGTCGAAGCCGCAGAGCTACACGCGGGTGGCGGGGTTCGTCCCCGACGACGTCCGAGACGCCCTGCACCTGGTCCGCACGCTGCACGAGGCCGCCGTCCGCGCGGGCGCGCCGCGGATGGGGCCGGCCGAGGTCGCCGCGATGCGGGCGGCCAACGCCCGGTTCGCCGACGCGATCGCCGCCGGGGACATCGCGGCCGCGATCGCCGCCGACGACGACCTCCACGACATCCCGGTCGCCGCCGCGCGCAACCGGGCTGTCGCCGCGACGCTCGACCGCTACACCCCACTGCTCCGGCGTCTCGAATACGCGCGCTTCGGCTCCCTGCCCGCGCACCGGTCGGTCCAGCGTCACGCGGACCTGGCCGACGCGATCGAAGCGGGCGACGTCGACGCGGCCTGCTCGATCACCGCCACGATCTGGACCGAACTCGAAGCCCTCCTGGAGACGCCATGACCCTCGCCGACTTCCCGCGCTACCCGCTGCTGTTCGGTCCCTCCCCCGTGCACCCGCTGGACCGGCTCACCGCCCATCTCGGCGGCGCGAAGGTCTGGGCGAAACGTGAGGACGTCAACTCCGGTATCGCGTTCGGCGGCAACAAGACCCGGAAGCTCGAATACCTGGTCGCCGACGCGCTCGCCTCGGGCGCGGACACCCTGATCTCGATCGGCGGCGTGCAGTCGAACCACACCCGCCAGGTCGCCGCGGCCGCCGCGCGGGCCGGGCTGAAGGCCGTCCTGGTGCAGGAAAGCTGGGTCGATTGGAACGACCCGCTGTACGACAAGGTCGGCAACATCCAGCTCTCGCGCATCCTCGGCGCCGACATCCGGATGGTCGAGGCCGATTTCGGCGTCGGCTTCAAGGAGAGCTGGGAGAACGCGGTCAAGGAGATCGAAGCCGACGGCGGGAAGCCGTACGCGATCCCGGCGGGCGGTTCGGACCATCGGCTCGGCGGGCTCGGCTTCGCGAACTGGATCGGCGAACTCGAAGCGCAGGAGGCCGAACTCGGTGTCTTCTTCGACACGGTGGTCGTCTGCTCGGTCACCGGCGGCACGCAGGCCGGAATGGTCGCCGGGGCCGCGCTTTCCGGGAAGCCGCGGCGGATCCTCGGCATCGACGGTTCGGCGAAACCGGCCGAGACCCGCGCCCAGATCACCCGCATCGCCCGCGCGACCGCGGAGCTGATCGGCGCCGGCGAGATCGGCGAGGTCGAACTGGACGAGCGGTACCACGCAGGGATCTACGGCATCCCCGACGAGTCCACTTTGGACGCTATCCGGACGCTGGCGCGTCTGGAGGGCGTACTCACGGATCCGGTGTACGAGGGCAAGTCGATGGCGGGCCTGATCGACCTCGTCGGGCGGGGCGAGATCTCGCGGGAATCGAACGTGCTGTTCGCGCACCTGGGCGGGCAGCCCGCGCTCAACGGCTACACGAGCGTGCTTTAGCGGAAGCTGTCATGAACGGACCTTTCATAACAAGAAATGTTATGAAAGGTCCGTTCATAACACGCGTGACTAGTCCACCACGGCCAGGACGTCGATCTCCACCAGCAGGCCGGCGGGCAGGCCGACGTACACGGTGGTGCGAGCCGGGTGCGGCGCTTCGCCGATCAGCTTGTTGTAGACCTCGTTGAACGCGCCGAAGTGGTCGACGTCGGTCAGGTACACGCGCACCATCAGGGCGTCGCCCAGGCTCGAACCGGCGGCCTCGAGCACGGCTTCGATGTTCTTGAAGGTCTGCTCCGTCTGCTCACCGACGGTCTCGCCGACGATGGCGCCGGTGGCCGGGTCGAAGGCGACCTGGCCGGCCACCTGCAGGATGTTGCCCTTGCGGACCGCCTGCGAGAACGCGGCCACCGGCTTCGGCGCGTTCTCCGTGCTGATCGCGGTCTTGCTCATTCCAACTTCCCCTTTCGGTTCCCCGTCCATCCGCTGTGGACGGAAGCTTCTTCGGCGGCGGTGATCAGTTCGGGCACGAGCCCCATCAGGCCGTCGTAGTCGAGCAGTACCTTCGGCACCGACACGGACGCGGCGGCGAGCACCACCCCGCCCGGGCCGCGGACCGGCGCGGCGACGCAGTGGATGAAGTCCTCGTGCTCGGCGTTGTCCACCGCGTAACCCCGGTCGGCGACGAGCGCGAGTTCCTTCTCGTAGGCCTCGGGTGTGGTGATCGTGTTCGGCGTGCGGACGAAGAAGTCGATCCTCGACACGACGTCGGCCTGCTTCTCCGGGGTCATCGCCGCGACGAGCACCTTGCCGACGGCGGTGCAGTGCAGAGGCGCGCGCTTCCCGATGCGGGAGTACATCCGCACCGAATGCCTGCCCTCGAACTTGTCGATGTAGACCACCTCACCGTCCTCATAGGACGCGAGGTGCACGGTGTGCCCGGTGCGTGCGTTGAGCCCGGCGAGAGCCGACTGCGCGGTGCGCCGGACGTCGCGGTCCTCCAGCGCCTGCTGTGCGAGGTCGAAGAGAGCACTGCCGAGCCGGTAGTACCGCTGTCCCTCCCTGCGCACGAAATGGTGCGTCTCCAGGGTGCGCAGCAGGCGCAGCACGGTCGACTTGTGCACACCGATCTCTTCGGCGAGCTGATCCAGCGTCTTCGCCTCGCGCGCGAGCCCGCTCAACAAGGTGAGCGCCCTGTCCAAACTCTGGCTCATACGCCCACCAACCCCTTGTCCGTCAGTCTCGCCGCCGCCCATGCTGCCGCATCCGCCCCGATGAGCGCATCGACGACGGCTTCGGGCAGCGGTGTCCCCACGTCGTCGTGGGTCAGCAAGGTGGCGGCGGCCTGCAGATGCCCGCGCCGCAACCGGGTCGAGGGGTCGTCGCCGCGCAACGTGGAAGCGAGGAAACCGGCCGCGAAGGCGTCTCCGGCACCGACCGGCTCGACGACGTCGACCTGGAGCGCCGGCGCGAACAGCGGCGCCGCGTCCCCCTCGACGAGCGTCGCGCCGCGCTCCCCGTGCTTGACCACCAGCGTCTTCGGCCCGGGCACGACGGCACGCAACCGCTGCGGGTCACCGGTCCCCCACACCCGTTCGGCCTCGTCGTCCCCGGCGAGCACGATGTCGGCGCGGGCGGCCAGTTCGGCCAGCACCGACGGGTCGCGCCCGGTCCACAACGCGGGCCGGAAGTTCACGTCGAACGACACCAGCGTGTCGCCGCGCGGACGTTCCATGAGCGCCCGCACCAGGTCGAGACAGCCGTCGGACAGGGCGGGCGTGATCCCGGACAGATGGATCACGCGGACACCGTCGAGTTCGAGCTTCCCCAGCAGTCCGGCGTCCATCCCGGACGCGGCGGACCCCTTGCGGTAGTACCGGACCGGGCTGCCCTGGGCGCCGCTTTCCTTGATGTAGAGCCCGGTCGGCCGCGTCGGGTCGACCAGCACCGCGCTGACGTCCACCCCCGCCTCGGCGATCTCGCGCACCAGCGCGCGTCCGAACGGGTCGTCGCCGACGGCGCTCACCCAAGCGCTGGCGAATCCCAGCGCCGGGAGATGGCAGGCGACGTTCGATTCGGCTCCGCCGATCGTCCGCACCCACTTACGTACCTCGTCGGGCGGCCCTGGTTCGGCCGGTACGAACAAGGCCATCGACTCCCCGATGCAAATAACGTCGGGCGCGCTTGTCACTTCCGCGTCTCCTCATCGTCACGCCGTTGACCTCCAGCGGACCGGATGCTACACCTATCCCACGCAATATGCGCAACGTCCGTTGCAACATACGCAACCGAGGTGAACCTCATGTTCGAAGCCGGCACCATCGATTCCGCCGCGGTCGCGGCCGTCCGGGAGGAGCGCGTCGACTGGCGCTTCCGCTCGGTCGCGCCTTCGCTGTCCGGACTCACGATCGGCGAAGCCGCCGCCCGTGGCGCGAAGCTGTTCGAAGACGGCTTCCTCGGCCCGTTCGTGGTGCTCGACGAAGAAGCCGTCGAACACAACCTCCGCACGATGGCGGGCTGGTGCGCCGAACGCGGGATCGCGCTCGCGCCGCACGGCAAGACGACGATGGCGCCGCAGCTGTTCGAGCGTCAGCTCCAGCACGGCTCCTGGGGCATCACCTGCGCGAACGCCGGACATCTGCGCGTTTACCGGGCGTTCGGGGTTTCCCGGATCCTGCTCGCGAACCAGCTGCTCGACCCGTCGGGCCTGCGCTGGCTCTCGAAGGAACTGGACGCCGACGACGGCTTCGAGTTCGTCTGCTGGATCGACTCGGTCCGCGGCGTCGAGCTAATGACCGAAGCACTGCGCGGAGCCCGCCGTCAGGTCGACGTACTCGTCGAACTCGGCGGCGAAGGGGGCCGCACCGGGGTCCGCAGCACCGAGACGGCACTCGCCGTCGCCGAAGCCGCGCATGCGAGCCCGGCCCTGCGACTGCGTGGATCGGGCGGCTACGAAGGCGCGCTCTCCCACCACACCGACGAAAAGTCGCTCCAGCTGATCAGCTCCTATGTGGACGGTCTACGCGAGCTCGTCTTCGCGTTCTCCGAAAAGGGGCTGCTCGACGACGCCGGCCAGATCATCGTCACCGGCGGCGGCAGCGCCTACTTCGATCGCGTCGCCGACGAGCTCACCAAGGACTGGGGTGACCTGGACGTCCTGCCGATCCTGCGCAGCGGCGCCTACATCACCCACGACGACGGCTTCTACCGGGTGATCTCGCCGCTCGGGGAACACCCGCGCATCGGCGGCGTCGACTCGTTCCGCCCCGCGCTGCGCGCGTGGGCCCAGGTGACGTCGAAGCCGACGGAAGAACTCGCGCTGCTCACCATCGGCAAACGGGACGCCTCCTTCGACGAAGGCATGCCCGAGCCCCGTCTGATCCGCAAAGGCGACGGGCCACCGTCCGCGCTCGAAGGTCACACCATCCAGAAGATGAACGACCAGCACGCCTTCCTCACGCTGCCGTCGTCGTCGCCGGTCGAGGTCGGCGACTGGATCGGCCTCGGCCTGTCGCATCCGTGCACCGTGTTCGACAAGTGGCCGCTCATCCCGGTCGTCGGTCCCGACGGCGAGACAGTGCTCGATTTCGTCCGCACCCATTTCTGATCCGTCCTCCACCGCCGCAGAGGAAGAATCATCATGGACATCGTTGTCCGCTCCGCACTGGTCGCCGACGGCACCGGGGATCCGCTCACCAGGCACGACGTGGGCATCACCGGCGGCCGGATCGCCAGTGTCGCCGAACCGGGCTCGCTCGCGGGCCGCCGCACCATCGACGCCGAAGGACTCGTGCTCGCGCCCGGGTTCATCGACATGCACTCGCACTCCGACCTGCAGCTGCTCGCGAACCCGGACCACCTCGCGAAGCTCTCGCAGGGCGTCACGACCGAGGTCCTCGGACAGGACGGCCTTTCCTACGCGCCCGTGAACGACGACGTCCTCGCGGCGCTGCGCCAGCAGCTCGCCGGATGGAACGACGATCCCGCCGGATTCGACTGGAACTGGCGCTCGGTCGGGGAATACCTCGACCGGCTCGACACCGGGGTCGCGGTCAACGCGGCGTACCTGGTGCCGCAGGGCACCGTCCGCATGCTCACCGTCGGCTGGGACGACCGGCCGGCCACCGAAGCCGAGATGAACGCGATGAAGGAGCTCATCGCGACCGGGCTCGCCGAGGGCGCGATGGGCATGTCGTCCGGCCTCACCTACACGCCGGGCATGTACGCGACCACCGAGGAACTCGTCGAGCTGTGCCAGGTCGTCGGGGAGAACGGCGGCTTCTACAGTCCGCACCACCGCAGCTACGGCAAGGGCGCGCTCGAAGCGTTCGGCGAGATGGTCGACGTCTCCCGCCGGTCGGGCTGTCCGCTGCACCTCGCGCACGCGACGATGAACTTCTCGGTGAACAAGGGCAAGGCACCCCAGCTGCTGGAGCTGCTCGACCAGGCGCTCGACGACGGCTGCGACATCTCCCTGGACACTTACCCCTATCTCCCGGGCGCCACCTACCTTTCCGCACTGCTGCCCAGCTGGTCGACGGAAGGCGGGCTCGACGCGACGCTCGCTCGCCTGTCCGATGTGGACACCCGTGAGCGGATTCGCGCGGAGATCGAGGAGACCGGCTCCGACGGCGCCCACGGGGTGCCGATCGACTGGGAGGCCATCGAGATCAACGGTGTCCGCCGCGACGAGAACTCGCACCTGGTCGGGCATTCCGTCGCCGCTTCGGCGCAGCGAGCCGGGAAACCGGCCGCGGAACTGTACTTCGACGTCCTGCTCTCGGAGAAGCTCGGCACGTCCTGCCTGATGCACGTCGGGCACGAGGAGAACGTCCAGGCGATCATGCGCCACCGCACGCACACCGGCGGCAGTGACGGCCTTCTCGTCGGCGCGCGGCCGCATCCGCGCGCCTGGGGCACCTTCCCGCGTTACCTCGCGCGCTACGTCCGCGAACTCGGCGTCCTCGACCTCGCCGAATGCGTCTCGCATCTCACCGGCCGGGCCGCGGAACGCCTGCGGCTGACCGATCGCGGCCTCGTCCGTGCCGGGTACGCGGCGGACCTCGTGCTGTTCGACCCGGAAACCGTCGCCGACACCGCCACGTTCGACGAACCGCGGCAGCAGGCCGCCGGTATCCCCTATGTCTTCGTCAACGGTGTCGCCGCCATCGACGATGGTCAACCGACCGGCGCCCTCGCCGGCCATTCACTGCGCAACCCCGGGAGTGCCCGATGATCGATTGGCTCCAACATTCGACGGGAGGTCTCCTGACCCTCGCCGCCGTCTCGATCGCGGTTCTGCTGTTCCTCATCATCAAGGTCAAACTCGAGCCCTTCATCGCGCTGATCGTGGTCGGCCTCCTGACCGCACTGGCCGCGGGCCTGCCCGTCGGGCAGATCGTCGGCTCCGCGCAGAAGGCGTCGGATTCCCTGCTGGAAAAGGGTTTCGGCGGGATTCTCGGGCATATCGCCGCGATCATCGGGCTCGGCACGATCCTCGGCTCCATTTTGGAGCGTTCCGGCGGGGCGAAGGTGCTCACCGGCGCGCTGCTGCGGGCCATCGGCGAGAAACGGGCCCCACTCGCGATGGGCCTCGCCGGTTTCGTCTTCGGTATCCCGGTCTTCTTCGACATCGGCATCTTCGTGCTGGCGCCGCTGGTCTACGTCGCCGCCAAACAGGGCGGCCGTTCGCTGGTGCTCTACGCGCTGCCGCTGCTCGCCGGTCTTTCCATCACGCACGCGTTCCTCCCGCCGCACCCCGGTCCGGTGGCCGCGGCCGGCCTGCTGCACGTCGAACTCGGCTGGATCATCCTGATGGGCCTGGTCTGCGGTATCCCGGCGTTCCTGGTCGGCGGTGTCGTGTACTCGACCTGGATCGGCAAGCGCATCGACGTGCCGGTTCCCGAGGAATTCCTTGTCGCGGAGGACGAAGGCGAGAAAGAGGAGAACCCGCCGTCGCTCGGCCTGGTGGCCGCGATCATCGCCGTTCCGCTGGTCCTGATCCTCGCCGGGACGTTCGGCAGCATCTGGCTCCCGAAGGATTCCGCACCCGCCGGTGTGGCCGCGTTCATCGGCACCCCGGCTGTCGCGCTGACGATCTCGGTGCTGCTCGCGTCCTGGCTGCTGGGGCTGCGCCGAGGCTTGACGGGCAAGGATTTGAGCGAGCTTTCGGCGAAATCCC
Organism: Amycolatopsis pittospori; assembly: GCF_013870525.1. Taxonomy (GTDB): domain Bacteria; phylum Actinomycetota; class Actinomycetes; order Mycobacteriales; family Pseudonocardiaceae; genus Amycolatopsis; species Amycolatopsis pittospori. Next base: position 37,472 of record NZ_JACBXD010000003.1, read on the forward strand.
TCCGCCCGGTCGCGATGATCCTGCTGGTGGTCGGCGCGGGAGCGTTCTTCGGCGCCGTGCTGTCCGCGACGGGAATCGGCAAGGCCGTCGCCGGTTCGCTGGACAACGCCGGTCTCCCGGTCATCCTCGCGGCGTACGTGATCAGTTGCGGTATGCGGATCGCACAGGGTTCCGCGACCGTCGCGATCGTGACCACGAGCGGCATCGTCGCACCGACGGTGGCGACGCTGGGCTATTCACAGATCCAGCTCGCCCTGCTGGTCGTGGCGATCTCGGCCGGGTCGATCATCGCCTCGCACGTGAACGACGGCGGGTTCTGGATCATCTCGCGGTACTTCAACCTGACCGTGCCGCAGACCCTGAAAACCTGGACCGTCCTGGAAACCGTCCTTTCCGTTTCCGGTTTCGGCGTGGCAGCATTGCTCATGGCAGTGGTTTAAACCACCTGAAAGCTGGGAGAGATCACGATGACCGGACTCGATCGACGCACCTTCCTCGGCGCCGTCGGAGCGGCTGGACTCACCACCGTTCTCGGTTCCCACCTCGCGAACGCTTCCGAACAGACCTGCGGACCGAAGGGAACCGGGGCCATCTACATCAGCAGCTACACCAGTTCCGGACACGGACTCGATGTCGCTCACCGGGACACGGCGACCAACGCGCTGGTCGTCGACCGGACGATTCCGGGTGTCAGCAACGCCTCCTGGTTCGACATCAGCGCCGATCGCAAGACGCTGTACGTGACCAATGAGGACGAGAGCGGCCAGATCTCCGCGCTGAGCCTGGCCGATCCCACGAAACCCAAGCTGCTCAACAAGAAGTCGGCCAAGGGGCAGCACCCGACGCATCTGACCGTCCACTCCAGCCAGAAATACGTGCTGGCCGCGAACTACAGCAGCGGCAGCGTCGTCGTCCTCCCGATCCTGGCGGGCGGGAAACTCGGCGACGTCGTCGATCTCGCTCAGCACAAGGGCGCCGAGCGTGCCGCCCACGCGCACCAGGTGGTCAACGATCCCACCGGCAAATGGGTGCTCTCAGTCGATCTCGGCGCGGATTCGGTCTACGTCTACCAACTCGACGTCGCCACCGGGAAGCTCAAGCTGAACCAGCAGCTGAAGCTCCCGTCCGGCGCCGGGCCCCGGCACCTCGCGTTCCACCCGAGCGGCAAGTACGCGTACATCCTCGGCGAGCTTCGTGCCGAGGTGACCGTCGCGACATGGAACGCGGCCACCGGGAAGCTCGCCGCAGGGCAGGTCGTCCCGGCCGTTCCGGCGGGCACTCCCGGCGAGCAGTACCCGGGTGAGATCACCACGTCCAAGGACGGGAAGTTCGTCTACGCGTCGGTGCGCGGCTCCGACACGATCGCGTCGTTCGGCGTCGGTGAGGACGGGAAGTCCTTGAAGCTGCTGGGCAACGCGCCCGTCGGCGGCGTCTACCCCCGCCACATCACCCTGGATCCGACCGAACGCTGGTTCTACGTCTCCAGCGACAAGTCCGGCACGCTCAGCTGGCTGCCGCGCGATCCCGCCACCGGCCTTCCCGGTGCCGTCGCCGGGAAACTGGCGCTCCCCCAGGTCAATTCCGTCTTTTTCGCATAAGGAGAAACTCCCATGAGAACTCGCGTCCTGATCGCGGGCCTCGCGGCGCTCGGCCTCGTCTCGGCCTGTGCGCCGGCGCAGAACACCCCCGCCGCGAGCGGCGGTGACGAGAAGTCCGGCACGGTCCGGGTCTGGCTGTTCGACGAGGCCAACCGCGCCCCCAAGGAGGCCGCGGTCAAGGAGGCGATCGCCGAGTTCAAGGCGGCGCATTCCGGGGTCGAGGTCGACGTCCAGTGGATCCCGGTGGAGGGGCGCGCGGACAAATTCTCCGGCGCCTTCAACGACCCGGCGAGCGCGCCGGACGTCGCCGAGTTCGGCAACACCGACGTCTCCAGCTACGCCGCCACGGGCGCGCTGGCCGATCTCACCGGTGATCTCTCGTCGTGGAAGGAGGGTTCCGACATCCTCCCCGCGGTGCTGGAGACGGCGAAGTCCGGTGGCAAGACGTACGGGCTCCCCTGGTTCACCGGCATCCGCGCGTTGTACTACCGCACGGACATCTTCGCCGAGCTCGGTCTCAAGCCGCCCGCCACGCTGGCGGAGCTGACCGAGACCGCGCGGACGATCCGGGCCAAGAAGCCGGAGCTGTACGGCATCTCCGTCGGTGGCAAGTACACCTACGCGATGCTGCCGTTCCTGTGGGCACACGGCGGCGAGATCGCCAAGCAGGAAGGCGACAAGTGGAAGTCCACTGTGGACTCCGAGCAGGCCAAGGCCGGGGTCGCGACGTACGCGAACCTGATGAAGGCCGACATCTGCCCGCCGGAACAGTGCGCCAACCTCACCGGGACGCAGAGCATCACGGCGTTCGCGGGCGGCAAGGCGGGTATGTCGATCGGCGGTGACTTCAACCGCAAGGCCGTCGAAGCCGGTCAGGTGAAGGGGAAGTACGCGATCCTCCCGATCCCGGGCACCGAGGCCGGCAAGATCGCGCCGGCGTTCGCGGGCGGCAACCTGCTCGGCGTGTTCAACGCGACCAAGCGCAAGAGCCTCGCGGTCGAGTTCGTCGAACTGCTCGGTGGCGCGAAGTACCAGGAGAAGATGTACTTCGGCATGGGCAACCTGCCCACGCTCGGCAGCGTCCAGAAGAAGGTCGCGGCGAGCGACCCGTCGGTCAAGCCGTTCGTCGACACGCTCACCGCGGGCACCAAGTTCGTCCCCGCCACCGCCGCGTGGTCGAAGATCGACGCGCAGAACGTCCTGCCGACCGCGATCCAGCAGATCGCGACCGGTGGCAAGGATCCGGCCGCCGCACTGGGTGCCGCCTCCGCCGAGATGAACAAGGCGTTCGGCTAGCTCCATGGTGACCAAGGAACTTTCACGCACCGCGGCGTCGCCCGCCCCGGCCCGGCGTTCCCCACGCCGTCGCCGGGACGGGCGGGCCGCCCTGCTCTACCTGGCACCGGGCGGCATCCTGCTGCTCGCCATGCTGGTCTACCCGATCTACCAGCTCATCCTGATCTCGTTCTACGACTACGGGCAACCGCAAGCCGTCGGCAACGCGCCTCTGGTGTTCCTCGGCTTCGGCAACTACGCCGAACTGCTGCAGAACCTGCAGTTCTGGGAGGTGCTGGCCAAGACCCTCGGGTTCACCGCGGTCTGCGTCGTGGGCAGCCTCGCGCTCGGGACGGCGCTGGCCGTCCTGGCCACCCGGGTCCGTACGTGGGCACGGGTGCCGCTGTTCCTGGCGGCTCTGGCCGCGTGGGCGACGCCGGCGATGGCGGGCTCGTACGTCTGGCTGTTCCTGTTCGACGCGGACTTCGGCCTGGTGAACGAGGTGCTCTCGGGCCTCGGGTTCTCCGGGATGGCGAACCACTCCTGGACCTACGGCACCTACGGCACGTTCGGGCTGGTGGCCGCCGAGGTCATCTGGTGCTCGTTCCCGTTCGTCATGGTGACGATGTACGCGGGGATCAAGGGCGTGCCGGAAGAGGTCATCGAGGCCGCGCATCTCGACGGCGCGTCGACCTGGCGCACCACGTGGACGATCACGCTGCCGATGGTGCGGCCGCTGCTGACCATCGCCACGATCCAGTCGATCATCTGGGACTTCAAGATCTTCACCCAGATCTACGTGATGACCAACGGCGGCGGGGTGGCCGGGCGCAACCTCGTCCTCAACGTCTTCGCCTATCAACAGGCCTTCGCCGGACAGGAATACGGTCTCGGCGCGGCGCTCGGAGTCGTGATGACCTTGCTGCTGCTGTCCATCACCGGGCTGTACGTCCGGTCGCAACGCCGGGGTGCCGGATGGGTGTGACGACAGCGCCCGCCAGGGCAAGGAACCGGCGGGTCAAGAAGCCGGGCAGGCTGATCGCCGAGATCGTCTGCGTCGTGATCGCCGGAATGGTCGCGTTCCCGGTGTACTGGATGGTGCTTTCGGCGTTCAAGCCGACCGGGCAGATCCAGTCGGACAACCCCCGCCCGTGGACGCTGACACCGACCCTGGAGCACTTCGAGCGGGTGCTCAGCGGCGAGGGATTCGCGATGTTCTTCCTGAACAGCGTGATCGTCGCCGTCGTCGTGGTGGCGCTGTCGCTGCTGCTGTCGTTCCTCTCGGCGGTGGCGCTGACTCGGTTCAACTTCCGCGGCAAGACCGTCCTGCTGGTTATGGTGCTGGTGGCGCAGATGGTGCCGGTCGAGGCGCTGACCATTCCGCTGTTCTTCCTGATGCGGTCGGTCGGCGACGTCGCGCCCGCGTTCGGCACCAACCACCTCGGCTCGCTGATCCTGGTGCATCTGGCGTTCAGCCTGCCGTTCGCGATCTGGATGCTGCGCGGCTTCGTCGCCGCGGTGCCGCAGGAACTGGAAGAGGCGTCGAAGATCGACGGGGCGAGCCGCATGCGGTTCACCTGGCAGATCCTCTTCCCGCTGGTGGCACCCGGGCTGGTGGCGATCAGCGTGCTGTCGTTCATCCACGCCTGGAACGACTTCCTGTTCGCCAAGACGTTCATCATCTCCAACACCGAGAACCAGACGCTTCCGCTGGCGATTCTCGTGTTCTTCAAACCGGAGGACACCGACTGGGGCGCGGTGATGGCGGGCTCGACCCTGATGACCATCCCGGTGCTGGTGTTCTTCATCCTCGTACAACGACGACTCGTGTCCGTCATGGGCGGCGCGGTGAAGGGCTGACATGCCGGGATTCGAAACTCTTCTCCCCCGTCCCGTCTCAGTGGAGCCACTGCCGGGAAGCTGTCCGGTACCGTCCGAAGTGGACGTTCGCCTTGGCGCCGACCTGCCCGCCGAGGGCTACCGGCTGGAGATCGATCCGTCCGGGGTGACGCTGCACGCCGCCGACGCGGCCGGCGAGTTCTACGGCCGCCAGACGTTGCGTCAGCTCGTCGGACCGGACGCGTTCCGGTCGACGTCCATCCACCAGGGAGAGCGGAAGATCCCGTGCGGCGTGGTGACCGACCATCCGCGCTTCGGCTGGCGCGGCTGTCTCCTCGACGTCGCGAGGAATTTCCGGACCAAGGCCGAGGTACTGCGGTTCATCGACCTGCTCGCCGCGCACAAGCTCAACGTGCTCAACCTGCACCTGACCGACGACCAGGGCTGGCGGATCGAGATCCCCGAGTTCCCGAAGCTGACCGAGGTCGGCGGCTGGCGGAAGTCGTCCATGGTCGGCAGGCACGACGGCCCCGAACGCGACGGACGTCCGCACGGCGGGTTCTACACGACCGACGACCTGCGCGAGATCGTCGCGTACGCGGCGGCGCGCGCGATCACGGTCGTCCCGGAGGTCGACATCCCAGGCCACGCGCGGGCCGCGATCGCGGCGTACCCCGAACTCGGCCCGAAGACCGAGGAACCGTACGAAGTCTGGACGAGCTGGGGTATCAGCACGTCCCTGCTGAACACCGAGAAGTCCACAGTGGACTTCTTCCGGACCGTTTTCGACCACGTACTGGAGATCTTCCCGTCCGAGGTCATCGCGCTCGGCGGCGATGAGGTCCCCGGCGCGACCGAGGAACACGGCCGGTTCGTCCGCGAGATCGCGCAGCACCTGGTCGAACGCGGACGTCGTCCACTCGGCTGGGACGAGGTGCTCGAAGCGGGCGACCTCCCGCCGATGGTCATCGGCTCGTGGCAGAACGAGGCCGCCGGGGCGCGGGCCGCCGCGGCCGGGCACGACGTCGTCATGTGCCCCGAGGACCGCGTGTATCTCGACCACCGGCAGTCCGATCACCCCGACGAGCCGATCCCCGTCGGCTATCTGCGGACGCTGGAGGACATCTACTCCTACGAGCCGGTGCCGGCGGATTTCCCGGCCGACCGGAAGATTCTCGGCGCCCAGGCGCAGGTCTGGGCGGAGCACCTGGACACGGTGCGCCGCGTCGACTACGCCGCTTTCCCGCGGTTGAGCGCTTTCGCCGAGGTCGCGTGGAGTGATCCGACGGGCCGGGACTACGCGGAGTTCCTGCCGCGCCTGCGGGACCACCACCTGCCGCGGCTCGACGCGCTGGGCGTCGAGTACCGGCCACTGGACGGTCCGCACCCTTGGCAGACACGGCCCGGCGTTCCGGGGCGGCCCCGCTAAGAGCTGGAGAAGGGCGGGGTAGGCGGCCAGGTCACCTCCAGGAACCGCGGCCGGTAGATCCGCGCGTCCGCGATGTTGTCGCCGTGGTCCAGGCTGTTCACGTTGTACGAAACGACGAGCTTCCCCGGAGCGCTCAGCTGCGGATGCGCGGTCGCGTCGTAGACGATGAGCCGGGCACTGGCCTCGGGTGCCCGGTAGAGCACCCGAGGCTTCCCGAACGGCCCGGTCGGCGAACTCGCCGTGTACGCGAGCATCACCGGGCTGAAGCCGGGACTGGTGTCCATGGTGACGAGCACGTACTCGCCGTCGACCCGGGTCACCGAGAAGGCCGTCCCGACCCCGGACAGCATCCGCGCGGAGTCCTCCTCGTGCGATGACCAACCGAAGCCGGTCCAGAACCGCCAAGGGCCGCGAAAGCCGCCGGTGGGCACCCTGGCCAGCCGGAGATGTCCTTGTTCGGCACCGTAGATATAGGTGTACCCACCGTCTTCGAGCAGCTCGGATCCCCACGCGACCCGGTCGCTCACCGGGATCAGCAGTACCTCGGACGGCGTCAGCGAAGACAACGGGAAGGTGGCCAGCGAGGTACCGGTGCTCCGGAAGTCGAGCCCGCCGGATCCCGTCGTCGCGTAGCGGTTGTAAAGCACCCGAAGGACATCACCTTCGACGACGCCGTCCCCGACCCAGTAGTGCTCGGCAGAGCCAGGGAGCCCGACCAACGACTTCGGGTCGTCGGCGGAGCCACCGTGCAGCGTTTCCCCGAGGGTTCCGTCGGGACGCTGGACGACCAGGGTGTTGCGGGCGATCGGGCTGTCCGCAGGACGGCTGTGGTCGGGATTCACCGTGCCCAGGAAGGTGTCCGAGAACAGCCACGCGGTGCGGCCGTCCGGCAGCGGGACGGAAACCGTGCGATCGCCGCCGGTCCAGTGGCCGCCCCGATCGCCGTAACGGTTCCAGAGATCGTTCAGCGCCGAGGCCGGAAGCACGTCCGGCACGACCGGCGGCAAGGCGGCCGGAGGCGCGATCCCGCTGCTCGCGACGACGGCGCTGAGCAGCAACGCGGCCGGTACGAGATTCCGCCACGCCCGACGCATCGGATCATGGTAGAGCCGCGGACGTCTTTGTACGAGCCTTGTGCGGAGCCTGGTTAGCGTCCGCGAAATGTCCTGGAAACTGCTCTCCGTGGGTCTGCTCGCCGCGATCGCGAGCACCGGCTTCACGGCATCAGAAGCGGCCCCGAAGACGTACTACGTCGACCAGACCATCGGCAACGACACCGCGAGCGGTACCTCGCAGCAGACACCGTGGAAATCACTGACGAAGGTCTCTTCGACCACGCTCGCCGCGGGTGACACCGTCCTGCTGCGCCGTGGCGGCGCTTGGACCGGTGGCCTCACCGTCAAGGGCTCGGGCGTCACGATCGGCGCGTACGGCACCGGTGCCCGCCCGATCGTCAAGGGCGACGCCGAAGCCTGCGTCGACCTGCCCGGCAACGACGTCCGCGTGCAGGACCTGCAGATCGGCGTCGCCGCCGACGCCGGCCGCTGCTCCTGGGCCGGGGTGAAGGTGACCGGCGACCGCAACAAGGTGCTGTCGAACCTCATTACCGGTGCGGGCGCGGGCGTGTACATCGCCCCGTCCGCGGACCACACCGAGGTCACCCAGAACGACCTCGTCGACAACAACCACATGACCGTCGTGACACCGGGCGGCAACGACGACTCCGGCGCGTTCGCCGTCCTGGTCCAGGGCAACGACTCCGACATCGGCTGGAACCGGATCAGCGGTTCGATCGCGAAGGCCGACGACTTCGGCGGTCTCGACGGCGCGGCTGTGGAGATCTTCTACGGGTCTCGCAACGTCATCCACCACAACATCTCCGAGGACAACGAGACGTTCACCGAACTCGGCACCGACACCGAGGATCCCGACGGCGTCTCGACCGGCAACGTCTTCGAGTACAACGCGATCTTCGGCGCCAAGACCCGCGGCGGCGTCATCACGCGCGGCGCCGAGGACGGGAACGGGCCGGTGCTCGGGACGGTGTTCCGCAACAACTCGCTCCGGCTCTCCAACGCCGAGTCGGAGGGTTTCGTCTGCTACGGCGGCTGCACGAACCAGATACTGACGATGACGCAGAACGTCGTCCAGGCCGCGTACAAGGTCGGCTACGCGGACACGACCTTCACCGCGACGGATCACAACGTCTACTTCGGCGGTCTCCGGCAGTTCGCTCCGGGCGGCACCGACAAGGTCGCGGATCCGAAGTTCACCTCGGCGACGAACCTCGTCCTGAAGGCGGGAAGCCCGGCGATCGACCTCGGCACGACGAAGTACGACGACCGCGACGTCGACGGCAACCCGGTCTTCGCCGGTGCCCGGGTGGACGCCGGCGCCTACGAGTTCCAGGGGTAGAACGCCGTGAAGGCCTCCTTCCCTACCTTGAGAGTAGGGAAGGAGGCCTTCACGGAACGTCAGGGTCAGTAGTTGTAGATGCGCTGCATGGCGCCGGCCGCCAGCATGCCGTTGGCCCACAGCGAGTTCACCCGGGAGACCTCCTGGGCGTTCGGCTTCGCGTTGGTGCAGGACGGGCCGGGGCCGCCACCGGACATCAGTTCGGAGCACGGACCCTGGTAGTTGTCCGGCAGGCCGAGCGCGTGGCCGGTCTCGTGCGCGGCGATCCGGGTCTGGTCGTACTGCTGCGCCTGCGTGTAGTCGATGAAGATCGTGCCGCGGCCGTGGCCGTCGGTCTGGGCGTACGAACCCCGCGGGTCGTTGCCCTCGGTGTAGCGCAGGGTGGCCCCCGACGAGCTCTCCTGCAGCTTCACGTTGGACACCGAGTTGTTCCAGTTCGCCGCACCCGCCTGGATGGCGGCACGGAAGCTGGGGGCTCCCGAGGCGTCGTAGTAGACCGTGGTCGCCGCCGCGGTCTGCTGAGCAGGCTGGACCGCAGCCGTGGCCTGACCCGCGGTGACCGGGACGGCGAGCAACGCCACGCTCACGGACGCGGCGACGAAGAACTTCCTTGCCATGGACCCACTCCTTGTGAGGACAACGGAATGGTTCGTGAATCTAGGAGCGAAACCCACGACATGGCACCAACTTTCGTCGCGTCAGCCAGCTGGTGATTTACCAACACTTTCGCCCTATTGACATGCGCATGTCCGCATACGACTATGCACGGCCACCCTCGTTCAGGGCCGCAGCACGAGCTTCCCGGACGTCGCCCGCGCTTCCAGGTCCGCGAGTACCTTCGGCCCGTCCGCGAGGTCGTGGATAGTCGGCGTCCCCGGCGCGCAGACCCCGGCGGCGATGAGCGAACGCAGCTCCTCCAACAGCTCCGCGAAGATCCCGGGCGCATGCTCGATCAGGACGCCGAGGTGCAGGCCGATCACGTGGATCTGGTGCTCGAAGTTCAGGGCCCGGTTGGTGATCGCGGCCTCTCCCGCGGCGATGCCGTAGACCACGACGCGTCCGGTCACGCGTTTGGCGGCGGCGAGACTCGCGGCGAAGTTCGCCCCGCCGACCGATTCGAGCACGAGGTCAACCTCTCCCGTCGCGATGCCGTAGTCGAGGACGCGGTCGGCGCCCAGGGCCCGCACGAGGTCGTGCTTACCCGGCGACGCGGTGGCGATGACCGTGGCACCGTAGTGCTTGGCCATCCGGACCGCGGCCTGCCCGACCCCGCCCGCCGCCGCGTGCACCAGCACCGTCTCACCGGCGGCGAGGCGTCCCAACGGTCTGAGCGCGGCGAGCGCGGTGGCCCAGTTCAGGAGCAGGCCCGGCGCCTGCTCGTCCGCCCAGCCCTCCGGCACCGGAACGGCGCCCGCGGCGGACATGACCATGTACTCGGCGAAAGCCCCGCCACCGGTCCCCAGGACGTGGTCGCCGGGTGCGAATCCGGTCGCTCCCTCTCCTGCGGCGACGACCTCACCGGCCGCCTCGAAACCTGCGATGTAAGGCGCTGTCGGGCCGCCTTCGTAAGTCCCCCGGGTCTGCATGACGTCGGCGAAGTTGACGCCCGCGGCGGTGACCTTGACCAGGATCTCGCCTGGTCCCGGCGACGGAACGGGCGCATCATTGATCAGGTGCAGGTCTTCGGGACCGTTCGTGGAGTTCTGCCGCAGGGCACGCATCGAAGTCATGCTCCGACGCTAAAAGCCTTACGTTTGCGTGAGGGTCAAGTCGCGGAGGTACGCGTCGAGGGCATCGCGATTGCGGGTCATGAGCGCGATCCGGCGATCGAGCACTTCCCGCTGCCGGGCGATCTCGTCGATCATGTACTCGCACGGCACCTTCGGCCGCACGTCCCCGGGCCCGTCGAGATAGGGCAGGATCTCGCGGATCAGCCTGGTCGGCAGGCCGGCGTCGAGCATCCCGCGGATTTGCAGGACGGCCTCGACCGAGCCGTCACAGAAGTCGCGGTAGCCGTTGCCGCCGCGGCCGGGCCGGATCAGGCCCTCTTCCTCGTAGTAGCGCAGCGCGCGGACGCTGACCCCGGTCTTCCGCGCGAGTTCGCCGATCTTCACCCTGCCCAAGATAATCGCCGGGGTGCGGTATAGGTCGTTATACAAGCCCCTCGGACCCGTCGGAAGCGGATCAAGGATCAACGAAGGTCAGAGGCCCGGAAACGGATCATGAAACGACCTGCGAAGATCAACGCGAGGGACGTTGTTCCCACGTCGGCTTGATCCACTCCGGCCGGCCGGGCTAGCGTCCGCCCTCGGGACGCCGCGCGTGCGCACACAAGAAGGCAGCCCCGCACGATGACGACGGCCACCACGGCAGCGACTGTCACCCCCAAGAAGAAGCCGAAGAAGCCGCCCTCGCGCCCTCGGCTCCCGAAAGCCGAACAGCTCCCCTCCGGCCGCTGGCGCGCCTACGTCTGGGACTCCCACCGCCAGGCGAAGGTGTGGCCACGAACCGCGAGGACGGCACCGAGACCTTCGATGAACGGTGGATGGCGGAGGCCGCCCAAGTTGTCCTCTACCGCCGCATGGAAGCCCTGTACGAGGAGCTTGGCGACCCGCAGGACCGCAAGACCTTCCGGCACCCATTTCTCGACGTCTCCCGGGAGTACCTCCGCGAGGAGGAGAACCGGCTCAGCCGGACCGGGGGCAAGGAGCGGGGCGGAACGTTCAACACGCGCAAGACGCGACGCAACCAGGTCAACCAGCTCTGCAAGGTGTTCGCGAAGGACGACATCCGGCAGATCGACCAAGTCCGCTTCCTGGAGTACCTCGACGAGCTTGAGGAAGACGGGTTCTCAACGGCCAGCCTCGCCGGTCGCCTGACCTACATGCGCCAGGTCATGGCCTTCGCCTCACTGAGGGGATACATCGAGGACGACTGCACCCGTGGACTCTCGATCTCCGTCGACCGTCTGCGCGAACCTCGCATCCTGACCGACCAGGAACTCTGCCTGCTGAGCAACTACGTCCCGCGCTGGTACTACGTCGCCCTCCTGCTGGCCTTCGACTGTGGACTGCGAGCCGCAGAAGTCGCCGGCCTTCGATGGCTTCGCGTTGACCTCGACGCAAAGATTCCGAAGGTCACCGTCAAGGACGTGATGGAGGTCGGCAAAACGCTGCGGGGCTATCCGAAGGGGAAGACCACCGAGGACGTTTACCTCACGCCGCGCTGCGTGGAGGCGCTACGCGAGCTTCAGCGGTGGCGTCCGGACGACGGACCGGAGGGCTTCATCTTCCGCAACGAGAAGGGCGCGCCGATGTCGCCGTCCGACCCCAGCCTCATCCTTCAGCTCGCGTGGGATGCGACCGGGCTCGAAGGAGAGCGGCCCCGGTTCCACGCACTCCGCCACGCGTGCGCGACCAACCTGGCCGAAGCTGGCGCACCGCTCGACGTCATCGTGCGCCGGATGCGGCACAGGAACACCCAGACCACGATGAAGTACATCCGCCGGTCGCTGGAGCGGGAGGCCGAGTGGGCGGGTCGCGTACAGGACGCGACCAACGACCAGGTCATCTCTCTACATCGAACGCGCGCGGCGCAGGCAGACCGAGGCCGCAACGCCGGCTGGCGCGGCCTCATAGAGGGCGTCAGACGACGCGAAGGCAAGCAGTAGGTTTCAAACTGAGACAGGGACGGGTTCCTGGCGTGGAAACCACGCCAGGAACCCGTCCCTTGTTCCGTTAGCGTAGTGGGCCGCCATGCCCGGCCATTCGTTCCCCGGCGGGGCCGGGTCGGCAGCGAGCTACCTGTGTAAGCCTTGCACCATTTCGCGCCAGCCCTACGGCATGGGTGCGACCTGGACGCGACAACGGCCCCCGGCGTGACACCGGGGGCCGTTGTCGCGTCCGCAGCCTCTACTCAAGTGCCCCCAGGACGGGGGCGACCTGCGCCGAGCCGACCGGCGCGATGCGGACCGACCCCGGCGTCACGTCGATCTCGACGTTCGAGAAGCCGATGCCGACGAAGACCATCGTCACAGCGAAGGCGACGAGCACGATGAACCGCCACATGCGCCCCTCGGTGGCCGTCAGCCAGTCCAGCAGGCGGCCCCCCTCTTCCCGGGCCGCCCTCTGGAGCCCTCCGGCCACGGGGGGCGCGTAGGGGTTTTCGCCGGACTCCTCGATCGTGTGCCGCCTGTCGCACGCGGGCGACATTCCGCCGTCCTCGCCTGGCATCCCAGGCACGTCGGGTCGTATCGTCATGATGTCTCCCTTGTTCTCATCCGAACGGAAGACGCAGGTCAGGCCTGCGGATGCGTGGTCTGACCCCGGGTTCCCGGAGTGCAATCCGGTACCCGCACGGGCGGCTCCATCAGGGGCCGCCCGCTTGCGTTCCCGGGATCGAGCCTATGGCGCGCCGTCCTCGCTTGGGGTGCCTCAGCGCCGAAGAACCGGGACCAACCGACCAGCGGTCATTTCACTTGTTTCATCGAATCGGTGCTACTGAAGACCACGTGGGTTTGCTATCCGCACTGGTCACGGCTGGTCTTCGCTGTCGTCCTGTCCAAATCGAGGGCAAAACATGCTCTCCTGGAGCTGTTCCGTGACGGCCCGGTGCGCCCCCGGTTTGAAACCCCTGGCCAAGCGCGACGTGTCCGAAATGTCTTGCTTTCTTTAGCGCGTGCATGCAAGGGAAGGCGCAACCGAATCGCCGAACGGTCGACGAACGGTCGCCGCTAAGAGGCTGAAAGTTCACGACTATCCGGGACAGCTGACCAACACTTGCACCCGGGCGGGAACACATGTTCGACTGTGCGGCATGAGCGCGTCGCGGACACTGTCGGACTGGTGCCCCCCCCAGTCGAGAGAGGGCAGCCACCCCACGTCTGGACCATCGCCTTTGACCCCACCTTCGAGTGCTGGTCACAGGAGGACTCCGCGATCGCGGGGTCGCCGGCCGGTGTGGACCTGGAGGTGGTGCTGCGGAACTGGTTCGAGGCGCACGGCGGGCTCGGCGGCCCGGTGGCGCCCGCGGGTCTCACTGGAGGCCGACGAGTCGACCGTCGTGGCCGAGACGATCGTGATCTTCACGGAGATCGTGGAGCGGAAGGTGAGAAGGCTCGGCCCTGACCGAGGTCCGGCAGCGCCCACCTTCGACTCCACCACGATCTTGCTGCCGCCCTCGCCCGAGCAACTCGCAGCATGGGCGGAGCGGGACGCAGCGGAGCAGCCCCGGACGTGACGAAGGCCCCGACAACTCGCCGGGACGTTCGGTGTCACTGCCCCCGGCGAGACAGGGAACCGTGGGAAGAGGGGCCGACTCGGGGCGACTCAGACGTCAACTGTGCGACTCGACGCGATCCACTTGACACGGTAAACGACCAGGCGGGAGCCTTGCCCGGCCAAAACACCAGGTCAGCACGCCGGTGACCCCGATAAAGGTCGTTATACGGTTTTCGGTTTGTACCAGACTTCGGGCCGGCCGACCTGGCCGTAGCGGGGTTCGCGCTGGGCGAGGCCGTTGTCGGCGAGGTATTCGAGGTAACGCCGCGCGGTGACGCGGGAGGCGCCGATCGCGGTCGCGGCCGCCCCGGCGGACAGGCCGTCCGCGGCCGAGGCGAGGACTTCGGTGATGGCCTCCAGGGTCTGCGCGCTCATCCCCTTCGGCAGCGCCTGCCGCTCGGTGGTGCGCAGGGTGCCGAGCGCGCGGTCGATCTCGGCCTGACCGGTGACCTCGCCCGACGTGCCGTGGAACTCGGCGTAGCGCTCGAGTTTTTCCCGCAGCGAGGCGAAAGTGAACGGTTTCAGCAGGTACTGGACCACACCGACGGACACCGCGGCCTTCACCAGCGCCAGATCGCGCGCCGAGGTCACCGCGATGACGTCGATCGGCAGTCCGGCCGCCCGCAGGGACCGGCAGACCGCGAGCCCGTGCGTGTCCGGCAGATAGAAGTCCAGCAGCACCAGGTCGACGGGCTCGCGTTCACAGAACCGCAACGCGTCACCGCCGGAATGCACGACGCCGGCCACGCTGAAACCGGGCATCCGCTCGACGTACACCCGGTGCGCGTCGGCGGCCACCGGTTCGTCTTCGACGACCAGCACCTTGATCATCGGGTCGGCTCCTTCGACGACTGCGGCGTCTTGAGTGGCAAGCGCACGGTGAACACCGCGCCCTCGTCGCGGCCGACGTCGATGGTCCCACCGTGCCGCCGCACCGCCTGACCCACCAGCGCCAAGCCGAGCCCGTGCCCGTCCTCGGGTTTGGTGGACCACCCGCGCCGGAAGACCTCTTCGACGTCTTCGACGCCCGGTCCGGTGTCGGCGACCCGGAGCAGCAGTCCCTCGGCGTCCGAACGCACGGTGACCTCGACGCCGGGACGTTCGCCGTCGGCCGCGTTCCCCGCCGCCGCGTCGATCCCGTTGTCGATCAGGTTTCCCAGGATGGTCACCAGATCGCGGGGCGGGACGCCGGTGTCCGAGTCGTCCATGACCGTGTCGGGCGCGATGGTGAACTCGACGCCGCGCTCGCTCGCCTCCGCCGCCTTGCCCAGCAGCAGCGCCGCGAGTACCGGTTCGGCGACCGCGCCGACGACGCGGTCGGTGAGTTCCTGCGCCAGCGCGAGTTCCGCGGTGGCGAATTCGACGGCCTGTTCTGGACGGCCGATCTCGACCAGCGAAACGACCGTGTGGAGCCGATTCGCGGCCTCGTGCGCCTGCGAACGCAACGCCTCGGCCAGCCCGCGCACCGTGGTCAGCTCGCCGGTCAGCGCCTGCAATTCGGTGTGGTCGCGCAGGATGACCACGGTGCCCATCGCCTTGCCGCGCGACCGCACGGGCGCGGTGCTGACGACGAGCACCCGGGCCTCGGTGAGATGCAGCTCGTCGGTGCGCTCCTCCCCCGAGGTGAACGCTTCGACGAGGTCTTCGGGAATGTCCAATGCGGACAGTTCCCGCCCGACCGGGTCGCCGTCGACGCCGAGGAGCGCGCGGGCGCCGTCGTTGCACAGCACCACGCGTCCGTCGCCGCCGACGAGCAGCAGTCCTTCGCGCATCGAATGCAGCACGGCTTCGTGGTACTCGAAGAGGTTGCTCAGCTCCTCGGGCGCGATCCCCCGGGTCTGCCGCCGGAGCCGCGCGCTGACCAGATAACTGCCGATCCCGCCGACGACCAGGACCGCGACCGCGACGCCGATCAGTGGCCAAAGACGTTCGCGCAGTTCGGCGTCGATCGCCTCGACGGTGATGCCGACCGAGACCAGCGCGACCACCTGTCCCTCGGTGCTGAGCACGGGAACGACGACGCGTTCGGACGGCCCGAGCGAACCGGCGTATGTCTCGACGACCTTCCCGCCGCGCTGCGCCTCGCCGATGTTGCCGATGAACGGCTGCCCGATCAGGTCCGGGTTCGGGTGGGTGAACCGGATGCCGTTCGTGTCCATGATGGTCACGAAGTCCACACCCGTATCCGCGCGGACACTCTGCGCGAACGGCTGCAGGGTCCGGCTGGGTTCCGATGTGGACAGTGCGGCGAGTACGCCGGGCGCGTCCGCCACCGCTTCGGCGACCGCGGTCACCTGGTCCCGCGCACGATCTTCGGTAGCCTTCACGGAATCCAGGTAGGCGAACGCCACTCCCGCCGCTACCAGTACGAAGAGCACCACGAGCTGCAGGATCAGCAGCTGGCGGGCGAGTGAGCCACGCCTGGTCCGGGTCCGCTTCGTCGAGGGCACCCGCTCATACCAGCACACCCGCGTCACGGCCGCGCGATCCCCTGGCCGGAATTCTCCGAAAACCGCCCACGCGAACTCTATGAACACAACCGTGACCCAGCTCACCTGCCCGGGTGATAGTGACCGGCAATTCCCGAAGACCCCTGAGCTGGAGGCAAAGGTGCCTACAACGGCCGAAGCGGCGCCGCGTCGCCGAGACAAGATGCATTACCTGTACATGGCGGTGATCGCCGCCGTCGTCCTCGGCGTCATCGTCGGGTTCGCCGCGCCCGGTCTGGCCAAGGAGCTCAAGCCGCTCGGCACGGGCTTCGTCAACCTGATCAAGATGATGATCTCCCCCATCATCTTCTGCACCATCGTGCTCGGCATCGGATCGGTGGCCAAGGCCGCGAAGGTCGGCAAGGTCGGCTTGCTCTCGCTCGGCTACTTCCTGCTGATGTCGACGTTCGCGCTCGCGATCGGTCTCGTCGTCGGCAACCTCCTGCACCCGGGTGAGGGCCTGCACCTCGACCCGGCCGCCGCGGCGAAGGCGCACACCCAGGCCGAGGGTGGCGAAGGCTCAGTCGACTTCCTGCTCGGCATCATCCCGACGAGTTTCGGTTCCGCCTTCACCGAAGGCCAGGTGCTGCAGACCCTGCTGGTCGCGCTGCTCGCCGGTTTCGCCGTCCAGAAGCTGGGCACCAAGGGCGAGCCGATCCGCCGCGGCATCGAGCACATCCAGCGTCTCGTGTTCCGGATCCTCGCGATGATCATGTGGGCGGCCCCGGTGGGCGCGTTCGGCGCGATCGCCGCGGTGGTCGGGGAAACCGGCTGGGGCGCGCTGCGCAGCCTCGCCGTCATCATGATCGGCTTCTACCTGACCTGCCTGGTGTTCGTGTTCGGCGTGCTCGGTTCGGTCCTGTGGCTCGGCGCGCGGATCAACATCTTCACGCTGCTGCGTTACCTCGGCCGCGAGTTCCTGCTGATCCTCTCGACGTCGTCGTCCGAGTCGGCCCTGCCGCGGCTGATCGCGAAGATGGAGCACCTCGGGGTTTCCAAACCGGTCGTCGGCATCACGGTGCCCACCGGGTACTCGTTCAACCTCGACGGCACGGCGATCTACCTGACGATGGCGACGCTGTTCATCGCGACGGCGCAGGACCAGCCGCTGTCACTCGGCGAGCAGATCTCCTTGCTGCTGTTCATGATCATCGCCTCGAAGGGCGCGGCGGGCGTCAGCGGCGCCGGTATCGCCACCCTCGCCGGCGGTCTCCAGTCGCACCGGCCGGAACTGGTCGACGGCGTCGGGTTCATCCTCG
This sequence comes from Amycolatopsis pittospori, assembly GCF_013870525.1. GTDB lineage: Bacteria > Actinomycetota > Actinomycetes > Mycobacteriales > Pseudonocardiaceae > Amycolatopsis > Amycolatopsis pittospori. The sequence goes on from NZ_JACBXD010000003.1 coordinate 55,055, forward strand.
GCATCGACCGGTTCATGTCCGAGGCCCGCGCGCTGACCAACTTCGCGGGCAACGCCGTCGCGACCGTCCTGGTCGGAACGTGGACCAAGGAATTCGACCGGGAACGGGCAAACCAGGTCTTCAGCGGCCAGGCCCCGTTCGACGAAGCCACCCTGGTCGACGACCACGCCTCGGACGCCCCCGAAGCCAGCGACGACGGCCAGGAGAAGAAAGCCGTAGCGCACGTCTAGCGCACGGCCACGGTGAAGAACCGCGGTGCGAGGGTCCCCCGTCCTCGCACCGCGGTTCTTCGTTTCCGGCAAACTACGGGTATGCCGGACGCCATCGACCACTACGTGCTCAAGCGGTATTCGAAGCTCCTGCACGGCAACTTCGGCGCGATGGCGGGCGGCCCCGAAGGCGAGGCGTTCCTGCGCGACCTGGTCGAGGACGCCCGCCGGATCACCGACGAAGAACTGGAAACGCTGTTCGAGGTGAACTGGCGGCCTCGGATCACCGCCGCCTGGCTGATCGGCGTCGACCGGCGGACCGAGTGGCGCGAACGCATCCGCGAACTGTTCCTGGAGAGCAAGCTGGTCTTCACCGGGCAGGGCTACTGTTTCGCGCTGGCCCGGTTCGGCACCCTCGCCGACGCCGAGATCCTCGTGTCCTATCTGGACCATTACCTCGCCGAGCCGACACTGCGTTACGACCAGCAATGGGCGCTCGCGGCCCTGCACCACCTCGACGCCGACCTCAGGACCGCGTACACGTCGCGCTACCTGAGGCCGGGCGGCCTGTGGGAAAGCTGGTCCGCGGCGAACAGTACGGACCTGCCGTTCCACAAGATGTGGTTCGACCAGCTCTGCTCACACGTCCAGCGGGCCGTGCACGCGGCCGACGTCAGGCGCTGACCTTCTCGTCGTAGACGACGCGGGACGCCGCGATCGAATCGCGGTGCCGCTCCGCCCAGTGCAGCAGGCCGCTCAGCGACGCGTACAACTCCTTGGCCATCGCGGTGACCTCGTACTCCACCTTCGGCGGCACCGTCGGGTACACCGTGCGGATCAGCAGACCGTCGCGTTCGAGGTTCCGCAGCGTCAGCGTCAGCATCCGGCGGCTGATGCCCTCCACCGACCGTTCCAGCTCGGTGAACCGCACCGGACCGCGCGTGGCCTCCAGCAGGATGCCGATCGCCCACTTCCCGCTGATCCGGTTGATCACCTCGAGCACGGTGCAGACCTCGAGTTTTTCCGGGTCGACCACCCTGGCCTGCGCGGTCACATCGGTGTTCCCCTGGGACATCAAAGTGCCTCCTTCCGGCAAGGAACAGAGTCACACAAGATGGGCGCTGTAACAAGTGATGCACCAAGGCATCACCTGGGGAAATCGTCACAGATGGGTACCTCCATGCCTCAGCGCGCTCTCGCTCTCGCCGTGCTCTGCGCCGTCTCGCTGATGGTCGTCCTCGACGGCTCGATCGTCGCCGTCGCGCTGCCCGCGATCCAGAACGACCTCGGCTTCACGCCGTCCACCCTGGCCTGGGTGGTCAACGCCTACCTGATCGCCTTCGCCGGGTTGCTGCTGTTGTCCGGCAGGCTGGGCGATCTGCTCGGCCGAAAACGGGTCTTCCTCGCCGGACTCGGCGTGTTCACTCTCGCCTCCCTGCTGTGCGGCATCGCGCAGGACCAGACCCAGCTCGTCGTCTTCCGGTTCCTGCAGGGCGCCAGCGGCGCGCTCGCCTCGGCCGTCGTACTCGGCATGATCACCACGCTCTACCCGGAGCCGCGAGCGCGAGCGAAGGCCATCGGCGTCTACAGCTTCACCCAGGCCGCCGGAGCGTCGATCGGGCTCATCGCGGGAGGGACGCTCACGCAGTTGCTCGACTGGCACTGGACGTTCTACATCAACCTGCCGATCGGCGCGGTGGCGCTGGTGATGGCCGTCCGGCTACTGGCGGACGATCGCGACCCCGGACCGCGTGGCGGCACCGACATCGCCGGCGCCGGGCTCGTCACCGGCGGGCTGATGCTGCTGGTCTACACGATCGTCAAGGCCGAGGAGTACTCGTGGGCCGACGCCCGCACGCTCGGACTGCTCGCGGTCTCGCTCCTGCTGCTCGCCGGATTCGTGCTGCGACAGGCGAAGGCCCGCGAACCGTTGCTGCCGCTGAGGATCTTCCGCTCGCGGGCGGTGTCCGGGGCGAACGCGGTGATGGTCCTGATGGTCGCCGGGCTGTTCGGCTTCCAGTTCATCACCGCGCTCTACCTGCAGCGGGTACTTCAGTTGGACGCGCTGAGCACCGGATTCGCCTTCCTGCCCGCCCCGGTCTCGATCGCGGTGATGTCGCTGGTCTTCGCGGAGAGGCTGAATCACCGCTTCGGGGCGCGGACGGTACTCGTCACCGGTCTCTCGCTGGTCGCGCTGGCACTCGGCTTCCTCGCCATGGTCGAAGCGGACGGGAACTACGCGATGGACGTCCTCCCCGCGCTCGTCCTGATGGGCATCGGATTCGGCGCGGCGATGCCGGCGCTGATGGGGCAGGCGATGTCCGGCGCCGACCCCGCCGACGCCGGGGTCGCCTCCGGGCTGATCAACACGACCCAGCAGATCGGTGCCGCCGTCGGCACGGCCGTACTCGCGACGGCGGCCGCGTCCCGCACCGGTTCCCTGCTGGCCGAAGGCGCGGCGACGCCCGAAGCGCTGACCGGTGGGTACCGGACCGCGTACGCGCTGAGTGCGGGGCTGCTCGCCCTCGCCGTCTTCGTCTCCGCGGTGGTCCTGCGCGAACGGAAGACTCAGGAGGTGATCGTCGCGTAAGCCCACTCGGAGAGCTCGCCGCCGAGGCGCACCTCGGCGGCGCCTCCGGGTTTCCAGACCCCGCTGCCACCGAACGCCGCCATCCCCCCGGTCTTCCCCGAGTACTGGGAAAGCACGACCCACATCCCGTGCCCGGCGGCGACGCCGACCTGGGCGAGCAGCCTGTCTTCCTGACCTTCACTGAAGAGTGCGCTGAGGACGTAGACCTCGGCACCGGCCTCGGCGAGTTCCCGGGAGTGGTCCGGGTTGGCGGCGTCGAGGCAGATCGCCAAGCCGAGCCGCCGACCGTGGACCTCGATGATCACCTGTCGGCGGCCTGGTTCGAAAAGCTCGTCTTCACTGTCGTGGAGATTGCGTTTCGCATAGGTGGCAACGGTTTCGCCATCGGGACCGAGGACGAGCGAACCGATGTGCCGCCGGCCGTCCTCCACGAGGGGAAGTCCGATGACGGCGTGGACTCCGCTCTCCCGGCAGGCTTCCCGGAGCGGTTCGAGGCGCGGATCATCCCGCGTCAGCCAGAGTCCCGGGTCCGCGGCGAGCGCGTCGAACTCCAGGCCGATCAGGGAAAGTTCGGGGAAGACGCAGAGATCGGCCTCCGCGATCCGGAGGAGCCTGGCGTGTTCGGCGATGTTCGCGGCGAGATCCGCGGGGACGGTGAACGGCTGCACGGTGGCGACACGCATACGCGGCAGATTAGCCCGCAGCGGTGAGCAGATACCCCCGTAATCCGTGTTGCCCGCGTCTCATCATCAGCGCGTGATTGACCCGGAACAGCGGCCACGCGACCCTGTCGAGCTTGCGCAGCAACGGCTTCCTGGCTTCGACCTCCTGCGTGATCTCCAGGCGGGTCCCGTCGCCGTCCGGGCTCAGCTCGCCGTCGAGCGTCCCTTCGAGATCACCGCTGAGCAAGACCCGGACTTTGCCCTCACCCTCGTCCTGCCGATCGCGATGCATCCGCAGCCTCAGCTCGTACGGAAGCCGCGAGCGGCAGACGAGTTCGGCGGTGTCTTCGTCGACCTGGCTGACCGAACGGACGTCCCGCCACCACGACGGATACGCGGCGAGATCGACGACGGCGTCGAAAACCGCCTTGGGTGAGCCGGGAAGCACCCACGTGTCGCGGAAGCGGTACCAACCGCCACCGCCACCGCGACCCGTGGGCGTCACCGTCACACCTGCGCCGACACCAGGTTCCGGCCGTCCATGGTCACGACGTCGACCGAGGCCACGTCGTTGGGAGCGACCAGGGCGGAACCGTCGATCCCGGTGCCTTCTTTTTCACCCTTCGCCGAGACCAGCCAGCTGCCGGCATTGACCCGCTCACCGTTCTTGGTCACCACGACGAGCTGACACTTCTCGCCTTCGCGGACGCCTTCCGCCTTCGCGTGCAGCCGCACCCAGCCCGCCGCCGGGATCACCCGGACCGCGAGCTGCGCGCCCGTGTCCTGGTTCGTGGCAGCGAGGTCCTTGGTGCCCGGAACCGGGGCTGTCGACGCCGGCACCGGCAGCGCCACGGTCGACGGTTCGGGTGAGGTCTGCCTGCCGACCAGCACGCCCGCACCCAGGGCCACGACGACCAGTGCGGCCGCCCCGGCCAGGGCGAGGAACCGCCGCGGCTTGCGCTCCTGGGCGCCTTCTTCGTCGCGGACCTGCCGCAGCGTGCGCTGCAGGAGCAGGTCGCCTCCGTCCGGAGGCCCTTCGAGGAACGCTTCCGGCGGCACCTCGTCGAGGTGGTACCGAAGCTCGCCCAGCTCCCGAACCTCGCGACGGCACGCGGGGCAGTTCGCCAGATGCGTCTCGAAAGCGGCCGCCTCCGCCGGGTCGAGCCCACCGAGGACGTAGGCCGCGATCTGGCCCTGGTCGTGTCCCACCGCACTCATCGCGCTACCTCCCTTCCGGTCCCCGACATCACGGCTCTGAGCGCCCGTAACGCGTAATAAGATCTCGACTTAACGGTACCTGGGGCCACGCCCAGTGATCTCGCCGCTTCGGCCACCGTCCGGCCCCGGTAGTAGATCTCCACCAGTACCTCACGATGTTCCGTGGACAGGCCGTCCATCGCCCCGAGCACGGCCATCGAGTCCACGACGCTCTGCGCGTGATCCCGCTCCACCGCCGGGGTGGGCACGCCTTCCTCGGGTTCCGCCACTTCCGGCGGCCGTGCCGCCCTGGCCCGAGCGCGGTCGGTGATGATGTTGCGGGCGACCGTGAGCAGCCAGCCCCGCACCGATCCCTTCGCGTCGTTCTCCAGGTCTTCGGCATGCTTCCAGGCGCGGACCAGGGTCTCCTGCACGACGTCCTCCGCGGCCGCACGATCTCCGGTCAGCCTCGTCGCGTACGCCAGCAGGCTCCTGCCGTGTTCGGCGTACAAGTGCCGGACCAGGTCCTCGCCCTTGGCCTTCTTCGGCCGCCAGCCTCCGATCGCCACTCGTGTCCTCCCGACGGTCTTCTGGGTCGGCGAGGACAGTACTGCAACCCGCAGGGGCAAGGTGGATCGCTCGGCCGCGATCGAACTGTGCATCGGCACCGGCCTCTCCTCGGTTCTCCATGGCCGCCTCCTCTTGCCTCCCACACGGACGGCCTCGCGGAACGGTTCAACCGGGTTTCCCGGGGTCTTGTCGATCACCGGACGCGCTCGTATGCTGACGCCTCCGGATTCCGCCGCCGCCTGATTCCCGGGAGGCTGAAGGCGTGCCAAGGAAAATCGCGGCCGTTCTGCTGGTGCTGGCTTTCGCGGCCGGGTGCGCCGCCGAAGAACCCGCGGCCGGATTCACCGCGACGCTGACGGATCCGGTGAACGTGGACCTGAACTGGCCGGACGACGATCCGGACGTCGCGGGCCGGATCGTCGAATACACCACCGATCCGAACGGCGAATACACGATCCTGCAGTTCGTCCCGCCGCGGCAGACGACGTACCGGCATCCGGATCTGATCCCGGAAACGCGGTTCTACTACCGGATCCGGCCGTTCTACGGCCCGGTCTCCGACGCAGTCACCGTCTCCGGTCCCGCCTCGCCGGGCGCAGCCGGGCCCGCGGTCCCTCTACGCGACGGTGGCCGAGACGCGACTCCGGCGGCATTCCGCGCGGAACCCGCCGAGGAGGAGATGGTGCGGTTCAGCTGGGCGGACCGATCCGCCGACGAGGACGGTTTCCTCGTGGAGATCAAGAAATCGGGCGCGGACGCCTTCGTGCCGATCGAGATGTCGGATCCGGGGACGACCACGGCCGGGCTCGCGACGATGCCGGACGAGAAGGGCGCGTCGTACCGGCTGCGCGCTTTCTACTACGGGCCAGCGTCGCCGGTGCTGGAACGGACCACGGGGAAGGCTTGAGACCCTGCCCCCGATGCTATGAACGGCCCGTTACTTGCAAAATTTGCAAGTAACGGGCCGTTCATAGCGCTTGGGGTGACTCAGGCGAGAACGGTCTTCAGGAACTCGCCGGTGTAGCTCTCCTCGACCGAAGCGACGTGCTCCGGCGTCCCCTCGGCGATGACCATGCCACCACCGGAACCGCCTTCGGGCCCCATGTCGATGATCCAGTCCGACGTCTTGATGACGTCGAGGTTGTGCTCGATGACGATCACCGTGTTGCCCTTGTCCACCAGCCCGTTGATCACGCCGATCAGCTTGCTGATGTCCTCGAAGTGCAGACCGGTGGTCGGCTCGTCGAGGATGTAGACCGTCTTGCCGGTGGACCGCTTCTGCAGTTCGCTGGCGAGCTTCACGCGCTGCGCCTCGCCACCGGACAGGGTCGGCGCGGGCTGCCCGAGCCGGACGTACCCGAGGCCGACGTCGACGAGCGTGGCCAGGTGCCGGTGGATCGCCTTGATCGGCTCGAAGAACTCGGCCGCCTCTTCGATCGGCATGTTCAGCACGTCGGAGACGGTCTTGCCCTTGTAGTGCACCTCGAGGGTCTCCCGGTTGTACCGGTCGCCCTTGCAGACCTCGCACGGGACGTAGACGTCCGGCAGGAAGTTCATCTCGATCTTGATCGTGCCGTCACCGGCGCAGGCCTCGCACCGGCCGCCCTTGACGTTGAAGGAGAACCGGCCCTGCTGGTAGCCGCGGACCTTCGCCTCGGTGGTCGCGGCGAACAGCTTGCGGACGTGGTCCCACACCCCGGTGTAGGTCGCCGGGTTGGACCGCGGCGTGCGGCCGATCGGCGACTGGTCGACGCGGACCAGCTTGTCGACGTTCGTGAGGCCGTTGACCCGGGTGTGGCGACCGGGCACCTGGCGTGCGCCGTTGAGCTTGTTCGCCAGCACCGTCGCGAGGATGTCGTTGACCAGCGTCGACTTCCCGGAGCCGGAGACACCGGTGACCGACACCAGGCAGCCGAGCGGGAACGACACGTCGAGGCCGCGCAGGTTGTGCTCGCGCGCGCCGACGACGGTCAGCTGACGCTTCTTGTCGATCGGGCGCCGGATCGCCGGGACCTCGATCTTGCTGCGGCCCGACAGATACGCGCCGGTGATCGATTCCTTGTTGCGCAGGATCTTCTTGTACGGTCCACTGTGGACGATGTGGCCGCCGTGCTCGCCGGCGCCCGGGCCGATGTCGACCACCCAGTCGCTGGAGCGGATGGTGTCCTCGTCGTGCTCGACCACGATCAGCGTGTTGCCGAGGTCGCGCAGCCGGACCAGCGTCTCGATCAGGCGGTGGTTGTCCCGCTGGTGCAGGCCGATCGACGGCTCGTCCAGCACGTACAGCACGCCGACCAGGCCGGAGCCGATCTGCGTGGCGAGCCGGATGCGCTGTGCCTCGCCGCCGGAGAGCGTCCCGGAGGCGCGGTCGAGCGAAAGGTAGTTCAGGCCGACGTCGAGCAGGAAGCGCAGTCGCGCCTGGATCTCCTTGAGCACCGCGCCGGCGATCACCGTCTCGCGCTTGCCGAGTTCCAGCTCGTCGAGGAACTGCGACGCCTCCGCGATCGAGAGGGCGCAGACCTCGGCGATCGACCGGTCGCCCTGCGTCTTGTGCTCCAGGGTGACCGCGAGGATCTCCGGCTTGAGGCGCGTGCCCTGGCAGGCCGGGCACGGCACCTCGCGCATGTAGCCCTCGTACCGCTCACGCATGTACTCGGACTCGGTCTGCTCCTGGCGCCGCTCGAGGAACGGGATCACACCCTCGAAGCTCGCGTAATAGGAACGCTGGCGGCCGTAGCGGTTCTTGTAGCGGACGTGGACCTGCTCGTCGACACCGTGCAGGACGGCCTTCTGGATCTTCGCCGGCAGCTTGCGCCACGGGGTGTCCATCCGGAAGCCGATGGTCTCCGAAAGCGATTCGAGCAGGCGGATGAAGTAGTCGGCGCTCTGGCCGCCGGCCCACGGCGCGATGGCGCCCTCACCGAGCGACATCTCGTCGTCCGGGACCACGAGTTCCGGGTCGACCTCCTTGCGGACGCCGATACCGGTGCACTCGGGGCAGGCGCCGTAGGGCGCGTTGAACGAGAACGACCGCGGCTCGAGGTCCTCGATCGCCAGCGGGTGGCCGTTGGGGCAGGCCAGGTTCTCGGAGAAGCCGCGCACGCGGTGCGGATCGTTCTCCGGCAGGTCGACGAACTCGAGCTCGATCAGGCCGTCGGCCAGCCGCAGCGCCGTCTCGACGGAGTCGGTGAGCCGCTGCCGTGAGCTCGTCTTCACCGAAAGCCTGTCGATGATGACGGCGATCTGGTGCTTTTCCTGCTTCTTCAGCTTCGGCGGCTCGGTGAGCGGGTGGATCGTCCCGTCGACCACGACTCGCGCGTAGCCCTGCTGCTGCAGGTTCTCGAAGAGGTCGAGGTACTCCCCCTTGCGTCCGCGCACGACCGGCGCGAGCACCTGGAAGCGGGTGCCCTCCTCCATGGCGAGCACCTGGTCGACGATCTGCTGCGGGGTCTGCTTGCTGATCGCCTCGCCACACTGCGGGCAGTGCGCCTTGCCGGCGCGGGCGTAGAGCAGACGCAGGTAGTCGTAGACCTCGGTGATGGTGCCGACGGTCGAACGCGGGTTGCGCGAGGTGGACTTCTGGTCGATCGACACCGCGGGCGAAAGGCCCTCGATGAAGTCGACGTCCGGCTTGTCCATCTGGCCGAGGAACTGGCGCGCGTACGCGGACAGCGACTCGACGTAGCGGCGCTGCCCCTCGGCGAAGATGGTGTCGAAGGCGAGGCTCGACTTCCCGGACCCGGACAGACCGGTGAACACGATCAGGCTGTCGCGGGGCAGGTCGAGATCCACGCCGCGGAGGTTGTGCTCGCGGGCGCCGCGAACAACGAGGCGATCAGCCACGCCAGGGTCCCTTCAGGTTTCATTCTCAGCTGCGGTCGCCGGCCCGGTCGATAGCTGCACGGGCGGCCGCGACCATGCTACGAGGCACCACCGACAGAAACTGGATCCGAGTCCTTGACCTGCGGTTTTTCCGGTTCTTCGGAGCGGCCGCGGCGGCGGGCGGTGAGCCGTCGGTGGATCGGCCGTTCCACTCCCGCGGTGATCGCCCAGCCCCCCATCACGGCGGCGGCCAGCACGATCGGAAGACGCAGCCAGCCGGGGACACCGACGTTCAGCAGGGCACGGGCCAGGATGTAACCCAGTTCCTGGTGCACCAGATAAAGACCATACGAGATGCCCGCGAGCCAGGTGACAGCCGGGGCGATCCGGGCCAGTCCCGGGAACCGCCAATCGGGCCCGCGCGCGGCCAGGCACACCAGCAGCAGCATGATCGCGAATCCGACGGCCGACGGCCAGCGCTCGGGATCGTTCGGGAGCGACTGGTGGAACGGGAAGACCTGCAGGTCCTGGGCGGCCCAGGCGGCGATCAGGAAGAGCGCGAGATGCCACTGCGCCAGCCGACGTTTCGACCACAGCCAGATCGCGATCCCGATGGCGAAGACGTGCACGCGGTGCAGGCCGAGGCCGTAGAACAGGGTCTCCACGTACCGCGGGCTGGAAACCGGGTCGAACACGACGAACCGGAGGAAGAGCGGGACGAGGATCAGCGCCCACACCAGCCCGACGGTGAGCCGGTGGGTGCGCCACCGGCGCGGCCACAACAGGGCGGCCGCGGTGAACGCCATCAGCTGGACCGGCAGCGTCCAGTAGGCGCCGTCGAGGTAGTAGAAGAGTTCGTAACGCCAGCCCCACTCCTGGACCATGCCCAGGTTGGCCAGCAGATCGGCCCAGCCGGGGACGTACCACGGCGACGGATCGGTCGGCAGGCCTTCCGGGACGCCGAACAGGAATCCGGTGAGCCCGGGCGGGAACGGCAGACCACTGAAGCGGATCGTCGCGTACCGGGCGACGACGTAGGTGACGATCACCGCGGCCAGATACGCGGGCACCAGGCGCGCGACCCGGTTCCACAGCCACCGCCCAGGTTCACCCTTGCGAAGACTCGCGCACACGAAGAACGCGGAAATCACCAAAAGGATGGCCGCACCGAACTGAGCCGTAACCCGAAAGGGGTACCCCGTCAGTTCGGGGTGCAGAAGAGCACCCTGATGAGTGACATGACCCAGGATCACCGCGAGGACGGCGACAACGCGAAGGACGTCCCAACTGATCTTGCGCGGAGTACGCGACGCTGTCTGTGGCGAAGGGTCGGGCACGGGTGTCCTGTGGCTCGTCTGGCGGGGCGTCGCGAGCCTACGTGGCAGGGCTGTGCGTCACCTGTGCGGGTGGAACCGATTGCAGGCGAACGACTACCGTGTGCGCTGTGAACATCGTCGAGACCTACACCGGGCATGTCGAGCCCGGCGGTGACGCCGCCCGTCGCACCCTGGACGCGCTCACCATCACGAAGCTGTCGGTCGGTCCGATGGACAACAACGCGTATCTGCTCGTCTGCCGCGCCGAGAACGAGGCGCTGCTGATCGACGCCGCGAACGACCCGGACCGGATCTCCGACCTCATCGGCCACGGCCCCGACCGCCCCGCGCTGAAGACGGTCGTGACCACCCACCAGCACCAGGACCACTGGCAGGCGCTCGGCGCCGTCGCCGGCGCGAACGGCTCGAACACCGCCGCCCACCCCCTGGACGCCGAACCTCTGCCGATCCCGCCGGACTTCCTCGTCGAACACGGCGACACGGTCAAGGTCGGGCAGATCACCCTCGAGGTGATCCATCTGCGAGGCCACACCCCCGGCTCCATCGCCCTGCTCTACCGCGACCCGGCCGGCCACCCGCACCTGTTCACCGGCGACTCGCTGTTCCCCGGCGGCGTCGGCAAGACGAACTCGCCGGAAGACTTCAAGTCGCTGGTCGACGATGTCGAGTCGCGGATCTTCGGCGAACTGCCGGACGAGACGTGGTTCTACCCGGGGCACGGGGACGACTCGACGCTGGGCGAACAGCGTCCGCACGTGGCCGAATGGCGCGAACGCGGCTGGTGAACTGACGACGTTCCCGAACGGGGCTGCCTACCTACTAGGCGGCCCCGTCCAAAGCGCCATAGCTCACGCACTCAACCCGGATCGTGAGCAGGCTGCTCAACCAGACACCTCAGGACTGACGGCTTCACTGATTCGGAGCCACTACTGGAGCGGTTCGTCCTGGCTCGCACCAAGGCGCGGGAGCTCACCCCTGGGGCCGGAGTTGAGATACGACCCTCCGTCGAAGTGACTGCTAGTCCCGGCAAACCGGCCTCGGCCTAGATTGAGCTCACCGGTAGGCCCTGCGGATACCTGCGCCAGACTCGCTGACAGGTCAGCCTCCACGCCTCCCGGGAGTTTCAGCCGAACTAAGTGTGGCAAAACAAATCCGAGAGCGAAAAGACTGGCAAGAACTGCGGTCATGGTGCCCAAAACGACAGAACTAATCTTTTCGGTCAAGAAGAAGCCTGTCCACAAACCAATCAACAGCAAGGCTGTGATCCAGCTTAGAGCCCTACTACCCGCCAGACTACCGCCCGCCAAAGCCACGCTTTGCTCTGCTAGCGTCATGACACGCCTAGCTTCCTCGTGACGACTGTCCCGCTCAAGGCATCGTCGCAGGTATCGGACTGAGCGGCGGCGATATAGAGAAACCAGTCGCGCATCCGAATTTTGCGATCCTGCCTTGAAAGCCGCAACACCGGTCACAAAGTAAGGCTCCGCGTCCCAATTTGCCAAGTCGATGGCCTCCTGACCTAAAGCTAGCGCCTCCAGGTACAGCTCAGGACGTTGCGCAGAATCACCGCGTTCGATTAGCAGTCGAGCTAAAGTGAGCAGCAGCGGCCAACGGGCGTCACCCTGTTTAGTAAGACTGATTACTCGTCGCATCACGCGTTCAGCTTCAGGGAGGTCTCCCGGCAATCTACTAAGAGTTACGGCCAACCCTGTGGCCGCAGACGGACTGGTCGGATCCAACGTCAGTGCTCGACGGAAATCGGCGCCCGCAGATCTGGCATTCTTCCCTACCTCACCATTGTCGATGTCACGCTGCAGATGCAACCTGCCTAGCTCGATATGCGCCTGAATATCATACCAATTTCGATCAAGGGCCTTCGTCAGCAACTCCTCAGCTTCATCAAAACGTTCAAGATCAACAAGCAGTACCGCGAGGTCTACGAAGCTGCCATCGAAAGGATCCAATTCCAACGAGTAGCGCAGATGATGCTCTGCGAGCGGAAAATCTCTTTGCCTGGCAAAAAGAACGCCGAGACATGTATGAGCAAGATGATTCCGGGGTTCCGCACCCAGAACCTCAAGACATAGCCCTTCAGCAGCTTGATCACTTTCCAGATCATCCAACCTGACCAAAGACCACGCGAGGCCGATTTTTGCGTCGATTACATAGGAATCTTCCAGGAGAACCTCTCGAAATAGATCCCTGGCTTCATCATACTTGTCATCCGCAAATGCCGTCCAACCCAGGCATCTCCGCGCATCGGCTCGGACCGCAGGAATAGGGACCACATCGGCAACCTTCGAAAAGGCCTGCTTTGCAAGACTCAGTCGCCCCTGATCGCGATAAATCCAACCGCGTTCAATCAATAGTTCAGCCATGTCCGGAAACCTATCCAACGCAGGCTCCAGCATTGCCTCAGCCTCACCAAATCGTCCCAACGATCGCAAAGTAGCCGACTTTGCAACCAGAGCCGCACTATAGAATTTGTCACTTTCCAGAGCGCGATCAAACCATTCTATCGCCGCAGTATAACGGTTCTGATCATCATTAAGTAAGCCGAATTGAGTTAGAATGAGCAAATTTCCAGGATAACGAACAAGAGCCTTTGTTAATACTTTTTCAGCTTCGACCCAACGATTCAATCGCCGAAGCATCAAAGCATGGTTAACAATTCCATCAACGGGTCCGAACTCGATACTCCGAGCGCGCTCGCACTCCGCAATTGCCTCTTTTTCCTTAGCTTGCATCCAATACACCCAAGCAAGCTCGTGACGAAGGATCGCATAATTGGGTTTAGCGCGAATCTCATCAGCCAGCAGAACCTCGGCATCGGCAAACCGTCGAACCTGGCAAAGCATCTTCGCCATGCTCCGCACGGCCCAAATCGTGCGTTTCATGGCACACACTGACTCGAAGTCGGTCAACGCGCCGGCAAAGTCGCCAATCTCCTGCCGAAGCCATCCAAGCCTCATTCGCAGGGAAGTATTTGTCGGATACAGCACAGTAACACGTTCACCATACGCTATTGCCTCGTCGTACCGACGGACATCACTCAGCAGATCCAGCATCCAGCGATGCGCAGCGAGGTCATGTGGATCATCAATGAGCATTTTCGCGACATCATCTAGCGCCTCTTCAAATCTTCCCTGACGACGCAAGCACCGAAGAATCCCAAGGTGGATCGGCCATTTGTTTTCACATCTATCCAATGCGCTCCTCAACATCACCTCAACGTCAGACTCTCGCCCAGCGTCGCGCATTGGCCAAGTTTGCATCTCGCACAGATTGCCATTTCCCGGCAATGCGTCCACAGCAACTCTCGCGGCGATCCCTGCCTCTTCGAGCCGCCTAAGACGGCACAACAAACCGATCTTCGCCGTATGTCCAGGGACATTAATTAAATCAAGTTCTATCACCTTATCGTAAGCCTCTAAGGCCCCTGAAAAATCTCCCGCCAGCTCGCGAATTGCTCCCAGCCTACGGAACAATGCAACAGAATCTGACTGCACTTCGATTGAAGACAGCAGCAATGACTCGGCCTCCGCGAACCGATTGAGCCACCCTAGCGCCATAGCGATTCGAGAAATTCGAAACGCTTTAGGATCCAATGAATACGCAGTACGATACCATGCCAACGCATCCTCGTCCCGGTCAAGTTGCCCATAGACCGACGCCACCTCAGCCGCCAACCTCGCATTCCCAGGATGCTCGCGCGCTGCAGCAAGAGCAAGATGCTCCGCCTCCTCATAGCAGTGACGATCAGCAAGAGCCGAAATATGGCGCAGAAGTGCGCTTGTGTTTGCAGGAGCAGCTTGCACAGCCTTTCCAGTCAGGACAAGTGCGGCGTCGAAGTCACCTCGCCATCCACTCTCGTCGGCCGCCACCGAAAGCAACACTTGATTTGTCGGCATGCGACGCAGTGCACCTTCGATCTCCCGGTGAACTTCTTCGTGCCGTTCTAGAACCCTCAGCGCAGAAACCAGCCACTGGACACTTTCGGCCCTGTGAGGTTCCAGCACTGACGCTCGCCTAAAGGACTCGATAGCAGCGGCGAACTGACCCTGTTCATATCGAGCACGCCCTCGAGCAACATGCAGATCTGCGGCAGCTGGGGCGAGCACCAGGGCATCGTCAGCACGATCCACCGCCTTTTCTAGCTGCCCAGTACTGATAAGCCAGTCAACCTTCATCCGCAGCGGTGGCACACACGCCGGATGAACTTCGATTGCCTGGTCGAGAATCTCCTGTGCCCGAGCAGTCTCTTGTTTTCCCTTCGCACTGGTGTAAGCAGCTACGAACAGCTCGGGCGCCCCAGGAAAACGGCGTACGGCGAGCCAAAGCTCGTCAAGCGCGGCACTATGCCCTCGCAAACGGCCGATAACCTCGATACGCCATTCAATTGCATCTAGATATCCAGGTGCGATCTGCAACGCCCTCTCATATTCGGCGAGTGCCTCCTCTTTGGAGCCTTCAAATTGACGACTACGCCCGAGCGCCACTCGAACAGCAGGAAGGTTCAGGTCGCTGGCCAGAAGTTCCTCAGCTAACAGAATCGCCGCAGCAGGCCCTTCGTTTACGTTCTTTAGCGCCACTTTCCAGGCAAGCGCTCGATCATTCGACGGGCCTAACTCGAGTGCCAGATCGAAATATTCCGCAGCTAAGTCTAGTCGCCCGCGATCGTATGCGACGTGGCCTGCCTCCACATGCGGCTCCGAAGAGAGCGGGTGAGATGACTGATATGTGCGTATTAGCTGAGCGGCAGCAGAGTAGTCACATGCACGTCGTGCTTTCGTTACCTCAGCTAGGAAACGCTCTCGCTGCACTGGCTCTCCTCACTAGACACGGCCGGACGCTCCCTAGGAGTCGGAAGCACTTGACGGTGCGTTACTCGAAGAGGGTTCCTGAAGGCCAGTGTGCCGTCGCCGGGGCTGACGTCGCCCTTAGTCACGAAGTGACTCGACGTAGCGCATTCAAGGTTCGTTGCGTCGTGCGAACTCGTTTGTCACACTCACTTCTGACGCGCGGGGCGTCATCGACAGGTTGTTCCGGCCGCCTTGGCTCGCCATACCCAGAACAGCAGTGGCCAAGTTCGTGACAGAATCTCGACGATCGCAACGCCGAGCCCCTGCTAGGTGAACTGTTTCAGACGGAGACTGCTGATCGCGGGATAGTCGATCATCGTCGCCGTCAGAAGTCGTTCGTGTAGCCCTGCGGAAGCCAAGTCAGCGGATGCCGGGATGACAGTTCAACGAAGCGCTTCAAGCCTAGAACGTTCCCACTCCAGTCTTCTCGGTTCACCACAACCGGCGCTCCCAGAACCGCCAAGCGCAGCTCAGTCGAAGGTGATCTGTGAGCCGCACAAAGGCTCAGGTTATCTTAGAGTGGTGAGCCGGTACGGATACGACGGCTACACTGCGGTCGCCATCGGCGGCCATCTGCTCGCGCCCGACAACTTCCGCGAAGACCCCATCCACCACGGCTACGGCGGGATCCCCGAGTCGGCCTGGCATCCACCGCGAGTCCGCGTGGTCCGCCCAGGCGACAGGGTCCCGCAGCCGATCCGCCGAGCGGTCTGGTCCTTCTGGAGCGCCCCGTACCGCCTTCAGCACGGAAGGCACTGGGTCGACGACATCTCCCACGCACTCTCTTGGATCCTCTCGTTCCGCCTGGCGTCACGTCACTTCCCCGAGACCGCCCTGGTGACCGACGATTGGGGCTACGAACTGCTCATCAGGCGGTTGCGCCTGCCCTTCGGCGAAGTGACCGTCACGCTGAACGGACTCGCCGGGCAGAACCCGTCCTGGTGGGCACTCGGAAAGCTGTACGCCTACCGCGAGCAGAGCGAGCCGTTCCTGCACATCGACAACGACGTGTTCCTGTGGCCCGGCTTTCCGGCCGAGGGCCTCTCCGGTGAGGTCATCGCGCAGAACCCTGAGCACGCACCGGTTTCGGACGTGGGCTACTACCGGCCGACGGCCGTCGCGACCGCGATCCGCGCCACCGGGGGCTTCCTGCCGCCGGAACTGGGCGACTACATCGACAACGCCGGCGACGTCGCGTTGTGCACCGGGGTCATCGGCGGGACGGCCGTTCCGCTGCTCCGCCATTACGCCGATCTCGGCATCCGTTTGGTGGAGTCGGCCGAGAATCGGGCTGCCTGGCGACGACTCGCGCCGCTTGAGGACTACAACCTGGTAGTCGAGCAATATCTGCTCGGCGCACTGTGCTGGGGCGGCAGTGCCATCGACGTGCACTGTGTTTTCGGGTCGCAGCACGAAACCTTCAGGGAGGAAATCGCTGTCGCACAGCGATTCACACACCTTATCGCGTCGGCGAAAAGCGATCTCCGCTATGCGCGATGGCTGGCGCATCGGGTGAGAAACCATTTCCCGGCCGACTTCGAGATCGTTCGACGCGTATTCGGCGATCAGTAACGATTGGCGCGGAGAATACAACCTTTTTGCCGCGTCAGGCGTCTTCCGGTGACTCGACACTTCGGCAGGAGGTCATCGCCATGACCAGAACCCTACGGCGCGCGCTCGGTGCGCTCGCTGCCACCGCACTGATGCTGACCGGCGCCATCGCCGCGGCATCGCCTGCTTCCTTTGCCGCACAAGTGATCCCCACAATGACGAACATCCGCACCGGGCAGAATCCCGGATTCGACCGGATCGTGCTCGACCTGACCGCCGGTCCGGCGCCCGCCGTCCGGTACGACCTCGTCGACGAGCTGATCGCCGACGGCTCCGGCGAGATCGTGTGGCTGACCGGTGAGTACTTCATCGCCGTCGCCGCGACTCCGGCCGCCGCACACGACTCCGCCGGGAACCCGACGTATCCCGGGCCGCAGAAGTTCCGGACCCGTAACCTCCGCAACGTCATGGCGGTCGCGGTCACCGGCGACTACGAAGGCGTTCTGTCCATCGGTCTCGGCGTCCGGAGCAGGACACCTGTCACCGTGTTCACGTTGACCTCGCCGAACCGCGTGGTCATCGACGTCGGTCATTGATCGCCGGCGGGAATCCGTGAAGGCTTTTCACCGACGTCGCGCCTTTCGGTGATCAAAAGCCTTTTCGGATTCCCGCGGTGAAAATTCCGGCACGCCTCAAGAGGCAACTTTTCGGGAAATCAGGTATCTGCGGTCCGCTATCGCGTTCCTTCCTTCCGTCAGCATCATCGCCGCTGCGAAGGAGAACCTCATGCCGACCCCACGCAATCCCGACACCCCTTCCTTGGGCCCGGGTGGCGACAACCTCGAAGCCGGCCCGAGCAGTTCGGGTCTCGGAAGTTTCTCGAACAGCGAGATCGGCGAACTGGTGACCCAGGCCGCCGAAACCATGGCGGCGTCCGGAGAGGACGCCGAGCGCAATTACCAGCGGAGCCTCGACAGGCTGCGCGAACGCGCGGACGAAGTCGTCCCGGCACTCGGCGAGCAGTACGACGCCCTGTCCGAGGAGCAGTACCTGGAGCGCTGGGGCCTGGTCCAGTTGCTCACCGATCTGCGGCACACCGCAGCCGTTTCGGTTCTCGAAAACGTGCTCCGCCAGCCGATCCCGCCGGAGCGTTCCGACGACCCGGCACACGGGATCAGCACCGTCGGCGAAGAGGTGATCATCCGCACCACCGCCGTGGAAGCGTTGGCGCGTCTGGCATCCGCCGGTGACGGCGCGGCCAAGGAACTGCTGCTGCGGCAAGTCCGGCATGAAGTGTTCACCGTGCGGCGGGCGGCCGTCCAGGCCATCGCCGAGACCGGCGACACCGATCTCACCGCCCAGGTCCGCGAGTCGCTCAGCGGTACCGAAGACGAGCGCCTTCTGAACATCCGGCGTGTCGACGTCCGCGGTGTCCCACAGGCCGTCGGCGGGCGCTACGTCAAGGACTCGCGGACCGACGACGTGCCGCCGCCGGAGCCCCCGCGCTCCTGAATCGAACGAATTCCTTCTACAGACAGGTGATCTCCGATGGCCACTTGCAGTTACACAGTGCCGGACAAGAACGTGACCGGGGACAATTTCTACGGCGCCTCGATCTGCAACCAGACCTACATCGACTATTTCTGGAACACCTACGGTTTCTCGGGCAACAAGGACTACTGGGACGACGGCTTCGGCTGGGAAGACGCGTGCAACACCGACAAGCCGCTCGCCCGCACCTTCAACGCGTGCTACCTGCTGACCTATTCGGCGCAGGACTACGCGAACGACGCCTATTCGGGGGCGATGCTGAACTGGGCACGCCGCTACGTGCGGGACAACTGTGACGATCTGCGGTCGCTCTGCGGCGACGGCAGCGCCATCGCCCGGTCCTTCAGCGGGGCGTTCGTCGACGACCGGATCGAGCTGTACCTCGGTTTCTGGTACTCGAAGGACGTTCCCGGCCGCGCCGAGACGCTGATCCACGAGTCCCGGCACCAGGGCGGGAAACCGCACAACGCGAACTTCCCGGCGGGTTCGGTGTTCGGGGCCGGCAAGAGCGGCGCCGACTCGACCTGGGGCTACGAGGGCGCGTGGATGTACGGCGCACTGTACCTGTGGTGGTTCTTCGCCCAGGGCGCGCGCACGACGACGGCCCTGCGCGAGCGGGCCCGGCAACGCGGGAACCTCGTGATCGACAACGCGTTCGCGACCCACCCGGGCTTCAACATCTGAGTGCCGATCGCAAGGCCCCCTCGTCCGACAGCGAGGGGGCCTTCCGACGTCACACCTCCGATGACTAACCCCGCGTCCCGCTCAATGGGTCATGACCCTTCAGATATCAGGCACAATCATCGGATCTCTCGGTAACGCGCCTGGATGAGAGCGGATGGCCATGAGAGTTCAGCGTCGCACTGCCTGGTTCGCCGTCGTTCTCGCCCTGCTGGCGGG
This sequence comes from Amycolatopsis pittospori, assembly GCF_013870525.1. Lineage (GTDB taxonomy): Bacteria > Actinomycetota > Actinomycetes > Mycobacteriales > Pseudonocardiaceae > Amycolatopsis > Amycolatopsis pittospori. The sequence continues at coordinate 74,306 of NZ_JACBXD010000003.1, forward strand.
CCTGCTCACCGCGACCGACTGCGCCGCCTGGGAACGAGCCGTCACCGATGGCGGCTGGAGCGCCGATTACCGGGTCGACGAGGCACGCAAGCTCGGCGCCTCGTACATCGTGCTCGCCACCTTCCACAGCAGGCTGGGTTACGCGCGGCCGTGGCCGTCGAAGATCCCGGGCAGCTGCGCCACGCGGCGCGACCTGCTCGGCGAACTCGTCAAGGCGGGCAACGCCAAGGGCGTCCGGACGATTCTCTACATGACCGACGATCCCCAGTGGCACAAGGAAACCGGGGTCGAGTCGCTGGATTCCGCCGCGTATTCCGCCTACAAGGGCAAGCGGGTCGACCTGACCACCCGGCCGAGGCCAGGCGGTACACCCTGCACGTCGACTTCACCGTCAACGGCCCGCGGTCCTACTTCGTCACGGTCAACGGCGGCACGCCGGTCGAGGTGAAGGGCGACGGCGCCGGCAACAACACGCGGTACACGACGTCCTTGCCGGTCGATTTGAAGGCGGGGGCGAACACGATCAAGCTCCACAACGACCACGCGAGCGCGCCGGACCTCGATCGGCTGTCACTGGGCTGAGGTACCGCTTGACCCTCTCCCGGGGAGAGGGTTCAGGCTGGTCCCATGACGACCTTGATGCCGATCGGCGTGTTCGCGCACGCCACCCGGCTGTCGGTCCGCGCGCTGCGGAACTACGACCGGCTCGGGCTGCTCGTACCCGCCCGGATCGACGCCGACACCGGGTATCGCCGGTACTCGCTCGAACAGTTCGCCCGGGCCGGCCTGATCCGGCGGCTGCGGGAACTGGAGGTGCCGCTGGCTGAGATCGCCGAGATCCTCGCGGCGGGCACCCCGGACGACGTGAAGGCCGCGATCAAACGGCATCACGACCGGGTGGCGGTCCGGGCAGCGGAACTCGCGGCGATCAGCGGAAGGCTCGACTCCGTGCTCGCCGAACCGACGCGATGGCTGCACGTGTACGAACGCGTGCGCGCCCCGCAGTCGATCGCCCGTCTGACGATCCGGACCCCGCTGGGCGGGCTGGCCGAACTGATCGGACCCGCCTACACGCGGCTGTTCGCGGCGCTCGAAGCGCAGGACGTCACACCCGCCGGACCGCCCGGGACCCGGTACCTCACCGACGATCCCGACGAATTGACCGTCGAACTCTTCGTCCCGGTCGATCAGCCGGTGCGGCGCGAAGGCGAGATCGACTCCGGCGAGCTGCCGGGCTGCCTGCTCGCGGCGACGATCCACGAGGGCGGCTACGAAGACGTCGAAACCGCCTACCGGTCGCTGGGCCGCTGGATCGCCGAACGCGACCGTGTCCCGGCCGGCCCTGCCGAGGAGCTGTACCTCGTGGCGCCGGGTCCGGGTGTCGCGCCGGAGGCCTACCGCACCGAGATCGCCTGGCCGGTGACCGCGTGATCCTCGAAGACATCAAGACCGCCGGTGGCGAGCACTGTGAGACCAGCACTCTCGACGTCCTTCTGCGGCACGCCGGGGTCGAGCTGTCCGAGCCGATGCTGTTCGGGCTCGGCGGAGGTCTGGGCTTCATCTACTGGGATGGGAAGAACCTGCCGTTCCCGTTCGTCGGCGGGCGCAGCAAACCCATGGAGATCAGCCGGAAGCTGACCGAGCGGATCGGCTTGGCCTTGCGGGTCAAGGAGACCACGTCGGCGCGCACGGCCTGGCGGAACGTGGCCGAGCAGATCGACGCGGGTGTCCCGGTCGGTCTGCAGCTCGACTCCTACCACCTCGAGTACTTCACCTCGAAAGTCCACTTTGGAGGTCACTTCGCCGCTTTGTACGGCTATGACGACGAAAAGGCGTTCCTCGTCGACACCGCACAACAAGGCGGCGAGGTGTCGACGTCACTCGAAAGCCTGGAACGCGCTCGCGGCGAAAAAGGCCCCATGACGGCGAAGAACCTGTCGTTCACCATTACCGCGGACACTCCCCCGACGGTGTTGTCCGACGCCGTCCGGGCGGCCGTCCGGGCCAACGCGACGGAGTTCCTCAATCCGCCCATCGCCAACCTCGGTCACCGCGGGATCGGGAAGGCCGCCGTCCAGGTGCGGAAATGGCTCGACCGCAGCAGCGATCCCGCCCGCGACCTCCCCCAGGCCGCCGTCCTGATGGAACGAGCGGGAACCGGCGGCGCGCTGTTCCGCCGGATCTACCGAGACTTCCTCGAAGAGTGCACGGCGATCGTCGACGACGCCGGTCTCCACACCGCGTACGAGAAGTACCGCGAGATCGCTCCACTGTGGACCGAGGTGGCGCGATCGTTCACGCGGGCGGGGGAAACCGGCGACGCCCGGCATCTTGCCGATGCCTCCGCGATCCTGTCCGGACTGGCTCAGCTCGAACAGGAGGCGATGACGGCTCTCGCGACGGTTCAGGCTTCGCGTTCGTAGGGCAGCTTCTCCCCCGCCTCCACCGCGAACGGCAGCCGGTTGCCCGCCGGCGGCAGTGGGCAGGTGGCGAAGTCGGTGAACGCGCACGGCAGGTTCGTCGCCCGGGTGAAGTCGAGGACGACGGAACCGTCCTCGGCGGGCGCGGGTACCGCGAGCGACCGGTTCGCCGCGTAGGTGGTGACGCCGCTCGTGGCGTCGGTGAACAGGATGTTCAGCCCGCTTTCCTTGCCGTTGAAGGCGGTGAGCGTGTATTCCTCGCCGTCGTGTTCGAACCGGACGATGCCCGGGGCGACGTACACGTGACTGAGTCCTTCGACGACCGCGCCGACCGTCGTCGGCTTCGGCTCGTCGAACGGCTCGAAGGTCCCGGAGAGCACCCAGGCAGCGTCGGGCGCGTAGGCCGGGACGCCGTGGAAGGCGTTCAGGACCGGCGCTTTCGGATCGTGCACTCGGATCAGGTAGCCGCCGCGGCGAGCGACCTCGATCTCGAGATCCCCGGCGACGACCCGGGTGCCCGCGCCACTCTTGACCAGCTCGAACCGGTGGACCTCGGTGACCGGCTCGCCCTCATGGGTGACATCGGCACCCTGCGGGTCGAGATAGGCGGCGTCGTCGTCCTGCCACCACAGGCCGGGCAACCCCTCGTACGCGCGCGGCTTGTCGTCGAGCCAGTCGAGCGAGACGAGGGCGAGCCAGCCGAGCGGATCGGCGAGATCACGCTCGCGCTGGGTCTTCCAGTCCTGCCAGTCCTGGCTGAATCGCTCGGTGTCCAGGCTTGTGCTCATCGCCGATCCCTTCCGTGACCCTGCTCGTTCTCCGCGGTCAACGGCCTGACGGCGACGATATTTCCCGTCCCGGCATGTGGGCGGTCACTGGGCCCGGTAGTCCGCGGTCGTGCCCTCCTCGGCGGAGACCAGTTCGGCGATGGGCGCGAAGAAGGCCTTGATCCCCGGCAGATTCGCGCCCTTCTCGCGAGACGCGGCGAAGTCCTCGGAGGAACGCCACCACACGACGTCCAGCCAGGTCTCGTCGTCGACCCGGATCAGCTGAGCGTCGAGAAAGCCCTCCCGGTCGGCCCGGAAGTCGGCGAGCATCGCGGCCCGGGCCCGGAGCAGTTCGTCCGCGCGATCGGCCGGGACCTTGAAGCGGGTGAGTTCCACTGTCGTCATGATCCAGATGCTAGGCGGCGGTCGTTGAGTGATGTCGGTGGCAGCCGACGCCGGGTCCGGCTTGGCCGTGAGTGGCGCGAGTCCAGGCCTTCCGAGATCGCGAACTTCGAGAAGCAGCCCGGCACCAACGGTTACCGGAGTTCATCCCACCCCAGTACCGGGACCCGCTCCGCAGTCCCCGGCGCAACAGCCTCCACCGCGCCATCGCCTGACATGCCAAGGAGCCCGCCACCGAACCGGCGACGGGCTCCTTGGCATGTCCAACCCAGAAAGCGTTCGGTACCGGCATGAGTCCGAGGTTCAACTGGGCCATTCGGGCGTATTCGTGGCGAAGCGCTCCGCCTTTCATGAAGTCCGGAGCAGGATCTTCCGTTCCGGACTTGGGAGGGAACGGAAAGTTCCATGGGAAAACCAGATCAACCGCGTGACGAAAAAGGACGCTGGACGAGTCGTGGCAGCCTCGCGGCGGTCGCCACCGCGAGCGTGGTCGCGGTCGGCGGTGTCAGTATCAGCGCAGGTGGAGGCGGCGCCGCTTCACTCGACTCCGCCGCGAGCCAGGCACTCAAAGGCAAGTCGTCCAGTAAGAAATCCGCACAGAAGGGCCGTCAATCCGAAGCATGGCAGCGTCTCGGCTGGCGCCAGATGAAGAAAACCGCGAAACGGGAACTCAAATGCGGTCCGAATTCCTTCGGCGAGGTCCAGCGATTCTTCCTCCGCCACCCCTGCACCGATCTGAACCGCATGTTCGTCACCGTCGGCGACGGTGCCGGGAACACGATCGCCGTCTCCGTCGCTTGGGTGAAGATGCCGAAAGCGGGCCAGGCGAGCGACCTGAGGCGGCTCGTCGACAAGGACGACACCGGCAATATCGTGCTCTTCGGCGAAGCGCGGCCCGGAACCCGTTTCACCGGAGAGAACTATGACTCCCGCCTGGACAGAAAGCTGGTCGTGATCGCGGAAGCCGCCCCTGACGGCGGACGGCCGAGCGAGTCGACGCTGGAGACAGCGGTCGAGGTCGCCGTCGAATTCCCCGCTCCTTGACCCGGCGCCGGACGAAGGCTGACGCCACGATGGAGGCATGAACGAGCAGACCGACCTGCCGCACGGCATCGGCAAACCGGCGACGCGGGCCTTCACCGGCGCCGGCTACACGCGGCTGGAGCATTTCACCCGGGCGACCGAAGCGGAGCTCGCGGCACTCCATGGCGTCGGCCCCAAAGCCCTCCGCATCATCCGCGAGGAGCTCGAAGCCCGAGGTCGGAGCTTCCGCGCCACCGAATAATTTTTTTGTCTTGACAACTCGAACCTTCGGACGGTTAGCTGACAGCACACCGATCGAAGGGATCCAGTCATGGCCAAGTTCGCGAACGTCGACGACTACATCGCCGCCCTGCCCGAGGGCCTGCGTGAGGTCGCCACCGCGCTCCGCCCGATCGTCAACGCGGCCCTGCCGGGTTCCGTCGAGGCGATGTACCACGCCTCCCCGACGTGGAGCGCCGGTGAAGCGGCCGGGAAGAACCTCGTCTGCCTGATGAAGGCGTACTCGTCGTACGTCACCTTCGCCCTGTGGAAGGGCCAGCTCATCGACGACGAATCCGGCAGGCTCGAGGCGAGTTCTCGCACGATGGCGCATGTCAAACTGCGTTCGGTCGACGACATCGACGCGGAACTGTTCGCCGGCTGGCTCAAGCAGGCACGGGACCTCGAAGCCGCCGCGGCCGCGCGATGACACAATCCCGGCGTGATCACCGATGAATCCCGTTGTCCCTGCGGCCTCGGCGAGCCCTACGGCGTTTGCTGCGGCCGCTTCCACCGGGGTACCGCGACCGCGCCGACCGCCGAACTCCTGATGCGCTCGCGGTTCAGCGCGTTCGCCGTCGGCGACACCGCGTACCTCACCGAGACCTGGCACCCCGACACCCGGCCCGCGGACCTCGAACTGGACCAGGGTCAGCGCTGGACATTCCTGGAGATCCTCGGCAAAACGGGCGGCGGCCTGCTGGAACAGGAGGGCACCGTGGAGTTCCGGGCCCACTACCGGCAGGATCGCCGAGCGGACAGCATGCACGAGAACAGCCGCTTCGTCCGTGTCGACGGACAGTGGATCTACGTCGCTCCGGTGAGCTGAGCGGCAAGCCCTAACCGGCGACCGGACGACCGTCCTCGCAGATCGTGAGAGTCCCGGTTCGAGCAGCTTCGAGAGCCACCGAGACTCGCCGAGCGAGGCGGGGGCTCACTTTCCTCGCCGCCTCCGCCAGGGACACCAAGGCCACTGACACGATCTCGGAGTCCGCGAAGACGAACCCGGCGACGTCTTCATCCGTGATCACTCCGCCGTCGAAGACGAAAGTGAGCCCTTCGGGCATCCGTTCGGTGGCCGGGGCGTAGTCGATGGTGATCACCCTGCCCGCGGCGCGGGTGATGCCGAGTTCCTCGCCGAGCTCACGTTCCGCCGTTCGCCAAGGCGGCTCCCCCTCGTCGCAAGCGCCGCCGGGGATTTCCCAGTCCTCCTTGTAGGACGGCTCCACGATCAGGACGCGGCCGGCGTCGTCGTGGAACAGCACACCGGCGGCCATCCGCTTCCGGTTCAGCGAACGCACGTACTCGTCGAACGGGAGCAGGTCCACGAGCAGGAGGCTACTCGCGGCAGACCCACACCACCCACCGCTGACAAACCCCGTGCAAGGGTCTGTTCCCCGCGTGACCGGACGGCTACTATCGCTCCCAACATTGTTAGGGAACTTTCTTAACGATTTCCGCCCAGGTCCGCCGCCGTGTGCCCGAGGAGGCGCGCTCGTGAGTTTTCGGCAGAAGAGAACCCGGATCCCCTTGCTGGCCATGACCGTGACAGCGCTGACCGCGGCCGTTTGCGGGGTGACCTCCGCGCCTGTCGCCACCGGTGCGGAGGTGGCCGCGTCGGTCGACGTCGGCGCGGTCGCGGGCAACGCCACCCCGATCCCCGGATTCGTGATCCAGTCCTCGGCACAGGTCAGCGATGACTCAGCGGTGTCGAAGCCGGGCTTCCCCACCAACGGGTGGTACCCGGTGTCGTCGCGGTCGACCGTCTACGCCGGGTTGCTGCAGAACGGCAAGTACGCCGACCCCTTCTACTCCACCAACATGAAGAACGTGCCGGCGTCGGACTTCGCCGTGCCGTGGTGGTACCGCACCGATCTCAACGTCGACGACACCTCGTCGCGCACCTATCTCGACTTCAGCGGCGTGCTCTCGAAGGCCGACGTCTGGGTCAACGGCACCAAGATCGCGACGAAGGACCAGGTCAACGGCGCCTACACGCGCCACGACCTGGACATCACTTCGCATGTCCGCGCGGGTGTCAACAGCGTCGCGTTCAAGGTCTATCCCAACGATCCCAACAACGATCTGTCGATGGGCTGGATCGACTGGGCGCAGACCCCGCCGGATCAGAACATGGGCATCGTCCGTGACGTCCTCGTCCGCCGCGGCGGCCCGGTGGCGCTGCGCAGCGCGCACGTGGTCCAGAAGCTGAACTCGTCGCTCGACCACGCCGACCTCACGGTGAAGGCCGATGTCCGCAACGACTCGGCGAACGCGGTGCAGGCCACCGTCGCCGGCACGGTCGCGGGCAAACCGGTCAGCCAGACGGTGCCGTTGGCGGCCAAGGAGCGCAAGACCGTCACCTTCCCGGTGGTCGGTCTCGACAAGCCGAACCTGTGGTGGCCGGCCGGGATGGGCTCCCAGCACCGGTACGAACTCGATCTGACCGCGAGTGTCGGCGGCGCGCCGTCGGACGCGTCGAAGTCGAAGTTCGGTGTCCGCGACGTCAAGGCACCGCTGAACTCCAGCGGCGGGCGGCAGTACAGCGTCAACGGCAAACCGCTGCTGATCAGGGGCGGCGGTTACACGCCGGACCTGTTCCTGCGCTGGAACGAGACCGCGGCGGCCGACAAGCTCAAGTACGTGTTGAACCTCGGACTCAACACGGTCCGGCTGGAAGGCCACATCGAACCGGACGAGTTCTTCGACATCGCCGACGACCTCGGCGTGCTGACGATGCCCGGCTGGGAATGCTGCGACAAGTGGGAAGGCCACGTCAACGGCGAGGAGAAAGGTGAGCCCTGGGTCGAATCGGACTACCCGATCGCCAAGGCTTCGATGTTCTCCGAGGCCGAGCGCCTGCGCGACCACCCGAGTGTCATCTCCTTCCACATCGGCAGCGACTTCGCGCCGGACAGGCGGATCGAGCAGGGCTACCTCGACGCGATGAAGGCGGCCGACTTCCAGCTCCCGGTGATCCCGTCGGCGTCGAAGAGGCCGTCCCCGATCACGGGTGCTTCCGGGATGAAGATGAACGGCCCGTACGACTACGTCCCGCCGGTCTACTGGTACGACAAGTCCCAAAAGGACCGTGGTGGCGCTTGGAACTTCAACTCGGAGACCAGTGCCGGCGTCGACATCCCGACGATGGACACGCTGAAGCGGATGATGTCCGCGAGCGAACTGGAAACGATGTGGAAGAACCCGTCCGCACCGCAGTACCACCGGTCCTCTTCGTCGACGTTCGCGAATCTGAAGCTGTTCGGTGACGCGCTCACCAAACGGTACGGCGCGGCCGCGAACCTGAACGACTTCGTGCGCAAGGCGCAGCTCGCGCAGTACGAGAACGTCCGGGCGGAATTCGAGTCGCACTCGCGCAACTACACGGACTCGACGAACCCGTCGACCGGGCTGATCTACTGGATGCTCAACAGCCCGTGGACTTCGTTGCACTGGCAGCTGTTCGACGCCTACATGGATCAGAACGGCGCCTACTACGGCGCGAAGAAGGCCAACGAGCCGCTGCACATCCAGTATTCGCACGACAACCGCTCGGTCGTGGTGATCAACCAGACGTCGAACGCGGTGAACGGGCTGACGGCGACCACGAAGCTGTACAACCTCGACGGCACGGAGAAGTACAGCAACACCAAGTCCGGGCTGTCCGTCGGCGCGCTGGGCGCCAAGGCCACCGCGGTCACCGTTCCGGCGGTGAGCGGCCTTTCGACGACGTACTTGGCGAAGCTGGTGCTCACCGATTCGTCCGGCAAGGAGGTCAGCCGGAACGTGTACTGGCTGTCCACCAAGGCGGACACGCTCAACTGGGGCGGCAGCGACTGGTACTACACGCCTCAGTCGGCCTTCGCGGATCTGTCCGGGCTGAACAACCTCGGGCAGTCGGCCGTCAGCGCGACGGCGAAGTCGACCGCCGGATCCGACGGGACCACCACGACGACCGTGACGCTGAAGAACACCTCGAGCGGCAAGCTCCCGGCGTTCTACGTCGACACGAAGGTCGTGGATTCCGCGGGCAAGCCGGTGCTCCCGGTCGAGTGGAACGACAACGCGATGAGCCTCTGGCCGGGTGAAACGACCACGCTGACCGCGAAGTACCGGACGTCCGACCTCAAGGGCTCGAAGCCTTCGGTGCGGGTCTCGGGCTGGAACACCGGCACGCAGACCGTTCCGGCCGACGGCTCCGGTCCCGGCCCGGGCAACCCGGTCGACTACCAGGCCGAGGACGCCACGGTCGTCCAGGGCGCGGTGGAGTCCAACCACGCCGGGTTCACCGGCAGCGGATTCGTCAACTACGACAACGTGGCGGGCAGCGCGGTCGAGTGGACGGTGAACGCACCGGCCGCGGGCACCTACGACGTCGTCGTCCGGTACGCCAACGGCACCACGGCGAACCGGCCGCTGGACTTCTCCGTCAACGGGACGGTGAGCGCGTCGGGCGTCGGCTTCGGCGGCACCGGTGCCTGGCCGAACTGGACGACGAAGACCGTCAAGGTGACCCTGGCCGCGGGGGTGAACAAGATCAGTGCGGTCGCCACCACGGCGAACGGCGGCCCCAACGTCGACAAGATCACCCTCTGATCATCGAGATCCGCGAGAGGCCCCCTTCGCCGCCCGGCGAAGGGGGCCTCTCGGCGTCCGACCTTGGGTTACGCTTTCCGGGTGACCGGCAAACCCGACCCGCGCCTGCGTGACCTCGCCATGTTGCGACGCGTCCGCGACCGGATCGACCGCGACTACGCGCAGCCTCTGGACGTCGAGGCGCTGGCACGCGGCGTCCACGTCTCGGCCGGGCACCTGAGCCGCGAGTTCCGGGCGGCGTACGGCGAATCGCCCTACAGCTATCTGATGACCCGCCGGATCGAGCGGGCCATGATGCTGCTGCGGCGCGGGGACATGTCGGTCACCGAGGTCTGCTTCGAAGTCGGCTGCTCGTCGCTGGGCACGTTCAGCACGCGGTTCTCCGAACTGGTCGGGATGTCGCCGAGCGCCTACCGCAAGCAGGCGGTGGAAGAGGGCAGGGGCATGCCCGGCTGCGTCGTCAAACAGGTCATGAGGCCGGTCAGGAATAGAGAAGCGGCGCCCCCGCGCCCAGACCTACCTTGAGCCGTATGACCCTCTCGATCGACGCGTCCTTCCTGCCCTCGGACGATCTCGAAGCCTCACTTTCCTTCTACCGGGACATCCTGGGCTTCCAAGTGCGCGAGGAAGGTCCGAGGCGGGCCGCCGTCGGCCCGGAGGGACAGCCGGGGACGTCGATCGTGCTCCATTCCCCGGCCGCCGACGGGGGGCTCACCGAAGAAGAGCACGCCACGATCGTCGAACTGATGGCCAAGGGCACCTACGGCGCCATCGTGCTGTCCACCCCGGACCTGAACGAGACCTTCGACCGGATCCAGGCGACCGGCGCCGACGTCGTCCAGGAACCGCTCGAGGGGCCCTACGGCGTCCGCGACTGCGCTTTCCGCGACCCCTCGGGCAATCTGGTGCGTATCGAACAGCGGTAGCCCGACCTCGGTGCGCGCGCACCGGGGCTCCCGGGTGATGATGAGCGGCGTGGAGATCGCGGTAGAACTCGTGGCACTGGTGGTGGCCGTCCTCCTGGTCACCGCCGCGGCGCGGAAACTCGACTGGTCGGCGCCCCTGTGCCTGATCGCGGTCGGGATCGTCGCCTCGTACATCCCCGGTGTCCCGGAGTACGAACTGGACCCGGAGGTCGTGCTGCTGGGGCTGTTGCCCCCGCTGCTGTACGCGACCGCGATCCGCACGTCGCTCATCGACTTCCGCCGCAACCGCGGGCCGATCCTGCTGCTTTCGGTGGGTCTCGTCATCTTCACCACGGCCGCGGTCGGTGTGGTCGCGTGGCTGGTGATCCCCGGGTTGCCACTCGCCGCCGGGCTCGCGATCGGCGCGGTGGTCGCCCCGCCCGACGCGGTCGCGGCCACCGCGGTCGCCCGCAAGGTCGGGATGCCGCGCAAGCTGACCCGGCTGCTGGAGGGCGAAAGCCTGTTCAACGACGCGGCCGCGCTGGTCGCGTTGCGGACCGCCATCGCGGCCATCGCCGGTTCGGTCAGCCTCCTGCAGGTGGGCGGCGATTTCCTGCTCGCCGCGGGCGGCGGGCTGGTGATCGGGTTCGCCGTCGGCGCGCTCGCCGCGATGATCCGCACCCGGCTCGAAGATCCGGTAAGCGACACCGCGCTTTCGCTGGTGGTCCCGTTCGTCGCCTACCTGGCCGCCGAGGCGATCCACGGTTCCGGGGTGATCGCCGTGGTCATCGCGGGCCTGATCCTCGGGCACAAGGCGCCGAGCATGCTGTCGGGTCGCTCGCGGCTGGCCAGCAGGCTGAACTGGCAGACCATTCAGTTCCTGCTGGAGAACATCGTCTTCCTGCTGATCGGCCTGCAGGTCCGCCGGATCATGACCGAGGTCGGCGAGAGCGGGCTGAGCGCGCTGGAACTGGTCGTCATCTGCGCCGCCACGCTCGCCGCGACGATCGTCGCCCGCATCATCTGGATGATCGGTATCGGGCTGACGCGGCGGGTGTTCCGCCGCCACGCCTGGCCTTGGCGGTACTCGACGGTGATCGCCTGGGCGGGCATGCGCGGCGTCGTCACGCTCGCGGCCGCGTTCGTGCTGCCCGCGGACACCCCGCAGCGGGCCGTGCTGGTCCTGGTGGCGTTCGTCGTCGTGGCGGGAACGCTGGTGCTGCACGGGACGACACTGCCGGTGCTGGTGCGCCGGCTGAAGCTGCCGCCGCCCGATCCCGCCGAGGACGCGCTGCAGGAAGCGGCCGTCATCAACACCATGACGAGGGCCGCGTTGGAGAAACTGGAGGAGATCCGGACTCCCGAAGATCCCGAAGACATCGTCGAGCGGCTGCGCAGCCGTCTCCAGCACCGGTCCGATTCGGCCTGGGAAGAGCTCGGCAGGCAGAGCTCGCTGACCGAGACGCCGAGCGACGCCTACCGCCGCCTGCGGTTCGAGCTACTCGAAGTCGAACGGGAGAAGTTCCTGGAGGCGCGGGACTCCGGAATGGCCGATGATGATGTCCTGCGCCGGATCCTCGAACGGCTCGACATCGAGGAATCCATGCTGGACAGGGAGGAGGAGACCGTGCCGGACTCCGATCGGGAACTGCGCACACCCGCCGCGACGGCGGGATCCTGCAAACATCTGACCAAGGAATGGCCGGATACCGAAGCCGGCTCCCCCGACGTCTGCGCGGTCTGCGTCGAGAACGGGATGACCTGGGTCCACCTGCGCAAATGCGTCAAATGCGGGAATGTCGCCTGCTGCGACTCGTCGCCGGGCAAACACGCGACCCAGCATTTCCACGACACCCTGCACCCGGTGATGCGCAGCCACGAGCCCGGCGAGACCTGGCGCTGGTGCTTCGTCGACAAACAACTGGGGTAGCTCGGTATCGTCCGATCCATGAGCACCCCTGAGCAGGAAGTCGAATACCGCCAGCACCGGTTCTCGCCGCCGCCCGGCGCCACCGAGATCTTCCTTGTCCGCCACGGTGAATCGGCGCCGGCCAAGGCCAGCACGCCGTTCGACACGGTCGATGGTCAGGCCGACCCGGACCTCGCGCCGGAGGGCCGGGACCACGCGGAGAGGGTCGGCCGCCGTCTCGGGGACGAACGGATCTCCGCGCTGTACGTGACGACGTTGCGGCGGACCTCGCAGACCGCGGCACCGCTGGCGGCGAAGCTCGGGATGACGCCGGAAGTCGAAGCCGATCTGCGGGAGATCAACCTCGGTGAGTGGGAGAACGGCCTCTTCCGGCGCTACACCTACGAAGGCCACCCGATCATCGAGAAGCTGTGGCAGGAACAGCGCTGGGACGTCATCCCTGGCGCGGAGACGATGGAGAGCTTCAACGGCCGGATCACGTCGGCCCTCGGCAGGCTGGCGGCGGCCAACCCGGACCGGCGGATCGCCGTCTTCACCCACGGCGGTGTCATCGGCGAGGTGTTCGCGCACGCCAGCGGCGCGAAGAACCGGTTCGCGTTCCTCGGCGCGGACAACGGCTCGATCTCGCACCTGGTGATCTCAGGGGACGACTGGCAGGTGCGGCGGTTCAACGACACGTCGCACCTTCAGGCGCCTTTCGGCTGATCCGGCCGGCCGCGACCAGGTGCACGGCGACGAGGACCGCGACAGCTTCCGCGGCCAGTAACCCGATCAGCACGAGTACCTGCGTCACCCCGGCCTGCAACGGCCCGGCGCCACCGAGGAGGACACCGACGTAGGCGCCGGGCAGGGTCACCAGGCCGACGGTGCGTGTCTGGTCCAGCGCGGGGATGAGCGCGTGCCCGGCCGAAGGGCGGCAGATCTCCAGCGCGGCCGGGCGGCGCAGGAATCCCAGCGCCAGCGCGGCTTCGTACTCGCCGTGCCGGGAAACGAGTTCGTCCAGCGCCCGCCGGGACGCCTGGGAGGTCGCGGACATCGCGCCCCCGATGACGATCCCGGCGATCGGCACGATCGCGATCGGACGCCACGGGACCACGCCGGTCACGAGGACGAGGGTCAGCACGGGCACCACGCCGGACGCGATGGCGAGCGCGACCCAGGCCAGGTCCCCGGCCACGCCGATGCGGCGCGCGGAGGTGAAGGCCGCGATCGCGAACATCAGCAGCACGAACCCACCGGTCAGCCAGCCCGACTTCAGGATCCCGACGATCACCAGCGAGACGGCGGCGAGTTGCACCACGGCACGCGCCGCCGCGAACAGCACCGCCTTGCCTTGCCCCAGTCGCCCGAAATGCACCACGGCCGCGCCGAAGATCGCCAACGCGACGAGGACAACGGCGAGTACGGGGCCGAACGCGATCGCACCATCCGTCATGCGGCGATCCTGCCGCAAGGTCGCGGTCAGGCCGTGCAGGTCACCGCCGCGCCCGCGGCGGGGGCGGAGTGATCGCTGACGACCACTCCGTCTTCCAGGATCCGGCAGCGCAGCACGCCGTTGCCCGCTCCCTGCGCGGAGAGACTGTAGAACTCGTCGCGGCCTTCCTGGCTCGCGCGTTCGAAGACGGTGCTCCACGGCGCCGTCACTTCGGTCTTCTGCATGAGTTCCGAGCCCTGCGCGACGTAGGTGACGTTCTGCGCGCCCTGTGCGCCGGAAAGCTCGTAGACGACGGAGTGCGTCAGGGTCGCCACGGCGGCCGCGACCTGTTCGACCTGCGGCGCGGGCGGGCTCTGCACCGGCCGGGACGCCTTCGGCATCACGTAACTGGTCAGGGCGACGGCGACGGCCATCACGCCCAGCACGACCACGACGGTCCCGAGCGGCTTCAGCCTGCCCGGGGCACCCGATACCGGCGGCGATGCCGGAGGGGTCGCGGTGGGAACACCCATGGAGAGGTCTTCTCTCGTCCGAGCGCACTTCCAACGAGTGCGTCGACTACTTCTCGTTCGAAGGTGACTCCGCGTTAGCCGTTATCGGGAAGAAACCCGATATTCACCCTTTTGGGTGCCCTGGAGGGCAGGGAGCGCCTGGTCATGGGGCGATCGGCGTAAACGCGGTGAGCCGGATAGCTCACTTTGAGTGATACCGCCGGCTTGAACGGACTCAGTCGACGAGGCCCGCGTCGGCGAGCAGTCCGAGCATCCGCCGTCCGGCCGGCGGGCATACGTGGGCGTCGGCCGACGTGAGCCAGGCGGACTCCGCGATCTCCCGGCCGGGAGCGGGCTCGCCGCGATGCTCGGCGGTGTAACAGGTCATCCGGACACGGCGGCCGTCCGCGTAGCCGTCGGCCTGCTCGTTCAGCACCGCGAAGAAGCGGAAGCTCAGCGGCAGGTCATCCGGACACGGCGGCCGTCCGCGTAGCCGTCGGCCTGCTCGTTCAGCACCGCGAAGAAGCGGAAGCTCAGCGGGTCGAGTTCGACGCCGAGTTCCTCCCGGATCTCCCGGCACAACCCGGCGACGTCGCCCTCCCCCGGTTCGCGCTTGCCCCCCGGCAGGTAGAACTTGGCCTTCCCCTCGGTCCGCACCGACAGCAGGCGGCGGTCGCGGACATGGATCCAGGCCAGTGAATCGATCTCTGCTTCGGACACGACCCGATTCTGTCGTAGGCCCGGGGCATGATGGCAACCGTGTATCGGGAGACGGCGGGACCCGGCGAGCTGAGCGGCGTCGTGCGCTGCCGGTGGGAATCCGCGGGCCAGGCGGCGAAGCGGATCGTGCCCGACGGCTGCGTCGACCTGGTCATGAGCGGCGGGGAGGTCTTCGTCGCCGGACCGGACACCGCTGTCTGGACCTGGGACACGTCCCCGGACGCCCACGCGCTCGGCGTGCGGTTCGTTCCCGGCCGGGCCGGCGACGTGCTGGGCCTGGGCGCAGACGAACTCCGCGATCAGCGCGTCCCCCTGCGCGAACTCTGGGGCCGGGAGGGCGAGCTGCTGGCCGAACGCGTGCTCAGCGGCGCCGCTTCGCTCACCGACGTGGTCATCGAACGCCGGGCCGGGCAAGCCGACCGGGAGGTCCGGGAGCTGATCACCCGGCTCGACAACGGGGCTCCCCGCGTCTCCGTCGCACTGGAACCGTTCTCGACCGGGGAACGGCAGTTGCGACGACGGTTCACTCTCGCGGTCGGGTACGGCCCGGCGACCTATCTGCGCGTCGCGCGGTTCCAGCGGGCGATCGGGCTGGCCGGGCGGACGCCGGATCTCGCCTCGCTGGCGTTCTCGGCGGGCTACGCCGATCAAGCCCATCTGAGCCGGGATTGCCGGGATTTCGCCGGCGTGAAGGCGAGTGAGTTCTTCCGGCGGTGATCAGTCCCCACGACGCTGCTTCGACGCCAGGAAGTGCGCGATGTCCACTGTGGACCGGTACAGCCCGCGATAGTGCGGGTAGAACTCGTCGTAGACGTCGGCGTCCGCACCCGGGCGGACGATCTCGGCGACCGGGTTCCACGCTGCGATATCCGGTTCCCGCCCCACCGCGAAGGACGCGAGAACCGCGTTGCCGAACGCCGCACCGATCGTTTCCGCGGGGATCTCCTGTTCGATGCGCGCGACGTCGCTGACGATCCGCGTCCACACCCCGCCTTGCGTCCCCCCACCGACCGCGACGAATCGCCGTGCGCCGCCTCCTGCCTCGTGCATGGCTTCGAGGTTGTGCCGCACCCCGTACGCCGTCGCTTCCAGCGCGGCGCGGTACAACTCGGCGGAACCGTGGGACGTGGTGAGCCCGGCGATGACGCCCCGCGCGTCCGGATCCGGCACCGGTGTCCGCTCCCCGGCGAAATACGGCAGCATCAGCAATCCGCGGCTTCCCGCCGGGACGCGCCCCGCCTCGGCCGCCAGCGTGCCGAATTCGCCGCCGGCGAGATCCCGCAGCCAATCGGTGATCGCGCCGGAGGTGGCCATCCCGCCGGCGAGCGAATAGGTACCGGGGAACACGCCGCGAGTCGTCCACAACCCCGGGCCGGGCCGTGGATCCGAGAGCACCTGGACGAGGAACATCGTGGTGCCGTACATGAGCATCGTGTCGCCGGGTTCCGTGACACCGGCGCCGGTCGCCTCGGCCCAGGCGTCCACCGTGCCCGCCGTCACCGGGATTCCTTGCGGCAGGCCGGTTTCCGCGGCGGCCTCGGCGGTGATCGAGCCGGCCACTTCGGTGGGCCAGGCCAACCGCGGCGGTTCGACGCCGGGAGCGATGGCGGCCACCCGGTCCGGCGCCCACCGGGCCTCGCGCAGGTCGTACATCGGATCGCACTGACTGGCCGAATGATGATCGAGGACGTATTCGCCGGTCAGTCGGAGTACGAGGAACGAACTCGCCATCAGGAAGAGCCGCGCCTGTTCGAAAACCTCGGGTTCGTTCTTGGCCAGCCAGCGCCACTTCGGGCCGACGGCCTGAGAGCTCAATGCGCTCCCGCCGCGTTCCACAATGGATTCTTCACCGAATTCCCGGGTCATTTCCCGGATTTCGTCGTGAGCGCGGGTGTCGACGCCGTAAAGGATCGCCGGGCGCAGTGGTTTCCCGGAAGCGTCGGCGGGCAGGAGCACCGGGCCGATCCCGCTGACCGACACTCCGATGATGGGATGATCCCCGGCCGTCGCGAGTTCTCGGGACAACGCAAGGAAATCCTGCCACCACACGGTTTCGGCGTCGTGTTCGAACCAGCCGGGGCGAGGCTGGGCGGTGGTGTGCGGCCGGGACGCTCGGGCCACCACGGTGCCCCGCGAATCGACGAGGACACCTTTGGAACTCGAAGTACCGATGTCGATACCGAGCACCAGGCCCGGGTCGCTCACAGCCCCTCCGAACTCCGGACCGCGAGTAGCGCGATCAGCGGATGGTAACGATTGTCGGCGACGCTATTCTTCCCGTGCGAAGGTGTCAATACACCTGCAGAAGGGGAGGTCACGGTGGCCACCATCAACGACGTGGCGGCGAAGGCCGGGGTTTCGACGGCGACCGTGTCGAGAACGCTCAACGGGAAGTCCACTGTGGACCCGGCTCTCGCGGCGCGGGTGCAGGCCGCCGCCGCGGAATTGGGATACCACCCGAACGGGCTGGCGCGGAATCTGCGGCGTCAGGAGACGGCGGTGCTCGCGCTCATCATCTCCGACGTGGAGAACCCGTTCTTCACCGCGATCGCGCGCGGCGTCGAGGACATCGCGGTGACGGCGGGCTATTCGGTGGTGCTGTGCAACGCCGACGACAACGAGGAGAAGGAGCGTCGCTACATCGACGTCGCCCTGCAGGAGCGGGTCGCCGGCGTCGTGCTCTCGCCCACCGGACGCGCCACCAACGTGGACAGGCTGACGCAGCGCGGCACTCCGGTGGTGGCCGTGGACCGGCCGTTGCAGGAGCATGCCGGAGACCAGGTCCTGGTCGACACCAGGCTCGCCGCCCGCGACGCGACGCGGCATCTGCTCGACGGCGGCTACCGGCGGGTCGCCTGCGTGAGCGGACCGCCGGGGGTACGGACCGCCGAGGACCGGCTGGCCGGGTACACCGACGCCGTCGGCGCGGAGAACGCGCTCACGCGGCGCGCGGAATTCCGTGCCGAGGGTGGACGGCTGGCCGCGCTCAGCCTGTTGGACGAGCCGGAGCCGCCGGACGCCCTCCTGGTCGGCAACAGCACGATGGCGATCGGCGTCCTGGAGGCGCTGGCCTCACGCGGTCTGCGTTCGGGCCGGGACGTGGGGATCGTGTCGTTCGACGACGCGCCGTGGACGACCCTGATCGATCCGCCGCTGACGGTGGTCGCCCAGCCCGCTAACGAGGTGGGCCGGGTCGCCGCCGAACTGCTGCTCGCCCGGATCGGGGACAGCACCCGGCAGGCCACGACGACCACACTGCAGGCGAAGTTGATCGTGCGCCGGAGTTCACGGCGAGACTGACACCGCCCGGAGAGCCGAGGCCGACGGATCAAGGTGCACGACGTGCCTGGGCGACCGGTTCGCACCGGCCGCCCAGGAACGCCCCACCCCCTTGTTCCCCCAAGCCGGTCCCACACCAGCCGGGTTCTCCGAAGCGGTGGGAAAGAAATCGATTACCTTTCGGAAGGTAAGTTCCCCTTCACGGCATGTCAAGCCGAGTACCCCTGGACAACCTCGCCCGATACGGGCAAACTGTCCCGACGTTGCCTACTGCGCGTGTTTGATTCCGTGCACTCTGTGTCCATCTCTGGTGAATTCCCCCACGAAATCGAGATGAGACCGCACGAACCCGCACAGACGAGTTACTCTAGGCGCTATGTCCATAGCGCTCGAGAACGTACTCGCCAAGGCGGGCCTGAAGGTCGACGCCAACGAGTTCCTGAACCTCGTGGAGGACGCGGCGCGGAGGCTCTCCCCGCCGAACCCCGATCCGTCGCACTATTTCTCGGCCGATCAGCGGGCGGCGCTCACCGACGTCGGCCTGGACATCTCCCCCCGTACCGAGGACGAACCGGACTTCCGTGCCCGCACGGTCGCCGCGCACGCCGTACTCGCCGATTCCGCGCTGAGTGTGCTGGAAGCGGCGAAGGCGCTGGGCGTCGACGACAGCCGCATCCGGCACCGCCTCAAGGAAGGCAGGCTCACCGGCTGGAAGGACCAGGGCTGGCGGCTGCCGTCCTGGCAGTTCACCGGCTCCGGGGTGCTGCCCGGCCTGGAGATCGTGCTGCGCGCCGTGCCCGACGACCAGCCCGCGCTGGTCGTGGCCGCGTTCATGAGCACGCCCCAGTCGGATCTGGTGATCAACGACCACCCCGCGACCCCGCGCCAATGGCTGCTTTCCGGCGGCGACCCCGACCATGTCGCCAAGCTGGTGGCCACGCTCGGTTCCCCGTTCTAAGGTGTTCTGCCCGACGACGGAAAATTTCAGTCGGGGGTAGGCCGTAGGCTGGCCCCACCGAGCAAGATCACCCGACAAGGACGGACGACTCCCGAGGTATGGCCCGGCTCCCCCTGCCGCCCGCACGCTCTGTCCTGGTCAAGGAGCTGCACCGCACCAACGACGTGGTGACGGTGCACCCCGGCACCAGGCTGGTCAGGATCTTCACCGCGCACGGCAACCACCCCCAGCAGTGGAACACGTTCCGCTACAGCGGCCCGCTCCCGCACGGCCGCTTCGACCCGCAGACCCCAGGTCGTGGCGGGCGCCCGGTGACCGACCCCGGGAACGGCGTCCTGTACTTCGGGCTCACCGTGCGCACCAGCATCGCGGAGGTCTTCCAGACCACGTCGACGGTCGACCGCAAATCCCGCGGCCCGCGCCTGGTCGTCGTGCGGCCCACCCGCACGCTGCGGCTGCTCGACCTCGCCGGCCTCTGGCCGACCCGGGTCGGCGCCTCGCAGGAGATCTCCAGCGGCCCGAAGAAGATCACCCAATCCTGGGCGCGCGCCATCCGCGCGGCCTTCGGCGACCTCGACGGCGTCTGGTACCGGTCGTCGATGGACTCCGGCGGCCCCGCGCTCGCCCTATGGGACCCGCCCGCCGGGAACGCGCTGCCGGTCGCGCCGGACGTGCTGCTCCCGCTGGACCATCCCGGGCTGGACGTCCCGCTGGGCCGGGTGTGCGAAGAGCTGAACTACACGCTTCTGAGCTAGGCCCCCAGTGCTATGAACGGCCCGTTACTTGCAAATTTTGCAAGTAACGGGCCGTTCATAGCATCCGGTGACCCGGAGATCAGAGGTGCCGGCCCCACCACTCGAGCACGGCGTCGAACCGCTGTACCCGGTGCCGCGGTTTCCCGGAGCGCGTGAGTTCGTGCCCCTCGCCCGGGAACAGCAGGAACTCGGCGGGGGTCCCGTTCTGCCGGAGCGCGACGTACATCCGCTGCGCCTGCTCCAGCGGGCACCGCCAGTCCTGCTCGGAATGCGCGACCATGAACGGGATGTCGATCTTCTCCGCGTAGGTCAGTGGGCTGCGCTCGCGCTGCACTTCGACGTCCTCGCCGATGTAGCCCTTGGCGAAGAACCAGCCGATGTCCGAGCTGCCGGTGAACGAGTCGTGCGCGTTGACCGCGCGCTCGCTCCACGCGGCGCGGAACCGGCCGCCGTGGTGCGCGGAGAGCCAGCTGGTCATGAAGCCGCCGTACGAACCGCCCATGACGCCGACACGATCACTGTGCAAATTGGACAGCTTCAGCGCTTCGTCCAGCAGGGTCAGCAGATCCGTCGCGTCGACGGTACCGAAGCCGCCGATGATGCTGCGGCCGTGGCTTTCGCCGTAGCCCGCGGAACCGCGCGGGTTCGCCAGGACGACGGCGTATCCGGCGGCGGCGAGCACCTGCGCCTCGTCGAAGACCTTCCATTCGTACGGCGCGAACGGTCCACCGTGGATCATCAGGACCACGGGATGCGGCCCCTCGCCCTCGGGCCGGACGATCCAGCCGTGCACCGGGTAGCCGTCGGACGCGGTCGCGTCCAGCTCCTCCAGCGGCAGGATCCCCGTGTCTCGCAACGCCTTCGAGTAATCCGTGAGTACACGGGGCTCTTCGCCGGACAGCAGCACGACGTCGCCGGAGCTCTCCGGCGTGCCGATCACGGCGGCGATCCGTTCGCCGTCGACGGCGAACGACTTCACCGCGGCGAACTCACCCGCGAGATAGCGCAAGGACTTCAGCTCGGCCAGGTCCGCGTCGAGCGGGACGGCGCGCAACTCGGCGGCACCCCGGGTGCGGACCACGACGAGCGCTTCGTCGCCGAGGACGACCGGGACACCGGCGGCGAGGTCGCAGTCCACCGTTTCGACGTCGGTCAGCCGCCGCGCGGACGAGGGTTCGTCGCCCGACGGCCACGGCGCGTGCCACAGGCCGGTATTGCGGGCGACCTCTTCCCAACCGGGGAATTCGGTGCCGTAGAAGAGGATCGAGCCGTCCGGAGTGGACACCGGCTTGGCCGCGGAGCCAGGGCTACGGACCACCAGACGGGGCTCGCCGCCCTCGGCCGGCACGGCGTAGACGTCCGAACGGACGGTGTCCTCGACGGCCCAGTCCCGCGGCGCGACGATCAGGACGGACTCGCCGTCGACAGTCCACGAAGGATGCTCGACGTCGGCCCGGTCGTCGGTCAGCGGGGCGGCTTCGACCGGTTCGGCCTCGGAAAGCGCGGAGACGGCGTCCAAGACGAACAGCCGCTGCGGGCGGTCGTTGAGGAAGCCGACGTCGTCGACCCGGTAGAAGAGATTGGTGATGTGACGCGGCGCTTCCTCGCCCGGCTCCAGGATCTCGCCGTCCGCGTTCTCCGTGCCGTACCGGCCCGGCTCGGGCACGCGCGCGACGAAGGCGATCCGGCGGGAATCGGGTGCCCAGACCGGGGCGCCCGCGCCGAGGGGCAGGTCGGTGATCCGCTTCGCGTCACCCCCGGCCGCGGCGATCACATGCACCTGCGGTTTGGCTTCACGACCGGTGCCCTCCCCCGCGCGCAGGAAGGCGACCCACCGGCCGTCCGGGGAGATGGCGGGGGCGGTGTCCTGGCTCCCGTGGGTCCAGGGTCCTTCCCCGCCGCCGCCCAGGTCGACCCGGCGCAGGCCACCGCGGTAGCTGTTCGTCTTCAGATCGGGCGCGCTCACGGCGGTGAGCAGCAGGTCTCCACGCAGCGCCGGGGCGCCGGGGACCGTCAGGGCTTCGATGTCAACGGGACGCACGGCCCCGACGGTACCCGATCCTTAGCAGTTCTAACTACCTACCGAAGATTCCTGCTCAGCGGCTTCCAGCTTCTTCGCTTTCGCGAGGCTGGCCAGCGTCGTGACCGTCAGGACCACCACGATGACGCCGAGCGAGACCCAGTTGTTGATGTCCAGCCAGTCCGGCACCACGTGGTACTCGTGCAGCGCGTGCAGGAACAGCTTCGCGCCGATGAAGGCGAGGATCACGGCGAGGCCGTAGGACAGGTACACCAGCTTGGTGACCAGGCCACCGAGCAGGAAGTACAGCTGACGCAGGCCCATCAGCGCGAACGCGTTGGCGGTGAAGACCAGGAAGGCCTCCTGGGTGATGCCGAAGATCGCCGGGATCGAGTCGACGGCGAACAGCAGGTCCGCGCTGCCGATGGCGACGATCACCAGGAACATCGGCGTGATCCAGCGCTTGCCGTCCTTCTTCACGAACGACTTGTGGCCGTGCCACTCGTTGGTGACCGGGAAGAGTTTGCGCACCCAGCGGGTGAGCGCGTTCTCCTCGTACTCCTCGTCCTCGTCCTTGTTGCGGACCATGCTGACCGCGGTCCAGATCAAGACGGCGCCGAAGAGGAAGAAGACCCAGACGAACTGCGCGATCAGCGCGGCGCCCACGGCGATGAACACACTGCGCATGGCGAGCGCGAGCAGGATGCCGATCAGCAGGACGCGGTGCTGGTGTATCGCCGGCACCTTGAACGACGTCATGATGATCATGAAGATGAACAGGTTGTCGACGCTCAGCGAGTACTCGGTGATGTACCCGGTGAAGAACTCGACGCCCGGGTCGTGTCCCCCGAAGATCCAGACGCCGATACCGAAGGCCACGGCGACGGCGACGTAGAAGATGACCCACCGGGCGGCTTCACCGGTGGTGACCTCATGCGGCTTGCGATCGACGATGACGAGGTCGAGAGCGATCAGCGCGAGCAGACCGCCGACCGTGGCGATCCATAGCCACAGGGGAACAGACATGTAACCAACCCTCCGGATAGTGCACAGCAGCAACTAACCGGAGGTCTCTTCCGCCGGTGTGAACCGGCCGACGGTGCCGGGGGCCTGCGAAGACCACCGTGCTGACGACACCGCCGCGAAGGAATACTCCCCTCACAGCTGGTCCAGTTTGACCTGTCTGTACGCATGACGCCAGTTAAGGTTGCCCTTGTCACCAAGATGATGGCGTAACTCCCGTCACATTCACCTCTTCCTCCACGTGGAGTACCCGTTCTGGTGGCTGGCCGACATCACTCTTGTGTGGTCTCTGTGAGCCGGACGAGCGACTCTCAGGTTCGGGCGAATACGGTCATTCCGTGCCCCGAATCCCGCTCCCTCGCACGCGCGGCGCCCGGCTCACCGCGCTAGGTGCGGTCGTGGTGGTCCTGGCCGCCGCGGCCGTCGTGTGGACGAACAGCGAGCCCGCTCCGTCCGCAGTGAAAACCCAGGAAGCGATCCTCGACATGCCCGAAGTCCCGGGTTCGTCGGAGGTCGTCAAAATCGACACGACGCTGTACCTGCCCGAGCAGACCCCGGCGCCGGCCGTCCTGCTCGCCCACGGCTTCGGTGGCGACAAGAACAGCGTCGCCACCGAAGCCCGCGAGCTCGCCGACAAGGGTTTCGTCGTGCTCTCCTGGTCCGCTCGCGGTTTCGGCCGCAGCACCGGGAAGATCGCGCTGAACGACCCCGATCGCGAGGTCGCCGACGCCAGGAAGCTGATCGACACGCTGGCCTCGCGGCCGGAGGTGCTCAGCGAGAACGGCGATCCGAAGGTGGCCGTGTCCGGTGCCTCCTACGGCGGCGCGCTGTCGCTGCTGCTGGCCGGGACCGACAAACGGGTCGACGCCATCGCCCCGGTGATCACCTACAACGACCTCGCGCAGGGCCTCTTCCCGAACGCCGCTTCCGCGACTTCCTCGGCCGCCACGACTCCGGCCGCCGGGGCGTTCACCGCGGACGGCGTCTTCAAGAGGTCGTGGGCCGGCATCTTCTTCTCGGCCGGTTCCGGTGCGGCGCAGGGCGGATCGCCGTCGAATGACGCCCCCGAAGCCGGCGACGAGACGAGCGAATCCGGCGCCTCGCAGGCCACCGGCGCGGCGGGTGCCGCGGCGCAGTCCCTCCCGCTCGGCGGACCGAACGGGCAGCGCCCGGCGGCCGGCCCGGCCGACCCTTGTGGACGGTTCACCGCGGACGTCTGCCAGGCCTACACCGAACTCGCGACCACCGGTAAGGCGAGTCAGCGGACCGTCGACCTGCTCCGCCGCGTCTCCCCCGCGTCCGTGACGGACAAGATCACCGTGCCGACCCTGCTGGTGCAGGGCGAAAGCGACACCCTGTTCGGATTGGACCAGTCCGACGCGACCGCCCGGCAGATCGCGGCGGCGGGCGGCAAGGTCCGCACGATCTGGTACACCGGCGGCCACGATGGCGGGAAACCCGGCCAGAAACTGCGCACGCAGATCTCGGACTTCCTCAAGTTCTCGCTGACCGGCCAGGGCACCGATCCCGGCACCGGGTTCAGCTACGACATCCAGGGCACGCTGCGCGCCAACGGCGCCCCGTCGGTCCGCACGGTCACCGCTCCCGCGTACCCGGGTGCCACCGGTGACGCCACCGAGCGGCGGCGGTTCACGCTGGAGGGTCCGGCCCAGCCGGTCGTCCGGCCCGCCGGCGGCAATCCCGCCGCCGTGAGCGGGATCCCCGGACTGAACGGCGCGGTCGCGGGCTCGTCCCGCCTTTCCGGACTGTTCAGCATCGACCCGCCCGGTCAAGCCGCGCAGTTCGCGACGGCGCCGCTCGGTGAGCAGACGATCGTGGCCGGTTCGTCCACGGTCCGCCTGCGGGTCTCTGCGGATCCGGCCGCGGCGGCTCCGCAGAAGGAAGCCGTCCTGTTCGCGAAGCTCTACGACGTCAACTCCGAGGGCGTCCGGACGCTTCCGGCCAACGCGGTCGCACCGTTCCGCGTATCCGGCCTGCCCGCCGACGGCAGCCCGGTCGAGGTGACGGTGACCCTGCCGGGCATCGTGCGTCCGCTGGAGGCCGGGCACACGCTCCGGCTGGTCGTCGGAACCACGGATCAGGCGTTCGCGACGCCGGTCGAGCCCGCGGTGTTCCGCATCGGGCTCGCCGACGGCGGACAACTCGGCGTCCCGGTCGTCCACGGCACGTCGGTCGGCGCGGGAGCGCCCACGGCGCAGCTGCTCGGGATCGCCGGCACGCTGCTCGCGGGGATCGCGATCGCGGTGATCGCCGCGTTCCGGCGCCGTCGTGCCCACGACGTCGACGAGAGCCTGGCGAAGACGCCACTGGTGATCGAAGGACTGCACAAGGCCTACGCGGGCGGGTTCGTCGCGGTGAAGGACCTGTCGTTCCGGGTCGAACCCGGCCAGGTGCTCGGCCTGCTCGGACCGAACGGCGCGGGCAAGACGACGACGCTGCGCATGCTGATGGGGCTGATCACGCCGACCGCCGGGCACATCCGGGTGTTCGGCCACCTGATCGCGCCCGGTGCGCCGGTGCTGTCCCGGATCGGGTCCTTTGTGGAGGGTTCGGGCTTCCTGCCGCACCTGTCCGGCAAGGAGAACCTGGAGCTGTACTGGGCGAGCACGGGCCGTCCGAAGGAGCGGGCGCATTTCGCGGAGGCGCTGGAGATCGCCGGGCTCGGCGACGCGGTGAACCGGCGGGTGCGCACCTACAGCCAGGGTATGCGGCAGCGGCTCGCGATCGCGCAGGCGATGCTCGGCCTCCCGGAGCTCATGGTGCTCGACGAACCGACCAACGGACTCGACCCGCCCCAGATCCACCAGATGCGGGAGGTGCTCCAGCGCTACGCGGCGACGGGGCGCACCGTGGTGGTGTCGAGCCACCTGCTGGCCGAGGTCGAGCAGACCTGTACGCATGTGGTCGTGATGCACCGCGGCATGCTGGTCGCCTCGGGTGAGGTCGGCGAACTGGCCGCGTCCAGCGGCGAGGCGACGTTCCGGGTCGACAAGCCCGCCGAAGCGGCCGAAGCGCTGCGGAAGGTGGGCGGCGTTTCCGGCGTCGACGTCGACGGGGAACTGGTCCACGCGGACCTCGACGGACTCGCCCGCGCCGAGGCGGTCGCCGCCCTCGTGCGGGCCGGGGTCGCGGTCGAACAGGCCGGGCCGAGACGCCGTCTGGAAGACGCGTTCCTGCAGCTGGTCGGAGAGGACTCGAAGGGTGAGTAAGACCAATGGTTCCGGCCCGGTGACCCGGGCGGATCACGGCGTGCACACCGACCCGGCCGCGCTGCTGGAGCTGACCGAGGTCGCTTCGCACGAACGGACCGAGGTCGGCCCGGACGGCGCGGTGGCGGGCTACCGCGCCGACCGGACACTGCGGCTCGGTGTCGAACTGAAGCGGCAGCTCAAGCGACGACGGACCCAGCTCATGCTGGGCTTCGTCGCGCTGCTGCCGTTCATCCTGGTGATCGCGTTCGAGATCGGGCAGGCCAACCCGAACCGCCGCAGCGGCGGTTTCGTCGACCTCGCCACGGCGAGCGCGCCGAACTTCGTGGTGCTCGCGCTGTTCGTCTCCGGGACGTTCCTGCTGCCGATGATCGTGGCGCTGTTCTACGGCGACACGATCGCCAGCGAGGCGTCGTGGTCGAGCCTGAAGTACCTGCTCGCGATGCCGGTCCCCCGGCACCGGGTACTGCGGCAGAAGGCCATCGTCTCCGGCATCCTTTCGGCCGCCGCGCTGATCCTGTTGCCGTTGGTGTCGCTCGTGGTCGGCGTGATCTGGTACGGCGCGGGCGACGCGATCAGCCCGACCGGCGACGCGGTGTCGTTCAGCGACAGCCTCATCGCGATGGGGCTGGCCACGATCTACATCATCCTCCAGCTGGCGTGGGTGGCCGGGCTGGCGATGCTGCTTTCGGTCGCCACCGACGCCCCGCTCGGCGCCGTGGGCGGCGCGGTCATCGTCGCGATCGTTTCGCAGATCCTCGACCAGATCACCGCGTTGGAAGGGCTGCGGGACTATCTGCCGACGCATTTCGCGTTCTCGTGGATGGATCTGATCTCGACCGACATCGACTGGACCAACATGGCCAACGGCATGTTGTCCGCGGCGTTGTACGGCACGGTGTTCTTCCTTCTGGCCGGCCGCCGGTTCGCGACGAAGGACATCACCAGCTGAGAGCGATTCCGCACCGGAAAACCACCGGGGTCCACCGGGAAGACGAAATCCTCTTCCCTGGTGGGCCCCGGTTTTCACTGGCCGTGGCGACCTTCACCCATTAGCGCCGGTAAGCGGTGTTTCATGCGCATGAGAACATTGATTTTCCGATCATCGACTCATTGGGTGAAAAGTTCCCCATCATCTTCGATGACCTCCGGGAAATCCTTATCTTCAGGGAAAGGTGCCGACGCGAGAAGAAAGCGGGGATGTCACCATGACCCAGTCGATCGAGGTTCCGGTCCAGGAATTCGCTCTTGATTGGACCATGAGCTCCGGCAAAGGTGGCAGAGTCGGATTCGCCGTCTCGGGCCAGGTGACCCTTCTCGACAACAAGCGGTTCTACAAGATCGACGGGGTCCTCTACATTTCCGAGGGCAGCACGTATTGCCGCGACATCGGCAACCCGCATCTGTTCGTCCGGCGCAACGGCGTCGAGGAAAGCGGCAGGCAATGGGGCTGGGAGACCATCTGCAGCCGCAAGTCCAGCAGCAGGCTCTGCGCGATGGACGCGTACTTCGTCCGCACCGGCTACTGGGCGCCCTCAGACCGTGCCATCCAGCTGAGCATCGGTGCCGAGACGGGCTGGAACCGCAAGCGGTCCTTCAGCCCGACGATCACCGTGCGCCTGGCGGAATGAGCGGTCCACTGTAGATCCCCGCCGGCTCGGGTACGGTCGGGCTCATGGCCACCTCCTCGATCCGCGTGGACGACGAAGGCGGGATCGCCGTCGTCACCCTGCAGCACGGCAAGGCGAACACCCTCGACACGGAGTTCTGTCAGGAACTGATCGTCCGGCTCGAAGACGTTCAGCTCGGCGGCTGTCGCGGCGTCGTGCTGACCGGAACCGGCGGCATCTTCTCGGCGGGCGTCGACCTGCGGCGGGTGCACGACGGCGGCAAGGACTACATCGAAGAGTTCCTGCCCGCGCTGTCCGACGCGTTCCTCTCGGTGTTCGGCTTCCCCGGTCCGGTGATCGCGGCGCTCAACGGGCACGCGATCGCCGGCGGCGCCGTCCTGGCCGCCGCCTGCGACCGCCGTGTCCTCGCCGAGGGCCCGAGCCGGATCGGGATCACCGAACTGCTCGTCGGTGTCCCGTTCCCGTTGGCGGCCTTGGAGATCCTGCGCTCCGGGTTCGGCGCCGACGTCCTCGGCGAACTCGCGTTCCTCGGCGAGACGCACCTGCCCGAAGAGGCGTTGCGGCTCGGCCTGGTGAACGAGGTGACCGCGCCGGAGAACGTCCTGCCGCGAGCCGTGGCGCTGGCCAGGAAGCTCGCCGAGATCCCCGCGGCCGCGTACGCGCATACGAAGGCTCAGCTGCACCGGCCGTTCCACGAGCGCATCGCCGAACACCGCACCGGCGACGACGCCCACGTCCTCGAACTGTGGAGCTCCCCCGAGGCACTCGCCGCCATCAAGGCCTACGTCGAACGGGTGCTCAGCCGCCCGAACTGAGGCTTCCCGATCACCGGGACGCCCTCCGGATAGCCGATTGCCGACCGGCCGGGACTCTGTGAGTATCCGACCGCCGAACAGGTCGGCGATGGGGAGGGCACGGATGCGGAAGTTCACGGCCGCGTGGTCGGTTTTGGCGGTCACGGTGCTCGCGCTGGCCGGGCTGACGCCGGCCGCGCAGGCGGCACCCGAGGACATCAAGGACGCGCTCGGCCGGATCCCCGGCCTGACCGTCGTGTCGGAGAACCCGGCGCCGACCGGCTACCGGTTCTTCAAGCTCACGTTCACTCAGCCGGTGGATCACCACAAGCCGTCCGCCGGCACCTTCCAGCAGCGATTCACTTTGCTGCACAAGGAGTTCCGCGCGCCGACCGTGGCGTTCACGAGCGGGTACAACGTGTCGGAAGCGGCTAACCGTTCTGAGCCGACCCAGATCGTCGACGGCAACCAGCTGTCGATGGAGTACCGCTTCTTCACCCCGTCTCGGCCCGAGCGGCCGAACTGGGGCAAGCAGCTGACGATCTGGCAGGCGGCCGCGGACCAGCACCGCGCCGTCGAGGCTTTCAAGCGGATCTACCCGGGCAAGTGGCTCGCCACCGGCGGCAGCAAGGGCGGCATGACGGCGACCTACTTCCGTAGGTTCTTCCCGAACGACGTCGACGGCACGATCCCCTACGTCGCGCCCAACGACGTGATCAACTCGCACGACCGCTACAACCGATTCCTCGCGAACGTCGGCGACGATCCGGCGTGCCGCACGGCGCTGAAGGCGATCCAGCGCGACGTACTGACGCGGCGCTCGGAGTTCGCGGCGCTCGCCGCCGCCGACGCGGCGAAGAACGGCTACACGTTCTCGATCGTGGGCTCCGCCGACGTGTCACTCGAGATCTCGGTGATCGACTCGTACTTCGCGTTCTGGCAGTACCAGAAGCAGGCGGACTGCGCGACGGTCCCGAAGGCCGGCGCTCCGGCGGCCGAGGTGTACGCCTGGTTCGAACGCGTCGAAAGCCTCAACACGTACTCCGACCAGAGCCTCGGCGGCTACGTCCCCTACTACTTCCAGGCCGCGTACCAGCTCGGCGCCCCGGAGTCGTACGAAAGCTACCTCCGGGACCTCCTGCGCTACCCGGGCCGGAACATGTCCCGGTCGTTCGTGCCGAAATCCGTCGATATCCCCCGGTTCGACCACCTGGCCATGCCGGACATCGACTTCTGGGTGAAGACGCAGGGAAAGCGGCTGCTCTACATCTACGGCGAGAACGACCCGTGGAGCGCGGAGCCGTTCGAACTCGGCTTCGGTTCGCGGGACTCGTACACGTACACCGTGCCCGGCGGGAACCACGGCTCGCGGATCGCGCAGCTCCCGGCGGCCCAGGCCGCCGAAGCGACGAACACCGTCCGACGATGGGCCGGTCTGCCTCCCGTTTCGCCGGGCGTCTCCACGCGTTCGGTACCGGCCGGCTTCCCCGACTTCGACGCCGACCTGACCCTGCTGGAGCGCCCGCGCCTCTGACACCCTCGCGTTCAGTCCTCTCAATGCGGTAGTTGCACACGCAAGGATCGCAACGAGAGGACTGAACGCGCCTATTTGATGCCGGCCGCGTCCATGCCGCGCAGCTCCTTCTTCAGGTCCGAAACCTCGTCGCGCAGGCGGGCGGCGAGTTCGAACTGCAGGTCGCGGGCGGCCTGCATCATCTGGTCGGTCATCTGCTGGATGAGGTCCGCCAGCTCGGCTCGCGGCATCCCGGCGACGTCCTTGTCGGCGAGCATCCCGGAGCTGCGCACGCGGTCGCCCTGCTCGGGCTTCTTGCCGCGGGAAGAGTTCCGGCCCGAACCGCCGACGGCGACGGACTCCGTGTCCTCGGCCTCGCTGTAGACACGGTCCAGGATGTCGGCGATCTTCTTCCGCAGCGGCTGCGGGTCGACGCCGCGCTCCTCGTTGTAGGCGACCTGCTTGGCGCGACGGCGATCGGTCTCGTCGATGGCGTGCTGCATCGAGTCGGTGATCTTGTCGGCGTACATGTGCACTTCGCCCGACACGTTTCGCGCCGCGCGGCCGATCGTCTGGATCAGCGAGGTCCCGCTGCGGAGGAAGCCCTCCTTGTCCGCGTCGAGGATCGCGACCAGCGACACCTCGGGCAGGTCGAGACCCTCACGGAGCAGGTTGATGCCGACGAGTACGTCGAAATCGCCCGCGCGCAGCTGCCGCAGCAGTTCGATCCGGCGCAGCGTGTCCACCTCGGAGTGCAGGTACCGCACCCGGATGCCCAGCTCCAGCAGGTAATCGGTGAGGTCCTCGGACATCTTCTTGGTGAGCGTGGTGACCAGGACACGCTCGTCCTTCTCGGCCCGCTCGCGGATCTCGTGCACCAGGTCGTCGATCTGGCCCTCGGTGGGCTTCACGACCACCTTCGGGTCGATCAGGCCGGTCGGCCGGATGACCTGCTCGACGAACTCGCCGCCGGCCTGCCCCATTTCGTACGGGCCCGGCGTCGCCGACAGGTACACCGTCTGCCCGATGCGGTCGGTGAACTCCTCCCAGGTCAGCGGCCGGTTGTCGACCGCGCTGGGCAGCCGGAAACCGAACTCGACCAGGTTCCGCTTACGGGACATGTCCCCTTCGAACATGCCGCCGATCTGCGGGACGGTCTGGTGCGACTCGTCGATGACCAGCAGGAAGTCGTCCGGGAAGTAGTCGATCAGGGTAGCGGGCGCGGAACCGGCGTCGCGGCCGTCGATATGCCGCGAATAGTTCTCGATCCCCGAGCAGAACCCGACCTGGCGCATCATCTCGATGTCGTACGCGGTCCGCATCCGCAGCCGCTGGGCCTCCAGCAGCTTGCCCTGCTTCTCCAGCTCCGCCAGCCGCTGCTCCAGCTCGGCCTCGATGCCGCGGATGGCCTTCTCCATCCGCTCCGGACCCGCGACGTAGTGCGTGGCCGGGAAGATGCGGACCTCGTCGACCTCTTTCACGATGTCGCCGGTGAGCGGGTGCAGGTAGTACAGCTTCTCGATCTCGTCGCCGAAGAACTCGACGCGGATCGCCAGCTCCTCGTACGCCGGGATGATCTCGACCGTGTCGCCGCGGGCACGGAAGGTTCCCCGAGCGAAGGCGATGTCGTTGCGGGTGTACTGCACGTCCACCAGCGCGCGGAGGAAGACGTCCCGGTCGAGCTGCTCGCCGACCTTCAGTTTCGAGGACCGGTCCAGGTACGACTGGGGCGTGCCGAGGCCGTAGATGCAGGAGACACTCGCGACCACGATGACGTCGCGCCGCGACAACAGGTTCATCGTCGCCGAGTGGCGAAGTCGCTCGACGTCGTCGTTGATCGACGAGTCCTTCTCGATGTAGGTGTCCGTCTGCGCGATGTACGCCTCGGGCTGGTAATAGTCGTAGTAACTGACGAAGTATTCGACCGCGTTGTGCGGGAACAGCTCCCTCAGCTCGTTCGCCAGCTGCGCGGCCAGCGTCTTGTTCGGCGCCATCACCAGTGTCGGACGCTGGACCCGCTCGATCAGCCAGGCCGTCGTCGCCGACTTGCCGGTACCCGTGGCGCCCAGGAGCACCACGTCCCGCTCGCCCGCGTTGACCCGGCGTTCGAGTTCGTCGATGGCCGCCGGCTGGTCGCCGGCGGGCTTGTAGTCACTGACGACCTCGAACCGGCCGCCGGTCCGGGGGACGTCGGTGACGGGCCGGTGGTCCGACTGGGCGAGCACGGGGTGTTCGGTTGCGAAAGCCACGAGGACCAGAGTAGGCGCTGGGTCCGACAGTTTCCGTTTCGCCTGGTCGACTCAGCAGGAACAGTCACAGCAATCGCAACAGTCACAACCGTCACAGTTGTTGCACCATGCCTCGTGCGGCTTCCCGCTCCACGGTCCCGGGAACGGGTCCCGGCAGCAGAACTGGCACGAGCAGCACATGTAGGTCGCCACCGCGCAGCCGAAGAAGAACCCCCTCGGCCGGGCGGGTACCCGGAACTTCGGCGTCCAGCAGCAACCGCCCTGGCCGTCGGTCGGCGGGCCCCCGTGCTTCCGCTTCTTCTTCGGCGGTTCCTGCGGCGGACCTCCACCACCGGGAGCACCCTGCGGCGGCACCGGTCCAGGAGGCGGTACCTGGTAACCGCCCTGCGGATACTGCTGAGGCGGATAAGGCTGGTGGGGATGCTGCTGCGGCCGCGGCCCGGGTCCGATCCAGCCCGGCGGCGGCTGCTGCGGGCCGTGCCCATGACCGTGACTCCGGCTGATGAGGCCGTGCCCGAAAGCACGCCGGACCGCCTGGCGCAGTTCGTGCACCAGCAGGACGTGCACCAGCTTGGGCTGATCGAAGCGCACCTCGCGAAGGGCCAGTTCGACGCCGAGCACGGCGTCGTCGCACAGCCGCCGCGCTTCGGTGAGCCCGGTGCCGGTGACCGTCAGCGGGTTCCACGCGCCGGCCGCCTCGTCCTCGGCGAGGTCCTCGACGGCGTCGAGCAGATGCGCGGCCCGGCCGAACAGCCTTCCGGCCTCGGCCAGCGGCGCGGCGTTCTCCGGGCGGCAGGCCAGAACGGCGGTGTGCGCGAACGCGGCCGACGTCGCCAGCTCCGCGGGTTCGGTGGCCAGCACGGCCGAATCCCCCAGGCGGACGGCGCGTTCGATCTCGCCCTGCCGGTCGACGGCCTCGGTCAGGACGGCGGTGTCGAAGCCGATCCGTGTACCGGTCCGGCTCCCCTGGTCCGCCCAGCGTGTGGCCATCCGCTTCGCGGCGACGGCGACGGTACGCCGTGCGAAGGCGCCGTCGCGGTCTTCGACGTGGTCGGTGATCTTGGCCGACGCCAGCACGAGGGAGACCGCGGCCGCGAGCTGGGCACCGCCACCCCGCGCGACCGAAGTCCCCTTCATCGCCCGAAGCGGACAAGGGCCGGCGTCGCGGCGTCCTTCGGCGCGCGGCGACTGGGCTTCGACGAGCGCGGAGATGATCAAGCCGTCGTAGTTCGTCACCATTCGGGCGAGATGTCCGTGTTCGTCGCGCAGTGCAAGGCAAAGCCCGCAGAGATGCGCCATCCAGTCGGCGTGCAGACCGGCGGAAAGCCGGTGACGGCACGGCCTGATGATCCCGAACATGCGTGGACTCCCGCTCACCCGTATGGCAGAACCAGCGCACCCTATCCGGCCGGGCGGCACTACTCCGGCGGAACACCGAAACCGTGATCGTCCACCCGGTTGGGTGGTGGCCGCGAGCGCCGGAGCCTTCCAAGATGAGCGCATGACCGCGCTGCACCCGCCCAAGGTCGAGTACTTCGACCCGTCCGCGAAGACCAACACCGACCCCAAGGGCGTCGTAAGGGAGGTCGAGGAATACCGCGAAGAGCCCTTCGGCCTCTACATGGCGCGGCCGACCCCCGGGCGGGCGCAGTTCCACTACCTCGAGTCCTGGCTGCTGCCGGACCTCGGCCTGCGGATCACCGACTTCTGGTTCAACGCCGGTCACGAACGCGATCAGGACTTCTACCTCGACGTCGTCGACATCCGCCGCGAAGGCGGCACCTGGGTCGTCACCGACCTCTACCTCGATCTCGTACTGAAGGACAAGAAGTCCGTCCAGGTGATCGACACCGACGAACTCCTCGACGCCGTCACCAGCGGGCTGCTCTCCCCCACCGACGGCGAACGCGCGCTCGGCATCAGCCACGCGACCGTGGACGGGCTGGCCACCTACGGCCACGACCTGCGCGCCTGGCTGTCCACAAAGGACATCACGCTCGGCTGGCGGCGGCACTGACGAGGCGTTCGGCGCCGATTCGCGGTACTTGTGCCGTACTTCACGCAAGTCCTCTCACAACCGACGAGCCAGGACGGTGACACGTAGGGTGCGAAAGGACCGGCACCCGAGGGATCTGCGAGGAATGGATGGAAGCCGCCCACGCGGCCGAAACACCGACCGCGTCCGGCACGACGTTCGCCCGGCTTCCGGTGGCCTTGCTCGCCGTCGCCGCCGCGGCGGCACTGCTGGCGACGGCGTGGCGGTACGGCTACTTCGGCGACGAACTGTACTTCCTCTCCGCCGGCAAGCGGCTGGCCTGGGGCTACGCGGACCAGCCGCCGGTCCTCCCGGCACTGGCGTGGGCGATGGACTCGCTCGCGCCGGGGAACCTCTTCGTGTTCCGGCTCCCCGCTGTCTTGGCGACGGCGGCCGGGGTGGTGTTCACCGGGCTCATCGCGTACGAGATGGGCGGCGACCGCCGGGCGCAGACCCGGGCAGCCGCCGCGTACGCGATCTGCGGGCAGTTCATCGGCAGCGGGCACTACCTGGCGACGTCGACGATCGATCCGGCGCTGTGGGCCCTCATCGCATGGCTGCTGGTGCGGTGGATGCGGACGCGCGACGACAACCTGTTGCTGTGGCTGGGCCTGGCCACCGCCGTCGCGCTCAACGTCAAACTCCTCATCGCCGCGTTCTGGATCGCCGCGGGAGTGGCGATCCTCGTCTTCGGACCGCGGGATCTCCTGCGCAGGCCCAAACTCTGGATCGGCGCGGCCATCGCGGCGCTCTCACTCGTGCCCACCCTGTGGTGGCAGGCCGCGAACGGCTGGCCCCAGCTGGAGATGGGCGACGTCATCGCGCACGAGACCACCGGCGGCTGGAGCGGCCGCGCCGGATTCCTGCCCGCCCTGCTCACCGGTGCCGGGCTCGGCATCGGCGCCGTCGGTGTCCTTTATGGACTCTGGGTGCTGCTGTTCTCGCCGCGACTACGCGAACACCGGTTCCTCGGCTGGACCGCGGTCGGCGTGATCGCGCTGTTCATCCTGTCCAACGGCCGGTACTACTACGCCGCCGGGATGTTCGGGATCCTCTGGGCCGGCGCGGCCGTCCATTTCGGGCGGCTGAAGCCGTCGCTGTGGTTCCGCTGGATCCCGACGTGGCCGGTGTTCCTGCTTTCCGCGCTGTACAGCCTTCCGTACGCGCTGCCGGTGTGGCCCGCCACCTGGCTCGCGGAAGGCCGTGACGTCCCGCGTCCGGCGTACGCGCTCGAAGAGATCGGCTGGCCGGATCTCGCCCGTTCGGTGTCGGACGCGTATCACCGGCTCCCGCCGGAGCAGCAGGCGCGCACCACGCTCGTCACGGCCGGGTACTGGCAGGCCGGAGCACTGGACCGATACGGCCCCGAATTCGGGCTTCCCGCCGCCTACAGCCCCAGCCGGGGTTTCTGGTACTTCGGCCACCCGCCGGAGACCGCGGACAGCGTGCTGTTCGTCGGACCGGATCCGGCGCGGTTGCACCGCTCGTTCACCGACGCCCGGATCGTGTCCCGCGTCGACAACGCGCTCGGCGTCCGCAACGTGAGCCGCGGGATGCCGATCTGGCTGGTCACCGGCCGCACCGAATCCTGGGCGGACGCCTGGCCGGGGCTGCGGGAATTCCGGGTCTGACCAGCCAGGCTACGGGGTCCAGCCGGTCGCCTCGGCCCACGCGTCGGCGCGGGTGAAGGCGGCGTCGACCCAGACCTGCTTCTCGTCCGTGTACTGCTCGACGGTCCCGTCACTGGAGTGCTTCGCCGCCATGGCGTTCTTGACCGCCGCGTAGGCGTCGCGCTCGTCCGGGTTCTGCCGCAGCCACTCCGGGAACAGCAGCGCGAGCCGCCAGGCCGGCGTCTCCTGCGACCGGACGTGCAGGTTGACCGGACGACGCGGGTCGCCGCCGAAGTGGAAACGCTTCGGCCAGGTGCCCTCTTCGCCGTGCGCGTCGTCGAACCAGTCGCCTTCCGCACGCGGAAAACCGGCGTCGGAGAGCGCTTCGGCCAGCCCGTCGGCGATGTCCACAGTGGACACGGTGAGCTGCAGGTCGAGAATGTCCTTGGCGGGCAACCCGGGAACGGACGTCGAGCCGATGTGGTCGACCCGTACGGCACGATCCCCCACCACCACGCGGATCCGGGCCAGCGCCCGCTCGGCCTGGACCGGCCACGTCTCGTCGTACTCCGCGATCTTCGGCGACATCGGCGCCCGCGGCTTGCGGAGCCGCACGTTCGCCTCGAACGGGGTCAGCCTGTCCGCCCAGAGCGCGTCGACGTCGGCGAGCACGATGTCGGGGGCACCGCTGTTGTCGAGCCAGACGTCGGCCACCGCGCGGCGCTGGTCGGTGGTCGCCTGCGCCTTGATCCTGGCGCGCGCGTCGGCCTCGGGCATCCCGCGGGCCTCGACCAGACGGCGGAGCCGGACCTCTTCCGGCGCGTCGACCATGACGACGAGGTGGTACATCGGCGCGAGGCCGCCTTCGACGAGCAGCGGGATGTCGTGGACGATGATCGCGTCCGGCGCCGCCTCCGCCATCAGCTCGGCCGTCCGCGCGCCGACCCGGGGGTGGACGATCGAGTTCAGCCGCTTGCGGGACTCCTCGTCGGCGAACGCCTTGGCGGCGAGCGCGGCACGATCGAGTGAACCGTCGGAAGCGAGGATGTCGTCCCCGAACGCCTCGACGAGTTCGGCGAGCCCGGGCGTCCCCGGCTGGACGACCTCCCTGGCGATCTTGTCGGAGTCGATGAGGACGGCGCCGTGCTCGGAAAGCCGGTTCGCCACCGTTGATTTTCCGGCGCCGATCCCGCCGGTCAGGCCCACACGCAGCATGACGATCAGCCTAGTGCCGCCACCTGGGCAGACCGCGCAGGGTCACGTCCCGAGTACGTCCGGCACAACGGGGTCCGAAAGGCAAGATCATCGTGACGCGCGACTCAATCATTTCGGGTGACACGCCGGTCGGTTACGCGGTTTCGGGGGCCTGATTGCGTACCGTGCGCGGCGAAGGTAGCCCACACGGAGGAAAGATGGCAGACGGCAAGCACGCCGGAAGGCACCGGCTCGGTACGCCGGGGCTGACGCATTGTGTCCTCCATCGTCCCGTGGCCGAAGCCCTCGCCGAATATCGGCGCACGTGGCTGAGCGCGCTCCTCGTCCCGGCCAAGCACAGCTTCGCCGGACTCCGCCGCAAGGCCCGTGCCGCGGCCCTCGAACGCATCTGGGTGCCGGCCGTCCGGCCCGCCACCTCCTGACCCACCCCACCCTCCCGCGTTTAGTCCTCTGAATGCGGTAGTTGTCTTGCGCAAGTACCGCATTCAGAGGACTAAACGCGGTCTGGACACAAAGAAAGCGGCCCCGGTCCGTGGAGGACCGGGGCCGCTTTCTGTCAGCTACTGGCTGAGCGCCTGGATCACGCGCCGCCCGACAGCTTCTCGCGGAGAGCCGCGAGCTGCTCGTCGCTGGCCAGCGTGCCACCGCTCTTGGCCTCGGCCGGAGCGGAGGTGTAGCTCTGCTCGCCCGAGTCGCTGCTGGTGACACCGGTCGCGGCGTCGGCGGCGGCTTCGGCGTCGGCCTCGGCGGCCTTGACGACCTGCTTCATGTGAGCCTCGTAGCGGGTGTGAGCCTCGGCGTACTGACGCTCCCACTCCTCACGCTGCTTGTCGAAGCCTTCCTGCCACTCCTGGGTGTCCGGGTCGAAACCTTCGGGGTAGATGTAGTTGCCCTCGGTGTCGTACTCGGCGGCCATGCCGTACTGAGTGGGGTCGAACTCGGTCTCCGGCGTGACGCCCTCGTTCGCCTGCTTCAGCGACAGCGAGATGCGACGACGCTCGAGGTCGATGTCGATGACCTTGACCATCACGTCGCCGTTGACCTGGACGACCTGCTCCGGGATCTCCACGTGGCGCTCGGCCAGCTCGGAGATGTGCACCAGGCCCTCGATGCCCTCTTCGACGCGCACGAACGCACCGAACGGAACGAGCTTGGTGACCTTGCCCGGCACGATCTGGCCGATCGCGTGGGTGCGGGCGAACTGACGCCACGGGTCTTCCTGGGTCGCCTTCAGCGACAGCGAGACGCGCTCGCGGTCCATGTCGACGTCCAGAACCTCGACCGTGACCTCCTGGCCGACCTCGACGACCTCGGACGGGTGGTCGATGTGCTTCCAGGACAGCTCGGAGACGTGCACCAGGCCGTCGACGCCACCCAGGTCCACGAAGGCACCGAAGTTGACGATGGACGACACGACGCCCTTGCGGACCTGGCCCTTGGCGAGCGCGTTGAGGAACTCGCTGCGCACCTCGGACTGGGTCTGCTCCAGGTAGGCGCGGCGGGACAGGACCACGTTGTTGCGGTTCTTGTCCAGCTCGATGATCTTCGCCTCGAGCTCGCGGCCGACGTACGGCTGCAGGTCGCGCACACGGCGCATCTCGACCAGCGACGCCGGCAGGAAGCCGCGCAGGCCGATGTCCAGGATGAGGCCGCCCTTGACGACCTCGATGACGGTGCCCTTGACGGGCTCGTCCTTCTCCTTGAGCTCCTCGATCGTGCCCCAGGCGCGCTCGTACTGCGCACGCTTCTTGGACAGGATCAGACGGCCTTCCTTGTCCTCCTTCTGGAGGACCAGGGCTTCGACCTCATCGCCGACGGTGACAACCTCAGCCGGGTCGACATCGTGCTTGATGGAGAGCTCGCGCGAGGGGATGACACCCTCGGTCTTGTAGCCGATGTCGAGCAGGACCTCGTCGCGGTCGACCTTGACGATGGTGCCTTCAACGATGTCGCCATCGTTGAAGTACTTGATCGTCTTGTCGATCGCAGCGAGGAAGTCTTCCTCCGACCCGATGTCGTTGATAGCGACTTGCTGGGGCCCGGCGGGGGCGGTCGGGGCGGTGGCGGTGTCGGTCGTCATTAGGCGGGTTGCTCCGGTGGATGGGAAGTAGTGGGTTTGCGGTTAGGGCACCATGGGCTCATCCGACATGAGGCGACCGCATTAGCAAACGTCCACAGGGAACGACCGCGAGCATCACCGCATACGGTGCGCGACCCCCTGACCCGGCCGCTGAGCGAACCGGGGGAAAGAGTAGCGCGAACCCACTGCGCTAACAGATATCCTACGCGGCCCCCTGTACACGGCACAATCAGGGTCGCCCGCGCGATCACGGCGGGCGGATAGAGTCTTCCGCAAAGCCCTGACCTGGGGAAAGGATATCGGTTTGAGTCAGCAGTCCGCCACCGAGCAGCAGACGGAGGCCGAAAGGCACGCGCAGGCCGAGGAGCGGCTCGGCACCGCAGGGGTCGCCTACCGGGCCGTTTCGGCGCCGGAGGCGACGGCCGCGAACCTGGCGTGGTGGGACGCCGACGCGGACGACTACCAAGCGACCCACGGCGGCTTCCTCGGCGACGCGGACTTCGTCTGGTGTCCCGAGGGCCTCCGCGAGGCCGACGTCGCACTTCTGGGTGAAGTCGCCGGGAAGCGGATCCTCGAAGTCGGGTGTGGACAGGCGGCGTGCTCGCGCTGGCTCGCCGAGCAGGGCGCCGAAGCGGTCGCGACCGATCTGTCGGCGGGCATGCTCCGCCACGCGCGGGAGGGCAACGAGCGGACCGGTCCCGTCGTCCCGCTCGTACAGGCGACGGCCGAATCGCTCCCGTTCGCCGACGCGAGCTTCGACTCGGCGTGCTCGGCCTTCGGCGCGATCCCGTTCGTGGCGTCGGTGGACGTCGTGTTCGCCGAAGTGCACCGGGTACTCCGGCCGGGTGCCCGGTGGGTGTTCTCGGTGACCCACCCGATGCGCTGGATCTTCCCCGACGATCCCGGCCCGCAGGGCCTCACCGTCACCCAGCCGTATTTCGACCGCACTCCGTACGTCGAGGTCGACGACGAGGGCGTCGCGACCTACGTCGAGTACCACCGCACCGTCGGCGACTACGTCCGCGCGCTCGCCGACGCCGGTTTCGCGCTGACGGATCTCATCGAACCCGCCTGGCCGGAGGGGCACTCGCGCACCTGGGGCCAGTGGAGCCCGTTACGCGGCAAACTCTTCCCGGGTACGGCGATCTTCTGCACCCAGCGGGGATGATCCGGGCGGCGGAACTGCAGCGGGCACGGTTCGCCGCGCTCGATCCGCTGCTTCCGCCGCCATCGGCGCTCCCGCCCGGCGATCCCGTCGAAGCGGCCGGTGCCGCCGGGACGATCGCGCACGTACGGTTCCCGGCGGGTTCGTGGCAGCGGCTCTGGAGTCCGGCGCAGCTGCAGATCCTCTCCGCGGTCCTCGGCCGGAACGCCGGCGCGGGAATGAACGCGCTGCTCTCCGCCTGGCGCGAGCGGATCACGCTCGCCGGCGCCGAGACCGATTCGTCGTGCACGGTCACCTGGCCCAGCCGTGACGTCGTGGTCGCGCGCGCCCTGCTCGACCACGGGCTCACGCCGCAACTGGCGCTCGCCGTCCGTGCGCCGGCGCCGGGCCGGGCGCACGCCGTGCCGGGCGTGACCGTCCGCGAATCCAGGCGCGGGGATCTCGAGGAGATCGTCGAGCTCAGGTACGAGGAACTCCGCTACACCTCGTACGTCGGCCATGGCGTCCTCCAGCCAGGCGCCAGGGCGTTGCTCGCCGAAGAGGTCAGCCGCGGGTTGCAGTTCGGCGGCCGCGTCTGGATCGCCGAAGAAGAAGGTGTCACCGTGGGAATGGTGACCGGCGGAAAACGTTCACCGGCCCCCGGCGACGCGCTCGCCGGGCGGGTGAGACCCGGCGAATGGGGCTACCTCGGCACGCTCGCGGTCACCGCGGCCGCACGGGGACGCGGGATCGGGCGCGCGCTGACCGCGGTCGCGCACGACGAACTGTTCTCGCCGTCGCTGACCGGTACGTTCGTCTCGTACAATCCGGCCAATCCGCTTTCCCCGGTGTTCTGGCACCGGCAGGGTTATCGTCCACTATGGACGACGTGGGCGGTGAGCCCCGCCACTGCCCTGCGGTAGCGGTGATCGGCGCTGTCGACCCCTGGGGACGGGATGGAAATCGAGAAGACGTTGTTCGACGCGCACCGGACGCGGTTCGCGACGATCGACCGGCTGCTGCCCAAGGCGGCCCCGCCCCCGGTCGTGGGCGAACGCGTGGACGCCGCCACGACCTCGGGGGTTCAGGTCACCGGCGTGGTCCAGCGCCAGCTGCACGGCCCGGACGACGTCCCGTTGCTCTGGTCGGCCGCCGACGTGCGCCAGCTGTTCCCGTTCATCGGGAACACCGGGACCGAGGGCATGGACGTGCTGCTGCGCGCGTGGCGGACGTGGATGGACGCCGAATCACCCGGCGAGGATTCGTCCTGTGTGGTCAATTGGCCGAGCCGGGACGCCGAGGCGATCCGCGCCTTCCTCGACCACGGGCTGGTGCCGATGTCCGCGCTGGCCGTGCGTACCGGCTGCCACCGTGACGACACCGCGGACGACGGTATCGCCGTGCGCCGGGCCAGGCCGGACGACTTCGAAGACGTCCTCGCGATGGCCGTCTCGACGCACGACTACATCGGCCAGGTCGCCACCCGGCAGCGCCCGAACGCCGCCGAGCTGCTCGCCCCCGCGCTGGAACGCGCCCTCGACAAGGACAGCCCGCTGCTGTGGCTGGCGGAGCGGGACGGTGTGATCGCCGCGTTCGCGCACGCCGCCTGGATCGCCTCGACGCCGGGATCCGCCGAGGCCGAACTCCTCCCCCACGGCCGCTGGGGTTACGTCAACAACGTCGTCACCGTGCCCGGTCTGCGCGGGAGCGGCCTCGGCCGGACCCTGATGTCCGTGGTGCACAAGGAGTTCTCCGCCGACGGCGCGGACGGCACCTACCTCTACTACAACCCGACCAACCCGCTCTCCTCGGTGTTCTGGCACCGGCAGGGTTATCGTCCACTGTGGACGTCCTGGGAGGTCCATCCGGCTTCGGCCTTGCGTTAGCCGTCCGGTTTGCGGGGGTTTCGTCATCCTTGCGTGTGACGTGGGCCCCCCACGGTTGTGCACCTCCCAGGTCAGGGCTACCTTTTGTACTGACCAGTCAGTTTAAAAGTTCCGCGAGTCACCGACCTGGGAGTTCTTCGTGCGGGTTCAAGCCGACAGGGTGTCCGTCACCGGACCCCACGGCACGTTGCTGTCGCCCACCTCGCTCACCGTCTCGGGCGGTGAGCTGGCGATCGTGCACGGCGAGCCGGGGGTCGGCGTGACGGCCTTCGGTCTGACGCTGGCCGGACGGCTGAAGCCCGCCACCGGGACCGTGACCGTCGAAGGCGGCGATCCCCGGCAGGTGGTGGCCGTCGTCGACTCCCCCGGCGTGAGCGAACCGGACGGCGCGCTGTCGCTGCAGGTCGTCGTCGGGGAGGAACTGGAGCTGGCGAAGCGCCCGGCGAACAAGGCCGCCGTCGCGAGCTGGCTGGCCGAGCACGACGCCGCCGCGTTCGCCACCACCCGCTTCGAGAACATCGAGGCGGCGACGCGCACCCGGCTGCTCACCGCGCTCGCCGCCGGCCGCAAGGGCGTCGGGGTCCTCGTGCTCGACACGCCCGACAGGCACACCAGCGACGTCGACAGCTGGGCGCGGATCGCCCGCGAGCACGCCGAACGCGGTCTCGCCGTCATCGTGCTGACCGCCACCACCCCGGTTTCGGCCCTGCCCCAGCAGCCCGCCCTGTGCGGTGGCCTGGAGCAGCCCGACCCCGTGCGCTGCGCGCCGATCGAGGCGCCCGCCGAGCCGGACGACACCGAAGAGACTGAAAAGACTTCAGGAGACCAGGAATGAACCCCGTCCGGATCGCCGCCAACGAGCTGCGCCGACTGAGCAGCGGCACCCTGCCGAAGCTCGCGATGGTCGCGCTCGTCCTGGTGCCGCTGCTGTACGCGTCCTTCTACCTTTACGCGAACTTCGACCCGTACTCGCGCCTCGACAAGCTCCCCGCGGCCGTCTTCACCTCCGACGCGGGTTCGAAGGACTCCGCCGGCGCGGAGCGCAATGTCGGCCGCGAAGTGACCGACGAGCTGGTCAAATCCGGCACCTTCCAGTGGCACGAGGTCTCCCCCGAGGAGGCCGCCAAGGGTGTCCGCGACGACAACTACTCGTTCGCGATCGGCATCCCGCGCGACTTCTCCGCCGCGCTGCTGTCCTCGGGCAACTTCCAGCCGCAGCAGGCGACGATCACGCTGACCACCAACGACGCCAACAACTATCTGTCCGGCACCATCGCGAAACAGGTGGCCGAACAGGTCCGCAAGACGATCGCGGAGAAGGTCGGCAGCGAGGCGGCGGACAAGTTCCTGGTCGGCTTCTCCACGATCTACGGCAAGATCCAGGAGGCGTCGACGGGCGCGTCGCAGCTCGCCGACGGCGCGGGCAAGCTCAAA
The DNA here is from genome assembly GCF_013870525.1 of Amycolatopsis pittospori. Lineage (GTDB taxonomy): Bacteria > Actinomycetota > Actinomycetes > Mycobacteriales > Pseudonocardiaceae > Amycolatopsis > Amycolatopsis pittospori. The sequence continues at coordinate 118,130 of NZ_JACBXD010000003.1, forward strand.
TCCGGCCAACAGCAACTGGCCGACGGCGCCTCCCAGCTCGCGTCCGGCAGCTCCCAGCTGGCGACCGGGCTCGGCACCCTGAAGTCGAGCACCGCCCAGCTGCCCGCCCAGACGAAGAAGCTCGCCGACGGCGCCGGTCAGGTCGCCGACGGGAACCAGAAGGTCGCCGACGCGGCCTCGCTCGCGGCGACGGCGTCCGGCGACATCCAGACCAGACTCGACGGTTATCGCACCCAGCTCGCGCAGGATCTGCGGAACGCGGGCATCCCGGAGACCCAGGTGCAGGAGATCCTGGGCCGCCTCGACACGCTCCGCTCACCGGTGGACCAGGCGAACACGAAGATCCAGGGCGCGAACAGCCAGCTCACACAGCTCGCGTCCGGCGCGCGCCAGGTGTCCGACGGCGCGCATCAGCTGGCCTCCGCGACGCCGCAGCTCACCAGCGGGATCGCGCAGGCGGCCGACGCGTCGACCCAGATCCGGGACGGCGCTTCGAAGCTGAACGACGGCGAGAAGTCCGCCGTCACCGGGACGAACCAGCTCGCCGACGGCGCGGTACAACTGCGCGACGGGCTCGCCGCCGGACTCAAGGAGATCCCGAACCCCGACGACCCCACCCGCGCGGCCACCGCCAACACGATCGCCGACCCGGTCGCGGTCAACTCCTCCGGTGTCGCGTCGGCCGGGACCTACGGCGCCGGCCTCGCCCCGTTCTTCATCTCCCTGGCCACCTGGATCGGCGCGTTCGTGCTGTTCCTGTTGCTGCGCCCGCTTTCCACCCGCGCGCTGACCGCCGGCGCGTCGCCGTTCAAGGTCGCGCTCGGCGGCTGGCTCTCCTCGGCCCTGCTGGGGATCGCGCAGGTGATCGTGCTGTTCGGCGCGGTGACCTGGCTGGTCGGCATCGACGTCGCGCATCCGCTCGGCGCGATCGGGTTCGCGGTTCTGGTGTCGCTCACCTTCACCGCGGTGGTACACGCGCTCAACGCGTTCTTCGGCGCCGTCGGGAAGTTCCTCGGCCTGGTGCTGCTGGTGCTGCAACTGGTCAGCGCGGGCGGGACGTTCCCCTGGCAGACCATCCCGGACGCGCTCTATCCGTTGCACATCGTGCTGCCGATGGGTTACGCCATCGACGGGTTCCGGCACCTGCTCTACAGTGGCGCGTCGATGGAGATCCTCGGTGACATCGGTGTCCTGGTCGCGTACCTCGTGGGCGCGATCGGAGTATCGACGCTGGCCGCGCGGAAACGGCGTACCTGGACGGTTTCGGCGCTGAAACCCGAGCTGGCGTTGTGACCACCCGGGGTGAGGCGACGAAGCAGAAGTTGTTCGAGGCGACCCTGCGGCTTTCGGCCAGCCGCGGCCTCGTCGGGCTGACGGTGGACGACATCGCGGCCGAGGCGAAGGTCGCCAAGGGCACCGTCTACTACAACTTCGGCAGCAAGGACGGCCTCGTCGACGCGCTGCTGCGCTACGGCGTCGGCGTCCTCGCGGACCGTCTGCGCGCGGCCACCGGCGACGGCGACCCGATGGACGTCATCTCCTCGCAAGTGGACGGTGCGCTGGAGTTCATCGCCGAATACCCCGGTTTCTCGCAGATCCTGGTCAGCGAGATGTGGCGCACGCCCGGCACCTGGCACGAGACGCTGACGTTGCTGCGCGAGGAGATCATCTCGATCGTGCGCGACCAGCTCCACCGGCTGGACGCCGCCGGGCGGCTGCCCGACGGCGTCCAGATCCAGACGGCCGCGGCCGGGTTGTTCGGCACGATGCTCGTGGTCGCGCTGGACTGGCAGGTCTTCCAGCCGAAACGGACGCGGGCCGACGTCCGGGAGTCGGTGATGGTGCTGATCCGGGGCCTCGGCCGTTAGCGCCGACGTGATCAGACGGACGGCACCCGTGATCGGGCGGCGCACACGCGTGATCAGATGGACGGCAAGCGTGATCGGGCGGACGACTCACGTGGTGGTGGTGCCGGGGTCCCGGACCCACTTCAGTTTGACCTCGAAGTTCCCTTCCAGACCCGTTTTCGCGATGACCGCGCCCGCCTGCGCGGTCAGCTTGACGCCGAACTTGAGCTCGACCTCGTCCGGTCCCCTGGTCATCGAGCGGAAGGTGTCCAGCGCCGACGCGGCCGCGTCCTTCACGTTCGCGAGCGCCGCCTCGAAAGAACCCTTGGCGTCCTCGACGACGTCGTCGCGCCGGGAGACCCGGGAAGTGCCCGGGACGGGGTCGATCTCGACGACCACCGAACCGCCGCCTTCGAGGGGGAACCGCGTCAGGTCGTTCACCGGCACTCCTTCACTGTCCACATTGGATTCTCAGCCATTCGCCCTGCTGGATGCTCGCCCGGACGTCGTCGAGTTGTTTGAGCAGGATTTCCAGCCGGTCCCGGTTGCTCAGGTATTCCAGGACGGCGCGGTGGAAGGCACCGGTCATCGTCGCGGGCATCAGGTCGGAGGCGTCGAAGCACAAGGCGGTCGCCGAAACGATCGTGTCCGCGACCTTCCGGCTCACCTGGTCGGTGTAGACGTCGAGACCGAGCTTCCGGTTGGCTGAGAACGCGCTCGCGCCCGGGATCGACGGCCAGACGCGCTGCGCCTTCTCCGAAGCCAGGTACTCGATCAGTTTCCGGGCCTGCGGAGTGTCCTGGAACATGCCGGCGAGGTCGGCGCCGACCTCGGAGACGTCCCGCCCGGGGAACGGAAGGAAGTCGAAATCGTTGCCGGGCTTGGGATGCGTGCCGTCGGCGCGGTCGTGCTTCTGGTAGCGGCTCATGATGAACGACGCCTGATGTTCGAGCACACAGCCCGGCGGGTCGGCGAACATCGGTTTGCCCGCGTCGCCGAAATCGGTCAGCAGCGCGGCCGCGGTCCCGCCGCGGATCCCGCCTGGCTCGACCAGGGAACCCCAGTCCAGCCAGGCCTGTTTGACCTCCGGCGAGGTCCACTTGAGACTGCCGGATGCCCATTGCCAGTACTTCTCGGGTCCCGCCGAATGCAGCAAGATGTCCTCGATCCAGTCGGTACCCGGCCAGCCCGAGGTCGGCGGGGCGCCCATCCCGACACACCACGGCGTGCCGCCCGCGGCCGTCAGCCCGCCGGAGAACGCGCGGAGGGCTTCGAAAGTCGTCGGGCGGATTCCGGTCAGCCGCGCCGGGTCATACCAGATCATGCTCTTGAGGTCGGCCTTCACCGCCACCGCGTACAGCTTCTCGGTGCCGATCTTCTGCAGCGTGACCCATTGCGGGCTGAAGGAACCCGCCACGGTCGCGGAAAGTTCGTCGTCGAGCGGCAGCAGGTCGCCCGTCTTCTGGTACTTCGCCAGCACCCCGGCGTTGGGCAGGACCGCGACGTCCGGCGGGGTACCGCGCTGGACGTCCGAGGCCAGCACCTGGTCGACTGCCCGGGTGCCCTGATAGAGGTAGTCGATCCCGGTGTCGGCCTTGAACGCGTCCAGTACCTGCCGGAACGCCTTCTCCTCGTCTCCGGTCCACGACGCGAGCACGACCACGGTCCCGCCGTCCGCCGACGCCGAGCAGCCGCCCGCCACCAGCGACAGTGCCATCAGCAAAGCCAGCAAGCGTTTCACGGGCGGTACCGGTATTCGTCGATCCGGCCGTGCAGGCCGAGCAGGACGAGCCCGCCCGCGAGCAGGGTGCCGGCCGGGATCAGGAACTCCCGGCCACCGGATTCGGCCGCCCCGGCGGCGTCGGCCGCCACCTCCTTGGCGCGCGCGGTCGCCACCCGGGTGTTGTCCGTCGCCACCGTGGTGGTCCGCTCGGCCCGCTCCCGGAACTCGTCGACGGTCACACCGCATCCCTGCTCCTCGTCGCAGTACTCGGTCACCAGCGCGGCGAGCAGTCGCTGCCCTTGGTCGTCGGCGGCCTGGATCTGCGCGTTCCGCGCCTCGGCGACGTCGTCGAGCCGCTCACCGACCGAGTCAAGCCTGCCGCGGCTGACCAGGGTGAACACCAGCGCCACCCCGATCGCGGCGATCAGCAGGGTCGCGCCGAGCAACGGGACGTTCGCCCTCCGGCGGAAGCGTTTCTTCAGGTACAGCTGGGTCAGCACGAGCAGGACCAGCAAGCCCACCACCGGCAGGAGCCACAGCGGGAGCATCGCCAGGCTCACTCCGGTCGACGACAGCTGCGCGTCCAAGGCCGCACGTTGCTTGCCCTGCAACGCTTCCAGCTCGTCGAGGACGCCGCCCTGCGCGTGCAGCAGCCGGGACGCGTTCCACAGATCCACCGCGCCGAGCACCGCGGCGTCCGGCTGCCGGAAGTGGACATCCGCCTGGCCGATGGATCCCGAATAGGCCGCGACCTGGCTCTCGACCACCTGCAGCGCGTTGCCGCCGGGCTCGCCGGCCTGATTGAACTCCGCGACCTGCGCGAGGCTCTGGCTCGCCAGAGCGAGCTGGTTCGTGTACTCCTGCCCAGGTCCGGCGAGTCTCGCCTCGCCGGAGGTGAAACTGGTGATCGCGGCGGCGTCGGCGGCCACCAGCGCGGCCCGCGCGGCGGTCACTTCGAGCACCGCCTGCGACGTCCGGTCGCGCACCGTCTCGGCCGTGTCCTGCACGCTGTGGAACGACCACAGCGAGCTCACCAAGACCGCGACGGTCAGCGTCAGCAGGGCCGCACGGAGCCGCACCAGCGTCACCCGCGTCGCGGTTCTCTTCACGACGCTCAAGACACGGCCCCGGCGAGCGGCTCGCCGCAACCGACGCAGAAATTCGCCCCGGATGGAGACAGCGCGGAGCAGTCGGCGCAGACCGTCGGCGGCGCCTCATCCTGGAGAGCGGGTTCGGGCATCGGCCGATCTTCCTGCCCGGGAGCGATTTCCGAAACCCTCGACGGGATGACGAGATGCAGGATCGCGGAGCGCGGCGCCTCGTCCCGCACCCGGACGATCCCCTTTTCCGCGTCGAGGACCTCCACGACGGCGTTGAGACGCCGTAGCGTGTCCTCGTCTCCCTCCGCGGTGGCCAAGGTGAACGCCGCACCCCATTCCCGTGCGGCGGTGGCGTGATCCCCGGCGGCGTGGGCGTCGCCGCCGAGGGTGAGCGCCTCGCCGAGCTTGGCCTTGCCCTGGTAGACCCCGACGATGGGGTCGATCAGCGTCGGCGGGATCGGGTCGTGCGTCCACCGCCCGGCGATGGCGAGCGCGTCCTCCTCGACGGTGGCCCCGGCCAGCGGCACGAGTTCCGCCCACGCGAGCTGCCGGTCCTGGCCGTGACTCGGTTCGAGGTCCGGGTCGAGATCGAGGATCACCTGGTAGTCGCGGGTCTCGTCGCCGGAGAACGCGCCGAGCGAGAGCTCACTCTCCCGCACGGCGATCTCCTGGCAGCGGTCGGTGAGGTCGTACTCGTCCGGGAACACCTGCTTGATCGACCGCAGCCGGCTGAACGGCATGGTGCCGATCCGCAGCCGGACTTCGGGCAGCACCTTCGTCATCGCGCTCTCGACGAGCTGCCGGAAATCGTCGGCCAGCTCGTCGTCCTCGACGACGGAGTCGACGTTCCCGCGCAGCACCCGGCCGATCTGGGTGAGTTCGGCGGGCTCCCAGCCGTCACCGATCCCCCTGGCGTCGCAGACGAAACGGCCTTCGCAGTCGTTCAGCACGGTCATCAGATCGGCCCTGGTCTGCGAATCGTTGCGGCCGTCGGTGAGGAGGATCGCGTGGCGGACGGCGTCCGGGGCGCGTTCGAAGAGGTCACGGGCCTTGGTGAGCCAGGCGCCCATCGCGGTGCCGCCGACAGCGGCGAGATGTTCGACGGCGGCGCGTGCCTCGGCCCGGGTCTGCTCGGAGGCGGTCACCAGGCCGTCTTCGGCGGGATACAGCATCGTCGCGCGATCCGTGCCCTGGACGACCGCGAACCGCACTCCGTCGGGCAAGACGTCGATGGCCGCCGCGGCCGCGCGCCGTGCCTCGCCGATCTTGGTGCTGGGGAAGCGCATCGAGCTGGAGCAGTCGATCAGCAGGACCTCGGCGGCCGTCCTGGCGGCGTTCGCTTCGCCGCCTCGTGAGACGACCCGGACGATCGCGGTCATCGCCCGGTCGCCCTCGGCCAGGAACTTGTTCTGGTGTACTTCGAGGCCCAGACTCGGCTCCCCGCTCATCTTTCCCCTTTCACACCAGGGTCACCGGTCTCACCGAGTTGGCGAGATCGATCAGGACGTCGTGCGCTTCGGGCGGCGGCGCGTGATGGGCGAGCCGCCGGTAGGACTTGTCGAGCAGCTTCCGCGCGCCGGTCTCGTCCGCCCGCAGGATCTCGCCGTCGGTGATCCCGTCCTGTCCGATGAGGACGGCCGCCAGCCCGGTCTCGCGCACGGCCGTCACCAGCCTGTCCTGGGCGTCGCCGTCGAGGTCCAAAGCGGACAGCCGGACCACCGCGTCGTCGAGTTCGGCCGAAACCGGGAGGTCCCCGGTCTCCGGCAGCGGCGCGGACAGTACGCGCACCCCGGCGATCCGGGCCGCTTCGTCGTAACGCGAGAATTCCGGGACCTGGTCGAGGATCGCGACGGCGGCCGCGCGATCACCGCGCAGCAGCCGGACCCTCGCGAGCCCGAACGCCGCGCTGACCTGGGCACGGTCCCGCACCCACAAGGCGTCGTAGTACCGCTCGGCGGCGGCCGCGCCGTTGAGGTGCTCCTCGCAGAGTCCGAGCGCCAGTTTCGGCGGTTCCTCGCCGGGGATGTCGCGGTACACGACGTCGAACTTCCTCTTGGCCGCCTCGAAATCGCCCTCACCGAGCGCGAGCAGGCCGCGATGCCAGGCCACTCGCCAGTCGTGGACGGCCCGCTCGCCCAGCAGCCGTTCCGCCTCCGCCACCGCCAGCGCGGCTTCGACGGTCGCCCCGCGTTCGAGATGCGCCCGGCAGCGGCGGAACTCGACCTCCACCGAACTGGGCACCTTGTCGAGTTTCTTCAGCAGCCTGGCCGCGTCGGGAGCACGGACGGTCCGCAGGAACGTCACCTGCGCGTCATCCGGGTCCTCGCGCGGCACCGGCAGGCCCACGGCGATCTCGGCGGCCTTCGGCCGTTCGCCGAGCGAGACGGGAATCCCCTCCGTCCAGTGTTCCAACAGCGGCGCCTGGCCGAGACCGGCATCGAGCAGTACGGCTCCCTCGGTGAACAACGTCGACCCGGCGGGCCGGGACTGCCTGTCCCGTAAGGAAAGGATCTCGGCGAGGACACCGTCCAGCTGGACGAGCATCTCGTCGGCGGAGGCGAACCGCTGCTCGAACGGGGCGGTCGCGCGGTCGAGGACGCGGATGAACGACTCGATGCCGAACCGGACGCCGCGGGCGTCGGGGGTCACCGACCAGCCGTCGCTGGCCTGGAAGAGTTCACGCAGCGTCATGCCGACGGTGTGGATGTCCGACCGGACGGTGAGCCCGCGTTTGGCCCGTTCCCGCGGCGTCACCTGGTAGTGCTCGGTGCCGACGGCCGGGCTCTCGTCGTCGGTGATCTTGCGGATGGCGCCGAAATCGATGAGCTTGATCCGCTTCTCGCCGTGGATCACGTTGTCCGGCTTCATGTCGCAGTACAGGAGACCTTCGCCGTGCAGGTAGCCGAGCGCGGTCAGGATCTCGCGCCCGTACGCCACGACGTGCTCGACCAGCAGTCGCCCTTCGCTGGAATCCAGTCCTGCGCGGCCACGATTCTTGATCTCTCGCAAGGAAAGGCCGTCGACGAACTCCATGACGATGTAGCGGGCACCGTCGTGCTCGACCACGTTGAGGATCCGGACGATGTTCGGATGTTCCAGCGCGGTGAGCACCTGGCTCTCGGTCTCCGCGATCCGCACGGCGGCGGTGTTGTTCGTGTTGATCAGGCCCTTGAGTGCGACGTGCAGCCCGCCGAGGCCGGAATCCGTTGCCAGGTAGACGAAACCGAGGCCGCCGCGCGCGACACATCCGAGCACCTGGTACCGGCCGTCGACGATGTCACCGGCCTTGAGCTGGGGAGAGAAGGAGAACGACGTCCCGCAGACCGGGCAGAATCCCTCGGCGGGCGCGGTTCCGCCGCCGACCGAACGGCCGACCGGGGTGCCGGTGCAGCCGTGCTTGCCGCAGAACCGTTCCTCCTCCGGCACGTGTGGATCGGTCAGCAGACGGCCGCCGACATCGGGGAGTTCGACGATCGGCAGCGGGACGCGGTCGTCGGCGGTCGCGTGGCCCGCCATCTGCTGCGAGCGGGTGACCACCGTGCTCGCGATCCTGGTCGGCGCCTCACCGGGACCGGGGATCACCAGGGTCGGTTTCTCCGTGCGCTCGGGCTCGCCCGGCGGCAGGCCGCAGACCTTGCAGAATCCGGTCTTGCCGAGCACACCCGGGCAGCCGTCCCGGCCGCAAGCCGTCATCCGTCGATCCGTTTCCGTACGGTGTTCGCGTACTGCTCGACGGCGTCCGCCGCGGCCGCGAGGTCGCACGGTCCTTCGAAGAGCATCCGCCAGGCGGGAGCGTAGGCGGCATCCAGTTCGACGTCTTCGACGAAGCCACTGTTACGGGCCATCTCGCCGTACGCGTCGAGACGGGCACGGAGTTCGGCGCGCCGAGCGAGGTTTTCGTCGAGAAGCCGGCGCAGATCGCGGGCGCGTTCCTCGTCCCGGGCGACGGTCCGCTCACAGGCGGGCAGGTGCCGTTTCACCCAGTCGGGTTCACCGTCCTGTTCCGCCGCACGCAGTTGCGTCAGAGCGCCCTTGAGCCGCCGGGCCCTGGCCAGGACGTCCGGGGCGCCGGTGAACCGCGGCGCGTCACCCAGGTTGTCCTTCTCCAGCGCGGCGAGTTCGGCCACCCGGGTCTCCAGCAGCGCGAGGCGACCTTCGAGGTCGTCCTCGTCGGCGGGCAGGACATCGGTGTTCGACCGGACCACGCTCACCCCCGGCGAGGTCTCCCGGCGGAAGGCGAGCGCGAGCCGCAGGCCGAGTTCGTGCGCGCGCTGGGCGAGCGGGACCAGGACCTCGCCGACGAGCTTCTCCGGTTCGGCCGACTCGTCGATGCCGTAGACGACGACCGTCCTGCCGGTCCCGTGATGGCCGGCGGGCGAGTCCGCGACGACGTCGAGGCGTTCGGAGATCCGGCGGCGCACCTCGTCCGCGGTCTTGCCGACCGCGTCGACCGCGAGGACGACGCTGCCCACCGGCGGCACCGTCGGCCCGGACGCGCTCCGCCCCGCTCCGCGTTCGCGGTCGGCGAGCACCACCGCGCGGCGCAACGAGGCCGCGATGGCCGAATCGTCCTCGCCGGTGATGATCACCCAGACGTCCGACCGGCCGTGCCCGCCCAGCCAGCCGGCGAATTCGCGCGCGAACGGCAGGTCGATCGCGGGCGGCTCCGGGTACTGGACGAAGCTGGGATCGATCGCCGGGCGGCCTTCGGCCCAGCGGCGCAGTTCCGGCAGGTAACCGAGCATGGTCTCGACCGGGATCATCCAGGAGACCCGGGCGGCCTCGGTCGCGTAGCGGGTCGCGACCATGCCGACGACGTGTCCGGTCTTGTCCGCGACCACGGCGGAACCGCTGAATCCGTGCGTGATCGGCTCGGCGTCGGGCGTCCGGTGCAATTGGACGCGTTCGAGGCCATGGCCGCCGTCGCCGACGACGGTCGCGAGCGACCACATGCCGTCCGAACCCTGGGGGAAGCCGTAGGCGCGCACGCGCTGGTTGTCTTCGAGCGCCGTCCGGTGCAACCGAGCACCCGCGACCTGTTCCTCGGCGTCGCGCAACCGCAGCAGAGCGATGTCCCCGCCGTCGTCGCCGATCGGGTCGGCTTGGGCGACGAGGGTGGCGATTCCGGGCTCCACACCGGGAAGCGCCACGAAATCCACCGCGATCCCGTCGTGGCCTTCGATCACGTGAGCGCAGGTGAGAAGGTGCTCGCCGTCGAGCATGGTCCCGGCGCCCAGGATCCGCCCACGGTCGTCGCGCAGCCGCACCCGCCAGCGTCCGCGCTCGGAAGTCACGCGGAAGACCCTACCGATCGTGAGTGGTAATGACGGTTCTCACCGTCATTACCACTCACGAGGCCTAATGCGCGGCGTCGTTCCAGGACCGCCCGTACCCGACGGAGACCTCCAGCGGTACGGCCAGCTCGTAGGCGGAGCCCATTCCCTGACGCACCAAGGCTTCCAGCTCTTCGCGTTCGCCATCGGCGACCTCGAGGACGAGTTCGTCGTGGACCTGCAGCAGAACGCGGCTCTTCAGTTTCGCCTCGGTCAGCGCACGGTGCACGTTGAGCATGGCGACCTTGATGATGTCGGCGGCGCTGCCCTGGATGGGCGCGTTGAGCGCCATCCGCTCGGCCATTTCGCGGCGCTGGCGGTTGTCGCTGTTGAGGTCCGGCAGATACCGACGTCGGCCGAAGATCGTTTCGGTGTAACCGACCTTGGCCGCGTCTCCCACGACGGAGTGGAGGTAATCGCGCACGCCGCCGAAGCGGGAGAAGTACGCCTCCATCTGTTCCTTGGCGTCTTCGGTCGAGATCCGCAGCTGCTGTGAAAGCCCGTATGCCGAAAGCCCGTACGCGAGGCCGTACGACATCGCCTTGACCCGGAACCTCAGCTCCGGCGTGATCTCCTCCGGCGGCAGCGAGAACGCGCGCGACGCCACGAACGTGTGCAGATCCTCGCCGCTGTTGAAGGCCTGGATCAGCCCTTCGTCCTGCGAAAGGTGCGCCATGATCCGCATTTCGATCTGGCTGTAGTCCGCCGTCATCAACTCGGTGTACCCGTCGCCGACGACGAAGGCGTCGCGGATCCGGCGGCCTTCCTCGGTGCGGATCGGGATGTTCTGCAGGTTCGGGTCCACCGAGGAGAGACGTCCGGTGGCGGCGATCGTCTGCAGCAGCGTGGTGTGGATGCGGCCGTCGTCGGCGACCGCCTTGATCAGGCCCTCGACCGTGGTGCGCAGCCGGGTCGCGTCCCGGTGCTCCAGCAGATGCTGCAGGAACGGGTGCTCGGTCTTCTCGAACAGGCTCTGCAGCGCCTCGGCATCGGTGGTGTAGCCGGTCTTGGTGCGCTTGGTCTTCGGCATGCCGAGCTCGTCGAACAGGATCACCTGGAGCTGCTTCGGCGAGCCGAGGTTGACCTGCTTGCCGATGACCGCGTACGCCTCGTCGGCGGCCTGCGTGACCCGGCCGAGGTAGTGCGATTCCAGATTCGTCAGGTGTTCGATGTCGACCGCGATACCGGCCGCTTCGAGTCCGGTGATCACCTGCAGCAGCGGCAGTTCCAGCTCGACGAGCAGCTGGGCGCCGCCGAGTTCCTCGAGCTCCTTCGTCAGCGCGCCCGCCAGTTCGGAGACCGCGCGGGCCTTGACCAGCTCGGCCTGGATCTCCTTCTGTTCCAGGTCCTCGGCGCCGCCGCCGTCGAGCAGCGACAGCTGGCCGTCGCCGGTGTCGGCCTCGGAGCGCAGCTCGCGGTGCAGGTACCGCAGGGCGAGGTCGTCGAGTTCGAAGGTGCGCTGGCCGGGGCGGACCAGATACGCCGCGAGCGCGGTGTCCATGACGAGCCCGGCGAACGTCCAGCCGCGCGCGCGGACGGCGTGCAGCGCGACCTTGAGCTCGTGGCCGATCTTCTGGATCTTCCCGTCGGCGAGCCAGGCCGTGAGGGCCTTGTCGTCCTCGGCGTCCATGGCGGTGACGTCGACGTACGCGCCTTCGCCGTCCGCCGCCGCGAAGCTGATGGCCTTCAGGTCGGCGCGGACCGAAGCGCCGGTGGTGCGGAACGCCAGGCCGACCGGCTCGTCCTGACCGGTGTGCGCCGAGAGCCAGCCGGCGAGAGCGCCCGAAGCGAGCTTCGCGCCTTTGACCTCGAAGCCCTCTTCGGCCTCCGGCTCGGCGCTCTGCAAGGTCGCGAAGAGACGGTCACGCAGGACGCGGAATTCGAGCTCGTCGAACAGCGCGTGCACGGCCTCGCGGTCCCAGGGACGCAGTTCGAGACCGGACGGGCCGAGCTCCAGCTCGACGTCGCGGATCAGCTCGGTGAGCTGGCGATTCAGCATCACCGCGCCGAGGTGCTCGCGCAGCGCGTCGCCGACCTTGCCCTTGACCTCGTCGACCCGGTCGATCAGGTCGTTGAAGGAGCCGAACTGCCGGATCCACTTGGCCGCGGTCTTCTCACCGACGCCGGGGATGCTGGGCAGGTTGTCCGAGGGGTCGCCACGCAGTGCGGCGAAGTCCGGGTACTGCGCCGGGGTGAGGCCGTATTTCTCCTCGACCGCCTCCGGGGTGAACCGGGTCATCTCCGACACGCCGCGCTTCGGGTACAGCACGGTGACCTGGTCGGTCACCAGCTGGAGCGCGTCACGGTCGCCCGTACAGATGAGGACGTCGAAGCCTTCGGCGGTCGCCTGTGTCGTGAGCGTGGCGATGATGTCGTCGGCTTCGTAGTTCTCCTTGGTCAGCGCCGGGATGCCGAGGACCTTCAGCACGTCCTCGACCAGCCCGACCTGACCCTTGAACTCGTCCGGTGTGGCGCTGCGGTTGGCCTTGTACTCCTTGAAGGTCTCGGACCTGAACGTCTTGCGCGAGAGGTCGAACGCCACCGCGAGGTGGGTCGGCGCCTCGTCGCGCAGGAGGTTGATGAGCATCGAGGTGAACCCGAAGACCGCGTTCGTCGTCTGCCCTGTCTTCGTCTTGAAGTTCTCCGCGGGCAGCGCGAAGAAGGCGCGATACGCCATCGAATGGCCGTCGATCAGCAGCAGCTTGGGCCGCTCGGCCTGTGCGGTCGCGGGTGTGGCGTTGGCAACGGTCGTGTTCTCACTCGGGCTCACGGGAGCGAGTCTAGGGTGAGGGTCTGACAGTCCTACCTGTCGTGTCGTTTAAGGAGCTCTGCGTGACCGAACAAGCCCTCGAATCCTTCGCGGGGATCGACCCGGCCTTCGCCGGCCAGCAGCTCAACGACAAGATCGGGCTCGAAATCAGCGAATTCGGCCCCGAACGCGTCGTGGGCAGCATCCCGGTAGAGGGCAACCTCCAGCCGTACGGCCTCCTCCACGGCGGCGCGAACGCCGTCGTCGCCGAGGCGCTCGGCTCGATGGTCGCCGCGCTCAACGCGGGTACCGACAAGGCCACCATGGGCCTCGAACTTTCGTGCACGCACCACCGGGCGGTCCGCGCCGGCCGGGTCACCGGCGTCGCGACGCCGGTGCATGTCGGGCGGGGCACCATCACCGCGGAGATCGTGCTGACCGACGACCAGGGCCGCCGCTCGTGCACCGCACGGCTGACCTGCGTCGTGCGGGACCGGCCGCCGGGCGCCTGAGCGCGCGCCAGTCTTCGGAAGTCCGTGAAGGCCTCCTTCCCTACCTTGAGAGTAGGGAAGGAGGCCTTCACGTACTTTTGAGCGCGTGGATCTCGACACGGCTCAGGTGCGGGCGTTCGTCGCGACCGCCGACCACAGCCATTTCGGTCGCGCGGCCGAATCCCTGTACCTCACGCAACAAGCACTCTCGAAGCGGATCCGGAAGCTCGAGGACGCCCTGTCGGTCCAGCTCTTCCGGCGCACCAACCGGTCCGTCGAGCTGACCCCCGACGGCGACCGTTTCCTCCCGCACGCGCGCGAGCTGATCCGGGCCGCGGACGCCGCCGTCGCCGCGATGGGGCTGCAGGACCGTCCGCCGCGCCTCGACGTCATCGATCCGCGCCTCTCCCCGATGTACATGTTGCGGCGGATCGCCGAGCGGGACCCGGCGCTGGCCGTCGAGCGGGTGGCCGGGCGCGGGCTGGCCAACGCGCTGGACCCGCTGGTCCGCGGCGAGATCGACCTCGCGTTCGGGCGGGTCGCCGACCTCGGCCGGGAGATTCCCGCCGAACTCGAACACCGGCTCGTCCGCTTGGAGCCGCTGGTCGCGCTTCTCGCCCCGGAGCATCCGCTGGCGAAGAACGACGTCCTCCATCTCTCCGACCTCGAGAATGACGGGATCTGGATCCCGCAATTGGCGGGTCCGGTCGAATGGCTTTCTTATTTGCAACGCCTATGCAAAGAATTCGGCGTTCCGATCGACCAGTCCGGCGTCAGTTACGACCTCCGGCACACCCTGGAGCAAACCCGCTACGGGAAGCAACGGGTCACGCTCGCCGGCGCCGACATGGACCTCGCCGCCGACCTCAACCTGCGCGTCCTCCCTTTCGAGCCCTCGCCACTGTTCCCCTGGTCGGTGGTGTGGCGGCGCGGCGAGGGCCCGGCCCTGCGGCGCCTGCTGGCGCTCGCGGGCCGGACCAGCCACGAAGAGGGTTGGTGCGCCTACGATCCCGAGCGGTCCTGGCTGCCCGACGACGACCTCAGACAGTTAGGTGCCGGGCGAACCACCGGGTGAGTTCGGCGTCGACGAGCTTGGCGTGCGCGGTCTGCGGCGCCGGTTCGAGACCCGGTGCCTCGGCGAACTCGTGCGCCATTCCCGGGATGGTGACCAGCTCGGATCGCTGCTCCCCCAGCGCCTTGTACAGCGCCGCGGCGGGTTCGGTGATGGAGACGTCGTCCTCCTCGCCGATGACGAGCAGCACCGGCGCGGTCAGTTCGCCGGCGCGGCGGACGTAGTCGTACTCGTTCGCCACCGCCCTCGACCGGTCCGACCAGTGATAGGTGACGTCGTAGACCCGCTCGTTCGCGGCGATCACCGGCGCCAGCTGCGTCACCGGGTTCACCAGCGCGGCCGCCGCGACCGGGATCTCCGCGTGGGTCAGCATCTGCAGTGCGACCCCGCCGCCCTGCGATCCGCCGACCAGGCCGATCGGTCCGTCCTCAATGGACAGCCGCGACCGCAGTTCCGCCACCGCGGCCGGGAACTCCGCCTCGACCTGCTTCGTCATCGGCTCGACGACGTTCAGCACGTTGTCCTCGGCGGCGAGGCCGAAGAATCCCTCGAAACCGCCTTCGGGGAAACGTTTCCCGGTCAGCGGCAACCCGAGGTGCACCCGCCAGGCGTGCAGCTCCCGCATCGGCAGCGCCGCCGCCATCGCCGCCTCGCTGAACGGCGCGCCCAGCAGGTGCCAGGTGAGCACCAGCGGCGCCGGACGGTCCTTTTCCACCGGGGGCAAGGCCACGAACGGAACCCCCGCCGCCACGCCTTCGATAGCTCCGCTCAGTTCGACGCTCATCGTTCTTCTCTCCCAGGTCCGGCCGGTGTTTTCCGGCTCTGGGAACAGCTAACCGCGAGGTCGGGGTGGTGATCCAACAGCCGTTCGGGCCTCGATGACAACCATCGGTTGTCACTCGGGACAGGCGCCGGAGGCACCGTTGGCGCCCTTTGGGGCAGCATCACTACGACGAACAGACGCCCTCGAAGGGAGTGAAAAGCGCGAGATACGCGCCCGAAACATGATCATTACCCACGAGCATGATCGACGTGGTAGCGGTGAATCCCCAGCGTGACCAGCGAAGACTCGACAACCGGCAACATTCGCCTTTTCGTGCAATTCGTTCTGGTTTCGACCGTCACGATGTGGACACAGAGTGATGGGCGTCTGGGCAGATCATGGCGTAGGGGGATATCTTCCTGCCCTAACCTAGCCCCTGTGTCGGGGGCAACGCCTACCGGCGGCTGGTTGGTCATGGGAGGTAGTCGGTGTCAGGAGTGCGTTTTGGACGGGTATTCGCCGTCGCGGCGGCTGCATCGCTTGCGCTGGCAGGCTGCGCTGGCGGCAGCAGCTCGTCCGGCAGCGGTGACAGCAGCACGCTGAAGATCGGGTTCATGGGTGACCTCACCGGTGAGAACTCCGGGATCGTGATCCCGCCCCGCAACGGCGCGAAGCTCGCTATCGACGAGTACAACAAGACGAACCCGGCGACGAAGCTGGAGCTCAAGGAGTACGACAGCCAGGGCAAGCCCGAGCAGGCGACGTCGCTGATCGCGACCGCCGTCGGCCAGGACAAGATCACCGCGCTGATCGGCCCGGCCTTCTCCGGCGAGTCGAAGGCCATCGGCGGTCAGCTGGAGCAGAACAAGATCCCGAGCGTCTCGCCCTCGGCGACGAACCCGGGTCTGGCCTCGAACGGCTGGAAGTACTGGCACCGTGTCGTCGCGAACGACAACGACCAGGGTCCGGCCATCGCGAACTTCTTGATCACGGCGAAGTCGCCGAAGAAGGCCTACGTCATCTCGGACGACCAGGAGTACTCGGTCGGCCTGGCGGACGCCTTCGAGAAGACCTTCAAGGAGAAGAGCGTCCCGACCGAGCGCGACAAGTTCGCCAAGGACGCGTCGGACTACTCCTCGACCGTGCAGAAGGTCAAGGCCGCGAACCCGGACGTCATCGCCTTCGGTGGTTACTACGCCCAGGGTGGTCGTCTGCTCAAGCAGCTGCGTGACGGCGGCGTGACCGCCACCTTCGCCACCGGCGACGGTTCACTCGACGCTCAGCTGGTCAGCGGCGCGGGTGCCGCCGCCGCGGAGAAGGCCGTCATCGGCTGCCCCTGCAACATCAAGGACGCCGGTTCCGGCGACGAGTTCGTGAGCAAGTACAAGGCCGCGTTCAACGTCGACCCGGCGATCTACGCGACCGAGGGCTACGACGCCGCGACCGCCATCATCAACGCGGTCAAGGCCGGTAACACCACGGCGGAGAAGATCAACGAATTCCTCAAGACCGTCGACTTCAAGGGTGCCTCGAAGCAGATCAAGTTCAAGGAGAACGGCGAGCCGCAGACGAACGCGATTTACGTCTACCAGGTCACCGGTGGCGTCATCAAGAACCTCGGCGCCTCGACCGAAGCCAAGCTCAACGGCTGACGGAGCAGGTAGGAACACCTAACGGAAGCGGGGGCGCTGTGCGGGCACAGCTCCCCCGCTTCCCGCAAATGTGGCGAAAGAAATCCTCGCCCCGTCCCGTAAGGCATCCACGTCATGCTTCAAGATCTGCAAGCCCAGTTCCTCGGTAGCACCATCGGCGGACTGGTCGCCGGAAGCATCTACGCCCTCATCGCCCTCGGCTACACAATGGTCTACGGCGTGCTCCGGCTCATCAACTTCGCACACTCAGAGATCTTCATGATCGGGACGGTCACGTCCCTGTTCATCCTCATCTCCATCGCGGGCGGCGGTTCGATCACGCTCGGCGTGTTCGGGATGATCGCCGTACTGCTGCTGATCATCATCGCTTCGGCCGCCGTATCCGGCGGCGCGGCGGTCTTGCTGGAGCAAGTGGCCTATCGGCCGCTCCGCAAGAAGGGCGCGACCCGCCTGGCCGCGCTGATCTCCGCGATCGGCGCCTCGCTGTTCCTGCAGGAACTGTTCGGCCTCGAGATCATCGAATGGCTGACCGGGAAATCCGGCCGCGTCCAGCAGAACGCGCCCCGGTTCATCCCGCACGACGAGCTGTTCCACATCGGCAACGGCGTCGTGCGCACGGACCACGTGTTCGTCATCGTCGGCGCCGTGATCATGATGATCGCCCTCGACCAGCTGGTGAGCCGCACCCGCATCGGCCGCGGTATCCGTGCCACCGCACAGGATCCCGAAGCCGCCGTGCTGATGGGTGTCAGCATCGACAAGATCGTCCGGCTCACCTTCCTGCTCGGTGGCGCCATGGCCGGTGTGGCCGCGGCGCTGTACGT
Source organism: Amycolatopsis pittospori (assembly GCF_013870525.1). Classification (GTDB taxonomy): domain Bacteria; phylum Actinomycetota; class Actinomycetes; order Mycobacteriales; family Pseudonocardiaceae; genus Amycolatopsis; species Amycolatopsis pittospori. The sequence goes on from NZ_JACBXD010000003.1 coordinate 135,684, forward strand.
CATGGAATACGAGAACACCGATTACCGCATCGGCTTCCTTCTGGGCATCAAGGCGTTCACCGCGGCCGTCCTCGGCGGTATCGGCAACCTTCGCGGCGCCCTCTTGGGTGGCATCGTGCTGGGCCTGGTGGAGAACTGGAGTTCCATTTTCTTCGGTTCACAATGGAAGGACGTCACCGCCTTCGTGGTCCTGGTGCTGGTCCTGATGTTCCGTCCCACCGGTATTCTCGGTGAATCGCTGCAGCGGGCACGCGCATGAAGGGCAACGAAGAAGTGGCTGAAAAGTCTCCGGAAAACGAAAAGCCCGCGCGCGCCGGCTTTCACCCTGTCGACGGTCTGCGGGATTGGTGGGCCGACGCTCCGCATTGGCAGCGTTATGGCGTTTACCTCGCCCTGATCATCGGCGCGCTGATCCTGCCCGCGCCGGCGATCGGCTCGTTCATGTCCCCGGAGTCCGACTGGACGACGGTGCTGATCTTCCCGGTCGGGACCTACATCCTGCTGGCGATCGGCCTGAACATCGTGGTCGGCCACGCGGGCATGCTGGACCTCGGTTTCGTCGCGTTCTTCGCGATCGGCGCCTACACCCTGGCCGTGATGGGCACCAAGTACGGCTGGGGATTCTGGGGATGTCTCGTCCTCGGGATCTTCCTGGCGGCGATGTCCGGCGTCATCCTCGGTGCGCCGACGCTACGACTACGCGGTGACTATCTGGCCATCGTGACACTCGGCTTCGGTGAGATCGTCCGCATCACGGCGAACAACACCGACGGCATCGGCGGCGCCCGCGGTATCACCAACGTGCCGCACCCGGACGCGATGTTCGGTGTCGAGTTCCTGCTCGACCCGGCGCCGTACTACTACCTGATCCTGGCGGCGATCGTGATCGCGATCGTCTTCTCGGTGCGGCTGCACCGGAGCCGGGTCGGCCGCGCGTGGGCCGCCATCCGCGAGGACGAGGACGCCGCCGAACTGATGGGCGTCCCGACGTTCAAGTTCAAGCTGCTGGCGTTCGCCATCGGCGCGATGCTCGGCGGTATGGCCGGTGTGGTCTACGCCAGCAAGGCCGTCTTCATCGAACCGAACAACTTCCCGTTCATCCTGTCGGCGACCATTCTCGCGGCCGTCGTACTCGGTGGTGCGGGGAACCTGCCCGGGGTCATCCTCGGCGCTTTCCTGGTCGCCTGGCTCCCGGAGCGGTTCCGGTTCCTGTCCGAGTACCGCATCCTGATCTTCGGCGGGGTGCTCGTGCTGATGATGGCGCTGCGGCCGGAGGGTCTGCTGCCGTCGCGGCAGCGCAAGGCGGAACTACGTGAAGGAACGGGCGGGATGGGCGCCATGGGCGCCGAAGTCGCGGGTCCGGATTCCGAGGCTTCGGCGGAGGTGACGAAATGAGCGCACTGCTCGAATTCGACAACGTGACCATGCGCTTCGGCGGTGTCACGGCCTTGAAGGAAGTCAACCTCACCATCGACCAGGGCGAGATCTTCGCCTTGATCGGGCCGAACGGCGCGGGCAAGACCACGGTGTTCAACGTGATCACCGGCGTCTACCAGCCGACCGAAGGCCAGGTGCGCTTCAACGGCACCCAGGTCAGCGGGATGAAGCGGTTCAAGGTCAACCAGGCCGGGATCGCCCGCACGTTCCAGAACATCCGGCTGTTCCACAACATGTCGGCGCTGGAGAACGTGATGGTCGGTGCCGACTCGCACCACAAGACCGGCGCGATTTCGGCGACCCTCGGGCTTCCGGTGCACCGCAGGGAAGAGAAGCGGGGCCGCGAGCTCGCTCGTGAGCTGCTGGACTTCGTCGGTATCGGGCGGGTCGAGCACAACACCGCGAAGAACCTCTCCTACGGCGACCAGCGGCGGCTGGAGATCGCGCGTGCGCTCGCGACCGATCCGAAGCTCCTGCTGCTCGACGAGCCCGCCGCCGGCATGAACCCGGCGGAGAAGAACTCGCTGCAGCAGCTGATCCGCAAGATCCGTGACGACGGTCGGACCGTGCTGCTCATCGAGCACGACATGGGTTTGGTCATGCAGATCGCGGACCGGCTGGCCGTGCTCGACTTCGGCCAGAAGATCGCAGAAGGGCTCCCCCACGAGGTGCAGAACAACCAGAAGGTGATCGAGGCTTACCTGGGGGTGGCGGAAGATGCTTCTTGAGGTTCAGGACATCAACGTCCACTACGGGAAGATCGCCGCGCTCAAGGGAATGACCATCGAGGTCGGCGAGGGCGAGATCGTTTCGCTCATCGGGGCCAACGGTGCCGGCAAGACCACGACGCTGAAGACGATCTCGGGCCTGCGTCCGCTGACCAGTGGCCGGATCCTCTTCGACGGCAAGGACATCTCGAAGACACCCGGGCACAAGCGGGTCGAACTCGGGATCGGCCAGGCACCGGAAGGCCGGGGCGTGTTCCCCGGTATGACGGTGCAGGAGAACCTCCTGATGGGTGCCTACACCCGTAAGGACGATCTGAAGGCCGACCTCGCCGAGGTCTACGAGCTGTTCCCGCGGCTGAACGAACGCAAGACCCAGTTCGGCGGCACGATGTCCGGTGGCGAGCAGCAGATGATCGCCATCGGCCGCGCGCTGATGACCAAGCCCAAGGTGCTGCTGCTCGACGAGCCGTCCATGGGCCTGGCACCGATGTTGATCGCGCAGATCTTCGACATCATCCGCGAGATCAACAAGCGCGGGACCACGGTCCTGCTGGTGGAGCAGAACGCGCAGCAGGCGCTGAAGCTCTCCGACCGCGCGTACGTGCTGGAGACCGGTGAAGTGGTCAAGAGCGCCCGCGGTTCCGAGCTGCTGGACGACCCGCAGGTGCGGGCCGCCTACCTCGGTGGCGACCTCGGCGTCTGACGCTCTTTTGGAGGGGCCTCGTCGCTTTCCGCGGCGGGGCCCCTTTCGCTATCCCAGCTTGATGTCGGTGCCGGCGAGGTTCTTCATGTCGGTCAGCGTCGGGCCGCCGAAAGCCCGCAAGACCACGGGTTTCGCCTCCTTGGGCGCGTCGAAGTAGAGGTCGAACTCGACCCGCACACCACGTCCGAGCTCGAACTTGTCGGGCTGGCGTTTGATCGTCATGGCTTGGTTGTCGACCTCGATCACGGCACCGGAATCGGTGAGGAGCTGCTGGCGCCTGGTGTCGAAGAGGATTCCGGACAGGCCCTTCCCGGTGACCACCAGCCGGATCCGCACGAACTGTCCCTTCGCGTCGAATTCGGCGTGGCTGCCGGTGAGACTCGGGAGCCCCGCGGCCAGCCCGATCAAGGAGAACTCGGTCTCCCCGTTCGTCGACGGTGGGAGGTGTAGCGCGGTCTCGTCCGGCCGGACCTCACGCGCGGGCAGGTCGTAGACGGGTTTGGCGGGGGTCTGCTGCGGCTCGCCGCCGGAACAGCCGGTCAGCAGGAGGACGGACAGGACAGTCACCGCGATTCCAGTGCGCACCCCGCTGATTCTGCCCGCTGGACGGCTACTGTGCGGCTGTGGAGTTACGACGTCTTCGGTATCTGTGTGTCGTCGCCGAGGAGGAGCATCTCACCCGCGCGGCGGAGCGCCTCGGTATCCGGCCGTCGTCGCTCAGCCAGCAGATCATCGCGCTGGAACGGGAACTGGACGCGACCCTGTTCGTCCGGACCCAGGCGGGGATGACGCCCACCGAAGCCGCGCGGGCGCTGCTCCCCCATGCCCGGCGAACGCTCGAAGCAGCCGACCTCGGCATGCGAGCCGTCCGGGACGCCGTGTCCGGCGAAGGCCGCGTGATGCGCATCGGCGTGACCCCGGGTGCGCCGCCGACCGTCCTCTCCGTGCTCTACGCGGCCGGTGCGGTGGAGTTGCTCGATCTCTCCGCCGCTCGTCAGGTGGACCTGCTGGGCCGCGGTGCGCTCGACGTCGGCCTGATCGCCCTTCCGGAGGACCTGAGTGGCTTACGGACCGCCGTGGTGAGTGAAACGCCGCTGGGTGTGCTCGTCGCCGACACCCATCCGCTGGCGGGCGTTCACGACGTCGGCTGGAGCGACCTCGACGGCCGGGATCTCCTGCTGTACGCCCGGGATCTCGCCCCGGGCTACCACGACGCGCTGCTCGCGGAATGCGCCACGGCGGGCTGGCGGCCGAGCGACGTCCGGCCCGGTCCGCCCCGGCGGTCGCTGTTCGCCGCCGAGCTGCGGCACGGCGGTGACGTCGTGGCTCTGCGTCCCGAGTGGGACTCCGCGGAAGGGTTGCGCTGGCTGCCGTTGCGGACGGCGGTGCCGCGTGTCCGGCACGCGCTGGTGTGGGACCCGGCGCACGAGTCCGCGGACCGGATGGGGAAGCTGGTGCCGCGCCTCGCGGTATGACCGTGCCCACAACGGTTTCGTCCCGCGTCTGCCCGACCTCGTCTCTTCGGCGCTCCCGAACGGCTGTGCGGATCCGCCTCGTGGACAGCGGTCCCGTCTCGCGATTACCTCAGGGTGTCCGACGACGAAGGAGAATTGTCATGCGACAGTGGGGTTTCGTGTACTTGGCCGACGGCTGCGACCCGGACCGGGACGTGTCCCGTGTGGACACCGGGAGGTGCCTGACGGTGCTGGTCGGCGTCGGCCGTGCGGACCAGGTCGTCGAAGCGGCCGAACGGCTCGTCGCCGAAGGGGCGCAGCTGGTCGAGCTGTGCGGCGCGTTCGGTCCGGTGTGGACGGCGCGGGTGATCGACGCGGTGGGAAGCAAGGTACCCGTCGGAAGTGTCATGTACGGCGGTGAGGCGACGAAACAACTTCACGATCTGTTCGGCCTCGGGGTGCCTTCTTCCTGATGCTCGGGTACAACCGAAGGATGGCCCCGGTTCCGTGCTCCGACCTGTCCCCCGCCGGCTGGATCGCGTCGAGCGACCTGCCATGGCAGCGCCTGGTGACCTTCGGCCCGGCGGGTTTCGCCGGCTACGCGCGTTTGCGGCTGATCCCCGACCCGGCGTTCGAAGGTCAGAGCGAGAACGACGTCACGGCTCCGGAAGCACCGGAAGACGAGCAGTTCTGGCGGCTCTTCGCCTTCCTCGCTCGCGCCACCCGGACGCCGGCCGAATGCTACTTCTGCGTCTGGGACGGCTACGGCGACGTCGCCGGGCAAGCCAAGGTCGTTGTCCCCCAACGGAGTTACTTCCTGTTCAGCGGCCGGCTCGAAGACGCGGGCTTCTGGGGAACACCGGGGCCCGCCTTCGTCTGGCCAGCCGATCACGCCTGGTGCGTGGCCAAGGACGTCGATCCGCATTGGGCGGGTATCGGCGCCGGCACCGCAGTCCTCGACCGGCTCGTCGCCGACTCCGGGCTGGACGTCGTTCCCGCGGATCCCGCGCTGGAGCAGCCCGCCTACCGCTGAGCCTCGGGGTTCAGCAGTCGTCGACGTGCACGGCTTCGACGCAAGCGACGGTCTCGGTCCGGCTGGTCGCCTGCTGCAGCAGCGAGTAGAGCGTCTCGCGCTGGTCGCCGTCGAGCGCGCCGAGCACCTCGTCCTCGACCCCGGCGAGGGCGAACTCCGCCTTCGCGAGTTGCTTGGCGCCGACGTCGGTGAGTTCGACGATGTGTCGCCGCCGGTCCTCCGGGGACCGCCGTCGCTCGATGAGGTTCGCGGACTCCAGGTCGTTGAGCAGCCCGACGACGTTCGTGCTGTCCATCTCCAGCGTTTTCGCCAGGTGCTGCTGCGAACTGCCACCGAGGTCGCGCAGCACGGTCAGCGCGACGAGATGCCGGGGACGCAGGCCGAGCGGCGCCAGGACGGACTCGCTGCGGAGCCGGATCCGCCGGGTGACGTGGTCGAGCAGCGCGCCGCAGCGATGCGGGGGCTGGTTGACGACCGGGAGCTCGGACACAGGTCGAGTGTACGTTCCCGCATGATGGTCGCCACCCCATCAATGGTTTGCGTTACACAAACCATCTGTGCATGATTATGGGTATGACGCATCTGCTGCACATCGACTCGAGCATCACGGGCGAGAACTCGGCCAGCCGCCGCCTCACCGCCCGGGCCGCCGCCGCCTGGCGCGCCGCGCATCCGGAAGGCACGGTCACCCACCGCGACCTGAACGCGGAGCCGCTGCCGCATTTCGACGCGGCGAGCAACGCGGCCAGGATGGTGCCGCCGGACCAGCACACCCCCGAACAGGCCGCGGCCTGGCGGCTCATGACCGAACTGATCGACGAGGTCAAGGCGGCCGACACCGTCCTGCTGGGCCTGCCGCTCTACAACTTCGGCGCGCCGAGCACGGTCAAATCCTGGGTCGACCACCTCATCGTGCCGGGGCTCGCCTTCGACCCGGAGACCGGCCAGGGCCTGCTCGGCGGCCGCGACTTCATCGTCCTGGCGTCCCGCGGCGGCGGGTACGGCGAAGGCACCCCGCGCGAAGGCTGGGACCACGCGGAGTCCTGGATCCCCCACGGCGTCTCCATGACGGGGCTCGAACCGAGGTTCGTCACCGCCGAACTGACCCTCGCGAAGGTCAACCCGGCGATGGCGGACCTCATCCCGCTGGCCGACGAAAGCCAGGCCGCCGCCGAACGCGCCATCGACGCGCTGTGGACGTCGGTGGCGGCCTGACTCGTGAGTGATTTGGGTCGTTCTAACGACCCAAATCACTCACGACCTGGTCAGGCGATACCGGCGGAGAACACGTGCATCGCGGCGTTGGAGGGAAGCGTCACCGCGACGACCTCCTTCCCCGCGGCCAGCGGGACGGAGTTCGCGAACACCCGGTACGGCGTGGTCGGATACGCCGCACCGGTGCGGGTGTTCTTCCCCAGCACGGTCGCCACCGTGGCCGCGCCGTACTGGGCGGGATCGGCACAGCACCAGTTGGGGAAGCCGAGTTCGGCCTGGCTCGTGGTGCCGTCGGCGTAGCGGACGACGACGGTGCCCTTCGCCGTTCCGGTACCGGTCCCGGCCAGCACCAGCTTGGCTCCGGTACCGCGTACGGCCACCGTCTGGCCCGACGCGAGGGCGTTGTCCTTCGCGCCGGTGCCGGCGTTCGGCCAGGTCAGCTGGGCACCGAGCGCGGTGAAGGACGCGCCCGGCTTCAGCCCGGCCTCGGCCAGGCCCTCGGCCCGGAAGCTGCTGCCGCCGCCGTCGAGGTCACCCGCCGCGACATGGGCCGCGTCGGTGACGCCGACGTTGCCGTAGGCGGCGGCCAGTGAAGCGTGCGGAACGGTGACCGTCACCGAGTCCGTGACCCGGTTCTCCCCGAGCCTCGCCCGATACGTCGCCGTAGCGGTGAGCTGGTAGTCGTCCGGCTTGATGCCCGCGTCGGGCGTGACCTTCACCGGGACCCGCACGGTCTTTCCCGGCATCACCAACCGGGGCCCGGCGGGCACCTCGACACGGAAGCCGTTGGCGGGCAAGGAGAACGTGACGTCCCGCACCGGCAGCGGTGTGCCGTTGGTGAAGCTCAGCGTGCCCGTCGCGGTCTGGCCGGGACCGGCGACCGCCGGCACGGACAGGGCGACCGCCCCGTTGCGGTCCTCGGGGAAGATCCCGCCGACCGCGCTGGTGCCGAACAGCCGGACGTCCTGGCGGTCGGCGGCGCCGACCTTGCCGGTCTTGACCCGCACCACACCACCGGTGGCCGAGTCGTACCACCAGCCGGACGGCGCCGCGTCCAGTTCGGCCTTGCTGCCGTACTGCCGCAGGATCGACGTCCCCGCCAGGACGGTCGCGGGCTTGCTTCCAGTGTGGACGGTCAGCTGATAGTTCCGCGACGCGGGCTTCCCGGCGTACGAACCCGTGCTGGCGCCGATTCCGACGGTCACCGTGCCCAGACCGGACGTCGGCGCGTCGACGGTGAACGTCTGCTTCGCCTGGTCGCCGTTCTTGTAGGCGCGAGTGACGCCGTCGTCCTCGGTGAGCGTGAACGAGCCCTTGCCCTGCGGGTAGACGTCGAGATCGAGCACACCCTTGTCCCGGGTCTGCCAAGACTTCGTGCCCTCCGCCCACATCGGGACGACGGCCCCGGCGCGGACGAACAGCGGCAAGGTGTCGAGCGGAGCGTCATAACCGTCCACAGTGGTCGGTCCGGTGTAGGTCTTGCCGCTCCAGTAGTCGACCCAGGTCCCCTTCGGCAGGTAGATGCCGTTGCGGACGTTGGAGTTCTCGTACACCGGCGCGACCAGGAAGTCCTTGCCGGACAGGAACTCGTACTTCGCCTTCTCGCCCCACACGTTCGGGTCGTCGGGGTATTCGAGCGCGAGCGGGCGGACCTGGCCGACACCGGTCTTGTGCGCCTCCACCGAATGGCTGTACGTGTAGGGCAGCAGCCGTTCCTTGAGCAGCAGGTACTTGCGGTTGATCGAGGTGAACGGTTCGCCGTGGCGCCACGGCTGCTTGTCCGACGCGGCCCAGCCGTCCATCGTCATCGCGGTCGGCAGGAACGACTTCCACTGCAGGTCGCGGGCGTAGGTCTGCGGGCTGCCGCCGAAGATGCCGTCGATGTCGCCGGTGTTGTACGCGATACCCGACGTCGTGGTGCCGGCGTACGTCGGGATCTGCCACTTGATGTAGTCGTAGGAACCGGCCTGGTCGCCGCTCCACAGCACGCCGCACCGCTGCGCGCCCGCCCAGCTGACCGGCGTCCAGACGAACCCGCGCGCGTCGCTGTTGTCCTCGATGCCCTTGTGCGCCGTGTCGCAGGCGTCCAGCGCGAACTGGTAGCCCGGGCCGACCCACGCGACGTCGAGTTTGCGGACCCGCACGCCCGCCTTGACCTCTTCGGCCTGGTTCGGGACGCCGTTCTCGGTCCACAGCCCGAGTTGCATGTCGTTCTTGCGGAGGCCTTCGCCCGTCTGCTGGAGGTTTTCGTACCCGCAGCCGTAGCCGTCGTTGACCAGCATCCAGCCGTTGGGCATCCCGTGCTCGGTGTACCCCTCGGCGACCTTCACCGCGTCCAGCGTGTGCCGTTCGCCGCGGTTGGCGTTGTGCAGGTAGCAGTCGGCGTCACCGGTTTCGAGCCCGTAAAGCGGCGGCAGGAAAGGTTTTCCGACCAGATCGGTGTAGCCGGTGATGATGTCCTTGAGTCCGTCGCCGACCACGTACGTGGCGTCGAAACGTCGTTCGTCGTGGGTGGTGCGCACCGGTTCGGCGAAAGCGTAGGTGCCTTGCGCGAAGGTGTTGCGCAGCACGCCGTATCCGGCCGTGGAAGCGTAGAACGGCTGCGAGTTCGGGGCCCCGCCGTCGTCCCAGTTGTAGTCCGCGAAGATCCGGATCGTCTGGTCGCGATGGCTGAACCGGCCGTTCTGCTCGCCCCCGCCGACGAACTGTTCGGTCGCCGTCCGCGCCAGGGTCTGCGTGGTCTGCTTGTCGGTCCAGGACAGCGGCGCCGACTCCTCCCAGAGCCGCTTGCGATCCGCGCCGTCGTAGAGCCCGAGGCGCATCGGGTGCTTGTACGCCCGCAGCGTCGCCTTGCCGGTGGAAATGGCCCAGTAGTCCCCCTTGTCGGCCTTCTTCGGGGTGACCGGGTCCGTGGTCTTCGGCAGCACGATCTTGCTGCCGGCGGGGTCGGTGAACGTCCCGTCCGGCGCCAGCCAGACCCGGACCGCGCCTTCGGACGGGAAGCTGACGCGCACCGCGGCGCTTCCCGAATTCAGCTTGACCGTGGGGCCTTCACTGGAGATACCGGTCAGATCGCCCAGTTTGCCGGACGGCGCCTCGGCGGGAGCGGCGTGGGCCGCGACCGGGGCGAGCCCGAGGAGGGTCACTGCGGCCAAACAACGTAGGGATTGCGCAACTCTGCTCATTCAAGACACCTTTCGCGCATGAATACGCAATATGGTCTCTGTATAGCGCACCGTTCGCGCAAAGTCATCCGCCGAAGCGGTGCTGCCGACTTTCGTCGGGTCCTTATGCGACAAGGAAAGGGCTCAGCCACCAGGGGGCCAGAAGGACACGTTGCGAAAGCCACTTTCGCAACGTTGAAGGTTGCGAAAGTGGCTTTCGCAACACCTCCCGCGAGACCAGCGCCAGGGAGGTCAGACGGCCTGGACCTCGACCCCGGCGGCTTCGAAAGCGCGCAGTGCCTTCGGATCGGCGTTGGAATCGGTGACCAGGGCGTGCACCTGTGTCGTCGCGCAGATCCGCGCGAACGCGCGGCGGCCCAGCTTCGAACCGTCGGCGACCGCGACGACCCGCTCGGCGCGCTCGACCATCAGCCGGTTGATGCTCGCTTCGCCTTCGTGGTGGGCGAAGGCGCCCGCCTCGGCGTCGAACGCGTCGACGCCGAGGAACAGCAGGTCGATCGTCAGTTCGCTGAGCACCCGCGTGGCCAGCGGGCCACTCAGTTCGAACGACTGCGGGCGCGCGACACCGCCGGTGACGACGATCTTCACATGCGGCCGCACCGCCAGTTCGTGCGCGATGTTCAGCGCGTTGGTGACCACGGTGAGCCCCGGCGAATCACCGCGTCCCGCCAGGTCGGAACGCGTGGCCAGCGACCGCGCGACCCCGGCGGTCGTCGTCCCGCCGTTGAGCCCGACCACCATGCCCTGCGCCACCAGCGAAGCCGCCGCGACGCTTATGCGCTGTTTCTCCGGCACGTGCCGCGCGGTCTTGTACCGCAACGGCAGGTCGTAGGCGAGATCGTTCGCCACCGCGCCACCCCGGGTGCGGGTCAGCAGCTGCTGTTCCGCGAGGTGGTCGAGGTCGCGCCGGATGGTGGCCGCGGAGACGTTCAGCTCCTCGGCGACGTCCTCGACGTCGATCTTCTCCCGCTGTCCCAACAGGTCCAGCAGGGTGCTCAGCCGTTCGTGCCGGGCCATCCGCGCCACTCCTAGCTCGCTGCGGCCTATCGCGCATCACGTTGCGCTGTTGGCCACTGTTTCGAGCAGTATGCTGCATCGCGGCTGTCCGTCGCGAGCGGCACGCCGTTCACCTCGCCCCGAGGTCTTCGACGATCAGGTCGTCGAGGATCAGGTCGCGGTCCTGCTCTTGGGTCGCCGGGGTCAGTTTCGAGATCCCGATCCAGTCGGTGCCTTCGATGGTCGCGGTGAACGTCGTCGGCGTATGCGCCTCCGCGAACGTCGAACTCGTTCCCGCGCCGGTCACGAAGGCGTAGTCACCGGTCTTGGAGGCTTCGTAGGTGAACGAAATCCGGTACCGGTGCCCCGGGTCGAACCGCAGCGTCTGCGGGATCGTCCGGTAGATCAGTCCCTGGTTCTCCTCGTGGGATTTCAGGGATTCGTTGCCCGACAACACGTCGTCGACGAGTTTGCCGTTCCAGCCCCGCTGAGTGTACGGCGCGTTCTTCTGCGCGATATGCGTGCGGGGGTCTTCGGCCGCGCCGGCGTTGCCGCCGTAGACGAACGGACCCCACCCGGTGTCGACGTTCTCGAAGTCCTCGGCGAAGTAGTGCCCGCCGGGCTTGTTCCCGGTGCGCACGACGCGGACGTCGTCGAACGCCACCGGCGTGCTCCCGGCGTCGGCGCGCACGGCGAGGTTCGCAGTCGTCTGTCCCGGCGGGACGGTGAACGTGACCTTCATCCGCTGGGTGTTCGTCCCGGCGTACTCACTGGCACGGACGTAGTTCTTCACCGTCGAACTGTCCGTCCACTCGGTCACCTTCGCCCCGCCCGGCGGCGTCACGTCGAGGCTCGCCTTACGCTTGCCGGTGACTTCGACATTGACCGACGCCGTGTACGTCCCCGCCGACAGGCCGGTGACCTGCTGCGACGCCGAGCCGGCATCGCCTGGCGCGAACTCCAACCGCCGCTGGCCCGCCGCGTTCTGAGGCACCGACGCGCTGCCGGTCACCTCCCAGCCGTCGAGTTTCCCGGAGTAGAACGACGGATCCTTCAATCCCGTGCCGTCACCCCAGTTCTGCTCGACGTTCGGACCGGGATCGGCCGGATAGACGACGTACGGCGTGTTCGCGTCGGCCGCGATGGTCACCTTGCGGTCGTTCACCTTCAGGTCGGAGACGAACTGCCTGCCGGTGTCGGTGAGGCGGTACAACTTCGCCTTCGGACGTGGCCCCCACGACGACGGCAAGGTCCAAGTAGTGCTGCCGCCCGTCGCGTTCCAGTGGTACAGCTTGCTTTCCTTCTGCTGGTCCCACGGCAGGAGATAGCTGCCACCGTCGAGCACGAGATGGCCGTCCTTGGTGATCTGCCGGGCGCCCGACGCCTTCGAGACGCTGACGCCGTCGCTGAGCCGGATCTCCTCCGGTGCCCACTTCTGGATCTGGAAACCCTGCAGGTACTTCGTCGGGACGTCGACGGCGAAGGTGCGCTTCAGGAAACCGGGGTATCCGGAACCGCCGACCCAGCCTTCGTAGGCGGCCAGTTCGCCGCCGCCGAGCAGCGGATCGCCCGCGATCCAGTCGTCCTTCTGGTGGTTACGGATGAACCGGACGATGGTGCTGTTGATGCCCTTGTAGTTGCTGCCGCCGTAGTTGACGTCGTTCGCCCAGTGACTCCAGGTGTTCTGGCGTTCGAACTTGTCCGGGAACTCGGTGGCGATCGCGTAGCCGAGGTCGTTCATCTCGCGGGCGAACTTCTCCGAAACCTGGCCGTCGCCGTACCAGACGTCGACGTAGAGGAAGTCCAGGTTCGGCGCCTTCCGCTTGAGTTCTTCCAAGCGGGACAAGCGCTTTCCGCTCTGTCCGTCCAGGCGGTAGTCGATGTGGTAGCTCTGGTCGAGCCAGTCCCAGCCGAGGTCCTTCCGCACATCGGTCGCGATCGCGGGGTCGAAGGCGGGCGAGACCGGGTACTGCTCGGTGTCCTGGATGTGCACGCCGACGTCGGCGTTGTAGCGGTGCGCCCCGTCGATCAGCTTGTTCAGGTCACCGACACCGCCCTGCCGTTTGCCGATGCCGCCGTAGTCGGGATGCGCCGAGTCGTGGCCCTCCGAGCCGTAGCCCTTGAGCAGCACGAACTGGCCGAGCCCGTCGGTGTTGAGCGCGACGCGTTTGGTCTCGTCGAGCGTCTGCAGGAACGGGTGCTCGGCGTTGGAGGCGAAGTTGAACGGGATGCGCATGACCGGCCGTCGCGCGACCTGCTCCCAGCCCTTCGGGTCGACCATGATGTCGCGGAAGGCGATCGCGCCGTCCTGCCAGTCGACGACACGGTCCGCGTTACGGTCACCGGCGATCACGATCTTGGCGTACGGCAAGGGATCCGTGTCAGCGGGTTTCGAGCCGTCGGCGCGGTACGTCCAGTCCCCGCTCCACAGCCCGGCGCGTTTGAAGGTCCCCTTGTCGGTGACCTGGGCGCGGATACGCCCGTTGTCCTTGGCCGTGGGACCGGACGGCTTGTCGTAGGTGGAGTTCGTTTCGATCGCGGCGGCGAGACCACCGGTGTTGACGATGGCGTACATCGCGCTGCGCGCGGCGGTGTCGACGGGCGTCGCCGCGGTGATCGGGGTGAACGTGTCCCCCGTTCCGGTCGTCGCGTTGTGCATCTTCGCCGTGGAGAGCGCCGAGCCGGGCTGATCACTGCGCACGGAGACCAGGTTGTGGTCCGGAATGGACAGTGACTTCACCGGATTCGCGGTGGTGTCGGAGATCTTGGTGACGGCGAACTCGGTCGTGCGATCGCGCAGCCGGATAGTGGCGTCGATCCGGACCCCGCCGTAGGACGGGAAGGCCAGCCGGTAGTCGACGCGGTCCCAGGACCGGCGGCTGGTGACCTCCGGCGTGTACGCCGTGCCGTTGAGCACGACCTGGCCGAGCTGATCGGTGTTGCCGTCGAGACGTGCGCCGCTGCGGTTGTCGGTGTAGCCGACGACGCGCGGAAAGGCCGAATCGGCCGTCACCGTCAACGCGCCGGAGCGCAGGGTGACGAGTCTTTCCCGAGCGTCCGCCGGAGCGGGCGCGGCTAAGAGACCAGCGAGAAGCACGGGGACCAGGACGAGCCGGACCATGAACACTCCGATCGGGAAGCGGTCGGTTACTGGGCGGTAAGGCGAAGGTGCCGTGTCTCGTGCCGGCCTCGGGCACCCGGTCCTGTGGCGGGTGTTGCGAAAGCCACTTTCGCAACGTTGAAGGTTGCGAAAGTGGCTTTCGCAACTCCTCGCTACTTCATGCGGAAGTCGTACTGTTTCGGCAGCGGCTCAGCGGAAACGGCCGCCCAAGTGTCTGAAAGGGACGTATCCCCTTCTCGGATGTTCGGTACCTCGAAGCCCGCTTCGTACACGGCTTCGGCGGCTTCGATGTCGCCTTGGGCAAGATGGGTCCGGGCCGCCAGCAGGGCGATCCGGCCTTCCCGCGGAAGTCCGTCCAGCAATCCGGCCGCTTCCCGCGCGAGCCCGGCGGCGAGCTGCGCGGCGATCGCCTCGACGACCAGCGGACGCAAGGACGGCGTGAGGGCGACAGCGCGGCGGTAGAGCCAGGCGGCTTCGTGCCCGGCCGTGGCGACCGCGAGATTCCGCAGTGCCCAAGGGTTCTCGTCGGCGGCCACGGACTCGCGCCAGGCGCCGACGGCGTCCGAGTGCCGTCCGGCCGCCCAGTGGGCGACGCCGCGGTGATACCAGGTCAGCCAGTTCTTCGGGGCGTACTCCATAAGATCCGCCCAGTACCGGTTCACCAGCGTCGGAGGGGGCACCACGAGCGGGTCCCCCGCCGGAGGCGTTCCGTCGAGCAGTGCGAGCCAGGGCGCCTGCTCCGGCCCGAGGGAGTCGTCCGGGAACGGCGTGCCGGGAAGACACATCGGCGCCCGGCGGTTCTCCAGCGCACCCCAGCCGGATCCGGTGGCCAGGAACGATTCCGGGGTGACGTCGGCGATCTTCCGCCAAGCGTCGTGGTACTCGTCCAGCGTCTCCGCCGACGGCAGCTCAGCGGCCACCGCCTCACGAGCCGCCGCCCAGTCGTCCCCGTGCACCGAGGCGGGATCGACGGTGACCGGGCCATAGACCTCAAGCCAGTCCCAGCTCTCCCCCGGCGGCAACCGCAGATGCTCCAGCTGGGTACGCGCGAGACCGGCCTGGATCTCCAGGTAGCCGCCGGCACCGGGCGCCAGCCATTCCTGCCAGCGGCGTCCACCGGCGGATTCGCCCCACAGGAACAGTTTCCGCCCGCGCAGCCGGGACGTCGACAGCTGGGCGAGGCCCGTGCCGTCACCGTCGACGGCCGCGACCCAAGGCCGTTCGGTCACCTCGAAGAAGTAGTCGGCCGCGGCGTCGGCCCTCGCCGGATACGTCAGCTCACCCGGGACGTCGACCAGGTCCAGCCGTCCCGAGTAGCCGTAGTGCCAGGCCTTCGTCGCGGGCGCCAGCACCCGTGTGTCGTCGTGCTGCGGCACCGCGATGTTCGACCACCAGTACACCGGGACGTCGTACGGATGCGGATTCCGCAGCCGCACCGCCACGAGCAGGTGGTCCGAGTCGGCGGGCAGCCAGAAATCGATCTGGTACGGCAGGTCGCGGGTGCGTTCCCACTCCCACAGCCGCAGGACCGGCGTGCCGTCGGGGCCTTCGACCTCGGCGGCGAACATCGGCTCGCAGGTCAGGGTGGTGTGTCCGGTGCTGCCGAGGTTCCACTCGACACCCCCGGCGAACCACGCGTCCCGCAGGGCCAGGTTCGCGGGCTGGAACACCGGGTTGCGGTAGAGCAGTTCGCGGCCGGACGGCTTGTGGAAGAGCGAGTAGAGCCGCCCGCCCAACGACGGCAGCACAGTGGCGCGGAGCTTGTCGTTCTCCAGCACCAGTGCGGGAAGCTCACGTTCGGTGCGCTCACGCGTGTAGCCGTCCTGCAACAGGCACGGCAGGCTGGTGTCCAGCCGCCCGTAGCCGATGCCCTCCGCCAGCTCCGGCGGCAGCTCGTCCACATTGGACACTTTCGCCACCGCTTCGGGTTTCTTCAGCGGCGGTAACGGGTTCTCCGGACCCAGCTCGGCGGCGGGGAGCTTCAGCCCCTCGCGGTAGAGGCGGGTCATGCGTCCGGGAGCCGGTCGCCGGTGGCGGCGTCGAACAGGTGCACCGAACCCGGCCGCGGAGTCAGCGAGATCGGCTCGCCCCGTTGCCACGGCGCCATCCCCGGCGTGCGGACCGTCAGCACACGATCCCCGTCGCGGCAGTACAGGTACTGGTCGCTGCCCAGTTCCTCGACGACCTCGACGACGGCCTCGAAGCCCCCGTCCCCGATCGTCCAGCCTTCCGGCCGCACGCCGACGACGATGCCGGGACCGGTCAGCGCCGAGCGCTGCGCCGGGGTCAGCGGCAGCCGCGTCCCGCCGGCGACGGCGCCGTCGGTGTCCACGGTGGTCTCCAGCAGATTCATCGCGGGCGAGCCGATGAACCCGGCGACGAACACGTTGACCGGACGCGCGAACAGTCCGACCGGCGTGTCGCACTGCTGCAGGATCCCGTCCTTCAGCACCGCCACCCGGTCGCCCATGGTCATCGCCTCGACCTGGTCGTGCGTGACATAAAGCGTGGTGATCCCCAGCCGCCGCTGGAGCGACGCGATCTGGGTCCGCGTCTGCACCCGCAGTTTGGCGTCCAGATTGGACAGTGGCTCGTCCATCAGGAAGACGCTGGGCTCGCGCACGATCGCCCGGCCCATCGCGACCCGCTGCCGCTGCCCACCGGACAGTTTGGCGGGTTTGCGGTCCAGGTACTCGGTCAGGTCCAGCACCTCCGCGGCCTCGCGGACCTTGCGGTCGCGTTCCGCCTTGGGCATCTTGGCCAGCTTGAGGTGGAAGCCGATGTTCTCCCCCACCGTCATATGCGGGTAGAGCGCGTAGTTCTGGAACACCATGGCGATGTCCCGGTCCTTCGGCGGCAGTTCGGTGACGTCGCGGTCGCCGATGTGGATGGAGCCGTCGTCGACGCCCTCCAGCCCGGCCAGCATCCGCAGCGTGGTCGACTTGCCGCAGCCGGACGGGCCGACCAGCACCAGGAACTCGCCGTCGGCGACCTCGAGGTCGAGACCGTCGACCGCGGGACGGTCCACCCCGGCGTAGAACCGGGTCGTGTCTGAGAAGGTCACGGGGGCCATCAGGTCCTACTTTCCGGCGCCGAGGGTCATGCCGGTGATGATCCGGCGGGCGAGCACGAGGTAGAGCACGAGCATCGGGAGGACGACGATCGCCACACCGGCGATCAGACCGCCGTACTCCGACTGGTAGCTCGCGGCTCCGTAGAAGGTGAACAACGCGCGGGACAGCGTGAAATGCGCCTGGTCCTTGAGGAACACGATCGCCAGCAGCGTCTCGTTCCACAGGCCGATGGCGTTCAGCGTCAGCGCCGTGATCATCCCGCCGCGGGTCAGCGGCAGCATGACTGAGAAGAACGTCCGCGTCGGCGACGCGCCGTCGAGTGCCGCGGCCTCCTCCAGTTCGTCCGGCAGGGACCGGAAGAAGCCGGTCATCAGGAACACCGTGAACGGGATGGACAGGGCCACGTACAGCACGAACAGGCCGTACTCGTTGTCCATGTGGATCTTGCTCATGACCACGAACAACGGGATGATGACGGTCTGGAACGGCACCCCCATGCCGATCGCGACGGCGTTGGTCATCGGCCCGGCACCGCGCACCCCGAGCCTGGTCAGCGCGTAGGCGCAGGGCGCCGACACGGCGACCGTCGCGACCGTCGCCAGCCCGACCAGGACCACCGTGGTCAGCACCGCGTCGCCGAAACCGGCGTTGTTCCAGGCGTAGATGAAGTTCCGGAACGGCTTGCCGACGTGGAACCACTGGTACGGCAGGGCGAACGGCTTGGTGAAGATCTCCACCGGCGTCTTGAACGACGCCGTGAGCAGCCAGTACAGCACCAGGACGTTGCCGGCGGTGAACAGCCACACGATCGTGGAGCCGAGTATTCGCAACGGGCTCAGCCGTTTCGAACCGGGCGCCGGACGCGGTTTGCGCGGTGGCTTGCGCACCGGTTTCGCCGGTCGCCGCGCGGGCGCCTCGACGTCGGTGACGGACATTCGGTCTCCCTCAGAACTGGATCGCGTCACGGCGCATCAAACGGCGTAGCAGGACGACGAGCACGGACACCAGCACGATCATCGCCACCGCGCAGGCACAGGCGGCACCGAAGTCCGGGGTGCCGTTCGAGCCGAAGGTCCGGTCGAACACGTAGATCCCCAGCGTCCACGCCTGGTTGGGCGGGGCGTAGGTACCCGGCCCGGCCAGCACGAACACCAGCTCGAAGATCTTGAGCGCGTTGATCGTCCACAGGACACCTGCGACGCCGACGACGTCCCAGGTCATCGGCAGCGTGATGTTGCGGAACTTCTGCCACGGCGACGCGCCGCCCAGTTCGGCGTCCTCGTAGAGATACGGCGGGATCCGGTCGACCGCGGCCATCAGGATGGTGATGTAGAAGCCGGAACTGGCCCAGATCAGCGAAGCCGTCACCACACCGGTCACATTGGACGGAGCGAGGAACTTCGCCGCGTCCGCGCCGAGCCCTTCGAGCACGTAGTTCGCGAGGCCCTGTTTCCCCGGCTGATACTTGAACACGAAGCCGAGGAACATGCCGAGCGCCACCGGCGCCACGATGTTCGGGAAGAACAGGATGGCGCGGACGATCTTCCCGCCCTTCATGTCCCTCAGCACCATGGTGAACAGGAACGCCAGCGCGAACGTGCCGATACCGCCGAGGAACACGTAGATCAGGGTGTTGCGGAAGGCGTACTGGAACGAATCGCTCGCCCACATCTGCGTGTAGTTGGTGACGCCGTTGGGTTCCGGCGTGTCACCGGCGCCCGCCCAGCTGGTGAAGCTCAGGACCACGGTCGCGATCGTCGGCAGCACCAGGAAGGCGAGGTACAGCACCAGCGCGGGCGCGGCGAACGGCCAGAACAGCCGTTTCTTGCGGCGCAGGTGCGCGCCAGCCTTCACCACCCGCGCCGGCGCCGGTGTCGTCGAAGTCGTGACCGTGGCCATCAGCCCTGGTTCTTCCAGAACTCGGCGCCCTTGGTGGCGAGCTGGTCGATGAACTGCTCCGGGGTGAGCTGGCCCTTCAGCAGCCCGATGTCGGCCGGGTCGAAGACGTCGGTCTGCCATTTGCCGCCGGCGACACCGTCGATGCCGTCGTACTGCAGCACGTGTTCCTTCTTCGGGTCGTCCATCGCGGCCTTGACCTGCTTGAGGTCGTCCGGCACGGCGAGGTCGGCGCGCGGTACGAGGTTGTCGGCCACCGCGGGGATCCCGGAGAGCAGGTCCTTGTTGAGGAAGTAGGCGATGAACGCCTTGGCGGCTTCGGCGTGCTTGGCCTTCTTGGTCACCGAGAAGCCGATCGACATCTGCTCGACGGTGTCGTGCGTCGCGCCGGCGGGCATCGGGAACTGGAAGGAACCGTAGTTGATCTTCGTCCCGGCACCCTGCTTGTCCAGGTACTCGCGGGTCTCGCTCGGCGCCCAGCTGCCGACGTAGAGGAAGCGGGAGTCGCCGTCGGCCCAGCGCTGCTGCACCTGCGGGAACTTCGCCGCGTCCCAGCCGTCGATGAAGTACTTGGGCAGCTTCGCGGTTTCGGCGGCGGCCTTGAGGAAACCGGGCTCGGTCTTCCACGCCTGACCGGTCTTGTCGGTCGCGGCCTTGTACAGCCCGCCCGCGCCGACGTACCGCTCGGCGAGCTGGGTGTAGAAGTACATGTTGTAGAACGGGATGTCGCCGTCGAGGCTGATCGCGGCCGTGCCGTCGGCCTTCGCCTTGTCGAACAGCCCGATCATCTCGTCCATCGTCTTCGGCTGCTGGATGTCACCGGCGGTGTCCTTGTTGAACCACCAGGCGCTCGACTGGATCGTGTACGGGACCATGAAGTTGTGGCCCTCGCGGTCCTTGTTCTGCGGGAAGTCGTACGAGCTGGGCGAAAGCACGTCCTTGACGGTCTTGTCGCCCTCGCCGACCTTCATCGCGAACACGTCGTCGACGCTCTGCGTGCCACCCGGCGTCATGATCGCCGCGCCGACCTTGCTGACGTCCTGGTCGAACAGGTCCGGCACGGCGTCGGTGTTCAGCGCGGGCACCAGGTTCTGGGTGTAGGCCTTGCGGCCCAGCCACTGCACGTCGACCTTGACGCCGGTCTTCTCCTGGAAGCATTTGAAGGCCTTCTGCAGGACCTTGCCCTGCGGCTCGTCGGCCGTCCACATGGACCAGTACGTGAACTCCTTGTCCGTGGCGGGTTTCACCGCCGCCTCCGGACAGGGCGCGTTGAGGAACTGGTCGACGCCGGGAAGGGCGTTCTCGCCGGTTCCCCCGGCCGTGTCCCCGCCGCCGCATCCCGCGAGCAGGAGCGACGCCCCCGCCGTCAATGCCATCAGCTTGCCTATCCGCATCCGCCACCACCTGGATCGAAGATCACACAAGTTCTGCTTGTTCTTGCGCAGTTTTGTGAGGTTTCACGCACATGTCAACAGTCAATCGCGCAAACTCTGCTCAATCGTCACCTTTTCCGGTTCAGTCTGATCAAGCTTGAGCACTCCGAGCAGACGCCGCACCTCGACGGCGACCGCCGCCCGGCCGGCACCGAGGTACTTCCGCGGGTCGACACGGTCCGGATGTGCTCGCCAGTCGTCCGCCGCGGCCGCGGTGAACACCTTGTTGAGCTGGGTGGCGATATTGATCTTCGTCATCCCGGCGCGCACCGCCTCGGCCAGCCCGCCGTCGGGCACGCCCGACGATCCGTGCAGCACCAACGGCACCGGCACGCGGTCCCGCAGCCGGGTGATCAGCTCGAAGTCCAAGGCGGCGTCGCGCGTGAGCATGGCGTGCGAACTGCCCACCGCCACGGCCAGCGCGTCGACCCCGGTGGCCGCGACGAACTCCGCGGCCTCGTCCGGATCCGTGCGCGCGCCGGGCGCGTGCACACCGTCCTTGCCCCCGACCTCGCCCAGTTCGGCCTCGACCCAGACACCGTGACCGTGGCAGTACTCGACGACTTCCCTGGTGGCACGCACGTTGTCGGCGTAGTCCAGTTTGGACGCGTCGAACATGACCGAACCGAAGCCGAGCGCGACGGCCTCCCGGACCAGATCCACCGACTCCGCATGGTCGAGGTGCACGGCGACCGGGGTACTCGCGGCCCTGGCCGAGGCGAGCGCCGCGGTGCCGACCGGCGCCAGCGAACCGTGATACTTCACGGCGTTCTGGCTGAGCTGCACGATCACGGGTGCTTCCGCGGCGGCCGCGCCGTCGATGATCGCGGTGATGTGTTCGAGCTGGATCGCGTTGAACGCGCCGCAGCCGTGCCGGGCCGCCGCGGCGGCTCCGACGATCTCCCCGGTTCCCACCAGAGGCATGACGGTTCTCCTAGGTCGTGTCCAGTAAGCCTGGGCGGGCGCGCACGGCGACCAGCCCCTGTTCCCGGTGGTAGTGCGCGAGGTCGACGTCCCCCGCGAGCGGGCCGAGCACGGCCGCGCCGGACAGCGCGACGGCCCCGCGCAGGATGTCCGGCCAAGATTCGCCTTGGCCGAGTCCCAGCGCGAGCGCCGCGACGACGGCGTCACCCGCGCCTGTGGTGTTGCCACTGAGCAAAGTGGACGGCGCCGCGTGCCAGGTGCCGGACCCGGTGACCGCCAGCAGTCCTTCGCCGCCCAACGAGACGACGACCGCGCCGGCCCCGGCCTTGCGCAGTTCGGCCGCCGCGGCCACCGGATCGCGCAGACCGGTGACCTCACGCAGTTCTTCGGCGTTCGGTTTGACCACGGAAGGCCGTCCGGCCAGTGCGGCGAGGAGCGCTTCACCGGAAGTGTCCAGAATGGACTTCGAGCCGCCGAGGAGTTCCGCGTAGCCCCCGGCCCCCGGCGGCAGGCTGCCGGAACAGACCAGCACGTCCGGTTTTCGGGTCCGGACGGCCGCCGCAAGCGTTTGCCATTCGGTTCCCGTGAGCCGCGGCCCGGGTTCGTTCACCAAGGTGACTGATCCGTCGTCGGCCAGAACCGTGGTGGTGCGCCGGGTTTCGCCTCCGATGGGGACGACGTCCGCGGGGATTTCCGCCGCCGCGAGGTCCGCCTCGACGGCGGCTCCCGTCGAACCGCCCGCCGTCAGGATCGCGCGGACGTCGGCGCCGAGCGCGTGCAGCACGCGGGCGACGTTGACGCCCTTGCCGCCCGCCCGGTGCCGGACGTCCCTGGCCCGGTGCACCTCACCGGGCCGCAGACCGTCCACTGTGTACGTGACGTCGAGCGCGGTGTTCGGCGTGACGGTGACGATCACGGCAGCCTCAGGTGAGCACGACGGAACGGGTGAGGCTGCGGGGGTTGTCCGGGTCGAGGCCCTTGCGGGCGGCGATCGCCCCGGCCACCCGCTGCGCGCGGACCAGATCCGCCAGCGGGTCCAGGCCGCTCTCGACGAACAGGCCGCCCGCGCGGGCGACGTCCTCGGCCAAGCCCTCCGGCGCCTGCCCGAACATCCAGGTCACGCGGCCGGGCTCACTGATACTGATCGGGCCGTGCCGGTAGTCCCAGGCCGGGTACGACTCCGTCCACAGCAGACACGCCTCGCGAAACTTGAGCGCGGCCTCGTTCGCGATGCCGACCGACCAGCCGGTGCCGAGGAAGCTGAACTGTTCCGCGCCGAGCAGCTCGTCGGGCAGCTCTTCGGCGAGCACCCGGTCGGCCTGGTCCGCGACCGCGGTCAGGTCTTCGCCGAGGTGTGCGCGCAGCATCGCCAGCGCCGTGGTGGCGAACCGGGTCTGCACGACCGAACGTTCGTCCACGACGGACAGATCGACGATGGTGTCCGCGGCCGCCTCGATCTCGCCGGGCACACCCGTGATCGCGATGGTCGGCGTCTTCCCGCGCAATCTCGCCAGGAGGGCGTGGACTTCGGTCGTCGTCCCTGACCTGGTCAGCGCCACGACGTGGTCGTACTCGCGGGCAGACGGAAACTCCGACGCGGCGAACGCGTCGGTCTCGCCGAGCCCGGCGGTTTCGCGAAGGACGGCGTACGCCTGGCCGATGAACCACGACGTGCCGCAGCCGACGATCGCGACCCGCGCGCCCGGCGGCGGCAGCAGATCACCGTTCGCCGAGGCCAGCGCCGCCGCGTCCCGCCAGCAGCCGGGCTGGCTGGCGATCTCCGCAGCCATGAAGGTCCCGCTCATGAGCTCCCCATCCGTGCCTGTTGTGCGCAATAGCTGTCACGTTAGGTGCAGTTTTGTGCAGCGTCAATGCTCTGTTAGCGCACTTTCACGCATTTGGCTCGCTCAGATGTGCAGGAAGTGCTGGTCGCCTACCGTGGACGGATGCGGATCGTCTCGCTGCTCCCGGCCGCGACGGACTTCGTCGCGACCCTCGGCCTCCTGCCATCGCTGGTAGGGCGGACCCACGAATGCGACTGGCCACCCGGCTCGCTCGACGACGTCCCGGTGGTCACGAGCAGCGCGATCGACCACGACGTGCTGTCCAGTCGCGAGATCTCGGCCGCGGTCGGCGGCGAGCACCGCGGTTCGGGCCTCTACTCGCTCGACGCCGGCCTGCTCGCGGCAGCCGAAGCCGACGTCGTCCTCACGCAGGACCTCTGTGACGTCTGCGCGGTCTCGTACCGGCAGGTGTCCGAAACCGTACGCGCGATGGAGGGCGATACGCGGGTCGTCAGCCTGGAACCGCGGACGATCGAAGGCGTCTTCACCTGCCTGACCACGCTCGGAGAGGTACTGAACGTCCCGGAGAGGGCCGCCGTCGAGGTCCGGCGTCTTCGAGAGCGCCTGGAGGCCGTCCGCGCCGGGGTCGCCGGACGGCCGCGTCCGACGGTGGCCGCCATCGAATGGCTCGACCCGCTCTGGCCGGCCGGACACTGGGTCCCCGAACAGATCGAAGCCGCGGGAGGCGCGCCACTGCTGGCCACCGCGGGCGAACACACTCGGCCGATCTCGTGGGACGCCGTCGTCGAGGCGCGGCCGGACGTGGTGATCCTCATCCCTGCGGCTTCCCGCCCGAGCGGACCGCGGCCGAACTCCCCCTCCTGACCGGCCTGCCCGGCTGGGACGACCTACCGGCCGTCCGCGCGGGCCGGGTGCACACGCTGGACGGGCCCGCCTACTTCAACCGGCCCGGCCCCCGCGTCGTCGACGGCGCCGAGATCCTCACGGACCTTCTCCATCAGTGACCGGCGTCACTTTCCCAAGCTGTCACAACCTCTCCGGCCCATCCGTCATGTGTGTGAACCCGACGGAGAGGAAAGATCATGGAACCCCGCCTCAACCTTTTCGAGAACGAGACCGCCCTCAAGTTCGTCAAGCGCCTCGGCGCCGCGAGCCGCCCCATCGAGGAGTCGTCGCTGCCGCACTCGACCCAGGAACTGGTGAAGCTGCGCGCCAGCCAGATCAACGGCTGCGGCTTCTGCACCGACATGCACAGCAAGGACGCCGCACACGCCGGGGAGACCTCGGTGCGGCTCAACCTGGTCGCCGCGTGGCGCGAGGCGAACGTGTTCACCGAGGCCGAGCGCGCGGCGCTGGCGCTCACCGAGGAGGGCACCCGCATCGCCGACGCCCACCATGGCGTCAGCGACGAGACCTGGGCGCAGGTGCGCAAACACTACGACGACGAGGAGATCGGTGCGCTGATCTCGCTGGTCGCGACGATCAACGCGTACAACCGGCTCAACGTCATCGCCGGGACCCCGGCAGGTGACTACCAGCCCGGCCAGTTCGGCTGACACTCACCGACAAGAGGATTGCCTTGGCGGACAACGATTACGGCGTTCCCTGATGCTAAACCTGCGGAAACACGCGATCCGGAGGTTCAACCCGTGGAACTCGACGTCCGCTTCTACCCCGTGACCGGGACCCATCCGCTGAGCACCGACCTGGTCGGGCTCCGCGCGAATTTCCACTACGGCTCGGGGAACGTGCTGCAGCAGCACTACGCGGACAAGACGACGATGATCTGGACGGGGATGTCCGGCGACTTCGCCGGTGTCCGGCAAAAGGAACAGACGTTGCGGGTCTTCGCGACCGGACCGGCCCAGTACTTCGTCACCTGGTACGAAACCGGAACGGTCGCGACGGCCGCGCACGGCGAGATCTTCGACGGCGGCTACCCCATCGCCGTAATGGCCGACTTCGCCCAGTTGGTCGCGACGGCCGCCTATACCAATCCACGCGAGGACGGCGGCCAATACTTCCTCGTCGACCAGGCCACGATCGAGATCCTGGACCGGCCGCACGGCTGGCCGACCTTTCCGGAGCCGCGCGGGTCGTGAGTGGCGACCCCCTTACCGACCCGCCCTCCGGGGTTGCGAAAGCCACTTTCGCAACGTTGAAGGTTGCGAAAGTGGCTTTCGCAACCCCCGCCACGGAATCGGGTCCGAGGCCGGCGCCGGCCGCGCCACTGTCGCCCTGCCCTGGCCGCTGCGCTCACGAACAAGCGGTCCGCACGCAAAGGCAAAGCCCGTGAAGGCGACCGCTCGCATACTGGCGGCCCCGGGAGTCCGATCGGGTCAGAGCAGGGAGCGCGGATGAGCCAGGACGACACGTCACTCGCCAAGAACGTCCTCGGCGTACCCGGCATCGTGTTCCTCGTCCTGGCCGCGGTCGCACCGCTGACCGGCATGGTCGTGATCGCCGCGATCGGCATCGCGCTCGGGAACGGCGGCGGCATGGTCGCGGCCTTCCTGTTGGCCACGGTGGTCCTCCTGCTGTTCGCGGTCGGCTACGCGCAGATGTCGAAGGTGCTCACCAGCGCGGGTGGCTTCTACGCGTTCGTGGTCAAGGGGCTGGGCCGGACGCCCGGTCTGGTCGCCGGGTTCGTCGCGATGCTCGGTTACAACTGTTTCGTCGCGGGCGCGATCGGCACGAGCGGGTTCTTCACCTCCACGGCGATCGACGACGTCTTCGGCCTGAAACTCGATTGGATCTTCTGGAGCGCGCTTTCGGTCGTACTGGTGCTCCTGCTCAGCCGCCGGGGGATCGCCGTCAGCGCGAAGGTGCTGGGAGTGTCGCTGATCCTCGAGGTGTCGATCCTGCTGATCATGGACTTCAGTGTGCTGTTCCGGCACGGTTTCTCGTTCGCCGCGTTCAGCCCGTCCGTGCTGTTCCAGGGTGCGAGCGGGCTGGCGTTGTTGTTCGCCGCCAACGCCTTCATCGGTTTCGAGGCGACGGCGTTGTTCGGCGAGGAGGCCAAGGACCCGAAACGGACGATCCCGCGGGCGACCTACATCGCCATCGGGTTCATCGGGGTGTTCGCCGCGTTCACCACCTGGGCCGTGGTCAGCGCGATCGGCGCCGAGCAGGCGCAGGACGTGGCCGCCGCACATCTGTCGAGCGGGGACCTGGTGCTTTCGGTCTCCCAGGAGTACCTCGGCGGTTTCCTGACCAAGGTGATGCTGCTGCTCCTGGTGGTCAGCCTGTTCGCGGCCTTGCTCGCGTTGCACAATTCGGCCACCCGCTATCTGTACGCGCTGGGCCGCGTCGGTGTGCTGCCCCGGCCGCTGGGCAAGACCAGTCCGCGCAACGGGTCGCCGCGCTTCGCCTCGATCGTCCAACTGGCCTTCGGATCGTTGGTGGTGCTGGGCTTCTGGCTCGCCGGACTCGATCCGGTCGCGGATCTCACCGCGAGCATGACCGGCTTCGGCACCCTCGGCATCCTCACACTGCAACTGTTCGCGGCGGTGGCGATCCTCGTCCACTTCCGCCGGAGCCGCGATCGCCGCGTCGTGCGGACGCTGCTCGCTCCGGGACTGGGCGCGATCGGGCTCGGGATCATCGTGACGCTGGCGATCCTCAACTTCCCGACCCTCGCCGGTTCGAGCAACGGCGTCGTCCCGCTGCTGCCGTGGCTGCTGCTGGTCGTCGCGCTGGCCGGGCTCGCGGTCGCCGTCTGGCTGCGCCGGTTCCGCCCGGCGGTCTATGACGCGCTGGAGTCCGATCTGGAACGCGAGCCGTCAGACGTTGTTGGTCAGTGACAGGTTGAACGAGTAGCGCGAGGCGCGGTAGACGTGCCAGCCGTACTCGACGACCCGGCCGGTGTCGTCGTACGTGGTGCGCTCCATGGTGAGCAGCGCCGCCCCCGGCTTCTCCCCCAGCAGTTCGGCGTCCTCCTCGGTGGCGAGGCGGGCGCCGACGTTCTGGTGGGCGGCGTGCAGCCGGACGCCCGCCGACCGCAGCAGCTGGTAGAGGCCCCTGTCCCGCAGTTCGTCGTCGTCCGGGTCGATGATGCCGTCGGGCAGCTGGTTGTTCATGATCGCCAGCGGTTCGCCGCCGGTCGAGCGCACCCGCTTCAGGCGCCGGACCCGGGTCAGCCCCGGTGTTTCCAGCCGTTCGACGGCGTCCTCGCCGGCGGGGTCCACCCGGTTGATCAGCACGACCGTCTCCGGCTTGTCGCCTAGTTCGTTCAGGTCGTCGAAAAGGCTGCTCAAGCGCAGCGGGCGGGCGACCTTGGTGCGGACGACCTGAGTGCCGACGCCGCGTTTGCGCACCAACAGCCCCTCGTTGACCAGGGACTGGATGGCCTGGCGGATGGTCGGCCGCGACAGATGCAGCCGCGAGGCGAGATCCACCTCGTTGTCCAGCCGCGCGCCCGTCGGCAGCCTGCCGTCCTCGATCGCCGCGCGGAGCTGCCGGGCGACCTGGGAATACAGCGGCTCCGGGCTGCCCGGGTCGACGACGATCTCGCCGGGTGCCCAGGTCGGGGGATTCATGCGCGGAGCTTACCGCGAAGCGCGCTATGACCTTATGTCCATATGTCTTGACAAAGTCTCGGCCACTTTGCGATGGTCCTGGTGGAACGCGAGCCAGGAGGAACAAGAGTGTCCGACACAGTTCGGCGAGTCGTCGCCAAGCGGGTACGCGATCCGGAAGCGATCGCGGAGGCCGCGGCCGCCCGGGTCCGGGCGAAGTCACCGTTCAACGACAAGGGCCGCACGATGATCATCGCCGCGGACCATCCGGCGCGCGGCGCGAACGGCGTCGGCTCCGACCCGCTGGCGATGGCCGACCGCGGCGAACTGCTGGACCGCCTCTGCCTGGCGCTGGACCGGCCGGGCGTCACGGGTGTGCTCGCGACCCCGGACATCGTCGACGACCTGCTGCTTCTCGGTGTCCTCGACGGCAAGACCGTCCTCGGCTCCATGAACCGCACGGGACTCGCCGGATCGGCTTTCGAGATCGACGACCGGTTCGCCTGCTACGACGCCGAAGCGATCGAACGGATGCGCTTCGACGGCGGCAAGACCCTCACCCGGATCTGCCTGACCGACCCGGCGACGCCTGCCGCGCTCGAGAACACCGCGAAGGCGATCAACGACCTGGCCGACCGGAAACTGATCGCGATGGTCGAACCGTTCCTCTCGGACTGGGTCGACGGGCGTCTCCGCAACGACCTCTCCCCCGACGCCGTGATCCGCTCGATCACCATCGCCTCCGGGCTCGGCCGCTCGTCCGCCTACACCTGGCTGAAGCTTCCCGTCGTCGAGGAGATGGAGCGCGTGCTGGCGGCCTCGACGCTGCCCGCCGTCCTGCTGGGCGGCGAGGTCAAGGACCCCGACGCCGCGTTCGCCGCCTGGCAGCGGGCGCTCGCCCTGCCGACCGTGCAGGGCCTCGTGGTCGGCCGATCGCTGCTCTACCCGCACGACGGCGACGTCGCGAAGGCCGTCGACACGGCCGTCGGGCTGCTGTAACCCCTGTGGAGGACAACGCGTGAAGACCATCGAACACTGGATCAACGGCACCGCGACCTCGGCGGGCTCGACCCGCACCGGCCTGGTCTACGACCCGGCCGCCGGACGGCCGCAGGCGGAGGTGCTCCTCGCCGAACCGTCCGATGTGGACACCGCGGTCGCCGCCGCGGGCAAGGCCTTCGAGTCGTGGGGTGATTCGTCGCTCTCGCAGCGGACCAAGGTGATGTTCGCCTTCCGCGAGTTGCTGGTGAGGCATGAGGACGAACTCGCGCGGATCATCTCCTCCGAGCACGGCAAGGTGCTCGACGACGCGCGCGGCGAGATCGTCCGCGGCCGCGAGATCGTGGAGTACGCCTGC
This sequence comes from Amycolatopsis pittospori, assembly GCF_013870525.1. Taxonomy (GTDB): domain Bacteria; phylum Actinomycetota; class Actinomycetes; order Mycobacteriales; family Pseudonocardiaceae; genus Amycolatopsis; species Amycolatopsis pittospori. The sequence continues at coordinate 164,562 of NZ_JACBXD010000003.1, forward strand.
GGGATCGCCGACGCCTTGAAGGGCGGCTTCTCCGACCAGGTGTCGCGGGACGTCGACGTCCACGACTTCCGGCAACCGCTCGGGGTGGTCGCCGGGATCACGCCGTTCAACTTCCCGATCATGGTGCCGCTCTGGATGCACCCGATCGCCATCGCCACCGGCAACACGTTCGTGCTCAAGCCCAGCGAACGGGTTCCGTCCGCTTCCCGGCTGGTCGCCGAGCTGTACGCCGAGGCTGGTCTGCCGGACGGCGTGTTCAACGTGGTCAACGGGGACAAGGTCGCGGTCGACGCGATCCTCGAACACCCGGGGATCTCCGCGGTGTCGTTCGTCGGGTCGACCCCGATCGCCAAATACGTGCACGAACGTGCCACCGCGACCGGTAAACGCGTGCAAGCCTTGGGCGGGGCCAAGAACCACGCCGTCGTCCTGCCCGACGCCGACCTCGAATACGCCGCGAACCACCTCACTGCCGCCGCGTTCGGTTCCGCCGGGCAGCGCTGCATGGCGATCTCCATCGGCGTCGCCGTCGGCTCGGCCGGCGACCAACTGGTCGAGATCCTCAAGCGCAAGGCCGCCGAGGTCAAGATCGGGCCCGGCCACGACGCCGGCAACGACATGGGCCCCGTCGTCACCCAGGCCGCGCGGGAACGGGTGATCGACGCCGTCACGACCGGCGCGAAGCAGGGCGCGACCGTGGTCGTCGACGGCCGCGCGGTCCGCGTCGAGGGGCACGAAGGGGGCTTCTTCGTCGGACCGTCCCTTTTGGACAACGTGACCGCGGAGATGGCCGCCTACCGCGAGGAGATCTTCGGCCCGGTGCTCGGGATCGTGCGGGTCTCCACCGTGGACGAAGCCATCGCGCTGATCAACGCGAACCCGTACGGCAACGGCACCGCCATCTTCACCGGCAGCGGAGAGGCGGCGCGACGATTCCAGCGGGAGGTGAAGGTCGGCATGATCGGCGTGAACGTGCCCATCCCGGTGCCGATGTCGTACTACTCCTTCGGCGGCTGGAAGGACTCCCTCATCGGGGACAGCCCCATCCACGGCCCCGAAGGCGTCCGGTTCTACACCCGGGCGAAGGTCGTCACGACCCGGTGGCCGCACACCGCCGCCGCCTTCACCTTCCCGACGTCCAGCTGAGCCCCGCGTTTAGTCCTCTGAATGCGCCTTTGCGCATTCAGAGGACTAAACGCGGGTCGAGATCGTCAGCGCACTTGCTGCTGTTGCCGCTTCCCGACGTAGCGCCAGCCCACCAGGAGCACGATGGCCAGCACCGGGATCGAGTAGAACGCGATCTTCTCGGCGCCGTCGGAGAAGCCCATCAGGACGACGACCAGCGCGAGGAACCCGAGTGTCGCCCAGCCGCTGTAAGGCGCCCACGGCATCCGGTAGGACGGCCTTTCCAGTTCACCGCGCAGCGCGGCCTGACGCAGCCGCATCTGGCAGAAGATCAGCGTCGCCCAGGTGGTGATCACGCCGAGCGAGGCGATCGCGATCGCGATGTCGAACGCGTCCTTCGGCACCAGGTAGTTGAGCACCACGCCCAGCACATAGGCGCCGGACGTGAACAGGATGCCGCCGTAGGGCACGTGACGGCTGCTCATCTTGCCGACGAACTTCGGCGCTTCACCCTTGTCCGCCAGCGCGCGCAGGATGCGGCCGGTGGAGTAGAGGCCGGAGTTGCAGCTCGACAGCGCGGCGGTGAGCACGACGGCGTTCATGACGTCGCCGATACCCGGGATCCCGAGTCGGCTGAACACGGTGACGAACGGGCTCTCGCCGCCGTTGTAGAACGGCCAGGGCAGCAGCATCGCCAGCAGCAGCACGGAACCGACGTAGAACACGCCGATCCGCCAGACCACGCCGTTGATCGCCTTCGGCAGAACCTTGCGGGCGTCCTTGGTCTCACCGGCCGCGATGCCGACGACCTCGATCGCGGAGTAGGCGAAGATGACGGCTTGCAGGGTCATCAGCGCGATGCCGATGCCGGCCGGGAAGAATCCATTGTGGGCGGTCAGGTTGTGCACGCCCGCCTGGGTTCCGCCGATGTCGGCGCTCGTGAGCACCAGACCGGTCGCGGTGACCAGGAAGACCACGATGGCCAGCACCTTGACCACCGAGAACCAGAATTCCAGCTCGCCGAACAGTTTCACCGACAGCAGGTTCACCAGGATCAGCACGCCGAGCGCGACCAGCGCGGTGATCCACTGTGGCACGTCGGGCAGCCATTTGTGCACGTAGATCGCGACCGCGGTGATCTCCGCGATGCCGGTCATCGCCCAGTTCACCCAGTACATCCAGCCCGACGCGAAGCCGGCCCACGGCCCGATGAACTTGCGGGCGTAGGTGACGAAACTGCCGGAAGTCGGCTCGTGGAGCACGAGTTCACCGAGCGCCCGCATCACGAAGTACGCGGCGATACCGCAAAGGGCGTAGGACAGGACGAGCGACGGCCCGACCTGCTGGAGCTTGCCACCGGCACCGAGGAACAGCCCGACGCCGATCGCACCGCCGATGGCGATCATCTGCACTTGGCGGTTGCCCAGTGCTTTTGAGTAGCTTTCACCTTTGTCGGTGAGGAGCGAGGAATCCATGGTTGCCAGACGCTAGAGCGTGTGCGTCAGGTCACCAACAATGCTAAGGAAGACTTAAGGTGTGCGAGACGTCACTCTAGGGGTTTTACCGGTATTTCCCGATTCGATTTGACAAATTCACCCGCGAACCCCGATCTTCGCGCGCGAAGACGGCCTCCTACGCTACGCCCGTGGACCTCGCAGCGTTGCTGGACCGGATCGCCGACGACGTCGCGCCGGAGATCGGCCGCGGCTTCGTCGCGGACTACATCCCCGCCCTCGCCCGGGTCGAACCGGAACGGTTCGGGATGGCCGTGGCCGAAGTGGACGGTGCGGTGCACGGGGTCGGCGACTGGGAGCGGCCGTTCTCCATCCAGAGCATGTCGAAGGTCTTCACCCTGGCGCTCGCGCTCTCCCACGGCGACGGCCTGTGGGCGCGGGTGGGCCGCGAACCGTCCGGCAACCCGTTCAACTCGCTGGTGCAGCTGGAAAACGAGGACGGCATTCCCCGCAACCCGTTCATCAACGCGGGCGCGCTGGTGGTGACCGACGAACTGGCGCAACGCGGTGACGCGGCGGCGGCGTTGCTCGAGTTCCTCCGCGAGGAGAGCGGCCGGGCGGATATCGGCATCGACCCCGAGGTCGCCGCCTCCGAGGCCGACCACGCCGACCGCAACCGCGCGCTCGCGTACTTCATGGCCTCTTACCAGAACATGCTGCATCCCGTGCCCGCCGTACTCGACCAGTACGTGCGCCAGTGCTCGATCGCGATGAGCTGCGCCGACGTCGCGCGCTCGGCGCTCTTCCTGGCCCGCCACGGCGTCCGCAACGACGGGTCCCGGCTGCTGGGGCTCAGCGCGGCGAAACGGGTCAACGCGGTGATGCTGACCTGCGGCACCTACGACGCGGCGGGCGAATTCGCTTACCGTGTCGGGCTTCCCGGCAAGAGCGGCGTCGGCGGCGGCATCCTCGCGATCGTCCCCGGCCGGTGCGCGGTCTGCGTATGGAGTCCCTGTCTGGACGCCCGCGGCAACTCCGTCGCGGGTGTCGCGGCTCTCGACCGCTTCACCACGCTGACCGGCTGGTCGATCTTCTGACCCTGGATCCTCAGGTGCTGGGATTTCCCATCTCGTGCCCGGGCCGCCCTTCGGTACGCCGGTCGCGTTTGATCCGCTCCTCGTGCAGATGCCGCCGTCCGCCGGTCAGATCGGCGGCGACGTCCCGCGTCAGCCCGCGGAAGGTCGCGTAGTAGCCGTCGTCGTACTCCTCCACCAGCTGGAAGGTCCACCGCTCCGGCAGTACGTTCAGGCCGATCAGCTCGGTCCGGATCCGGTCCGCCCATGCCGGGTGCCCGGCCTTCCGGAGCGCCTCGACAGCCTCACCCAGTGCGAAATCGGCGCTTCCGGTGAGGTGGTGGAAGGCGTAGAGATGTCCTCGCGCCTGCTCGATCGTCTCGAACGCGGCGACCACTTTCCCGACGGCGTCGACGGTCTCGTCGTCGGGCTCTGAAGGTGTGTCCGGCATGGACGGGAGATTCCCTGGAACCGGCGTTTCTACACGCGGGGGCTAGCGGTGGCTTTCGACGGCGATCCGCGCGAACGAGCGGATCAGCGGACTCTCCTGCCCCGTCACCCAGGCCACGACGAGCGGGCTCGGCGGCATGTCGGCCAGCGGAACCCAGGTCAGGCCGTCCGGCAGCGCGTGCGTGAGCGGCGCGATGCCGACCATGCCGTTCCACAGGACGGCTTGCAGGCATTCGCTGACCGTGCGCACCACCGGTCCCGGGAGCCGCGACCCGACCGGCGCCGCCCCGTTCCAGTACTCGCGCCACAGCGGGTCCGTCCCCTCCGGCAGCCGGAACCACGGCCGGTCGGCGACCTCGGCGAGCCGGAGCGAGTCGTGGCCGGCCAGCGGGTCGCCGTCACGCAGCACGATCCCGACCGGGTCGGTGCGCAGCGTGCGGAGACTGATCCCGGTCTCGTCGAACGGCGACCGGGTCAGCGCGACGTCGGCCAGCCCGGCACGCAGGCCGGTGGTGGGGTCGGTGAAATCCGCCTCGCGGAAACGGATCGTGACTTCGGGATGATGACGGCGGAACGCCTCGGCCAGCCGGGTGCTCGCCTCGCCGGCGCCGTCGGCGAGGGTGCCGACGGTGAGCGTCGCCGGGCCGGCCGCGGCCATCACCCGGGCGCGGGCCCGCTCGGCCTGGTCCAGCAGGGTGCGGGCCTCGGCGTACAGGGTGGTTCCGGCGGCGGTGGGTTCGACGCCGGCGGCCGAGCGGTGCAGCAGCACGACCCCCAGGTCGCTCTCCAGCTGCCGGATGGCACGACTCAGCGGCGGCTGGGTCATGTGCAGGCGCGCGGCGGCCCGGCCGAAGTGCCGTTCCTCGGCGACGGCCACGAAGTACCGCAGCAGACGAAGATCCATCACCAGCGATGATACCCATCCGGTATCGGGTCCAGGGAATCGGTCTTGGACGGCGGCCGGGTATCGGCGGGACATTCGGATCATGCCCTTCGAACCTGTTACCCATGAGCCGGCCGTCGAGCCCGGCAAGGCCCAGGAACTCGCCCGCGACCTGGTGGTGATCCCGAATCACGGTGTCGACCTCGTGCCCAATATCGGCGTCATCGGCGGCGAGCACTCGGTGCTGGTCGTCGACACCGGGCTCGGCCCGCGCAACGCCGAGAAGGTGCTCGCCTTCGCGACCGAGTACGCCCGCGGGCGACGGCTGTACCTGACGACGACGCATTTCCACCCCGAGCACGCGTTCGGCGCGCAGTCCTTCGAGGATCAGGCGACCTACCTCGTCAACAGCGCCCAGGCGGCGGACCTGGTCCACAAAGGACCCGGCTACCTCGAAATGTTCCGCGGCCTCGGCGCGCCGGTCGCGCGGAACCTGGAAGGCGTCCGCCTGGCCGAGCCGGATCTGGTCTACGACGACACGTACGACCTCGATCTCGGCGGCCGGATCGTCCGGCTGCGAGCCACCGGACGCGCGCACAGCAAGGGCGATCAGGTGGTGACCGTCCCCGACGCGGGCGTGCTGTTCACCGGAGACCTGATCGAGGCGGGTCAGTTCGCCATCTTCCCCTGGTTCCCGCCCTACGACGCGGACGTCTCGGGCCTGCGGTGGATCGAGGTGCTGCGCGGGCTGGCCGCCGCCGGGCCGGACGTCGTCGTACCGGGCCACGGCGGCGTTTCCGGACGTCAGGTGCTGACCGACGTCCGCGAGTACCTCGAACTGCTGCGCGACGAGACATGGAGGCGGCGGGACTCGGCTCTCCCCGAAGAGACGATCGCCGCCGAAGTCGAAGCACTGATGATCGAACGTCATCCGGAATGGGAAGGCCGGGACTGGATCGCCAAAGGCGTCGGCTGCTTCTGCTCCGAGCACACAGGGCACTCAGCGCACTCAGGGCATGAGACAGCAGGCGCCGGTGAAGCAGCCGTAAGCCCCTCCGTTTGACGGGTTCTTCCGGTTGTCGAAGTGGTCGATCACCAGGTCGACGTCGGCCTGCCCCGCCAGGGCGACGTCGATCCCGGAGTCGGCGAAGAGCGAACGGATATCGTCGGAAACGGTGGTCTTCATGGAAATCTCCCTCTGAACCTGCGGTGTTCGATACCGAAATCGTGCAGGTTCGGGCCCACCGCCCGACAGTGCGAAGCGCCACGGACGACGTGTGGCTTTCCTATGCTCCACTCGCTTCAATCACGCCGCGCAAGTGGAGCACAGTGTCACTTGAAGATGGCGATCGGATGGACGACGAGTTCACCGGTCTCGGAATCCCAGTCCTCGACCTTGCCGAGGCAGCGCGCCCGGAACGCGCCCGACGGAACGGAATCCCGCAGATCGCCGGTCACACAGGTGAACCGGATCCGTCTGCTCCGCTCCGGATCGTCCGGGTTTCCGTACGGGGCGAAGAAAACCGTCTCCTCACCGGACTGGGATCGCTTACGGAACAGGCCCTTCACCGAGACGAACGCCTCGACACCGCGAAGCCGGGTCTTGAGCTGCCGCGTGGTCTCCGGACCGTCGGACCAGCCGAGTTCCTTGACCAGCGCGCGATTGTGGGTCAGTTCCTCTTTCACCAGATCGACGTAGATGATGTCGTGATGTTTCTCGAGCACCTTCATCACGATGCCGATCACCGTGATCGGCTCGGCCTTGCGGATGTACCGCCGGAACTCCTCGTCGGTGTCGGTACGCTCCGCTTCACCTTTCAGCGGACCGAATCCGCCGGATCCCCAGAAGCGCCACCCGCGGCTCTTCCGTTTCTCGACCTCCTGTTCCAGCGCCTCGTTGTAGCGATGCAACTGGTAGAGGCCCATCACGGATTTCGTGTTCAGGTAGAACCCGATACCCCGGATCATCCCCTGATCGCCGTCGGAACGCACACGACGCCAATGCTTCAGGAGGACCACGGCCGCGACGACGAAGGCGGCCAAGGTCAGGACCCAGACGGCCAGCCACAGTCCCCAGACTTCCCACCACAGATTATCGGCAGCCACGGATCTCCTTGAACGCGTCGAGCAGGGAGGTGGAGTTCGCGTCGACCATCCGGCCACCGGTGGCCTTGGCCGCGCGGTCCAGCTCGGCGGGATCCGCCTCACCGAACCGGATGGTGTACGTGCGCACGCCGGAATCCCTTGGCGCGCGCAGGAATTCTTCGATACCTTGACCGGTGTTGCTTTCACCGTCGGTCATCAGCACGATCGAAACGTCCCGGCCGGGTTCCGCCTTGCGATAGCCGCCGGCCTTCGCGTAGGCCTCGCCGAGCGCCGACCAGACCGCCGTATCACCGTCGAAGTCGTCGGCCGCGATGAAGGTGCGCAAGGCGTCCAGGTCCTGCGGGCCGTTGATGATGAACTCCTTGTCCCCCAGTACCTTCCCGCCGAACCGGAGCACCGTGAGGCGCTCTCCCCGGTAGAACCGGTCGAATCCGCCGCCCGGTCCGCCGCTCAGCCCGGCGAACGTCGCACGGAGCGCGGCGATCCTCGGCCCCTTCATCGACCCGGAGAAGTCCAGCACGAACAGCACGCGCCCGGGTGCCCGGCCGGCCGGATCGCCGTAGTCGGCGAGGAGCCGGTCCACCACGGCCGGGTCGTCGGGGAAGTACAGCGAATTCCCGATCGAGGCGGGCAGTCTCGGATCGAGACCCACTCCGCCGGTGATCGGCCGCCGGAGCGTCCTTTCCATCAGCTTCTTCTGCGTCTCCGGGCTTCTGAGCCAGGAGACGACCTTGTCGTACGCGTCCCGCTTGGCCGGGTCGAGCAGCAGGATCGGGTGATCCGCCTGGACGATGCCGTCGCGCGGGTACACCAGTTCCAGCGGCGCCTTGAGCCTGCCGCTGCCGTTCAAGGTGAGCAAAGTGGACTCGTAGCCGATGATCGCGTCGGCGTCCTGGCGCTCGGCGAACCGGTCGGCCAACGCGGCCGAGGTGTCCGCGGTGACCGTGTGCCCGACGCGGAAGCCCCGGAGTTTGTCGCACTTCACGTCTTCGAGCCGCAGCGCCGCTCCGGTCCCCGAGGCGGCCGTCGCCACACCGATGAGCGAGGTGAGTCCGCTGGTCGACGTGGCCGGTTCCGCCATCGCGAACCGGAACGACCCGCTCGCGGCGGCGTCCGCGAGATCCGCCCAGGACAGTGTGCCGCCCGGTTTCCCGCGGCGCAGTTCCGCCGCCTTCGCCGAGGTCATCGCGACGACCACCGGCGAGACCATGGTCGTGGTGGCGAGTGGCCGCTCACCCTTGTCCGCCGCCCGCCGGAACTCGAGCTGGAAGAACCGATCGGTGGAAAGCCAGGCGAGATCGTGCGAGGCCCGGCCGGGAATCAAGGCGGTACTCGTGTTGACGGCTGCCTGGAAATCCATCTCCAGGGCGATTCCGGTATCCCCGCGGAGATCGTCGAGGATCGGCCCGAGGTCGGCGAGTTCGGGACTGGCCAGTACCCGCAGCTTCACCGCCTCCCCGCCGCTAGTGCACGCGGTGGCCACCAGGAGCAGGCAGCACAGGACCGCCAGGACCCGCTTCACGGGCAGTCACCGACGGTCTTGATCATCTCTTCGAGCACCAGGTTGTCCGGCAGCGGCGTGGTGCCGTCGTTGTCCGCGCTCTCCGGGGTCGGCAGGCCCTGTTCGCGGAGGAAGTCGTACAGCCGCGCGCTCTTCGTGCTGCCCGCGGGAGTGGCGACGCCGAATCCGAGTTCCATCGCGCGGCGCTGCAGTTCCGGGTCGAAGGTGATCAGCTCGCCCAGCCGTTCCGCCTCCGGTTTCAGTGCCAGGAACTGCGGTTTCGTCAGGATGTTGTCCCTCGGGTACAGCAGGACGCGGTCGGCGTCCGCCTGGCCGCTCCGCGCCTTGGCCCGCAACTGCATGGCGAGGTACTGATGCTCGTAGAGGACGACGATCGGCCGATCCCCCTCGGCCAGGTTCGCGTAGGACTCGGACAGATCGGCCGACGGGAAGCCTTGGGCCGCCATGAGCGGCTTGACGCGGTCGGCCACCGCCCGCGCGGCCGAAAGGACGGGCGGGCCGGTGGGCGCTCCCGCCGGCCGCGGATCGACGACCGGCACCTGACGGCCGTTCTCCAGGAAGGCCAGCAGGGTCAGGTACGTCGCGGCGGAGTTGGAATCGCAGACGTTCGGGGTCTGGGCCAGCACCTGGTTCCCGTTCGCGGCACCGAACCGGGCGACGCCCAGCGAATCCCAGGTCTGCTTCCGCTTCATCGTCTCGGCGAACTTCTCGGTGTCCAGCGTGTAGTAGAGCGGGCTCTCACCGGCCGGTTTCGTCGCGATCTTGTTCTCCACCAGGGTTTCCGCGTAGCGGCGATAGGTGGCGAGGACGATCGGGCTGGTGAACGGCTGCCGGGCACTGCCCGTCCACTGGTTCGCCCTGGACCGCCGGACGAGGCCGGCGGCGGACTCTCCGGACAGGAACACGAAGTCGTACTGGCTGAGGTCGTGATTGGCGGCGTCCCGGGAGCCCGCCCTGGTCACGTGGACGCGGATGTGGTGACGCATCAGGATTTCCTGGATCTCGGCGTCCTCGAAGAGATCCGATTTGGAGCCCATTTTGCCGCGCAGGACCAGCGTCTGCTGGAAGGGCACCACGATCGTCCCGCTCACGAGCAGGGCGACCAGACCGGTGACGGCGAGGACCAGCGCGGGTCCGAAAGTGCGCAGGAAACGCCGCCGCAGAAAGAACGCCGGCGGCTTGGGACCGATGGTGAGCTGCGGTTCTTCACGAAGTGATCGATCGGTCGTCACCGATTTCCTCCCCGAATGTCCGGCAAGCCCATTTTACCGGGATGCACCGACGGAAAAGCACGTCTCGATTCGGCTTCCCGCTGGTTCAGGACCCGCCCTAACCAGGCCGGGAGGCCGGACGGCTACGCTCTTCGGTGGCGAAAAAGCCATGCACCACGACGCCGGGAGATCTGAACCGCCATGCTGGACCGAGCAGTCATCGACGCCCTGTTCCCCGCCGACCTGCCCGAACCCGAGCACTGGGAGCAGCGCTACCCGGCCCGCGACCTCCCCGAGGGCGCCCGGGTCACCCGCTTCGGACCGTCCCCCACCGGGTTCGTCCACATCGGCGGCATCTACGTCGCCACCATCGACCAGGACGTCGCCCGCCGCACCGGCGGCCGCTACCTGGTCCGGGTCGAGGACACCGACCGGTCACGTGAGGTCGAAGGCGCCCTCGACCAGTTCGAGCGCGGTTTCTCCTACTTCGGCCTCGCCTCCGACGAAGACATCCACCGCGGCGGCGACTACGGCCCGTACCAGCAGTCCGAGCGCGAGCAGATCTACCTGACCTACGTCCGGCACCTGCTCCGCCTCGGCCGCGCGTACCTCGACTTCGCCACCAAGGACGAACTGGCGGCGATCACCGCGCGCCAGCAGGCCACGAAGCTGCCGACCGGTTACTACGGTTCCTGGGCCATCTGGCGCGACGCCGACCCAGCCGACGTCCAGGCCAAGCTCGACGCCGGTGACCCGTACGTCGTGCGGTTCCGCGCGCCGGACGACACCGGTGCCCGCGCCCGGTTCACCGACGCCATCCGCGGCCCGCTCGAAGCCGAGGCCAACCGCAACGACGTCGTCATCCTCAAGAGCTCCGACCAGAGCCCGCGCCTGCCGACCTACCACTTCGCGCACGCCGTCGACGACCACCTGATGCGCGTCAACCTGGTCATCCGCGGCGACGAGTGGATCTCGTCGGTGCCGACACATCAGCAGCTGTTCGACGCGCTCGCCTTCGAGCCGATCACGTACGCGCACATCGCGCCGCTGATGAAGCAGGAGGGCGGCAGCAAGCGCAAGCTGTCCAAGCGCAAGGACCCGGAAGCTAGCGTCGACTTCTACATCGAGTCGGGCTACCCGGCGAAGGCGGTGCTGTACTACCTGCGCGGTCTCGCGAACGGCCGTCTCGCCGAGATGCCGCTCGACCAGGCCCTGACCGAGCCGATCAACCTCGACGAATGCGGTGTCGCCGGCCCGCTGGTCGACCTGGTCAAACTCGACGACATCTCGGCCGACCACATCGCGACGCTGTCCGGCGCCGAGATCCTCGCCGAGGTGAGCGCCTGGGCGGAACGGTTCGACCCCGCGCTGCGCACAGTCCTCGACGCCGAGCCCGAGCTCGCGCTGCGCGCGCTGGCCGTCGAGCGCGACGGCGCGGAGAACCCGCGCAAGGACCTCAAGAAGTGGAGCGAGTTCCGCGCCGTCTACGGGTTCTTCTTCCCGCAGCTGCACGCCGCCGTCGCCGGCCCGGACGACGAGCGGATCGCCGCACTCGGCGTCGACCGCGACGTCGTCCAGGCCGTGGCGCGCGACTTCGTCGGCAACTACCAGCAGCTCGACGACGGCCAGGAATGGTTCCAGCAGATCCGCGACGTGGCCGCGAAGCACGGTTTCGCGAAGAACGCCAAGGAACTCAAGAAGAACCCCGAGGCCTTCCCCGGCTCGATTCGCGAGGCTTCGCAGATCATCCGGATCGCGATCACCGGCTCGACCCGGAGCCCGGACCTGCACTCGATCACGCAGGCGCTGGGCCGCGAGGAGACGCTGGGCCGCTTCAACGGCCTCGTCGGCTAAGACGCATTCTGTCGAGAGGCGGACGAACGTCTCGCGGGAGGCGTTGCGAAAGCCACTTTCGCAACGTTCAGCGTTGCGAAAGTGGCTTTCGCAACACGCCTTCGCGGCTGCGCCCGTACCAGGACGAGGGCTGCGTGAGTGATCAGTGACGTTGGAACGTCACTGATCACTCACGACCACGCCGACCTGCTCCGGGTCCTCCGGGGCGGGCATGTGACGGATGCTTTCGCTGCCCTTGTGGTCGTGGGCGCGGCTGTACCGGGAATCGAGCACCCGTCCCAATTTGTGCGCCGCCCCGGCGTACGCCTCGTCCACGGTGGCCGCGTGGTGGGTGACCGCGAGCGGTTGTTTACCACCGGGCCGCGCCTCGATCACGCACTTCTTGTCCTCCGGTTTGCCGCCGGCGTCCTCGCTGAGGTGTACCTCCACCCGGGTCAACCATCCGCCGAACCGGGACAGGCTGTCCTCCAAGTCGGTCGACACGAAGGTGACCAGCTTTTCGCCACCGGGGATGTTGTGGTCGGTGTTGACCTGGATCTGCACGAGCACCCTCCAAAACGGGGAACGGCGATGATCTCCTTCAGTACCACGGGAGCGGCCGGCTCAAACCCCCTCGGTTCAGCGACAGGAACCGACCGTGGAAACCGCGACCTTCGCCGGGGCCATTCGCGAGGTTTCGCAGATCTCTCTTGCGACAACCGGAATTTCGTGCCCCCCGAGGCAGGCCGATAGCGTCGAATTCATGGAATGGAGCTTTGAATCGGCCGAAGAACTCGTTGCCGCGTTGCGCGCCGGTGCGGTGACATCGGTGGAACTGACCGACGAGGCGATCGCCCGTATCGAACGCGAAGACGAGGTGGTCAACGCGATCTGTGTGCCGGACTTCGACCGTGCGCGGGCCGCCGCACTCCAGGCCGACCAGGCACGTGCGCGCGGCGAGGACCGGCCGCTGCTCGGTGTTCCGGTGACGGTCAAGGAGTCGTACGACATCGCCGGGCTGCCCACGACCTGGGGTATGCCACCGCACCGGGATCACATGCCTGCCGAAGACGCGGTCCAGGTCTCGCGGCTTAAAGCCGCGGGCGCGGTGGTGCTCGGCAAGACCAACGTGCCGTTGGGGTTGCAGGACATCCAGAGCTTCAACGAGATCTACGGCACCACCACCAACCCGTGGGATCACACTCGCACGTCGGGCGGATCGTCCGGCGGCTCGGCGGCGGCCCTCGCGTCCGGGTTCGGCGCGCTGTCCATCGGCTCCGACATCGGAGGCTCGCTGCGCACTCCCGCGCATTTCTGCGGCGTCTACGCGCACAAGCCGACGCTCGGGCTGGCGGCGACCCGCGGCATGGTCGCGCCGTCCGAGCCTGTCTTGCCGGTCGACCTCGACCTCGCCGTCGTCGGCCCGATGGCGCGCACCGCCCGCGACCTCACGCTCCTGCTGGACGTCATGGCCGGACCGGACCCGCTGACGCACGGTGTGGCCTACGACCTGGCACTGCCGCCCGCCCGCCACGAACGGCTCCGCGATTTCCGGGTCTTGGTCCTCGACGAGCATCCGCTCATTCCGACCGGGTCCGCCGTCCGAACGGGCGTGAATCGGGTGGCCGCCGCGCTCGTCGACGGCGGTGCCCGCGTCGAACGGCACAGTCCGCTGCTGCCCGATCTGACCGAAGCCGCGACGCTCTACCTGCAGTTGCTGATTTCGGGCTCCGTCGCACGCTTTCCCCTCGACTCGTACGAGGAGCTGCAGGCCCGCGCCGCCGGACTGAGCGCGGACGATCAGAGTCTCGACTCCGTGCGACTGCGCGCCATGGTGTTCAGCCACCGCGACTGGCTCGAGGCGAACAACCGTCGCGAGGTCCACCGCCAGGGCTGGCGGCGGTTCTTCGCCGAATTCGACGCCGTGGTGTGCCCGATCACGCCGACGCCCGCGTTCCCGCACGACCACGACCCCAATCCGTTGGAACGGCACATCGACATCGACGGCGTCGAGTACCCGTACTTCGACCAGCTCGTCTGGGCAGGCCTGGCCACCATGCCCGGCCTGCCCGCCACCGCCGTCCCCGCGGACCGGTCCCCCGAGGGCCTGCCGGTCGGAGTGCAGCTCATCGGTCCGATGTTCGAGGACCGCACCCCGCTGCGTCTGGCCGAACTGCTGGAACGGGAGATGGGCGGCTTCCAGGCACCGAAGTAGGGCGTATCGGCAGTGCGGCCAGTTCGGCCGGTGGCTGCCCGGGGTGTACGACGCCCAGCCGGTGCGTGGCTCTGGTCATCGCGACGTACAGGTCGTTGTGGCCGCGAGGTGCGGTGCGGAGGATTTCGCCCGGGTCGGCGATCAGGACCGAGTCGAACTCCAGGCCTTTGGCCTGTCCGGGGGTGAGCAGTACGACCTTGCCGGTCAGGTCCGGGAAGGTGGTGAGGGACAACGCCGCGGCCAAGGGCTCGATGAGAGTGCCGGGGGCGATGATCCCGAGTTGGCCGTCGGTGTGTGCCGCGGCGAGGTCGGCGAGGGTGGTGATCAGGTCGGCGCGGGCGGTGCCGAGTCGCCACGGTGGTGTACCGGCCGAGCGGACCGACCGGACCGGCGGCGTCCCGGGGTGGTGGGCGGCGAGCAGGTCCGCGGTGGCGGCCATGATCTCCGCGGGTGTGCGGTAGTTGACCGTGAGCCGGGCGAGCTGCCACCGATCCCGCACATGTGGCCGCAGCACGCGATCCCACGACGAGGCGCCCGCCGGGTTCCCGGTCTGGGCGAGGTCTCCGACGACGGTCATCGATCTGGTGGGGCACCGGCGCATCAGCATCCGCCAGTCCATTTCGGACAGTTCCTGTGCCTCGTCGACGACCACATGCCCGAACGTGACATCGGCGCCCTGGCCGATCAAGGTGGCGGCCTCGTCCAGCAACGGGACATCCGCGGCACTCCAGCCGTCGGCCCGCTCGCCGAGGAGGTCCGACACCAGGCGCTCCGGTGTCAGCGGCGGCCACAGCATGTCGAGTGCGGCTTGGACGCCGGTGTCGGCGAGCAACGAGTGTCGTAAACCGGTCCGGTCGATCTCGTCCAGCAGGGTCTTCGGCCCGGTGTCGTGATCATCCTGGCCGAGCACGACACCGGCGGCGGCGAGCGCGCGCAGATCGGCCTCGCCGAGTCTCCCGTCCGAACTGCCGCCGTCGATCGACTCGCCGGTATCGGTGAGCACGACCGCCTCCATACCCTCGATCAGGAGCCGCGCGAGCACATCCACGATCTCCCGCTGGAAGACCAGTCTGGCCTGGTTGTGCGGAAGTCCGGAGCGTCCGGCCTTCCGCAGGGCCCGGCCGCACTCGCGCGGTTCGAGCCGCAGCATCTGCTGTTCGAACTCGATGTCGACCGGGTGTTCCGGTGTCCTGACCCGCGAACGCACCGCCGCCGCCAGCCGTTCGGCCATGACCGCCTCGCCTTTGCGCTCGACGATCCCGGGCGGGTCCACTCGATCCACCTCGACGTCCGGCCTCAGGTCGGCGATGGTCGTGGTCACCACGCTGTTCTCGCCGAGACCGGGCAGGACCTGGCCGATGTAGTCGAGAAAGATCCGGCTGGGACCCACTACCAGGACACCGCGGGTGCGCAGATGAGGACGGGTGTAGAGCAGGTACGCGACCCGGTGCAACGCGACCGCCGTCTTCCCCGTGCCGGGACCGCCCTGCACCACCAGCACCCCGCCGGACTCGTGCCGGATGATCCGATCCTGCTCGGCCCGCAGGGTGGTGACGATGTCGTGCATGCGCCCGGTCCGCTCCCCGGTCACCGCCGCCAGCAACGCCGCCTCGCCGACCAGACCGTCATCGCCGGCACCGTCGGCGTTCAGCAACTCGTCGTTCACCGCGACGACGGTCCGGCCTCGCGTGGTGATGCGCCGCCGTCGCCGCACCCCGTCCGGCGCGGTCGCGGTCGCGGTGTAGAACGCCCGGGCCGCCGGGACGCGCCAGTCCAGCAGCAGCGGTTCCTCGCCCCCGTCCCGGAACAGGCCGAGCCTGCCGATGTAAACGCGCCGGCCGTCGTGCATGTCCAGGCGCCCGAAGCACAACCCCTCCTCGACCGCGTCCAGCCGGGCCATCTCCGCTTGCCAGACGGCCGCCGCCTCCCGGTCCCCCTCGGCCCGCCGGGCCACCAGCCGCTCGGCCGTCTCCTCGCGCAGCGCGTCCAGACGGGCGTACAGGGTCGCTAGGTATTCCTGCTCGATGTCGGTCTCACGGTCGATGCCGGTCACGGCCACCCATGCCTCCAGGTCGGCGATCAGTGCCATCGAGCGTGCACGGCGGCACCGGGGAAGAACAGTCTTGTTCTTCTCCGCCGCCTCAGCCGCCCACGTCAGGCCCTGGTCGCCGCGGTAGGGCCCGCCCCCGCCTCCCTCGGTGGCCGCCCCCAGTGTGTTCCCGCTTCCGCTTCGGCAGGCTCGACTCCGAGCGAAACCGACACGGAGCAGGGGAATCGTCATGACGGTGGACGACCGCAGACAGCCAGGCACGACGATGGCCGCGATCGGAGCGACGGCGGCCGCGGCCGCGTTGCTGTACTTCGGGACCGGGCCGGATCCGATCCCGGCACTGACGTGGCTCGCTGCACTGCCGTTGTTCCTGCTGGCCCCTCGCGTGAGCGCCCGTGTGGCACTGCTCGCCGCGTTCGTCGCCGGGTTCCTGGGGACGGCCAACAGCTGGTCGTACTTCCTCGGCTCGGACTCGATCCCGTTGCCGATGGTGGCGGTGATCGTGCTCGGTTCTTCTTCGCTGCTCTTGCTTTCCGTCGCGCTCTTCCGGGCACAGGTACTCCGGGGACGGCCGCTGACGGCCGCGCTCGCCGCACCGGCGATCTGGGTGAGCGGGTTGTACGTGGTTTCGCTGACCAGTCCGGTCGGGGTGATGGGGACCTTCGCGACAAGCCAGGCCGACCAGCCCACGGTGGTCCAGATCGCCGCCGTCACCGGCGCTTGGGGGGTGGAGTACCTGGTGCTGCTCGTCCCCGCCGCGGTAGCCGCACCGCTCGCGCCCGGGATCGCCAAGGCGGCCCGTCTTCGCGCCGGTGCCGTCGTGGCGCTCTTCTTGGTCGCGGTGCTCGGCTACGGGCTGGTGCGACAGCAGGGCTCGACGACGTCGCAGCTGCGTGTCGCCGCCATCGCCCAGACGGACAACAAATGGGCGACCGACGTGAACAGCCCGTCGGGCAAGGAAATCCTTCAGTCCTATGTGGACCAGATCGCGGTTCTGCCCGCAGGCGTCCGGATCGTCGTCCTACCGGAAGCGGTGTTCACCGTGGAGGAAGCGGACACCGACGCCTTGGTGCTGCCGATCCGCCAGGCAGCGGCGGCCAAGGGGGCGGACGTCGCCGTCGGCGCGATCGTGAAGCGGTCGCAGGGAAGCAAGTACAACGCCGTCTTCGGCGTACCGGCCGATGGCGGGCCCGCGGCCGTGTTCCACAAATGGCACGTGGGCGACTCCCCCGGCACGGTCCCCGGCGACAAGCTCGCGTACCTGTCCACCGGGGTGGGCCTGCAGAACTGCATGGACGTCAACTTCCCGTCCCCGGCCCGGGACTACGCGCTGGAGAAGACGTCGCTGCTCGCCGTCCCCGCCGACGACGAGGACGTCGACGGCTGGCAGCACAGCCGGACGGCCTTGCTGCGCGGCGTGGAGAACGGCCTGGCGATGGCGTGGGCCGCCACCGACGGCCGGACACTCGTCACCGACCCGTTCGGCAAGGTGCTCGCCGAGGACCGCACCGGCGGCAAGCCGTTCGCCGTCGCGGTCGCCGACGTGCCCGGCGGCGTCGCCCCTACGCCCTACAGCCGGCTGGGCGAGTGGTTCGCCTGGCTGTCCGCGGCCATGACACTGATCGCCACCGTGACCAGCCTGCGCACTCGTGCGACCGGCCGCGGTCGTGAGTGAAAGGGTCCGTTCTCACGGGCGCCCGCGTCAGGTCGTCACGCCCGCTTGGGTCAGCGGCAGGAACTGGTCGTAGAACCCGGTTTTGATCGCGATGACCGCCTCCTCTGTCTCGCGGAACCGCTCCTCGGCCGCGCTCGAGTCGATCAGCTGGACGAGCCTCATCCCCAGCTGGTCGGAGTGCGTGAGCGAGAGCGGGGACGCGGCGGCGAGCGGGCGGGACTTCGCGTCGTGCACGTGGTGCGGGTAGTAGAAGACGGATTTGTCGCCGAGCACCGGGCCGATCCGGCGCCACAGTTCGCCGTACTCGACGGAGACCAGCACCTCGCCCCAGAAGCGCAGGATCGTCAGCAGTTCGACGTCGGCGTGCTCCGAGTCGCCGGCGAGGGCGATCAGTTCCATCGTCGCGTCGATACAGGCCGACGTGGCCAGCGATTTCCGGGAGCGCACCAGCGCTTCCCGGGGACGCCGAGCGCGAGGATGTCGGCCATCATGTCCTCGCGGTGCGAAGGCGTGTTGCCCGGTGAATTGTTGTCCGGGTACTCCTCG
Source organism: Amycolatopsis pittospori (assembly GCF_013870525.1). GTDB lineage: Bacteria > Actinomycetota > Actinomycetes > Mycobacteriales > Pseudonocardiaceae > Amycolatopsis > Amycolatopsis pittospori. The sequence goes on from NZ_JACBXD010000003.1 coordinate 182,705, forward strand.
CGGACGATCACGCGCGCGATCCGCTTCGACTGCTCGTCGGTGAGCAGGTCGATCGCGAGGTCGTAGGCCATGGTGAAGGCCAGCGACAGGAACCGCCGCTGCAGCAGGACGGTCTGCAGATCCTCCTGCCGCAGATCGGTGAGGTCCCGCAACGCCGGATGATCGCGGAACCGCTCGATCAAACCGTCTTCGAACTCGTCCAGGTCTCGCATCGGTACACCCCTCTGCTCAGAATCGGATCATGTCGATGCTTCGGTTCCAGTCGCCGAGATCCACGTCGCGGCCGATGTCCCACAACGTGTCGAGCTCACGCTGGATCTGTTCGCCGAGCACGGTGTCCCGCGTGCCCTCGATCTCGAACTGCGGCGAATTGATCGCCAGCTGGCCGTGCAGGAACATGCTGACCAGGTAGCGCTCGTCGGCCCGGTACACCGAAACGGAGGCCTGCGAGTTGAACACCCGCACCTTGAGGTTGCCCTGCCGTTTCGCGAGCCGCCGGTGCAGCCGCGCCAGCGTCTCCAGGCAGTTCGTGATGCCCGTGCTCACGAAGGCGTTGCCCGCCCCGTCGGACCGGCCGAGCGCCGCCTCGCGCAATCCCACCAGCAGTGATCTGGGATGCAGCAACATGATGCGGACTTCGGCCCGGCGGTCGACGATCGCCGCTTCCAGTTCCTGTTCCAGCAGATCGAGGTTCGGGATCCAGGTGTTCAGGATCGTCACCTGTTTGGCCTTGGCGACACGGGACGCGAATACGTCGTCCGGAAAACGTTTGTGCACTTCGACCACCCCGCCGTAATGCGAACGGCGAAGGCTCGCGGCGATGGTGTCGATGTCGAGTCCGGCGAGGCGGTCGCGGATGTCTTCCAAGGCGCGCAGCGGGCTGAGTTCGACGAGCAGCATCACGACCACACCGCTGACCATCAGCAGGGTCAGCGTGGCGACGCCCTTGGGCGCGACCTTGTCCAGCCAGCCGAGCTGATCGGCGATACCGACCCCGAAGCCGACCACCGCCAAACCGCCGAGACCGAGCAATTCGAGCCAGCGACGTATTCTGCGGGGCATTCACCCTCCGGGAGCCGGAAACGGGACGACTCATTTTCCCACGATCGGGTAAGTCGCTGTGATCGGGGTCACCGATTCGGCCGCATCCGCTTCCGCATACGAAATTCACGAAAAGAAGCGGATCCGAAGCGGAATCCGCAGCTCCGCGGCCATCGCCGTCGCACCGTTCCCGACGCTCCCAGGCCGGCCACGCGGTCACCGGCGGGCACACAGCGTGAAACGCCCGGACCGCGACGAACGACTTACTCGGTACGCGAGTACCGAAAGTTGTGGTCGATGAGTTCTGATCGTGTGGTCCAGCTGCACTGGGAGTCCCGGCAAGTCGCCGCCGACGGCCGCTGCACGCTGTCCTATCCCGGTATCGCCGTGATCCGCCGCCATGACGGTGAAGTCGTCGACCGCACCTGGGTGCCTGTCGGGGACGAACCCAGCTTCAGCGACGACGAGGCCCTCATAGCCGCCCTGCACGCGGCGTGGCGGTGGAGCGGACGCGCCGCCTGACCGTCCTTCCCACCCCGGGCTACTCGCCGCTCTTGTACTTCCGCCGATGGTCCCCACAGATGAAGTCTTCCGTCGAGGACAACGCGGGGAAGGCCCCGGTCCCTGCTCTTTTCGGGCTAGCCCGCCAGGCCGACCCGGTGTCAGCCCGTGCGGCGAGGTACCGGGCGTCTGACCCGCTTTACAGTGACGAGGTGCTCGGTGAACGGCTCGATTCCTGGCTGCGCGGACACGAATCGCTCGTCGATGTCCTGATCGCGCTCCTGCTCTGCGCCTCTTGCGTCCTTTTCGGACTTTTCGTGCGCGCGGACGCCGCGTACTTCGTGTTCTCCCTGGTCTTACCGCTGCCCTTGGCGGTGCGACGACGGAAGGCCACGGTATGCGCGGCACTGGTGCTGGGCGGCGCGGCGGTCCAATGGCTCACGGTCCGGGACGGCAACGGCGCGCTCCCCGCGGACCTCGCCGTTCCCCTGGCGGTGCACGCGGCGGCGGCCTACGGACCGCGGTGGACAGGCCGGGCCGGGCTCGCCGCGGGCCTTTTCGGCGCGGTGCTGGGTGGGCTGAGCTGGCCGTTGCTGCCCTCCTCCGTGACGGCGCACGTGCTCGTCGGCGCGTTACTGGCCAGCACGGTGGTGGCCGCGTGGGCGATGGGATCGCTGCGACGGGTGCGGCTCGCCGAGCGCGACCAGCGAGCCCGCCTGGCAGTCTTGGCGGAGCGGACCCGGATCGCCCGCGAGATGCACGACATCGTCGCCCATTCGCTGGCGGTCGTGATCGCGCAGGCCGACGGGGGCCGGTACGCGGCGGCCACGTCGCCGGAGGCCGGACGGACCGCGCTGGCCACGATCGGCGACTGCGCCCGGCAGGCGATGGGCGAACTCAGGCGCGTGCTCGGCGTGCTTCGGGACGGCCCGGAGACCGCGGAACCCCAGCCGGGCCTGGACGACGTACCGGAACTGGTCGATCGCGTGCGGGCCGGCGGGCTCGACGTCCGGCTCGTCTTCGAAGCGCCGCCCGGACCGATCGAGGCCGGGTTCTCCCTTGCGGCGTACCGAATCGTCCAGGAAGGGCTGACGAACGTCCTGAAACACGCGGGGACGGCCGCCCGCGCCGAGGTTTCCGTGCGCTGGCCCGGCGGACGACTGGAGATCGACGTCCTGGACGACGGCCCGGCGCGGACCGCGGGCCCCGGCGGCGGGCACGGACTGGCGGGTATGCGCGAGCGCGCGGCGGCCTACCGCGGGACGGTGACGCTGGAACCGAGGCCCGGCGGCGGCCATCGGCTCAGCGCACGGCTCCCGGTGCTCGCATGACCGGCGAGCGTCCCGTCCGTGTCCTGCTGGCCGACGACCAGGCGCTGGTCCGGGCGGGGTTCCGGATGGTCATCGACTCCCAGCCGGATCTGACCGTGGTCGGCGAGGCGGGTGACGGGCTCGCCGCGGTGGAGCAGGTCCGGCGGCTGGCTCCCGACCTGGTCCTGATGGACGTGCGGATGCCGATGCTCGACGGCATCGAGGCGGCGCGCCAGGTGCTGCGTCCGCCGGACGCGCCAAAGGTCGTCATGCTCACCACCTACGACCTCGACGAGCACGCCCTGGCCGCGATCCGCGCGGGTGCCAGTGGGTTTCTGCTCAAGGACGCCACCCCGGAGGAACTGCTGGCCGCGGTCCGGACGGTACATGCCGGTGACGCGGTGATCGCCGCGTCCACCACCCGCAGACTGCTGGACCGCCTGGCTCCCCCGGTCGATCCCGCCGCGGCCCGGTCGGCGGCGACGCTGACCGGGCGCGAGCGGGAGGTCCTCGCCGGGATGGCACGCGGCTGGTCCAACGCCGAGATCGCCGAGCGGCTGACGGTGGCGCCGGGCACGGTGAAGACCCACGTCGGCAACATCCTGGCCAAGCTCCGGGTCCGGGACCGGGTCCAGGCGGTGGTCCTCGCCTACGAGGCGGGGGTGGTCCGGCCCGGTGAACGCTGACCGGCGCAGACGACATCGGTACCGGGCAAAGAACCGCCCAGGAGGTACGACTCGACGGCGTCGGTGACGCAGGCGCTCGTGTCGAAAAGATAGACACCGTGCCGGAAGGCACCGTCCAGCGTGATCATGCGGGAGCCCGTCAGCGCGCGGCGCAGGCCCCGTTGGCCCGGGTACGGCGTGACGGGATCGCCCGACGCGCCCACGAGCAGCGCGGGGTGGCCGTTGCCGATCGTGGTGGGCGGCTCCGCCGGCGAGACGGGCCAGAACGCGCAGGGCGTGATGTGCCGCGCGAGCGGGCCGAACAGCGGCTCGGAGACCCGGTGCGCCTGGATGTCCCGGTAATAGGTTTCCGGGTCGCGGGACGCGGCGCGATCCGCGCACTGGTTAGCGACCGTGGCACTGAAACCGAAAGCGGGCTCCACATCCTGGTCGCGGTAGAGAGAAAGCTTCAGCTCCTGTTCGGGAGTCGGGGTGACCGCGAGACCGCGAGCGGCATCGCGCAAGACGACGAGCTGGGCGCTGAACTCCGCGTAGAAGGCGTCGCTGTCGTCAACGGTGAGCAGTAGCCCCGGGATCATCGCCGCATCGATCCGATGGCCGCCCACTTTCAGCGGTTCGCGGGCGGCGGCGCGAGCGATCCGGTCCACCGTGGCGAGGACGTGGTCCGCCGTCGCGCCCAGGTGATAGCGCCGGTCCCGGCCCGCGGCCCACCGGGCCCAGTCCCGCAAGGCGGCAGCGTCCGCCGGGGCCGTCTCACGGGTCAGCGCCGGGCCGGTCGCCTCGGGCGCGGCGGCGCTGTCGAGCACGATCCGGTCGACGCGCCGGGGAAAGAGCTGAAGGTAGGTCGCACCGAGATGACTGCCGAAAGACCAGCCCAGGTACGAAATCCTCGTTTCACCGAGAGCGGCGCGCACGAGGTCCATGTCCCTGGCGATGTCACGCGTGGACGCGTACGGGAGAACGTCGCTCCGGTCCGCGCAGCCGGCCGCGAGTTCCTTCGCGACGGCGACACTTCGGTCGAAGGTGACCCGGTCGGGGCTCGCGAGCTGAGCGCTGTGCAGGTACCGGCCGGTGGGCCAGCCGCACTCCAAAGGGTTGCTGAGCCCGAAGAATCGGGGATCGATCCCGACCAGGTCGTATCGCGCGGCGATCCCCGGTGCCCCGGACGGGACCTCCGGCGGGAGCCCCTTCGCGACGAGTGCCACGCCGTCCCGTGACGGGCCGGGTCCGCCGGTATCGACCATAAGTGTGCCCAGCCTGCGTCCGGGATCGGACGCGGCGCGGCGGGCGACGGCCAGCGACAGCGTCCGGCCGCCGGGATCGCCGTGGTCCAGCGGCACCGTGATCTCGCCACAGCTCGCGCCCGCCTCCGCCAGCCGGTGTCCGGTCTCGTCGGCCGGACTCGTCCGGCAGTCGTGCCAGGCGATCCCCCGGCCCTCGGCCGCCGCGTCTCCTTGCAGGGCCCCGGCCGTCAACACCGCCGCCAAGGCGATCAAGCGAATCTTCATCGTTTCCTCGCTGCTGGTTCCTGTCCGACACCGGCGACGCTAAGGGCGGAATACCGCGGAAACCTCTGCCCGCGGAACGAAATCAGCGCTGGGAAACCAGTCCCTGAGGCTTAGCCCGATCGTGACCCGGTTCGCCCTTCGACCAGGCTTTTTGCGCGAGGGCGCAAAAGGGTCGTGCGGCGTCGGCCGCCTCCGGCAGGCTCATCCGGGGAGAGCCGCACCCAACGGGGTCTGACTGTGCCGCACCATCGCGCCGTCACGCGTGCTAGTGATCAGGCCGGCGTCGCGAAGGACCGCGGTGTGCCGCGAAACCGCCGTTGCGGAGATGCGACCGGTTCGAGGTCACCTAGCGGAGAAATGACGATCCCCGGTATCCGCGTGGTTTCGCGGATACCGGGGACCGGGGGCGGGTCAGCCCCGGGCGTTCGGGTCGATCACGTCGCCTGCCAGGCCGGTGGCGGCGTCGCCGATCGTGCCGGTGGAGTCGACGACGCCCTGACCTGCGGCGGTGGCCGAGTCGACGGCGTCCTGACCGGCCGCGGTGGCGTTCTCGGCAAGGCTCTGTCCGGTCTCGGCCAGACCGCCCGCAGCCTGAGATGCCTGGTCAGCGGCACCGGACAGGTCGACTCCGGTCAGCTCGCTGACCTTGTCGCCGGCACCGCCCAGCAGCTCGGCGGCCTTCTCCTTCAGCGAGTCGAACAGGCTCATCAGGGGTACTCCTCGGATCGGTCGAGCGGGGGCGGCTGAAAGTTCACCGTACAGGACAAAACGGGCACTGTGTGCGACGGCCATACCGCGTCCACAGTGGACGGTCACTTCAGAGGCGCCCCGGATCGGCGATGCGTGCTCAGAGACACGGTGGCCGGTAGCGATCGACGCGCAGTCCGCGGAAGTCGAGCTTGTTCGGCGTCTTGCCGACGAAGACCAGCCCACGAGCCTCCGCCAGCGCCGATTCGAACGAGTAGGCCGGCTTGCCCAGCTCGGGCAGCGTCGTCCACGCGTCGGGCGCGAAGCTGAAGAATTTCTTCACAAGCTTCCCGCCTGTCGACGGCACCTTCGTCAGCCACTTGTCGCCGCCGCTCCAGTGCGAGGCCGGACGTAGCTGAACGTAGAGGTCGTCGGTCGCGCTGTAGGTCATCCAGAAACCGGCGGATTTCGTGAGATCGGCCTGCGCCTCGAACTGATTCCCGAGCCACAGCACCATCACATGCCATTCGGCGCTGAGGAAGTCCACCTTGGCCGCGTATCCACCGCGCTCGCGGACGAGGATGCTGCCGGTCGCCGGAACGGTGGCGCCCTCACCGGACGCGATCCACTGCTGCAACCGGTCGATCGACGGGGTCGCGCATTCGCAGTCGTGCCGCGGCGGATGCCCGCCGGACGCGTTCGCGATCGCCCCGGGGCCGGTCAGGGAGACGAGGAGCATGGACGCGAGCACCGCGAGCGTCCTACCGAAGCGAACCTTGGATCCTCCGCGCATTCCGGGAAACTAGCACGGAACTCCTTGGCGCAGCAGGAAAGATCGACGGATGCCCCACTGAGCGGGAACCGTCCTTTGTGGATGATCAGTCGCGGTCGAGGTCCTCCAGTTCGGCGGCGAAGAGCAGGGCGGGATCGAAGCCCATCCCGGAGAAGTGACCGGCGAGTTCGAGCGACAGGACGCCGTGGATCCGGGTCCAGAAGGTCAGGGCGCGGCGCAGGGTTTCAGACGGCGCCGGATGGCCACCGTCCCACTGGCGATGGTCGTCGAGATGGGCGTCGAGCGCCGGCTTCCGGCCATCCGAAGGACGTGCGGCGTGGACGTCGAGCAGCACCGCCATGATCTCGTTGGAGATCCGAGTGGTGTCGTCGGGCGCGTGGTAGCCGGGAATCGGCGTGCCGTAGATGAGCAGGTACCGCTGCGGATCCTCCACCGCCCATTCCCTTATGGCGTAGGCGACCTCGCCCACGCCGCCGCCCGCCTCGGCGGCGGCGCGAACGGTGTCGGCGAGGCTTCGGTAGGCGTCGCGGATGAGGTCCGTGAGCAGCTCGTCGCGACTGGCGAAGTACCGGTACAACGCGGGACCGCTCATGCCCACGTGCTTGGCGATCGCGTTGAGGGACAGCGCGGACACGCCCGTCGTGGCCAACTGCTCCCACGCGTACTGCTTGATCTCCGCGCGCACCTGCGCCCGGTAGCGCTCACGTGAGCTCTTGCCGCCTGCGTCCATCGGTCACCTCTCCCATCGCCGAGTTAGAGGCTATCACTTTCCCTATTGACACTCATCCGGCTTTGGTTATAGCTTCTAACTATCGCAAGCGCAGCTAACGACGCAGAGGAGAAACCCATGACGGACACCCAGGTCACCCCGAAGTCCCGCCGCCGTATCGGAGCGCGTGCCGCGGTGCTCGCCCTCCCGCTGGCCATCGGGTTCCTGGGCGGCGCCGTCACGCCGGCGCAGGCCGCCACCCCCGCATCCCCCGCTCCGCTGTCGTGCCAGGGCAAGACCATCGACACGAAGGCCCCGATCCACTACCGCACCGAGACCCTCGTCAACGCCCCGCTGAGCAAGATCTGGCGACTGCAGACCGACGTCGAGAACTGGCCGTCCTGGCAGGAACCGGTCCTCAGCAACGAACGCCTGGACCGGGGCCCGCTCCGGAAGAACTCGCGCTTCCGCTGGACCACCCCCGCGCCGCCCACCGAGACGACTCCCGCCACCACGCTGTCGATCACCTCGACCGTCCACCAGATCCAGCGCGGCAAGTGCCTCCGCTGGAGTGGGCCCGCCGTCGGCGAGGGGCTGAGCATCGACAACGGCATCCACGTCTGGAACTTCACCGAGGTCAAGGGCGGCGTCCTCGTCCGCACCGAGGAGAACTGGTCCGGCGCGCAGGTGGAGGCCGACGTGCCCACCGCGACCAAATTCCTCGGCTGGGGTCTCGAAGCCTGGCTGAAGGACCTCAAGACCACCGCCGAAGCCCACTGCTGACCGACCACGCCGAACCTTCAGGAGGAAACCATGGCCACCCAGACGCTCGACCGCGAGAAGACCACCGGCCGCGCCCCGCGCTCCGTCATCATCTCTGCCTGGGCCGTCCCGATCATGATCATCGGCCAGTTCGCGATGATCGCCATCGTCCCGGTCGCCCTGGTGCTGATCGGAACCCTGCGCGACGCCCGGCTCAGAGCGCTCCGCTGGGGCGCGATCGCCCTCACCGCGGCCTACGCCACGCCCTTGGCACTCTGGGCGATCGGGCCCGAGCGCGCGCCGAGCCTGTCCAAGGACATGCATCCGGTCTTCGCCGCGATCATCGTGGCGGTCGGAGTGGCGTTCGCCGTCGCCGTCCACGTCCTGCGCCGGTCCCGCATCCAGAGGACTAAACGCGGGACGGGCCGTCCGTGAACGACGGAATCGCGCCGTAGGAAGCCTTCCGGGAAGCCCGCCGTAACGTCGCGAGCACGGCGGGCCCCAGGACCAGGATCGCCACCGTGTTCGTGATCGCCCGCCCGGTGTCCCAGCCCGCCGTCGACGTCAGCAGCGTGAAGACGGCGAAGCGGTGCAGGTTCTCCAGGAGCGGGGCGCCGGGAACGTACGAGATGTGGCCGTCGTGGTAGGGCACTTCGGCGTCGGTGATGAACGGCCAGAACCACAGGTTCATCAGGAATCCGAACACGTACGCGACGAAGATGCCGTAGGCCACCAGCATCGCGATCTCGGCCTTGCCGGTGACGCGGCGGGGCAGCAGCCCCGCGCCCATCCCGATCCACGCCGAGCACATCATCTGGAACGGCAGCCACGGCCCCACACCGGCGGTCAGCAGCGCCGAAGCGAACAGCGAAGTACAGCCCAGCACGAAACCGAAGCCCGGCCCGAGCACGCGTCCGGCCAGTACCAGCAGGAAGAACACGGTCTCGATGCCCGCGGTCCCCGCTCCCAAGGGACGCATGGCCGCGTTCACCGCCGAAAGGACGCCGAGCATCGCGAGGGCCTTGGAGTCCATGCCCCCTTCGGACATCTCGGCCAGCACGATGACGATCAGGATCGGCAGGATCGCTATGAACACGAACGGCGCGTCCGGGCCGTGCTGCATCGACTGCGGTTCGACGCGGACCAGCAGCGGCCAGACGAACATCATCAGTCCCGCGAGCGACGCGAGCCCGAGCACCGTCGCCGAACGCGGGCCCAGCCGGACCGCGGGCGCCGTGGTCACCGGACCTCCTGCGGCAACGCGGAACGGACGTCGTCGACGGTGAGCCAGGGTTCGCCGAGGATCTTGGCGACCTGCGTGGCGAACGCCGGGGAGCCACCGAGCACCTCGCCGGTCGGGCCGTCCGAGACGACCTCCCCTTCCGCCATCACGAGCACACGGTGCGCGATCGTCGCGACGAACTCGACGTCGTGGGTGGCCACGACGACCGCCTTGCCCTCCGCAGTCAGCGAGGCGATCATCTGCGCCAGCGCGGCCTTCGCGGTGTAGTCGAGGCCCCGGGTGGGTTCGTCCAGCAGCATGATCCGGGGCGCGGCCGACAACTGGACCGCGAGCACGAGCGCGAGACGCTGACCCTCGGAGAGGTCACGCGGATGCGACGTCGGCTCGATCCCCGGAGCGAGCCTGTCGAGCAACCCACGGCAAGAACCGGGCTCAGCGCCCGATTCCGCGTCGGCGGCCTCGCATTCGGCGGCGACGGTCTGCAGGTACAGCAGGTCGCTCGCGGTCTGCGGCACCATGCCCACCAGTTTGCGGGCCTCGGCACTGCTCAGCGTCTTCGGATCCTTGCCGCCGACGGCGACCTTCCCGCCCTGTCGCGGACCGGAACCCTGCACCGCCCACAGCAGCGAGGACTTACCGGATCCGTTGCGCCCCATCATCGCCAGCACCTCGCCGGCGCGCAGGGCGACGTCGACCTCCCGCACCGCGACCTTCGGCCCGTACCGCACCACGACACCGGACGCGGTCAGCAACTCCTCGCCCGCAGTCGTGGACCGGATCGGTGGAGTCCCCAGTTTCAGCGAAGAAGCACGACGACGGGCGTCACGTACCGACATCGGCAGGGGATCCCACGACGCCAGCCGTCCCAATTGGACGATCGGCGGCGCGATGGGCATGTCCTTCAGCACTTCGGGCGGCGTGCCGTCGACCACTCCCCCGGTACCCGGCACGTAGATCATCCGGTCCGCGAACGGGATCACGCGTTCCATCCGGTGCTCGGCCATCAGCACCGTCGTACCGAGGTCTTCCACCAGCCTGGCCAGCGTGGCCAGCACCTCTTCGGCCGCGGTCGGGTCCAGCGCCGACGTCGGCTCGTCCAGCACGAGCACCTGCGGATGCGTGGTCAGTACCGAACCGATCGCCACCCGCTGCTGCTGGCCGCCGGACAGCGTCCGCAGCGCACGACGGCGAAGTTCGGCGATACCGAGCAGGTCCAGGGTCTCTTCGACCCGGCGGCGCATCACCTGCGGGTTCAGGCCGAGTTGTTCCATGCCGTAGGCGAGTTCGTCCTCGACAGTGTCGGTGACGAAACCCGCGAGCGGATCCTGGCCGACGACGCCGACCAGGTGCGCGAACTCGCGCGGAGGACGGGAGCGCGTCGTGACGCCGTCGACCGACACCGTCCCTTCGAGGTGACCGCCGGTGAAATGCGGGACGAGACCGTTGATCGTGCCGAGCAACGTCGACTTGCCCGCCCCCGTCTGACCCGCGAACAACACGAGTTCGCCTTCACCGATGGACAGCGTCACGTCGGAGAGCACCGGCTCGGATCGGCCGTGGTAGGTGAAGGAAACCTGATTCAGTTCGATCATGCGTGCGCTTCTTCTCCGTGCGCTGGTTCTTCGAGCGCGGCGTACGGGGGTTCGGGGACCGGGGTCAGGAAGGCGGGCAGCACGCCGATCAGCACCCCGAGCAACGGTCCCCACGACAGCGACGGCCAGGAAAGGTCGATCAGCGACGGGTTCATGTTCATCGGGTCCACCTCGGACGTCGTGAACAGGATGGCGGCGACGGCGATCCCGCTCAGGGCGACGACGAGTTCCGGCAGATGCCAGCGATCGGGCCGGTAGCGGGTGCGCTGGACCCGCTTGCCCGCGGACCAGAACCCGAAGAGCCCGATCACCACGCCGGCGGAAAGCACCGGTGCGGCGAGATAGCGGGGCGTCGAACCGTCCAAAGTGGCGTAAACGCCGACGCAGACGCCGATCAGGCCGACGATCATCAGGGTTCCGGTGATCAGCCGGGCGCGCGCCTCCACCGTCCCGGCGCGGCCGTAACCCCGGGAATCCATGGACGCGGCCAGCTGCAGTGAGCGGGACAGCGCATCCTCCAGCACCGGGATGAGCACCGTGTGGAGTGCCTTCACCTTCTTCTTGCCCGAGCCGCCCCGCAGCTTGCGCGCCCGCCGGACCCGCAGCACGCTCTCGGCCAGCTGCGGGAACACCGACAACGCGACGATCACCGCGGTGCCGACCTCGTACAACGCCGGCGGCATGGCCTTCAGCAGCCGTTTCGGGTTCGCCAGCGCGTTGGCCGCGCCGAGGCAGATCACCATCGTCGCCAGCCGCATCCCGTCGTAAAGCCCGCCCAGCAACGATTCCGCGGAAACGTCGCCGAACAGCCGGATCCCCGCCGCCCAAGCGGGCAGCGGGATCTCGGGCAGCCGCAGGATGATCGTGGTGCCCTCGGCGCCGCCGAAGACGATGCGGAAGAACACCCGGATCGCCACGATGCACGCGCCGAGGTATAGGTAGAGCCGGAACGCCAGCGCCCACGGCGCCTCGGAACGCCGCGCCACGACGACGTAGCCCGCGACCGCCACGATCGTCAGCAGCAGCCACGGGTTCGTCGTGCGGGTCGCCGCGACGGCGAGCCCCAGCGCCCACACCCACCAGGCGGCCGGATGCAGGTCGCGCGGCAGGAAGTACGAGGTCATCAAACTCCCTGGGCGCGTTTACGTCTGCGTGCCAGGAAGAATCCGGCCACGCACAACGCCAGCACGGCACCACCGGCCGCCCAGGGCGCCCAGTCGCTCGCACCGGACTCGCGTTCGATCACCGCGTTGACGTCTTCGGCGTTCTCGCCGCCGGTGAACGCGACGTTCGTCGACGGGTCCTTCGCCTGCGGCCGCGCCGAAGCGCTCGGACGCGGTTTGGGCGGCGGCAGCGCGCCGGAACTCTGGCCCGCCGCCGGGGCTTCCCCAGGGGCCGCGCCAGGTTCCGCCGTCGACTGCTGTCCGTCGCCCGACTGCTGTCCGTTGCCCGCCTGGGGCCGCTGTTGCTGCCGCTCGTTGGGATCGTCGGTGACCGGTTTCGCCTCCTCGCGCGGCACACAAGGCTGACTCTCGGTGCCCGGTCGCACGGCGGAAACCCGGGGAACCGGGTTGCTCTCCGCGGTGGCGTTCAGCGAGAAGGACCAGCCTTCGAAACCACCGGGGATGAAGTCACGGTTCTTGATGCCCCACTGGCTGTAGTCCCACGCGCAGTTGTTCGAGGCGTGCCAATACGACCAGTACGCCTGCGCCGGAGGAGTGTCGATGCACAGCTCGCGGTACTTCTCGCGCCCGGTGATCGAGATGTTCTCGGCGGCGGACGGCCGGTTCTCGACCCGGCAGATGAACGCCTCGCCCCAGCGCTGCACACCCGCGATCTGGAATCCCGCACCCTTGAGCGCGTCCAGTCCGGTACCGCGGGTGGTCTGGGGATTGCAGCGCACGATGGTCGTGCCGCCGAGTTGCTGGAAGTCGACGACCACGGTGACCCCGGTGGCGTCCTTGCAGAAACCCGGGTGGCCCTTGCTCTGGTCGATCGCGTGCGCGGCGGGCGACGAGGCGGCGATCAGGAAGATCGCCGCCACCAGGCCGAGGACCCTCCTCATTGGACGGTGCGGGCCGGCGTGACCCCGGGCGGCGGGTTGGTCGTCGCCGACTTGTTCAGCGAGAACGACCAGCCCTCGAACCCGCCGGGGATCACGTTGCGGTTCAGCGCGCCGAAGTTGCTGTAGGTCCAGGTGGTCCCGGAACCGTCGGCGTGCCAGTAACCCCAGTACGCGCCGGCGGGCGGGGTGTTGACGCACGCTTCCTTGTAGTTCGGGTTGGTGGAAAGCGGGATGGTCTCCGTCGCGGCCGGGCGGCCGCTCAGCCGGCAGACGAAACCGAGACCCCACCGCGCGGTGCCCGCGACGGGGATCCCGGCGTCCTGCAGCGCCTTGATGCCGGTGCGGGCGGTGCCCGGGTTCGCGTTGGGCGAGCAGCGGGTGATCGTCGGCGCCGCGGTGCCGCCGTTGCCGTCCAGTTCCTGGAAGTCGACCACGACGGTGACGCCGGTCAGGGCGTCGCCGCCGGTGCAGACCCCGTCGTAACCCGCGGCCTGCGCCGGCGCGGCCACGGCGGTGGTCAGCCCGGTCAGTCCGATGAGGACGGACGCGATGGTGAACAGTTTTCTCATGACGAGACCCCCTTGATCTTGATGAAACGGCGAAGCAGAAGGATCAGCACGATCGCGGCGGCCAGCAGCAGTCCGGCCAGTCCGACGAGACCCCAGGTCATCCAGGTGGGCTGCGCGGGCTGGGCGACCTGCGACTGCGGGCTCACCGCGGCCGCGTTGGCGGCGTCGACATCCGACAGCGGCAGCCGGACGGCGGGCGAAAGTGGCGAATCCGCGGCGGTGAGCCAGGAACGGCCCGCGACACCCTGCGCGGCGGCCAGACTCGTCGGGAAGTCGGTCTTGCCGTCGCTCGCCGCGACGGACCCCTTGGCGAAGCCGCCGTCGGCCAGCACCAGCTTGCCCAGCGAACGAGCGATGCCGCTCGCGTCGAGACCGGCGATCTGGCGCGCGGCGGCGACGGCGGCGCTGAGCGCGACGTCCTTCGAGTCATGGCTGTACCCCTTGCCGCACACCGTCGGACGCGCACGA
>NZ_JACBXD010000030.1 GCF_013870525.1 Amycolatopsis pittospori
CGGTAAAGGCGGCAAGGGTGGCGAAGACGAGGAGCACCAGCGCAAGATCACGCTGCAGGAAGAGGACGGCGACTCCCTGTTCGGCGGCTACGACGGTGACAAGCCGGTTCCGCCGGTGATCGGCGCATAACCGTGCTCCAGAAGCCTGTCGAACTGACGCTCCAGACGTATGAAACCCTTCTGGACCAACATAATCTCGGTGACATCCATCCGACGCTCGTTCGGGGCGCGCAGTGGTACCTGCCCGAGGAACGACGCGAGCTCAAGGCCACCGCTCAGTCCGAATTGGACAGACAAGGGCTGCTGAGGAACGGGCGGATCGACGACGAGTTCCTCGACACGCTGCGTTTCCTGCAGCGGCCGGCGGCCGAGTACTACTCGTGGGTGAAGTCCGAAGGGCGTGAACGGACCGTTCGCGCCGCGGGCAGTGGCCGCGAGGCGGTCACCGTCGTCCTGGTCGACCAGGTCGTATACCTGACGCCGACCCGGCCGGACACGCTCGCGCAGGATTTCACCGGTCTGCTTCCCGACGCTCCCGGCGCCCGCACACCGTCGTTGAACTGCTCGGAAGCCGACCTGCATCTCCTGATGAAGGGCGAAATGCTGACCGGCGCCAGCCCGAGTATCCGCGACGCCAAGAAGCTCCTCCAGTGGATCCGGTCGCCGCACACCTTCTTCGGAAGGCTGTACGTCGCCATCCGGGATGGTGGCGGCAACCGGAAACGCGTGGAGAAACCACCGGGCTGGATGGACACCGAACAGGGCCGGGTCGTGTTCGGCGCCGACGCCAAGGGCTGGGTGAGCCTCATGGGCGCCGGGCCGCACGACGTGGCCGCCAAGGTGGTCCAGCTGGAAGCGCAGCTCAGAGGCCGCTAGTCCTGGTGGTTCGGGTTCAGCACCCGCGAGAGGAACGTCTTGGTCCGTTCCTCCTGCGGGTCGCCGATGACCTGGTCCGGCGCGCCCTGTTCGACGACGACGCCGCCGTCCATGAACAGCACGATGTCGGCCACCTCGCGGGCGAACTGCATCTCGTGCGTGACGACGAGCATCGTCATGCCCTCCTGCGCGAGCTGCCGCATGACCGCGAGGACGTCGCCGACCAGTTCGGGGTCGAGCGCGGACGTCGGCTCGTCGAACAGCATGACGTCCGGGTCCATCGACAGCGCCCTGGCGATCGCGACTCGCTGCTGCTGTCCACCGGAAAGCTGCGTCGGCAGCGAAGACTCCTTCTCCGCCAGGCCGACCTTCGCGAGGTTGTCCCGCGCGACGCGCTCCGACTCTTCCTTGCCGCGCTTGAGAACCTTCCGCTGCGCGACGGTGAGGTTTTCGAGCACAGTCAGGTGCGAGAACAGGTTGAACGACTGGAAGACCATGCCGATCTTGGTGCGGGCGCCGTCGATGTCGACGTCCGGATCGGTGATCTCGCTGCCGTTGACCACGATCTTGCCCTGCTGCGGTTCCTCGAGGAGGTTGACGCAGCGCAACAACGTCGACTTGCCCGAACCGGACGGGCCGATGATGCAGACGACCTGACCCCGTTCGACCCGCAGGTCGATGCCCTTGAGCACCTCGAGTTCGCCGAACGCCTTGTGCAGTCCCGAAACCTCGACGATCGTCTGGGTGCTCATACCGTTCCTCCGCCGGGCACTCCGGCTCCGTATTTCTTTTCGAGCCGCTGCTGCAGGATCGACAGCGGAATGGTGATGACCAGGTAGCAGAGACCCGCGACGACGATCGGCGTCAGGCCCTTGGCCTCCAGCAACGCCTGACGGCTGAACTGCGCGAGCTCCTGCTGTGCCGGCGTGGTGCCGAGCAGGAACGCCAGCGAAGAGTCCTTCGTCAGCATGATCAGCTCGTTGGCCAGCGGCGGCAGGATGATCCGGAACGCCTGCGGGATCACGATCGTGATCATCGTGCGCGCGGGCGACATGCCGAGCGAACGCGCCGCCTCGACCTGTCCGCGCGGCACCGCCTGGATACCGGCGCGGATGGTCTCCGCCATGTAGGCCGAGGACACGATGCCCAGCGCCAGCATGATCGCGATGTTGCGCGGCACCTGCGTGTTGAACGCCGTCGGGACACCGATGCCGACGGCGAGGAAGATCAGCAGCGCGGGCAGGCCGCGGAAGAACTCGATGTACCCGCGCGCGAACCAGCGGTACGGGCCGACCGAAGAAAGTCTCATCAGGGCGAGTACGAGACCCAGCCCCAGACCGAGCGCGAAACCGAGCGCGGTGAAGACGACCGTGTTCTTCAGCGCGACCGTGATCACGTCCGGGAACTGCTTGGCGGCGACGTCGAGATCGAAGAACGCCTTGCCGATCCTGCTCCAGTCGGCCAGCAGCGCGAGCACGATGACGATCACCAGCAGCAGGACGTATTGCCCGGTTCGGAACGCCGAACGTCGCTGGCGGCGGCTCAAAGCCATTTCTCTCCTCAAACAAGTGGCGACAAACCTGTGGCCGGTGCACTGGGCACCGGCCACAGGGGACGGATTATCAACCGGCGGTCGGGCTGCCCGGCTGCCAGGTCGGCGCCTTGCCGAACCACTTCTGGTAGATCTGCGCGTACGAGCCGTCCGCCGCGGACGCCTTCAGCACCTCGTTGATCTGGCCGAGCAGGGCGGTGCTGCCCTTCTTCACCCCGATGCCGTAGAACTCGTTCGTCTTGAACTCGGTGACGACCGTGGTGTCCGGGTTCGTCTTCGCGTAGTCGTAGAGCACGCCGTTGTCGTTGACGCCCGCGTCGACCGTGCCGTTCTTGACGGCCTCTTCGAGCAGCGCGAGGTCGTCATAGGTGACGATCTCGGCGCCGGCGGCCTTTTCCTTGGCGTAGTCGGCACCGGTGGTGGCCGACTGGACGCCGATCTTCTTGCCGGCGACGTTGGAGAGGTCCTTGATCGGCGAACCGGTCTTGACCAGCAGCGCCTGGGTCGCCTCGAAGTACGGGTCGGAGAAGTCGAACTTCTCCTTGCGCTTGTCGGTGATCGTCATGCCCGCCGCGGCGACGTCGCACTGTCCGCTGTTCATCGCTTCACCGGACTCGATGTTCTCGAAGGCGATGTCGACGATGCTCTGCTCGACACCCAGCTTCTTGCCGACCAGGTCGACCAGGTCGACGTCGAAGCCGACGATCTTGTCGCCCTGCTTGACCTGGAACGGCTGGTAGGGCAGGTGCGTGCAGGTGGTGATCTTGCCGGAGGCGACGAGCTGGACGCCGCCTGCCGCGGTACCGCCTTCCTCACCGCAAGCAGTCAGCACTCCCGCGGCTAGGGCGAGCGCCGGGATCAGGGCGAGCGCTTTCAATCGGGCCACGTCGTCACTCCTTGTAGTTCCCATGTGTCGAGAGCACGCATATTGCCACTCATCCGGCGGCAATCACAGCACTACGACGTTACAGCGCCGTTTCGGCCGTCACTGCTCTTATGCGAGGTATCGCGCCGACATGGCAGGGTGAGCGAGTATGGCGACCATGAACAACAACTCGGCGCCGCGCCTCCCACCGGCCGGCCGCCGCCCCCGCGCGACGACTTCGGCGAGGCGGGCGGCGAAACCCGGTGCGCAGTTCGACGGCTATCTCTCGCCGGTCCGGCCGCACGCGGGCGCGTACGACGAGATGTTCACGGCCGACGGAACGGTCCGCCAGCCGTACCGGGCGCTGTACGAGTCGATTTCCGCGTTGACCTCGACCGATCTGTCTTCCCGCTCGGCGGCGATCGACCGCGCGATGGTCGATCAGGGCATCACCTTCTCGTTGTCCGGCCAGGAGCGCCCCTTCCCGCTCGACCTGGTGCCGAGGGTGATCACTTCGGCCGAATGGAGCAAACTCGAACGCGGTGTGGCGCAACGGGTCCGCGCGCTCGAAGCCTTCCTCGCCGACATCTACGGCGACCGGCAGATCCTGCGTGAAGGCGTTCTCCCGCGACGGCTGATCACCTCGTGTGAGCATTTCCAGCGCGAGGCGTTCGGGATCAACCCGCCCAACGGCGTCCGCATCCACGTGTCCGGTGTGGACCTGGTGCGTGACGAGGAGGGCACGTTCCGGGTACTGGAGGACAACCTCCGCAACCCGTCCGGGGTGTCGTACGTGATGGAGAACCGCCGCACGATGGCGCGTGTGTTCCCGGACCTGTTCGCCCAGCACCGGGTCCGGCCGGTCGGCGACTACGCCTCCCATCTGCTGCGCGCGCTGCGGGCGGCCGCCGCGGCGAACGTCGCCGACCCGATGGTCGTCGTGCTCACGCCGGGAGTGCACAACTCCGCGTACTTCGAGCATTCGCTGCTGGCCCGGCTGATGGGCGTCGAGCTGGTCGAGGGCCGCGACATGTTCTGTCGTGACAACGTCGTCTACCTGCGCACCACCGAGGGTGAACGCCAGGTCGACGTCGTCTACCGGCGGATCGACGACGAGTTCCTCGATCCGGTGCACTACCGGCCGGATTCCGTACTCGGGGTCGCCGGGATCCTCAACGCGGCCCGCGCGGGCAACGTGGTGGTCGCGAACGCGGTGGGCAACGGTGTCGGCGACGACAAGCTCGTCTACACCTACGTGCCCGAGATGGTGAAGTACTACCTCAACGAGAAGCCGCTGCTGCCCAATGTGGACACCTTCCGCTGCTGGCTGCCGGACGAGTTCGACTACGTCATGCAGCATATGGAAGAGCTGGTGATCAAACCGGTCGAAGGCTCCGGCGGGTACGGCATCGTCTTCGGGCCGGACGCGACGCAGGCGGAGCTCGCCGCGCTGAAGCGGAAGGTCCGGGCGCACAAACGCGGCTGGATCGCCCAGCCCGTCGTGCAGCTGTCCACCGTTCCATCCAAAGTGGACGAACGACTGGCGCCGCGGCACGTCGATCTCCGGCCGTTCGCGGTCAACGACGGCAAGGAGATCTTCGTCCTTCCCGGCGGGCTGACCAGGGTCGCGCTCCCGGAGGGGAGCCTGGTGGTCAACTCGTCGCAGGGTGGCGGCTCCAAGGACACCTGGGTGCTGGCGCCACGGTCCTCGACGGCGGAACGCGAGCTGGAACGGCCCGCGCTCGGCGCACTGTCCCAAGTGGACGGTCTGGTCGCCGAACAGGGGCCGGAGCTGACCACGACCCAGCAACAGCAGCAGCAACAGGCATAAAGGGAGGTTGATGTGCTCGCCCGCAACGCGGAATCGCTGTACTGGATCGGCCGGTACGTCGAACGCGCCGATGACACCTCCCGGATCCTCAACGTCTCGGTGCATCAGCTGCTCGAAGATGCGAGCGTCGACCCGGACCACGCGAGCCGTCAGCTGCTCGCCGTCCTGGGCATCTCGCCGGAGGGCATGGACTCCCTCGACGTGTGGAAGCTGACCGAACTGGTCGCCTACGCCAAGGACAACCCGGCGTCGATCGTCGGCTCGATCAACTCTGCCCGAGAGAACACGCGCGGTGCCCGAGAGGTCGTTTCGACCGAACTGTGGGAATGCCTGAACGCGACGTGGAACGCGGTGCCGGACAGGCAGCGGTACGCGCGCCGCGCCGGGCCGCACGCCTTCCTCTCCTTCGTGGAGGAACGCGCGGCGATGTTCGCCGGACTCGCCGATTCCACGATGAGCCGCGACGACGGCTGGCTGTTCATGGTGCTCGGCCGTTCGATCGAACGCGCGGACATGGTGGTGCGCCTGCTGCTTTCGCGAGTCCAGGACAGCGCGTCGTCGCCGGGCTGGATCACCGTGCTCCGATCGGCGGGCGCGCAGGACACCTACCTGCGGACCTATCGCGGCGCGCTCGACGCCGCCCGTGTCGTGCAGTTCCTGATGCGGGACACGCTGTTCCCGCGATCGGTGTTCCACGCGTTGCGCCAGGCCGAGGAATGCCTGGAGCGCCTGGATCCCGGCGTCAACTCGCGGGCCAACGAGAAGTCCGAGGCGCTGCGGCAACTCGGCCGTGCCCGCAGCGAGCTGGAGTTCCTGCGGCAGTCCGATCTGCTGGAGGATCTGCCGAAACGGCTCGGCGCCCTGCAGACGTCGATCAAGGACATCGGCGACGCGGTTTCGGTGCAGTACTTCCACTCGTCGCCTTGGGTGGCCTGGAGCGGTGCGGAGGTTTCGCTGTGACCTGGCAACTTCGGGTGGCCCACCGGACCGGGTACCGGTACGCGACGCCCGCGACGCAGTCGTACAACGAGGCGCGGCTGACCCCGCGTTCGGACCGGCGGCAGACCACGGTCGTGAACCGCGTCGAGACGACGCCGGCGACCCGCGCCTATCGGTACACGGATTACTGGGGCACCGTCGTCACGTCCTTCGACCTTCACGCGCCGCACACCGAGTTCACCGTGCTCGCGACGTCGGTGGTCGAGACGGCCGACGAAAGCGAGCCGATCCGCTCGGCGTCGTGGAAGGACCTGCGCAGCGACACCGTGGTCGACCACCGCACCGAATACCTGACCCCGACGGCGTACACGCCGCGCGATCCGGAACTGTCGAAGGTCGCGCGCGAACTACGGAAGGGGCTCGACCCGGCGGAGGCCGTGCTCGCGGTCTGCGAGTGGGTCAACGAGCAGCTCAAGTACCAGCCCGGGACGACCGGTGTGCACAGTACGGCGACCGACGCCTGGCGTGCGCGCGAAGGGGTCTGCCAGGACTTCGCGCATGTGACGCTGGTGATGCTGCGAGCGATCGGCGTCCCGGCGCGTTACGTCTCCGGGTACCTGCACACGAAGCCGGAGGCGAAGCTCGGCGAGACCGTCGAGGGCGAAAGCCACGCCTGGGTCGACGTCTGGACCGGCGGCTGGTGGGCCTACGACCCGACGAACGCGATCCCGGTCGGGACGCGGCACGTCTGGGTCGCGTACGGACGGGACTACGCCGACGTCGCGCCGCTGAAGGGCATCTTCACCGGCGGCGGTCAGTCCACTTTGGACGTCTCGGTGCAGCTGACCCGTCTGACCTGAGCCGTCAGGCCCTGCGCCGCAGCAACAGCCAGAGCAGATACGCGCCACCGAGCGCGGCCGCCACGACGCCCGCCGGGAGCAACGACGCTTCGAGAAGACGCTGGCCCAGGTAGTCCGCCGCGACGACCAGTGTCGCGCCGACGAAGACCGACGCCACCAGGTTCGGTCCCGGCAAGCGCGTCATCCGGCGCGCCAGTTGCGGTGCGGCGAGCGCGATGAACGGGATGGGCCCGGTCGCGGCGGTGGCCGCGGCGACCAGCGCGACCGCGACCAGCACCAGGGTCAGCCGCACGCGGGGGACGTCGACACCGATGCCGGTGGCGGCGTCGTCGCCCATCTCCAGCATCTTCAGCGCGCGGCCGTTCACGAACACGATCGGGACGAACACCGCCATCGCGATCGCCAGCGGCACGAAGTAGTTCCAGTCGCGGCCGGCGAGATCGCCGACCAGCCAGCCGACGGCCTGTGCGGCGGCCTCGAGATTCGCCTTCACCAGCAGATACGAGTTCACGCCGACCAGCACCGCGCTGACCGCGATCCCGAGCAGCACCAGCCGCGAACTCAGCAGGCCGTGCGGCGCGCACAACGCCATGACGACGAGCGCCGTCAGCAGTCCGCCCGCGAGAGCGCCGAGCGAAACGACGCCGGGGCCGGAACCGAAGAACAGCAGCGTCACGATGCCGCCGGTCGCCGAGCCCGTGGTGAACCCGATGATGTCCGGGCTGCCCAGCGGATTCCGGGTCAGCGTCTGGAAGACCGCGCCCGCCAGTGCGAGCGCGGCGCCGACGAGGATCGCGACCAGTACGCGCGGAAGCCGTCCCATGACGACCAGGTACTGCGCCTTCGTGCCCGAACCGGCCAGCGTCGTGAGTACCTCGCCGGGACTCATCTCGTAGTCGCCGGTGCCGACCGAAAGCACGACGAGGGCCAAGGTCACCAGGGCCAGCGCGGCGACGACGACCGTAGAACGTCTGTCCAAACCGGACTCGCGACGGACGAGCGTGCTCATCGGCGCACCGCCTTCAAACGCCGGGCGACGATCACGAACGCGACCCCGCCGACGACTTCGGTCATCACGCCGACCTGGATCTCGGCCGGTGACGCGGCCACACGGCCGAGGACGTCGCAGCCGAGCAGCAGTACCGGCCCGAGCAACGCCGAAAGCGGCATCACCCAGCGTTCGTCCTGGCCGACCAGCAACCGGACGACGTGCGGGATCATCAGGCCGACGAAGGCGATCGGCCCGCAGGCCGCGGTCGCCGCCGCCGAAAGCAGCCCGACGGCGACCATCCCGGCGACCCGGACCAGCGCCGGATTCGCGCCGAGGCCGCGCGCGGTGTCCTCTCCGAGCGCCAGCGCGTTGAGCGAACGGGCCAGCACCAGCGCGATCACCACGCCCGCGACGAAGAACGGCAGCAGCACGGACAGCTGACCGAGGTCCCGGTTGACCAGCGAACCGACCAGCCAGAACCGCATGGTCTGCAGGTTGTGCGTGTCGATCATCTGCATGGCCTGGTTGATCCCGACGAACACCGCCTGGATCGCGACACCGGCCAGCACCAGCCTCAGCGGGCTCGTGGCACCCCGCGTCCCACCGATCACCGAGACCAGCGCGGTTCCCGCGAGCGCGCCGGCGAAGGCGAACCAGACGTATTCGCCGGGCGAAGTCACCGAGAAGACCGTCGAGCCGAGCACGATCGCGACGGCGGCGCCGTGGTTGATGCCGAGCAGTCCGGGTTCCGCGACCGGGTTGCGGGTGATCGCCTGCATCAGCGACCCGGCGAGCCCGAGCGCCATCCCGACCAGCAGCCCGAGCACCGTTCGGGGCAGGCGATCGTCGCGGACGACGACGTCGTTGTAACTGCCGTCGTAGGCGAAGAGGGCGTGCAGGACTTCACCGAGCGAAAGGCGATTCGAGCCGAAGCCGATCGACAGCAGGACGACCGCGGCGAGGGCGATCAGCGACCCCACCAGGACCAGCGTTCGCACGGAGACGCTGGTCCTCGGTGAGCTGACGCGCTCCGTGACCTGGACCATGGCGTTCACAGTAAGCGAAGGCTAGCCTAACTACGAAATCCGGTTCGATGGCGAAAGAAGATCTCCGATGCACCTCTCCCGACGCGGCTTCCTCGCCGGCACCGCGGCGCTCGGCGCCACCGGCCTCCTGACCGCCTGCGGCTACCAGGAAGAGACGCCGTCGCGGGGAGCGGGCACGACGTGGTCCTTCACCGACGACCGCGGGCGCAAGCTCGAAGGCGAGCGGCCCACCCGGATCGTCGCGCAGGTGACGGCGGCCGCCGCGCTGTGGGACCTCGGCGTGAAGTCGGTCGGGATCTTCGGCCCGTCGAAGTTCGCCGACGGCAAGCCGGACCCGCAGGCGGGCGGCGTCGACCTGAACACGGTGACCTCGCTCGGGAACGTCTGGAACGAGTTCAACTTCGACAAGTTCGTCTCGCTCGACCCTCAGCTGCTGATCAGCGTGATGTACCTGAAGGAACAGATGTGGTACGTCCCGGACACGCAGACGGAGAAGATCGACAAGGCCGCGCCGAGTGTCGGGATCCGGCTGCAGGACATCTCGATGCCGGAGGGGATCGCGAAGTTCACTTCGCTGGCGAAGGCGCTGGGCGCCGACACGGAGACTCCGGCGATCCAGGCCGCGAAGGCCGAGTACGAGAAGGCCGACGCCGCGCTCGGTGAAGCGGCGAAGAAGGCCGCGGGCCTGAAGATCCTGCTGGTGTCCGCACAGAAGGACGCCGTCTACGTCTCGAACGCGCCGAAGTTCGCGACCTCGAAGCACTACCAGAGCAAGGGCCTGAACTTCGTCACGCCGGAGTCGCCAGACGAGAGCCAGGGCGGCTACTACCAGCAGATCAGCTGGGAGAACATCGGCAAGTACCCCGCCGACGTGATCATGTACGACAACCGCGGCGGCTCGCTCTCCCTCGGCCCGGACGGGCTCGGCGGCGTGCCGACCTGGGCGCAGCTGCCCGCGGTGAAGGCCGGGAAGCTGATCCCCTGGAACAACGAGACGCCGTTCTCCTACCAGCGGTTCACGCCGCAGCTGACGGAACTGACCGCCGCGCTGAACAAGTTCGCCTAAGCCGCGAAGGCAGCGGTGCCGAGTGGGTCAGGTTGGTCGTGAGTGGCGATTCGGGTTCTAACCCGAATCGCCACTCACGACCGGCTCAGCCCAGGAACTCCCGCAGCGCCGCCGCGAGGTCGGCCGGGTTGTCCTCGGCCATGTGGTGCCCGGATTCGATCGCGAAGCCTCGGACGTCTTCGGCCCATTCGCGCCAGACGGCGACCGGGTCGCCGTAGAGATCGCCGAGGTCGTCGAAGCTGGACCACAGGACGAGCAGCGGGCACATGATCTTGTTCCCTGCCGCCTTGTCCGTGTCATCGGCTTCGCGGTCGGGTCCGAGGCCGGCGCGGTAATCCTCGAGCATGGCGTGGACGGTCTCGGGATCGTGGATCGCGCGGAGGAAGTCAGCGTGGTTCTCGGCGCCCATCGCTTCGGGATCGCCGCCGTACCAGGCGTCCGGGTCGGCGTTGATCACGCGCTCGGCGGGTTTCGCGAGCTGACCGAAGAAGAACCAGTGCCACCATGCCTGCGCGAACCCGGCGTCCGCGCGGGAGAGGTGCTCGCCGATCGGGATGCCGTCGAGGATCGCCAGTTTCGTGACGGCTTCCGGATGATCGAAGGCCAGGCGGTAGGCGACGGCGCTGCCGCGATCGTGACCGGCGACGGCGAACCGCTCGTGGCCGAGGTGCCGCATGAGCGCGACGACGTCGGTCGCCATGGCACGTTTCGAATGAGCGGAGTGGTCTTCGGTGGTCTCGGGCTTCGAGGACTGGCCGTAGCCACGGAGATCCGGGCAGACGACGGTGAAGGCGTCCGAGAGCCGGGGCGCGACGTCGTACCAGGTGGTGTGCGTGCGGGGATGTCCGTGGAGGAGAACGAGAGGCGGCCCTGAACCGCCGTAGCGGACTCTCAAGGTCGATTCGCCGACGTCTATCTTTTCGAGCTCGAAACCTTCGAACATGATCCTCCCGCGTGCAATGAAAGGCCCGTTACTGGCAAATTTTGCTAGTAACGGGCCTTTCATTGCAGCGTGAGCGAGAAAGATCTAGCTCCGCGCGTGCGCGTCCAGGATGTGCGCGACCGCTTCGGTGACCCGCTGCGCGAAGTCGATGTTCAGCCACTCGTCCGGCACGTGGATGTTCGAGTCCGGACCGCAGGCGCCGGTGACGACGAACTGCGCCTCCGGGTACTTCTCGCCGAGCAGCCCCATGAACGGGATCGACCCGCCCATGCCGTAGCTCTTGTGCGGCGCGCCGAAGACCTCGCCGCTCACGTGGTGCAGGGCGTCGTCGAGCCAGGGAGCGGTGTCGGGCGCGTTCCAGCCGTTCTCGGCCTGGAAGTCGCCGAGCTCGACCGAAGCGTCGTAGGGGACGTCGGTGGTGAGCACGCGGCGGACGGCCTCCATCGCGGCCTTGGCGTCGGCGGTCGGCGGGAGCCGGAAGCTCAGCGTGAGCGTGGTGCTGTCGCGGAGCACGTTGCCCGCGTCGGCGGGGAGCGGGAAGCCCTCCGCGCCGATCACCGACAACGTCGGCCGCCACGAGTTGTTGAGCAGTAGTTCGAGGTCGTCGTCCGACACCGGGCGGCCGACCACCGGGAAGAGCGTCTTCGCCGCGCCGGGCGCGATCTCGACGACGCCGCGTGCCTCGTCGACGCGGTTCTCCGGAATGTCGACGCTCAGTTCGGCGAGCTTGATCTCGCCGGTCTCGGCGTTCTCGATCCGATCGAGCAGGACACGCAGGACACGGAACGAGCTCGCGACGATGCCGCTGGCCATCCCCGAGTGCTGCGCGGACTCGAGCACCTTCACGGTGACGTTGACGTGCAGCATGCCGCGCAGGCTGGTGGTCAGCCACAGTCGCTTGTAGTCGGTGCCGCCGGCGTCGAGGCAGACGACCAGCGAGACGGCGCCGAGGCGCTCCTTCAGGTGCTCGACGTACGCGGGAAGGTCCGGGCTGCCGGACTCCTCACCGGTCTCGAGCAGCACGACCGCGCGGGAGTGCTCGCCACCGGCGGCGCGCACGGCCTCGATCGCGGTGGTCGCCGCGTAGCCCGAGTAGCCGTCGTCGACGGCGCCGCGGCCGTACAGCCGGCCGTCGCGGATCACCGGCGTCCACGGGTCGAGCCCCTCGGACCAGCCACCGACCGGGGGCTGCTTGTCGAGGTGCCCGTACATCAGCACGGTGCCCTTGTCGGCCGCTTCGGACGTCGCCGGGATGTCGACGACGAGAAGCGGGCTGCGGCCTTCGAGTTCCACGACCTCGAGCGTCGCGCCGGGGATCTCCCGGGCGGCGATCCAGGCGCGGACATGCTCGACAGCGGCGGCGAGATGGCCGCTCTTCGCCCACTCGGAGTCGAAGGCCGGCGACAACGCGGGGATCGCCACCAGGCCGGACAAGCTGGGAAGGACGTCGTGCGTCCAGTTCGAAACCACGGTTTCGCGTACGGATTTCTGCTCCACGTCCGCCATCCTGCCACGGGTTCGCGGGGGTGTGATGGGTCACAACGGCGGGCTGCGGATCGTGAGCGATCAAGCCGGACACAACGCCCGGTGGGGCTCGTCAGCCGCTGGTCGGCGCGCGGGTGAATCCCCTACTTTCGGCGGCCCCACACTCGGGCTTCCTAGCATTTTCCCTGATCAGACACCCTTTCTCAGCAACAAATCAGCATCCGCCACTGACCAAAACGGCATCCGGCATGCCAGGATGTGCGCACGAACCGTCAACGCCGATGGTGACCCAGCGCTTCAGATCCGACGCGCAGGTCCCCGCCGGCGCAGTCACTGTGGCCGCCACAAGTGGCCGCCAGAGGCGCCGACACCAAGGAGAACAGCGCATGCCGTCCGAACACTGGACGCACCCGGAACCTGGAGATGGTCCCGCCGCGGTAGCGGCCCAACCTTCCCCTGAACAGGTGATCGCCGGTTTGCGAGCAACGAGCGAAGGTGGAGCCGAGCTCACCCAGCTCCTCACCCCCGAAGGCGAACGGGTCTCCTCGCCGCGATTCGACCGGTATGTCGACGACATCGACGCCGAAGCCCTCCGCGGCCTCTACCGCGACATGGTCCTGGTCCGCCGTGCGGACCGCGAGGCCAACGCGATGCAGCGCCAGGGCCAGCTCGGCATCTGGGTTCCGCTGCTCGGCCAGGAGGCCGCGCAGATCGGCTCCGGCCGTGCGCTGAGGCAGGGGGACATGGCGTTCCCCAGCTACCGCGAACACGGCGTCGCGTACGCCCGCGGCGTCGACATGAAGGACCTGCTGGGCATCTTCCGCTGCACCGACCACAGCGGCTGGGACTACAAGGCCCACGGCTTCCACCCGTACACCATCGTCATCGGCAACCAGGTGCTCAACGCCGCCGGTTACGCGATGGGCCAGAAGTTCGAAGGCAAGGTCGGCGACGACGACGGCGAAGCCACCATCTGCTACTTCGGTGACGGAGCGACCTCGCAGGGCGACGTGCACGAAGGCTTCGTCTGGGCCGCGGTCTACGACGCGCCGCTCGTGTTCTTCTGCCAGAACAACCAGTGGGCGATCTCCGAGCCCACCGAACGCCAGTCGCGCCTGCCGCTGTACCAGCGCGCCCGCGGCTACGGCTTCCCCGGCATCCGCGTCGACGGCAACGACGTCCTCGCCTGCCTCGCGGTCTCCCGCTGGGCGCTGGAGGAATGCCGTCACGGCAACGGCCCGGTGCTGATCGAGGCGTTCACCTACCGGATGGACGCGCACACCACCACCGACGACCCCACCCGCTACCGGCTCTCCGACGAGCTGGAGGAGTGGAAACTGAAGGACCCGATCGAGCGCGTCCGGGCGTACCTCGCCCGCGGTGGCGGCGCCGACCAGGCGTTCTTCGACCAGGTGCAGGCCGACTCGGACGCTTTCGCTGCCGAACTGCGCGAGTACTGCTTCAACATGCCTGAACCGCCTCCCGAGCGGATCTTCTCCAACGTCTACGCGGAATCCACGCCGATGCTGGACGCGCAGCGCGAAGAGTTCCTGTCCTACTTGGACGGTTTCGTCGGGGCGGGTGAGCACTGAAATGAGCGACCTCCAGAAACTCACCATCGGCAAGGCGATCAACCTCGGTCTCCGGCGCGCCATGGAAGAGGACCCCAAGGTCCTGATCATGGGTGAGGACGTCGGCAAGCTCGGCGGCGTCTTCCGCATCACCGACGGTCTTCAGAAGGACTTCGGCGAGCAGCGCGTGCTGGACACGCCGCTCGCCGAGTCGGGCATTATCGGCACCGCGGTCGGCCTGGCCGTCCGCGGTTTCCGCCCGGTGTGCGAGATCCAGTTCGAGGGCTTCATCTTCCCCGGCTTCGACCAGATCGTGAGCCAGGTGGCGAAGCTGCACTACCGGACGCAGGGCAAGGTCAAGATGCCCATCGTGATCCGGGTGCCGTTCGGTGGCGGCATCGGCGCGGTCGAGCACCACTCGGAGTCGCCGGAATCGCTGTTCTCGCACGTCCCCGGCCTCAAGGTCGTCTCGTGCTCGAACGCCGTCGACGCCTATTGGATGATCCAGCAGGCCATCAAGTCCGACGACCCGATCCTGTTCTTCGAGCCCAAGAAGCTGTACCACTCGGGCGCGTTGAAGGCCGAGGTCGACACCGAAGGCACGCCGGACGCGCTGTTCAAATCCCGCGTCGTCCGCGAAGGCACGACGGCCACTGTCGTCGCGTACGGCCCGTCGGTGAAGGTCGCGCTCGACGCGGCCAGCGCCGCCGAGGACGAGGGCAAGTCCCTCGAGGTCATCGACCTGCGGACGCTGTCGCCGCTGGACCTGGACCCGGTGTTCGAGTCGGTGCGCAAGACCGGACGGCTGATCGCCCTGAGCGAGGCGCCGTCCGAGACGTCGCTGACCTCGGAGATCGCCGCGCGCGTGCAGCAGGAATGCTTCTACTCGCTCGAAGCCCCCGTGCTCCGGGTGACCGGTTTCGACACGCCGTACCCGCCGGCCAAGCTCGAGGAGCATTACCTCCCCGACCTGGACCGGGTGCTGCACACCGTCGACCGTTCACTCGCCTGGTAAGGGGGAAGTTCCCGAAATGCCCGAATACAAGCACTTCCCTCTCGCCGACACGGCGGAGGGGCTAACCGAGGCCGACATCATCGCCTGGCAGGTCAAGCCGGGTGACATCGTGACGGTGAACCAGATCGTGGTCGAGGTCGAGACCGCGAAGGCCGCCGTCGAACTGCCCATCCCCTGGGCGGGCGTCGTCACCGAACTACTCGCCGAACCGGGCCAGACGGTGGAGGTCGGTACGCCGATCCTCACCATCGACGTCGACCCGGGCGGCAAGGCTGCTCCTTCCGCGCCGGCACCCGCCGCGGCGAAGGAAGAGGAGCCTGCCGAGGAGGAGATGAAGCCGCTGGTCGGCTACGGCTCCAAGGCCGTCGTCACGCAGCGCCGGGCACGGAAGGGCGCGGCTCCGGCCGCACCTGCCGCACCCGCCGCCGCGGTGGCCGTCGCTCCGGCACCGGCTCCCGTTCCCGCGGCACCGGCCCCTGTCGCGACTCCGAAGGGTGGGTACGTACCGCTGGCGAAGCCGCCGGTGCGCAAACTCGCCAAGGACCTCGGCGTCGACCTGCACGCGCTCACCGGCACCGCCGAGGGTGGCGTGATCACCCGGGACGACGTGCACGCCGCCGCCAACGGTTCCGCCGCACCGGCCACCACCGCGGCGTCTACTGTGGACAGTGGCTATGACCCGGCCACCCGCGAGCGCCGCGTGGCGATCAAGGGCGTCCGCAAGGCCACCGCGGCCGCGATGGTGCAGAGCGCCTACGCGGCCCCGCATGTCACGGAGTTCCTCACCATCGACGTCACGCCGATGATGGAATTCCGGGAGAAGCTGAAGAAGTCGCGCGAGTTCGCCGGGGTCAAGGTCACCCCGCTGACCTTCGCGGCGAAGGCCGTCTGCATGGCGGCCAAGCGCACTCCGGACGTCAACGCGGTGTGGGACGAAGCGGCGCAGGAGATCGTCTACAAGGACTACGTGCACCTCGGGATCGCCGCGGCCACCCCGCGCGGACTCGTCGTGCCCAAGGTCCGCGACGCGGATTCGATGTCCCTCAAGGAACTCGCGATCGCGCTCACCGAACTGACGGACGTCGCCCGCGAGGGCAAGACCACCCCGGCGGCCATGCTCGGCGGCACGATCACCATCACCAACGTCGGCGTCTTCGGCGTCGACACCGGTACGCCGATCATCAACCCCGGCGAGTCCGCGATCCTGTGCCTCGGCGCGATCAAGGACACCCCGTGGGTGGTCGACGGCGAGATCAAGGTGCGCAAGGTCCTCCAGCTTTCGCTGAGCTTCGACCACCGCGTGGTCGACGGGCAGCAGGGTTCGGAGTTCCTGGCCGACGTCGGCGCTCTGCTGGCCGACCCGGCGGTCGCGATCACCTACTGACCCAAAGTCCGTGAAGGCCTCCTTCCCTACCCTGAGAGTAGGGAAGGAGGCCTTCACGGACATCTGGCTTATTCATTTGACGGAGTGAGCACTCACTCCGCACACTGGAGGCATGACAGAAACCACCTCCCGACGGAGAGCACCGGGCATGAGTGCCGAGGAACGGCGTCGGATGATCGTCCAGTCCGTGCTGCCCTTGCTGGTGGAGCACGGCGCGAGTGTCACGTCGGCCCAGATCGCCCGCGCCGCCGGGATCGGTGAGGGCACGGTCTTCCGCGTGTTCAAGGACAAGGACGAACTCTTCGCCACCTGCTTCGCCGAAGCGCTCAAGCCGGACCAGGTACTCGACGCGATCGCCGTGATCGACCTCGACCAGCCCCTCGACGACAGGCTCATCGAGGCCGCCGACGCGCTCAGCGCACACCTTCAGCGGATGGGGGCGCTGATGGCCGCGATGCACGGCACCGGCAGACGGCCCGAACACCGCCACGGCCCCGACGGCCGCGGGGACCGGCGCAAGGAATCGATGAGCGCTATGCGCGACGCCATGGCCGAACTGTTCGAACCGGAGAAGGACAAGCTGCGCCTGCCGCCGACGCAGTCCGCGGCACTCTTCCTCTCGCTGCTGTTCAGCGGCCGGATCCGGTTCAGCGAGACGGGAGACGAACCCACCACGATGGAACTGGTCGACGTATTCCTCAACGGCGCCTTGGGGGCCGCGTGATCGGCGGCCCGCCCGGAGGGGGCGGCGGCTTCGAAACGCTGATGATGGCGAGAGGCCGACGTCGTCGTATGGCGACGACGGTGCCCGACAGCGGTCTGACCGGCCCGGTCGACATCCCGGATCCGGAACCCGAAGCCGGCCCGAAAGACCTGAAGTCCCGGCTCAACCGCATGTGGGTCAACATCGCCGGCACGGTCCGCGGCCTGCCCAAGGTCGCGAAGCTGACCTGGGCGGCGAGCCCGGTGCTGACCATCATGATCACGCTGGTGACGCTGCTTTCCGGCCTTCTTCCGACGGCGACCGCGTACATCGCGAAGCTGCTGATCGACTCCGTGGTCGCGGCGATCCAGGGACATGGGACGAAGAGCGCGATCGTCGTCATCGCGGCGTTCCAGTTCGGCATCCTCGTGCTGACGGCGCTTTCGCAGGCACTGACCACCTACGCCCAGGCTCTGCTGCAGGAACGCATGACCCTCACCATTCGCCACCAGGTGATGAGCCACGCGAGCGAACTGCACCTGTCGTATTTCGAGGGCTCCGCCTCCTACGACATGCTGCGCCAGGCCGCTCAGGAGGCGCCGACGCGGCCGCTGTCGATGATGAACTCGGCACTGGGCCTGGTCCGGACGGCGATCACCTTCGGCAGCATGATCGCGCTACTCGTCTCGATCAGCCCGCTGCTCGCGCTGGTCGCCCTCGTGGCGCCGATCCCCGCGTTCATCTCGCAGTCGAAGTACGGCGCTCGCGCGTTCTGGCTGACGCTGATGATGTCGCCGCTGAAGCGCCGGATGGACTACCTGAACTCTCTGGTCACCACGGACACCTACGCCAAGGAGACGAAGCTCTTCGGCCTCGGCCCGTATTTCGTCGACCGGTTCCAGCGCCTCGGCCAGGTCTCCTACGA
Organism: Amycolatopsis pittospori; assembly: GCF_013870525.1. Taxonomy (GTDB): domain Bacteria; phylum Actinomycetota; class Actinomycetes; order Mycobacteriales; family Pseudonocardiaceae; genus Amycolatopsis; species Amycolatopsis pittospori. The sequence continues at coordinate 18,053 of NZ_JACBXD010000030.1, forward strand.
CCGGCAACGGAAACTGACCCGCAGCCGCAGCATCAGTTCGACGTCGTGGGGCCTGCTGAGCACCGCCGCCGGATCCGCGATCGCGCTGTACATCGCGCTTGAGGCCGTCGGTGGACGGCTCACCCTCGGCGATCTCGCGCTGTACACGGCCGCCGCGGCTTCGGTGCAGACGTCGGTCCAGGGCCTGTTCACCGCGTTTTCCGGGATGTACGAGAACAATCTGTACCTCGACACGCTGTATCGCTTCCTCGCCACGGAACCGGAGATCGTCGCGCCGCCGAAACCGCGGCCGATTCCGTCCACTGTGGAGGGACATATCGAGTTCGAGGAGGTGTCCTTCACCTATCCCGGAGCCCCCGAACCCGCGCTCGACGGCGTGACCTTCGAGATCCGGCCGGGCGAGACGGTCGCCGTGGTCGGCCGCAACGGCGCCGGGAAGTCGACGCTGTTCAAACTGCTGTGCCGGCTGTACGACCCGACGGGCGGGCGGATCCTGCTCGACGGCGTCGACATCCGCGAGTACGACCCGGTGGAACTGCGGCGGGCGATCAGCGCGATGTTCCAGGATTACGTGACCTACCAGGGCACCGCGTCCGAGAACATCGGACTCGGCGACCTGACGCACCTCGTCGACCGCGAGCGCATCGAGGAATCGGCGAAGCGGGCCGGCGCCGACGAGCGGATCGAACGCCTGCCCAGCGGGTACGACAGCCCACTCGGCCGCTGGTTCGACCAGGGCGTCAGCCTCTCCGGCGGCGAATGGCAGAAGATCGCGCTGGCCAGGGCGTTCCTGCGGGAGGCGCCGATCCTGATCCTCGACGAGCCGACGTCCGCGCTCGACGCCCAGGCCGAACACGACCTCTTCTCGCGGCTGCGTGAACTTTCGGAGGGACGCACGACGCTGTACATCTCGCACCGGTTCTCCACCGTCCGGCAGGCGGAGCGGATCCTGTTGCTGGAGCACGGAAAGGTCGCCGAATACGGCACGCACGACGAGCTGATGGCGGCGAAGGCGGGCTACGCCGAGCTGTTCACCCTGCAAGCCGCCGCGTATCTCGACGAAGCCGTCAGCTGAGTGGACACCTTCCCCCGGAACGGTTGACCCAGGTCACCGTTTCGGGGGTTGGGAGCAAAACGGGCAAGCCGTACGTTGTCCAGGTATGGCTGTCGCGTTCTTGCTCTATGTCGTCGCCGAGATCGCCGCCGTCTGGGCGGTGGGCTCGGCCATTGGCGTGCTCGGCACGATCGCGCTGCTCTTCGCCGGTGCGTTCATCGGATCCTGGCTCGCACGCCGCGAAGGCGGGCGCGCGTTCCGGGCCTTCGCCGAGTCCTCCCGCCTCGGCCGCCCGGCCGACGCGGAGAAGGAACTCACCGACGGGATGCTGATCGGCCTCGGCGGCCTGCTGATCCTGCTTCCCGGTTTCGTCAGCGATGTCTTCGGCCTGCTGCTCATCCTCCCGCCGACACGGAGCGTCGCGCGCAAGGTCTGGCAGAAGCGCATGGCGCGCCGCGCGGTCAAGTTCGCCAACCGCACGCGCGGGCCGGTGATGGTGGTGGACAGCGAGGTCGTCACGGACACGCCCCCCGCCGAGGCCACGAAGAAGCAGCCGCCGGTGATCGAAGGCCGCATCGTCGAGGGTTGAGCTCCCTAGCTTCGCCACTAGCTTCGCCACTACACTACTAGTGGCGAAGCTAGTGGCGAAGCTAGGACGGCGGCATGCTCCACGACGAACTCATCGAGATCATCTCTAATCTCCGTACGCTCGGTGGCGATCATGCTTTCGTAGAGGCGAAACGCGCGGAGACGAAGCTGCCCAAGAGCGTGCGCGAGACGCTTTCGGCCTTTGCCAACACCAGCGGAGGCATACTGATCTTCGGCCTCGACGAATCCCGTGGCTTCGAGGCGAACGGCGTTCGAGATCCAGCCAAGCTGGAGGCCGATCTGGCCGCGATGTGTTCCGAGAACCTCGAGCCTCCCCTCCGGCCGCTGATCGGAACGCACCGATTCGAGGATGCCGACCTCGTGGTCGCCGAGATCCCCGAACTGCCATCCGGCAGCAAGCCCGCGTACAACCGCGGGACAGGCATGACACAGGGAAGCTACATCCGAGTCGCCGACGGCGACCGAAAGCTAAGCCCTTACGAAGTCCAGCTGATGGTGGCGAACCGCGGCCAGCCGCGAGACGACGAACAGCCAGTTCCCGGAAGCTCGGTCGCGAACCTCGATGGCTCACTCACCGAAGCCTTCCTGAATCGCCTTCGCCGCCATCGCCGGAGAGCATTCGCAAACCTCGACACCGCCGCGGCGCTACGCCGGGCGAAGGTACTCATTGGCGAGGAGCTGTCCCTGGCCGGACTCTTGGCTTTGGGCGAGTACCCGCAGGAATTCTTTCCTCAGGTCATGTTGACGTTCGTCCACTATCCGACCAAGTCGGGACCTGACCCGCGAAGCGGCACGAGGTTCGTCGACAACGTCGCGGCCGAGGGGCCGATTCCGGTGATCGTCGACGAAGCCCTCATCGCCCTCCGTCGCAACATGAAGCGCCGATCGACGATTCGTGGCGCAGGGCGGGCGGAGACTTGGGAGTACCCCGAAACGGCATTGCGCGAGGCAGTGGTCAACGCGCTGGTGCACCGCGACTACTCCGGACCCGCACTGGGAACTCAAGTGCAGGTCGAGATGTATCCCGACCGCCTGATCATCCGCAATCCCGGCGGCCTCTACGGGTCGGTCCGCGAGGAGAATCTCGGTGTCGAAGGCACGTCCTCGGCTCGCAACGCGACCTTGCTCAAGCTTCTGGAGGACACGCCACTACCAGGGTCGGACCGCCCGATCTGCGAAAACCGCGGATCCGGGATCCCCGCGATGCTGGCGGCGATGCGAGACGCCAAGCTCAGTCCGCCGCGGTTCGCCGATGACATCTCGACTTTCACGGCCACCTTCCCCAACCACACCCTGATGGGCGACGGTGCCGTCCAATGGATCGCGTCGCTTCGTGAGCATGGGCTGACTGACGGCCAATGTCACGGCCTCGCGATGCTGTTCCACGGTGAGACACTCAACAATCAGGCCTACCGCAACGCGAACGATCTCGACTCTCGCGTCGCCACAGAGGAGCTCGGCGATCTGGTCGCTCGCGGCTTGCTCGTTCCGGCCGGTGGACGTCGGTACGCGCAGTACACCCTCGCCGACGACGTCGTCCCGACCCCTGTGGATGGTCCGGTTCGTGAGCGGCGACGTGCCGATCGCCGCGAGGAAATTCTTCTCGCGCTAGGTGAAAACGAGGCGACCCGTGCCGATTTGGTGACGGCGACAGGACTTCCGGATCGAACGGTGTCACGTTGGCTGAGCGCCCTGCTCCGGCAGGGACTGATCGAAGCGACGGAGCGAAATCTGCGTAGCCCCAACGTGCGTTATCGCCGCACCCCGCAGCGCACTCTCGACGAGGGCTGAGCCCCCGAAGCTAGGCGCCGCTCGGCTTGGGAATGTCGAAATAGCCGCTGAACCGGACGGCCGGCGCGTACTCGCCCTTGACCTTCACCTTGCCGGTCACGAACATCGCCGCCACGGCCGCGTTGCCGGTGGCCATCCGGATGAAGTCGTCGACGGACAATGTGATGGTGGTGTCCGGAGTGCGCGCGAGATCGGTGCTGGAAACGCACACGCCGTCCTCGATGACCGTTTGAAAACGATCGAATCCGTCTTCTCCGCCACCTTCGGTGAATCGCCACGCGACGACGAAATCGACATGGCGTGCGCGTTCCGGGACGAAATGGTCCGACATTCGACGGAAAATCTCGTCGAGGAACGCCGAACGCAGTTCCGGATGGTCGGCGATGCCCTTGAGCTGCTCCCGCGACGCCCGCTGGACGACGTCGACGAGAACCTCCGTCTCCAGTGAGCTCAGCTCGATGCCCGCGCCGGTTTCCCCCAGCATGTGCAGGGTTTCCAGCACCTGGACGAACTGTTCGGGGGTCAGCTTGGAGAGCTCGAGCTTCTCCGCGAAGGCGTTGACGACGTGCTCACCGCGAGTGCGCGCGTGGTGCAGCCGCAACGGACGGGAAAGGCGGACCTTCTCCCGCCAGCGCTTGTTCCTCGAATTTCGGGACACGGCACGGAAGTGTATCTGCTCGGCCGGGCTCAGGACGGTTTCGGAAGGTCGAAGAAACCGATCAGGCCCGCCGCGAAGGCCAGATCACCTTTTACTTTGATCTTTCCGGTGACGAATAGCACAGCGGGGGTGGCCTGATGGGTGATGAGCCGGAAGAAGTCGACGGGCGCGATCGTGATCGTCACCCTCGGCTTCTCCTTCATATCGCGACTGACCGTGCACTCGCCGTGCGAGATCACCGTCTCGTAGCGGTCGTAGCCGCCGTCGCCGGTGCCGCCGGACAGCCGCCAGTGGACCACCGCGTGCAGTGTCTTCGCCCGGTCCTGCCGGATGTGGGCGCCCATGCGGTCGAAGATCTCGCGGAGCACGCGCTCCCGGAGCGGCCGTTCGGCGACGACACTCTCCAGTTGCGTGCGGGAGGCACGGGCGACGAGGTTCGCGAACCGGGCCGGGTCGACCTTGCGGAGGTCGAACGCGGGCGCGGACTCCGCGAGCCGTCCCAGCGCGGCCAGCAGCCGCCGGACGTCGTCCTTGCCGAGGTCCTTCGGGTCGACGGCACCCGCGACGTCGTTGACGTCGAGCGCGTGCGCGTCGGCCGAATCCGGCTCGATCCGTTCCAGCGCGTCGACCAACGCGCGGCCGGTCAGCCCCACGATCTCGGTCATCTGCCCTCCACCTTCGCCTACCCAGGCGTAAGGCTACCCGTGAGTAGGTAGGCGGGCAAGCGTGCCGAAATCACCCTCGCCGGGGGTAGCCCGGTAGCGTCTCACCGGAGAAAAGGGAGGTCTTGAGTGTCCGAGGAAGTACCGCGTCCCGCCGAACGCGCCAAACGGCTGCCGAGAGCGGTGCGGGAACGCCAGATCCTGGACGCAGCGGTCTCGGTGTTCTCGCGCTACGGCTATCACTCCGCGTCGATGGACGAGATCTCCGAGGTCGCCGGCGTTTCCAAGCCGATGATCTACACCTACCTCGGGTCCAAGGAAGACCTCTTCGGCGCGTGCATCCGCCGCGAAGCCACCCGCCTGCTGGAGGCGGTGCAGGACGGGATCAAACCCGATCTGCCGCCCGACATGCAGCTTTGGCACGGGCTTCGCGCGTTCTACCGCTTCGTCGCCGACTACCGCGAGTCCTGGACGGTGCTGCACCGCCAGGCGATGACCGTCGGCGGCACCTTCGCCGCGGAGATCACCGACATGCGCACCCGCGCGATCGAACTGGTCGCCGCGCTGGTCGTCTCCGCCGGTACCCGCAAGGGCCTCGGCGATCAGGCCGAGTTCTCCGGCGCCGGCCTGTCCGCCGCGCTGGTCGGGGCGGCCGAGTCCCTGGCCGACTGGGCGCTCGACCACCCCGATGTCTCCGACGGCGTGCTCGCCTCGTGGCTGATGAACCTCGTCTGGCTCGGGTTCAACGACCTCGTCGAAGGCGATGTCTGGAAGCCGTCAGAGAGCGACGACTGAGCCCTCCAGGTGCGGCTTCGGCTTGCGCGCGTTCCAGAGTTCGAAGGCCCAGCCCCGGCCTTCGCTCCAAGTGGTGAACGCCGCCGTCGCCGGAAGCAGCACCGGCTGCTTGAACCTGACGTCCACGGTGAACGCGTCCGGCAGCCTGCCCTCGAACGCCGAGAGCGCGTGCGCCTTGGTCCACATGCCGTGCGCGATGGCGGCCGGGAACCCGAACGCCTTCGCGGTGATCGGGTGCAGGTGGATCGGGTTGCGGTCGCCGGAGACCTCGGCGTAGCGGCGGCCGATGTCGCCGGGCACCTGCCAGATCGCGTTGGGCGTCGGCTGGGAGAGCTGACCGCGTGAGGTCTTCTCGCCGCTGCCGCCACCGCGGCGCAGGTACGTGCTGACGTCCGTCCAAACAGGACTGTCACCGGTGAGCAGTTCGCTGACCACGTCGAACTGCTTGCCCTTTTCGTGCGGACGCAGGTCTTCGGCGCGCACGCGCAGGGTGAAGGATTCGTCGAGCCTCAGCGGACGGTGCTGGGTGATCCGGTTCGCGACGTGCACCATGCCCAGCAGCGGGAACGGGAAGTCGGGTTCGGTCATCAGCGCCATCTGCAGCGGGAACGCCAGGATGTGCGGGTACGTCGCGGGCAGGACGTCGCTCAGCCGGAAGCCGCACACCTGGTTGTACGCGGCGAGGTGCGCCGGATCGACGACCACGCCCTCGCGGACGAACTCGGTGCCCGGCAGGAGGTCCCCGCCGCCGTTCTTACGCAGGGAACCGAGTAAAGCCTTGGGGTACAACGAAGACAGGCTCGGCGTCTCGCGAAGTTCCTTGACCGCCATGATCACGCCCCCAGCAGTGCCTGGCCGCAGACGCGGACCACGTTGCCGTTGACGGCGGCCGAAGCCGGGTTCGCGTACCAGGCGATCGTCTCGGCGACGTCGACCGGCAGCCCGCCCTGGCCGAGGCTGGACAGCCGCCGCCCGGCCTCACGGATGAACAGCGGCACCGCGGCGGTCATCTTGGTCTCGATGAAGCCGGGCGCGACGGCGTTGATGGTGCCGCCGTATTCGGCGAGCTGCGAAGCGCCGACGTTCACCATGCCGATGACGCCCGCCTTGCTGGTGGCGTAGTTGGTCTGGCCGACGTTGCCCGCGATGCCGGCGATCGAGGAGACGCCGACGATCCGGCCGTTCTCCTTGAGCACCTTGGCCGACAGCAGTTTCTCGTTCACCGCGAGCTGCGACGCGAGATTGACCGCGATGACCGAGTCCCAGCCGCCTTCGGTCATGTTGCCCAGGGTCTTGTCGCGCGTGATGCCCGCGTTGTGCACGACGATGTCGACGCCGCCGTGGCGCGTGGTCAGGTACTCGGCGAGCTTCTCCGGCGCGTCGGCGGCGGTGATGTCCAGCTGCAGCGCCGATCCGCCGACCTTGTTGGCCACCTTGGACAGGTCCGCGCCCTGTGCGGGGATGTCGAGCGCGACGACGTGCGCGCCGTCGCGGCCGAGTACCTCGGCGATGGCGGCGCCGATTCCCCGGGACGCGCCGGTGACCAGGGCGACCTTGCCGTCGAGCGGTTTCGCCCAGTCGGCCGGGGCCGAAGCGGTCTTGGTCTCGGTGCCGACGCGGATGACCTGGGCGTCGACGAAGGCCGACTTCGACGACAGCAGGAACCGGAGCGTGGACTCGGTGGCCTCTTCGGCGCCTTCGGCGACGTACACGAGCTGAGCCGTCGCTCCGCGCTTCAGTTCCTTACCGACGGAACGGACGAAGCCTTCGAGCGCGCGCTGAGCGATCCGCTCGTGCCCTTCGGCCAGTTCAGGGGGCGTCCCCAGGATGACGACGCGCCCCGACGAACCGACGCTGCGGATCACGGGGTGGAAGAAGGAGTAGACCTCGCGAAGCTGCTTCGGGTCCTTCACGCCTGTCGCGTCGAAGACGAGTGCGGCGTGCTTGTCGGCCGCCGCGGAGATGACCTCGATACCCGCGCGGTGCAGCTGCGCCTCGATCACCTTTTCGAGTCGGCCGCCCGGCGCGGCGCCGAGAAGTGCGGGACCCTCGAGAGCGGGCTGACCGGGCTTGTACCGGCGGAGCGTCGCGGGATTCGGCAGGCCGAGCTTCGGCACCACGAACTTCCCCACCGGGGATTTCGTGAACTGCTGGTACCTGTCAGCCATTACGTGCCTCCCGTGCAGTTTGCGTCACGTCGCATTCTAACCTACCCGCGAGTAGGTTACAGTGTGAGAGAGCCTACGGAGGAGTGGAAAAAATGGCCACGAAAAGGACGGCACCCGTGCGCAAGGTCGCGATCATCGGCGGCAACCGGATCCCCTTCGCCCGCTCGAACGGTCCGTACGCGAAGGCGTCGAACCAGGACATGTTCACGGCCGCCCTCGACGGCCTGGTCAGCCGCTTCTCCCTGCAGGACGAGGTGATCGGCGAGGTCGCCGCCGGCGCCGTGCTCAAGCACGCCCGCGACTTCAACCTCGCCCGCGAAAGCGTCCTCGGCAGCAGGCTGAACCCCGCCACTCCCGCCTCCGACGTGCAGATGGCGTGCGGCACCGGTCTGCAGGCGATCGTCAACGTCGCCAACAAGATCGCCCTCGGCCAGATCGACTCGGCCATCGCGGGCGGCGTCGACACCACGTCCGACGCCCCGCTGGCGGTCAACGACGACCTTCGTCAGATCCTCGTGCAGCTCAACGCCGCGAAGACGCTGGGTGACCGGCTCAAGCTCGCCGCGAAGCTGCGCCCCGGCCACATCGTCCCCGAGATCCCGCGCAACGCCGAGCCGCGCACCGGGCTCTCCATGGGCGAGCACGCCGCGCTGACCGCGAAGGTCTGGGAGATCACCCGCGAGGCGCAGGACGAACTCGCCGCCACCAGTCACCAGCGCCTCGGCGCCGCGTACGACAGCGGGTTCTTCGACGACCTCGTGACGCCGTTCCTCAAGCTGGCCCGCGACCAGAACCTGCGTCCGGACTCCACCGTCGAGAAGCTCGCGAAGCTGAAGCCCGCGTTCGGCGGCCCCGACGGCACGATGACCGCGGCCAATTCGACGCCGCTGTCCGACGGCGCGTCGACGGTCCTCCTCGCGACCGAGCAGTGGGCGAAGGCCCGGAAGCTGCCGGTGCTCGCGTACCTGACGTTCTCGCAGACCGCGGCCGTCGACTACGTCCACGGTGACGAGGGTCTGCTGATGGCGCCCGCGTACGCCGTCCCGAAGATGCTCGACCGTGCCGGGCTCACCTTGCAGGACTTCGACTTCTACGAGATCCACGAGGCCTTCGCGTCGCAGGTGCTCGCCACCCTCAAGGCGTGGGAGGACCCGGCGTTCGCCAAGGAGAAGCTGGACCTCGACGCGCCGCTCGGCTCCATCGATCGAGCGAAGCTGAACGTCAACGGTTCCTCGCTCGCGGCCGGGCACCCGTTCGCGGCGACCGGCGGCCGTATCGTCGCCACCCTCGCGAAACTGTTGAACGAGAAGGGATCCGGCCGCGGGCTCATCTCGATCTGCGCGGCGGGCGGCCAGGGCGTCACCGCGATCCTCGAAAAATAATCGGTCCGCCCTGAGCGAATCAGGGGGAAACCCGGGTGCCTTTGTCGGTACCCGGGTCTAGTTTGTCCGCATGTTCGCAGTGCAGGCGAAAGCGCTGGTCAAGACCTACGGGTCCACCAAGGCGCTCGACGGGGTGGATCTGGCGATCCCGACGGGCAAGGTGCTGGGCCTGCTGGGCCCGAACGGCGCCGGGAAGACGACGACGGTCCGCATCCTGACCACGCTGCTTCGCCCGGATTCGGGTGCGGCGGAGGTGGCCGGGCACGACGTACTGACCCAGCCCGACGCCGTCCGGCGGTCGATCGGGTTGTCCGGGCAGTACGCCGCGGTGGACGAGAACCTCACCGGGTTCGAGAACCTGTACATGGTCGGCAGGCTGTACGGGAGCAAGAAGGTCGCGGCGAAGGCCAGGGCGCGTGAGCTGCTTTCGCGGTTCCGCCTGGAGGACGCGGCCGACAGGCCCGCCAAGACGTACTCGGGCGGTATGCGGCGGCGGCTCGACCTCGCGGGTGCGCTGGTCGCCGAGCCGACCGTGGTGGTCCTCGACGAACCGACCACCGGACTCGACCCGCGCGGCCGGATCGAGACCTGGGAGGTCATCAAGGAACTGGTCGCCGACGGCACCACCGTCCTGCTGACCACTCAGTACCTGGAGGAGGCCGACCAGCTCGCCGACTCGATCGTGGTGATCGACAAGGGGAAGGTCATCGCGCGCGGCACGGCCGACGAACTCAAGCAGGAGATCGGCGGCGAGCGGCTGGAACTGGTCGTCGCCGACGCGGGCGACCTCGCCGCGACCACGCAGGTGCTCGCCGAGGTCGGCACGGGCACGCCGTCGGTCGACGAGCACACCCGCAAGGTCGACGTCCTGGTCGAGGGCGGGCCGAAGGCGTTGATCGAAGCGCTGCGGCGGCTGGACGCTCAGGGCGTCGCCGTCCTGGACGTCGCCCTGCACCGGCCGACGCTCGACGACGTCTTCCTGTCGCTGACCGGGCACGCCACGGACGAGGGGGACGAGAAGTGAGCACGGTCGCGAAGGCCTTTTCCGACGGTGGCGTGATCACCTGGCGGAACCTGAAGAACGTCCAGCGCAACCCGGACTGGCTGATGGCGGCGACGCTGCAGCCGATCATGTTCGTCCTGCTGTTCGCCTACGTCTTCGGCGACGCGATCGGCGGCGAGGCGGGTGGGCTCGCCTACCGCGAGTTCCTGATCGCGGGCATCTTCGCGCAGACGGTCGCGTTCAACTCGGCGTTCACCGTGATCGGGTTCGCGAACGACCTGCAGAAGGGCATCATCGACCGGTTCCGTTCGCTGCCGATCTCCCGCCTCGCGGTGATCTTCGGCCGGACGACGTCGGACCTGGTCATCAGCGTGGTGGCGCTGATCGTCATGTCGCTGTGCGGACTGCTCGTCGGCTGGCGGATCCGCGGCAGTTTCTTCGACGCGGTGCTCGGCTACCTGGTGATGCTGATGTTCGCCTGGGCGCTGTCCTGGGTCGGCGCGTGGATCGGGCTCGTCGCGCGCAGCGTCGAGGTCGCGCAGAGCGCCGGGCTGATGTGGATGTTCCCGCTGAGTTTCATCTCGACGGCGTTCGTCCCGGCGGACAAGCTGCCCGGCGTGCTGAAGGCGATCGCCGACTGGAACCCGTTCACCGCGGTGATCAACTCGGCGCGCGACCTGTTCGGGAACCGTTTCGGAGCCCCGCCGACAGGCTGGCCCGCCGAGCACTCGTCGATGTACGCGATCCTGTGCTGCATCGCCATCATCGCGATCTTCGCGCCGCTGGCGACGGCCCAGTACAAGAAGGTCGCGAGCCGCTAGAAAAATCTTCTGTCGAAAATGTCGAACCGTCGTCGGACCGGTCGACGCGCTGGTGAGGGCGGGGTAGAACAAGCCTCGCCACGACACTGAGGAGCAACGATGCGGTTTCTGATGATGCACCGGCTGGACGAGAGCGCCCCGGAAGCCTGGAACCCCAGCAAGGAGTTCATCGAGCAGATGGGCGCCTTCGTGGAGGACTCGTTCAAGAAGGGCATCCTGATCACCGCGGAGGGTGTGCACCCGTCCGAGCGCGGCGCGAAGGTCCGCAAGGTGCGAGGCGGCAAGATCACCGCGACCGACGGCCCGTTCACCGAGGCCAAGGAGGTCATCGGCGGATTCGCGCTGATCAACGCCAAGGATCTGGCCGAGGCCGTCGCGTTCGCCGAGACCTACGCGGCGCTGTTCGACGAGATCGAGGTCGAGGTCCGCACGGTCGTCGAGGCTGAGGACATCGCCGCTCTCACCGAGTGACCCAGTAGCCCGAGAGTGTTATGAAAGGTCCGTTCATAACAGGACTTGTTATGAACGGACCTTTCATAACATCGGTAGCTACTTGGTGATGGCCTTCTCGGCGCGCTTCGCGAGCTTCTCGGCGCGCTTCTCCGTCTTGGACGCCGCCCGGCGGGCGCGCCAGCCGAGCGACGGCTTGCCCGCGGTGTCGGCGGCGGCCAGGAGCAGGCCACCGGCGAGGCCGGCGTTCTTGATGAACTGGATCTGCTGCTGCTGACGTTCGGCCGGTTCCTTGATCTCCCAGAACCGGTGCGTGGCCAGCGTCGTCGGGACCAGGCTGCCGATCAGCAGCAGCGAGGCCAGCCGCGGCGCCTTGCCGGTGGCGAGCGCGAGCCCGGCGCCGACCTTCACCGCGGCGTCGATGCGGACGAGGGTGGCGGGATCACGCGGTACGGACTCCGGGACCACTCCCTCGAGCTTTTCGAAGGTTCCGGAGAGGAAGGGCTCCGCGGCCTTCGCGTGGCCCTGGGTGTCCCTCAGCGCGCCGATCCCGCCGGAGATGAAGATCGCGGCGAGGAGCGGACGTGCGACGCGGCGGAGAATCACGGTCGTTGCCTTTCTTGATCCGAACCCTGGAAAGCAAATCTATCCCCAGACTTCCCGTCCGCCGGGCCGCCGAACCGCGCTAACGGAGTATCTTCGAATATTTCTCCAGTGCTAGACAGCACTAGATTCCGTTAGCGAGCCGGATACGCCATCGGCAGCTTGAACCCACGGTCGGCCGCGACCTCCCGCAGCCGGTCCGGATAGTCGGTGATGATGCCGTCCACGCCGTCGTCGATGAGCTTGTGCATCGTGGCCGGATCGTCGATCGTCCAGGGCACGACCTTGATCCCCGCCCGATGCGCCTCGCCGACCAGCGCTTTCGTCGTGAACGGCCGGTAGTCCGGGTCGCCGACCTTGCCGCCCTGAGGGTTGCCGTGCACCGGCGACAGCGCGCTCGCGCCGAACGACTTCACCGCGCGGACGGGGCTGCCGCCGAAGTCGTCGATATCGAGTCCGCCCAGCCACGGCGATTTGCCCGGCTGGCCGACCTGGAGGAACTCAGGCTGCGTCAGCGCCACCCGCGGGATCCAGGGCGCGACCTCGCGCAGCAGCATCAGCGCGCCCCAGTCGAAGCTCTGGACGGTGACGTTGTGCGCGAAGCCGGAGCGCAGGACCTCCCGCACGACCCGGTGGACGAACTGGTCACGCGGCGCCGTCTCCTGCGGAGCTGCGGCCTCGACCTTCGTCTCGATGTTGAACTTGAGGCCCCAGGCGCGGTGCTCGCGGGCGAGCTGGAACAGCTCGGCGAGCGTCGGCATCTTGGCGCCGGGGGACAACGTCTGGCCGGGGTGGGCGGGCTGCCGGATCGAACCGCAGTCCAGCGTGCGGACCTGCGCGAACGTCAGGTCCTTCACGTACTTGCCGACGTACGGGAACGCCGGGTCGCCCGGTGTCGCGGGCGCGGTGTCGCGGCATTTCGCCGGCGTCGTCTTGCGGTCGTGGGTGATCACCTCGCGACCGTCCTTGGTGATCTGGATGTCGAGTTCGAGCGTGGTCACCCCCAGTTCCATCCCCTTGGCGAACGACGCGAGCGTGCTCTCGACCGTGAGGCCGAGCCCGCCGCGGTGAGCCTGGACGTCGAAGGCGCGACGCGGGTGCGCGTCGGCGACGCCGGCCGTCCCGAGGGTCAGCGCAGCGGCCATGACCAGCGCGAATGTCTTCATGGGTGAACCATGCCACGCCTCGGTGAACTGGAATTGACTTTGACGCAACGTCAACCTCTAGCTTGGGGACATGCCGAACGAGAAGGAGTGGTCGATCCAGGACATCGCCCGCTCGGCCGGGACCACGAGCCGCACGCTGCGCCACTACGGCGACATCGGGCTGCTCGAACCGAGCCGGGTGGGGAGCAATGGATACCGCTACTACGACCAGGACGCGCTGGTGCGGCTGCAAAGGATCCTGTTGCTTCGCGAACTCGGGCTGAGCCTGCCCGCGATCGGCGAGGTACTCCAAGGGGAACAGGACACGACGGCGGCACTCCGCACGCACCTGAAGTGGCTGGAGCAGGAGCGACAGCGGCTCGGACGGCAGATCGAATCGGTCAGGACGACCTTGAAGAAGACAGAGAGAGGTGAACGACTGATGGCAACGGAAGTGTTCGACGGCTTCGACCACACGAAGTACGAAAAGGAGGTCACCGAACGCTGGGGCGCCGACGCCTACAAGCAGGGTGACCGCTGGTGGAAGTCGCTGAGCGCCGAGGACAGGAAGGCGCACCAGCAGGAGCAGCAGGACATCGCGGCCGCTTTCGGCGAGGCCCGCGGCAAGGGTCTGCCCGCCGACGGCGACGAGGTCCAGGCGATCACGCGCCGGCTGTACGAGTGGCTCCGACCGGCCGTACGGGCCGTGTCGAAGGGCTACTTCGCCGGACTCGGGCAGCTCTACGTCGACGACCCGCGCTACGGGAAGTACGACGAGAAGCACGGCTCGGGCACCGCGGAGTTCATCCGCGACGCGATGGCGGTCTACGCCGAGCGCAACCTGAGTGAGTAAGAACGAGGGACGGGGCTGCAGACCCGTCTCTGTTCATCTGTCGCGCGCTGACGAAGGCGCCCCGCAGGGCGGAGACCGGATGAAACCTCTGGTGAACGAAGCAGCCGCCCTGCAAACCGTCTCCGTGGGCCTCCGGCCCAAACGAGGCGCGCGACGGTGAAGTCTCCGTCGGGCGCAGAGCGCCCTTGGGGAGACCACTTGGCCGCATTTGCCGCGACACGCCTATCCCTCTATGGCGGAATATCGGGCGAGAGCTAGAAACGCCGATAGCGTGTGAGAGTGGATCCCATCCGCAACCCCTTCGCGCCGGGCGCCGGTCAACGGCCGCCCGAGCTGGCCGGCCGTATGCGTGAGCTCCAGGCCTTCGAGGTCGTGCTCGAACGGGTCGCGCGCGGGAGACCGGAACGCAGTCTGATGCTGACCGGACTGCGCGGCGTGGGGAAGACCGTGCTGCTGGGCGAACTGCGCTCCAAGGCGATCAAGCACGGCTGGGGCGCGGGCAAGATCGAAGCCCGTCCCGACACCGAACTCCGTCGGCCGCTTTCGGCCGCGTTGCACCGCGCGATCCGCGACCTCGCCGTGCGCCACCGCGCGCCGGACCGGGTCGAGCAGGTGCTCGGCGTACTCAAGGCGTTCGCGCTGCGTGCCAACAAGCCGGACGCGAAACTCCGCGACCGCTGGCAGCCGGGGATCGACGTGCCCGCCGCGCAGGGCCGCGCCGATTCGGGCGACATCGAGATCGACCTGGTCGAATTGTTCACCGAGGTCGCGGAACTGGCCGCGGATGTCGGCACCGGGGTCGCCCTGCTGATCGACGAGATCCAGGATCTGCTGCCCGAAGACGTCTCCGCGCTCTGCGCCGCCTGTCACGAACTCTCGCAGTCCGGGGCGCCGCTGGTCGTCGTCGGCGCGGGACTGCCGCACGTGCCCGCCGTTCTTTCGGCGTCGAAGTCGTACTCGGAACGCCTCTTCCGCTACGCGCGCATCGACAGGCTCGAGCGCGAAGACGCCGACCTCGCCGTGATGGCACCCATCGAACGCGAAGGCGCCGGCATCGAGCCCGAAGCACTTGACGCGCTCTTCGACGCGTCCGGCGGTTACCCGTATTTCATCCAGGCCTACGGCAAGGCCGCCTGGGACGCCGCTCCGGCGGATCCGATCACCGTGAAGGACGTCCAGGTCGCCGCACCGGAGGCCGAATCGGAACTCGCGGTCGGCTTCTTCGGCTCCCGCTACGAGCGCGCGACACCCGCCGAACGCGAGTACCTACTCGCCATGGCGGAGCTGACGCAGGGCCGGGACGAGTCCGCCGGCACCGCCGATGTGGCCG
Organism: Amycolatopsis pittospori; assembly: GCF_013870525.1. Lineage (GTDB taxonomy): Bacteria > Actinomycetota > Actinomycetes > Mycobacteriales > Pseudonocardiaceae > Amycolatopsis > Amycolatopsis pittospori. Next base: position 33,377 of record NZ_JACBXD010000030.1, read on the forward strand.
TCTACCTGGGGCGGAAGCCTTCGTCGCTGTCCCCGGCGCGGGACAGCCTGATGAAGAAGGGCTTGGTGTACTCCGCCGAGCGCGGGCATATCGCGTTCACCGTCCCGCACTTCGGCCACTATCTGCTCGGCCGGGACTAGCCCTCTCTGGGTCTTTATAGCGCGATCACTAGAAAGCGGTAGAAAGTCCTACCGCCGACTTCATCGCACCTTCTTCCGCCGTATCGGGCGGACGCTAGAGATGCCTAGCGTTACCAAGAAGTGACCGGCGACACCAAATCCCTCCGGATTTCCCCATCTGTTGCCGATGATTCATCGGCAGGTGTGCCAAGTCACCGGATAATCGTTGGCTTCCTTGTGAAAAAGGGTGCATACTAGAGACACAGCCACCAAGACTCAAGACCCTCAAGGGGATGACTTAAACCGATGAACAACATCGCCGCCAAGCTCCGTGCCCGTCGCGCCGAGGCTCGCACTCGCCGGGCCCTGAACCGGGCGATCGACACCGCGGCCACCGCGACCGTTCGTCAGGAGCTCATCGCTATCTCCCAGGCGCGTCACACGCATATGCGCTGACCCGACAACAACCGTTGTAGGTGTCATCCATTCGAGTGACCTACGACACATAGTGCGTGAGGTGTAACGCGGCGGAACGCCACGTCGATACCCACTACGACCCCGTGATGCTGGCGGACCCCCGACCTGGCAGCATCACGGGGTTTCCATATGTCCGGACCCCCTTTGAAAGTTTCTTGCCTTCACCGCTTCGCGGAGTAATGTTTGACTTCGTCAACGAATCTGTTGAGGTGGTCAAATGACTGAATACGCGGACCCGGTGGCGACCGTCCGGGCCTTCAACCGTCTGTACACCGGCGTGATCGGCGTCCTCGACGAAGGGCCGGCCGACGCCGAGTACTCCCTGAGCGAGGCCCGGGTCATCTTCGAACTCGCGCAGCAGGACCCGACGCAGGTCACCGAACTGCGCAAACGTCTCGACCTCGACGCCGGGTACGCGAGCAGGCTGCTCGCCAGGCTCGAAGGCCGCGGTCTCCTCACCCGTGAACGCAGCGACGAAGACGCCCGCCGTCAGGTCGTCCGGCTCACCGAAGTCGGGCGGAAGGCGTTCGCCGTTCTCGACGAACGCTCGGTGGATCGCATCGGGTCGCTGCTCGGCCGGTTCGGCGACGAGGAGCAGGAGCGGCTGCTCGGCGCGATGGACGCGATCACCGCGCTGGTCGGCGAGCGCGCGTCGGATCCCACGCTGGTCCTGCGCCCGCCCAGGCCGGGCGACTTCGGCTGGGTGGTCCAGCGCCACGGCGCCCTCTACTCCCGTGAGTACGGCTGGGACGAACGCTTCGAAGCCCTGGTCGCCCGCGTCGTCGCGGACTACGTCGACAAACGCGGCGAGCCCCGCCAGGCCGGGTGGATCGCCGAACTCGACGGCGAGCGCGTCGGCAGCATCTTCTGCATGCCCGCCGAGGACGGAACCACCGCGAAACTGCGGATGCTGCTCCTCGAACCGGCGGCCCGCGGCCGCGGGGTCGGGAAACGCCTGGTCACCGAATGCGTCGAGTTCGCCAGGGCCTCCGGCTACGCGGCGATGGAGCTCTGGACGGTCTCGCTGCTGGAGGCGGCGAGGGCGGTCTACCAGAAGGCCGGCTTCCGGCTGGTGAGCGAGGAGACGATCCCGGGCTTCGGCTACGAACTGACCGGGCAGACCTGGCGACTGGAGCTTTAGCTCGGTTCTTCCGCCGAGTGTCGATTCGCGGTGCGCTTGTTCGTCTAGGGACCATCGATCCTTAGGGAGGACGCCATGCCCCACTACATCGGATTCATCCGCGCGACGAAGGATTCGCACGACCACCTGGGCCCCGACGAGGCGCAACGCGTGCTCGAGAACTACCTGGCCTGGGCCGACGAGCGCACGAAGGAGGGCCGGTTCGTCGGCGGCGGTGGGCTGTCGAAGAGCGGCCGGGTGCTGCGCGGCTCCGGCGGTGAGGTCGGCGCGACCGACGGTCCGCATACCGAGGCCACCGAGATCGTCGGCGGCTACCAGGTCATCGAGGCCGACGACCTCGACCAGGCGGAGAAGATCTTCGCGACGCATCCGCATCTGGCGTTCGGGCCGATCGAGGTCCGCAAGGTCGGCGAACGCGGTTGTGAGGACTGAGATGCCGAAGTTCGTCGGTCTGATGACGTTCCCGCCGGTCGACTCGCCGGCGGAGCCCGCCGGAGACGGCATCGACCGGTACTTCGCCTGGCAGGAGGAACTGCGGGCGTCCGGGAAACTGATCGCGGCCGCCGGCCTGGACCCGGAATCACGGGTGGTGCGCGCCGGGACGATCACCGACGGCCCGTTCACCGAGGCCAGCGAGATCGTCGCCGGGTATCTGGTCGTCGAAGCCGCTGATCTCGACGAAGCGGCGAAGCTGTTCGAGACGCATCCGATCGCCGTGGACGGCGTCGGGATGTTCGTGGTCAGCGAGATCACGCTGGAGCTCGACACCCCGCGCGGAGAACACCTGAGTCGCTTCGAGCGGTCATGAGCCGCCCGGCCGGCGTGGTGGAGCATCTGTTCCGGCACAGTGCCGGGCGGATCGTCGCCACGCTGGCCAGGGCACTCGGCCCCGAGCGGCTCGACCTCGCCGAGGAGACTGTCGCGGACGCGCTGGAGCAGGCGTTGCGGACCTGGCCGCAGTGCGGGGTGCCCGACAATCCGCGGGGCTGGCTGTTCCGGGCCGCGCGGAATCGGGCGATGGACGTCGTCCGGCGGGAGCGGACGCTGCGCACGTTGCTGCCGCATCTCGTGGAACTCGACGGCTACGAGGTCGACAGGCGCACGGACGACGAACTCGTGCTGATGCTGCTGTGCTGCCATCCCGCGCTGCCGACGGTCTCGCAGGTGGCGCTGACGCTGAAGACCGTCGGCGGTCTCGGGGTGAACGAGATCGCGGCCGCGTTGCTGACGAAACCGGCGACGGTGGCGCAACGGCTCGTGCGGGCGAAGAAGTGGCTGCGGGAGTCCGGGAAGCCGCTCACGCTACCAGGGCCGGACGCGCTTGAGTCCAGAGTGGACAGTGTGCTGGCCGTGCTCTACCTGCTGTTCAACGAAGGCTACGACGCGACGACCGGCGAGGTCGCGGTGCGCGGGGAACTGTGCGGTGAGGCGATCCGGCTGGGGCGGCTGCTGCTGGCCGAACCGAAGACGGAGCTGCCGAGGGTGCGGGCGCTGGTCGCGCTGATGTTGCTGCAGGCGAGCAGGCTGCCCGCGCGGGTCGACCGGGATGGTGACCTGCTTCTGCTGGAGGAACAGGACCGCGGCCGCTGGGACCACGCGATGATCGCCGAGGGAACGCGGCTGTTCGAGCGGGCGTGCACCGGGCCGGAGATGTCGGCGTACCACGTCGAGGCGGCGATCGCGCTGTGCCACAGCACGGCTTCGCCGCCCGATTGGCGCCGGATCGTCGGGCTGTACGACGACCTGCTGGCGCTGCGGCCTTCGCCGGTCGCGCGACTGAACCGGGCCATCGCACTGTCCATGGTGGACGGTGCCGCGGCCGGGATCACCGAACTCGAAGCCATCGAAGCCGACCTGCCGGACTACACGCTGCTGCCCGCCGTCCTCGGCGCGCTCTGGCTCCGCGCCGGCGACCCCGCACGCGCCGCCGTCCACTACCGGCGAGCCCTCGCGCTGCCCTGCTCGGACCCGCAACGCCGCTTCCTCACCCGACGCCTCGAGGCGTGCACCACCACCCCTTGACCAGCGGTTTTGCGCTTCCCCTCACGAACCCCACCCCCCACCCGTCCCAGGGGGGCGCGCCCCGCACCAGCGTATCGGGAGGGGGTGTCGGGGAGCGGGTGCGTGAGGGGATTCGGGCGAAGTTGTCCACAACGGTGGTGGGGTGTGGACAACTGGGGCGGGATGTCGCGAAGGGGCCCTTCGAGGCGTTGAACGTCTCAAAGGGTCCCTTCAGGACATGAGGGAAGGGTGCCGCGAGTAGGTGACTGATTGCGGGGAGTGGCCAACACCCGGAGTTCACGCGCGCGGGGTTATCTGGGGGAGTGAACTGGATCGCGTACGTCGACGGCTACTGCGAGCGGCTGGCCCCCGGACTCTGGGGCGAACCGCTCAACAGTCTCAGCAACCTCGCGTTCCTGATCGCCGCCGTCGCCGTCTGGCGGCAGCCGAAGGGCCGCGTCTTCGGGCTTCTCATCGGCCTGGTGTTCCTCGGCAGCACGGCCTTCCACCTGCTCGCCACCCGCTGGTCCGCGGCCGCCGACACCGGCTTCATCCTGGTGTTCGTCCTGTATTACGCGGCTGTGTTCCCGCAGGTGTTTCTCGGCGCCGCCCGCAAACTGTCGTGGCTCGGCATCCCGGTGTTCCTCGCGTTCACCGCCGTCGTCGCTTCGCTCGGCGGCGGCTTGTATCTCTCCGCGCTGATCGGTCTCGTGGTCTTCGCGATCATCCTCAAAGGAGAGCACCGGAGGCGCTTCGCGGTCACTGCCGCGGTCTTCGGGGTGTCCCTCTCGTTTCGCACGGCCGATCACACCGTCTGCGGGAACTTCCCCGCCGGAACCCACTTCCTCTGGCATCTGCTGAACGGTCTCGTGCTCTACCTGGCCGCCACCGCGGCCACGAAAAAGGCCGCGTCCCAAGAGGACGCGGCCCTTTCCTGAACCAGCGGACCCGGAGCTAGTGGACGCCGATTTCGCGGAGATCCTTGTCGTGCTCGTCGGCGTGGTAGTCCTCGGGCGCGGTGTCGTCCGTGCCGTTGAAGACCTTCATCTGCCGCGCGATCACCGTGAAGATCACCGCGATCAGCAGGTTCGCCACCAGCGCCACGAACCCGACGTAGATCTGCAGCTGCGAGCCGCTGAACGGGTGCCAGCCGAAGATCGACAGGTTGCCCATCGACAGCGCCGAGCCGCCGAAGTGCGCCTTGCCGGTCGCCGCGTTCGGGATGTTGTAGAGCATGATCAGGCCCCACCCGATGCCGACGATCCAGCCCGCGATCAGGCCCCAGCGGTGGAACCAGCGCGTGTAGAGCGAGATCGCCACCGCGGGCAAGGTCTGCAGGATCAGCACACCGCCGATGAGCTGCAGGTCGATCGAGAACTGCGGGTCGATGAACAGGATGAACGCCACCGCGCCGAACTTCACGATCAGCGAAGCGAGCTTGGCCTGTTTCGCTTCCTGGCCCGGCGTCGCGTCCTTCTTGATGTACTCCTTGTAGATGTTTCGGGTCCACAGGTTCGCCGCCGCGATCGACATGATCGCCGCGGGCACCAGGGCGCCGATACCGATCGCGGCGAACGCGATGCCGGCGAACCACGACGAGAACTGCGAGTCGAACAGCACCGGGACGACGGTGTTCGTGTCGGGTTTGCCGGTGGCGTTGTTGGTGATCGGCGAGACCGAGGCGCTGATCGCCACGTAACCCAGCAGCGCCAGCAGGCCCAGGACCAGCGAGTACGCCGGCAGCGCGACCATGTTCCGCTTGATCACGCTGCGGCCGCGCGAGGCGAGCACGCTGGTGAGCGAGTGCGGGTACAGGAACAGCGCGAGCGCCGAACCGAGTGCCAGCGTGGCGTACTGCAGCTGGTTGTTGGCGTTGAGGAGGATCCCGTCCGCCTTCGACGGAGTCTTGTCGAACTTCGCCTGGGCCGAGTCGAAGATCGCCGACCAGCCGCCGAGCTTCGAGGGCAGGTAGATGATCGCCACGATGATCACGAGGTAGATCAGGATGTCCTTGACGAACGCGATCAGCGCGGGCGCGCGCAGGCCGGACTGGTAGGTGTAGACCGCCAGGATGATGAAGGCGACCAGCAGCGGCAGGTGCCCGACGATGCCGGAGCCGTTGATGCCCATGGTCCGCAGCACCGCTTCGAGGCCGACGAGCTGCAGCGCGATGTACGGCATCGTCGCGATGATGCCGGTGATCGCGATCAGCAGCGCCAGCGTCGGCGAACCGAACCGGCCGCGGACGAAGTCGGCGGGCGTGACGTAACCGCGGACACGCGAGACCGACCACATGCGCAGCGCCGGCATCAGCACGATCGGGTAGACGATGATCGTGTACGGCAGCGCGAACAGCCCCATCGCGCCGGCGCTGAACATCAGCGCCGGGACGGCGACGAACGTGTAGGCCGTGTAGAGGTCACCGCCGAGCAGGAACCACGTGATCCACGAACCGAACTTGCGGCCGCCGAGACCCCACTCGTCGAGATGGTCGAGGGTGTTGCCGGCCTTCCAGCGCGAGGCGACGAAGCCGAGCACGGTGACCACCGCGAAGAGGATGGTGAAGATGATCAGCTCTGGCCATTGGATGTTGGTCACTTGACGTCCCCCTCGTCGAGCTCGTCCACGGACAACCGGTCCGGACGTTCACTGGTCGGCTTGTCCCTGGTCATCGCGTAGACGATCCCGGTGCACAGGACGCCCACCGCCACGAACACGAATTGGAACCAGTAGAAGAAGGGCATCCCGAACAGCCGAGGACCGTCCGAATTGAACAAGGACGTGATCAGCACCAGCAACGGGATGACCAGCAGGAGGTTCCACGGGCTGAACTGAAAGCCCCTCACCTTCCCGTCTGCCTTACCTGACGCCATCGGACCTCACCTAACATTCCCGTAACCCCGGATGGACCCGATGACCCTAGAACCTCGGCCCCACCTGGGTCACGCGTGTCCGATATCGATTTGATCAGCGACACCCATCCGACGAAGGGCGGTTGCCGTCCCGCGTTCCGCCGGATATCAATAGCCGCAGTGGCGAACAGGAACTTCGCACGCAAGATCAAAGGGGCATCGGATGAAGAAACTCCGCTATGCGGTGGTGATCCCGGCTGTCGCCGGCACCATGCTGGCCGGGTTCACTCCTGCGTTCGCAGGACCGGAGGCGGCCAAGCAGCAGCCTCTGAACTCCACCAACATTCCGGCGAAGTACGCGGACCAGAAGCTGGACTGGCACAAGTGCACCGCCAGTGAGCTGCCGACCGCGCCGCCTCCGGGGGCCGAGAACATCGAGTGCGCGACCTACCGCGCGCCGCGCAACTGGTACAAGACGAACGAGGCCATCGACCTGACGATCGCCGTCAGCCGCCTCGCCGCCACGAGCGGTAACGCGACCGCCAGCGTGATCACGAACCCGGGTGGCCCCGGCGCTCCGGGCCGTAACTTCCCGGCTCGTCTGCGCAACCAGACGAAGCTCCGCGCGAACCAGGAGATCATCGGTCTCGACCCGCGCGGCACCGGCAAGAGCACCAACATCACCTGCGGCAACGCGATCGGCACCGGTTCGGACCTCGACCCGCGCGACCGCAGCCGGGCGAACCTCAACCTGATCCTGGACGCCACCAAGTACGCGGCGGACTCGTGCCAGGTGAAGTCCGGCGAGCTGGGCCCGCTGATCAACACCGCGCAGACGATCCGCGACATCGACCTGCTGCGCGTCCTGCTGGGCCGCGACAAGATCAACTGGGTCGGCTACTCGGCGGGCACCTGGATGGGCGCGCACTACGCGCAGCAGTTCCCCACCCGGACCGGCCGCTTCCTGCTCGACTCCTCGACCGAGTTCACCACGACCTGGCAGAACTCGTTCGACGGACAGCCGCTCGGCTTCGAGCGCCGCTGGCGTCAGGACTTCCTGCCGTGGATCGGCAAGTACAACAAGGTCTACAACTTCGGCAAGAACGGCGAGGCCGCGCGCCAGACCTACGAGAAGGTCCGCTTCGCGCTGACGCAGAACCCGGTCGAGGTGGACGGCGTCCCGGTTTCGGCCAACGCCCTCGACTCGACCATCGCGTCGTACCTCTACTCGAAGCGCAACTTCCCGGCGCTGGCCGACTACCTGGTCAACCTGAAGACGCTGACCGAGGGCACCTCGACGCAGCAGCAGAAGGCCACGGCCGCGCAGAAGGTCAAGGCCGAGACCGTGGACGGTGACGGTGTCATCGGCCCGCAGCCGCTGTTCGTCCCGTCCGACGGCGACGCCTACAACGCCAGCTTCTGGTCCATCCCCTGCAACGAGGGCACCTGGACCGGCAACCGCCAGAGCGTCATCCGGCAGTCGCAGAAGCTGATCGACAAGGATCTGCCGCTGCTCGGCGCGGGCTGGCTGATCCAGCCGTGCATCTTCTGGAAGAACAAGCCGGTCGACCTGCCGAAGCTCGACGGCCGCGGCGTCCCGCCGGTGCTGATCGTCCAGTCGGTGCACGACCCGGCGACCCCGATCGAGGGCGCGACCCGTGCGCACCGCGCGTTCGCCAACTCGCGGATGATCACGGTGACCGGCGAAGGTGACCACGGCATCTACGCCGGCGGCAACGTGGGTGTGGACAAGGTCGTGGAGGACTACCTCGTCGACGGCAAGGTGCCGAACGACCAGAGCCTCCCCGGACTCCCACTTCCGGTGCCCGCGGGCGGCTGAAGCCCCTAGGGATTGTGGCCCCGTCGAGCTCCGGCTCGGCGGGGCCCTTTCTTTGAGCGGTCCACAGACCTGTGCACAGAGTTATCCACAGGCTGGGGGTAACTCCGCTTCATGTACCTAGGCGGCCCACCAAGACCGGTATTAGTATTGGGCTCATGGTGCGAGTGCCGTTGACGGACGAGGAACGCGAACGCGGCGAGCGGCTGGGGCTGGTGCTCCGGGACGCCCGCGCGTCGACGTCGCGAAGCATGGTCGAAGTCGCCGCGGAGGCCGGGATCTCGGTGGAGACGCTCCGGAAGATCGAGACCGGCCGGATCCCGACGCCCGCCTTCTTCACGGTGGCGGCGATCGCGGACGCCGTCGGTCTGCCGCTGGACACACTCCGGGCGGCCGCGGAGGGCGGCGCCGAAGAGGTCGCCGAAGCGAGTTAGGGGCGCAGCGTCGCCAGCGCGTGCGCCCGGTCGTTCAGATAGAGGAAGCCGTCGATCGGCAGGTCGAAGCTGTTCAGCAGGCTTTCCAGGGTGGCGTATTCGTCCACGCCGAGCCGCAGGTTCTCCTTCATCGCGTGCGCGACGAGGACGTCGGCCAGTTCCTCCCACTCACCCGACCAGTGCAGGGTCCGGTAGAAGGCCAGTACGTCCGGCGCGAGGCGATCGGCGATCTGGTCGAGCAGGCTGTCGCCGAAGAAGCTGATGCGGCCGGCGGCGAGGTCGGCGACGGTCGGGTTGGCCGGGTCGGCCGCGGTGTCGGCGTTGCGGATCACGCCGGGGCCCGCCACCGGATAGCCCGTTTTGACGTTCCCGTTGTCCTCCACCAGCACGATCAGGTGCACGCCGTACCGCTCGCCCGCGCAGCGCCAGCGGCCGTTGTGCTGTCTGCGGCGGGGTTCGCTCGGATCGTTCGCGACGTCCTTGATCACCGCGATGATCTGCTCGTCGGTCCAGCCCGCGGGAAACTCGCTGGTCGCCCGCCGTCCCTTTCCCGGTGCGTGCCCGCCGCCCACTCGTGCTCCTTTCGTCGCATCGAGGGTAACCCGCATTCGGAGTATTCGAATGATCCGAACGCGGGAACGGGTGAGCTCAGGCGATCACGCTGAGCAGTGCCGCACCGACGATCAGCACGTCGACGCCTCGCAGTACCTGGAACGCCGCGCCCCCGCCGCTGACGTCGTAGTTCATCGGAGGCCGGGTCGCGGTCCTCAGCGCGGCGACGACGGCGAGCGGAATCGCGAGCCAGACCGGCCAGAACGGGCTCACCCCGAGCGCCAGTGTCACCAGACCGAGCAGCACTCCCCAGAGCACGCCGAGTACGCCGATCACCAGGCCGTTGACCAGCCGCAGCTCCCAGTCGGACGCCCCGAGCCACCGGCGGCGGCCGGGGTTGCGCCACAGTTCGCCGAGGCCGCCGACGAACGGGACGATCGACGCGTACGCGCCCAGGGCGAACAGCGGACCGGGAGGGATCGCGGGGAAGGCCAAGTGCGCGACGCCGACCAGGCACGCGACCACGACGCCGGCGGCCGCGTAGCGCAGGCGGCCCAGCACTCCCGACCAAGCGAGCCGCAACGTCGTCGGACGGCGCATCGACAGTCGCGGCACCGGCCGCGCCTGGGGGATCAGCAGCATGGGGTCCAGGAAGACCGCGGCCATCGCCCGCAGGAGCCGCGCGTTCCAGCCGTCGACGAGTTCCTGGCGCCCGACCCCGGACATCGGTTCGCCGCCGAAGGCCACCGCGACCGCGGCGACGAACAGGACGGCCGCCAGCACGTCGACCGCGATCGGGCCCAGCCCGGCGGCGGCCACCGTCAGACCGGCCATCGCGAGGACGACCGGCCCCGCGGTCTCCCCGCGGATCGCCGTCCGCCGTGCGGTCACGGCGGCCAGGATCGCGCCGGAGGCGGACAGCGCGGACATCGCGACCCACACGTCCTTCGACCCGCCGCCGATCGCGGTGACCAGCGCGCCGGTGTAGCCGACCACCAAGACCAGGCCAACCCACAGGGTCCACATCCGCTTCACGACGACACGGCGTCTGTCGACGCTGGCGAAGTCCATCCACGTCAGTGTCGCCGGTTCGGCCCAGACGAAGCCACGGCGCAGCAGGCTGCGCCAGAAGAGCGCGCACAGCACGATCAGGAGGCCGAACACCGCCGGAAAGTCCACAACGGACTGTCCAAAGAGGAAATGACGGAGCTTCGGCAGGTTCTGGAACGCCGTGAACAACGCGCCGAACCCGAACAGCGCCAGGAAGGTCTGGTAGTCCCCGTTGAGCAGTCCGCCGAATCGCTGTCGTCCCGGAACGTGCGTGGGGGTTTTCGTGGTCACCACCTTCGAGGTACTCCTTCCCGCCGAGAAGGCATCAGCGGAGCTCGAGGGTCGAGTCGGCCGCTTCGAGCAGCGGGGGATGGTGGGTGGCCACCACGACGGCCGCCCCGGCGCTGGTCGAACGCTTGATCAGCGACGTCAGCCATTCCTTCCCGGCGACGTCCAGTGCCCGCTCCGGTTCGTCGAGCAGCAGCACGTCGTGCGGCCGCGCTGTCGCGCCGAGGAGCAGCAGACGCCGGCGCTGTCCGGCGGAGAACTTGCCCGCGGTGACCTTGGCCCGTTCGGAAAGGCCCGCGTCCGCCAGGAGGGCGGCGTGATCGCCGAGATCGGCGCCGAACGAGCCCTCCAGCAGTTCGAGATGCTGGAGCGGGGTCAGTTCGGCGAAGAAATCGGAATCGTCGAACAGCACGGAAACCTTGCGCCGGAAGGAGAAATCGCGTTCGTCCGGTTTGCCGCCCGCGACGACGACCCGGCCTCGTTGCGGCGTCTGCATTCCGTAAAGGCACCTCAGCAGGGTCGATTTCCCGACCCCGTTCGGGCCCACGATCACCGCGCATTCGCCCGCTTCGACCTCGAAATCGAGGTCGTCGAACAACCAGTGCTCCCCGGCCTGGACGCCGAGCCCGCGTACGTCGATCATCGGCCGCGCAACAACTCGATCACGGGTGCGAGGGCGTCCATGTTGTGCTCCAGTACGGTGAAATAGGTGAATCCGAACCGCTCGCGATGGGCGAGCACCTGTTCGGCGATCTGTTCGGGCGTCCCGATGAGGGCTGTCGGCAATTCGGCGAGTTGTTCGGCGGTGAGAGCGCCCTTGATCCGATCGCGCAGCTTTTCCAGCTTCGCTCGCCGGTCTCCGCCCACGCCGACGAAATGCGGAAGGATATTGAATTCGACCTCGCGGCCATTCAGCTTTTCACGGACGAAGTTCACCCGCTCTTCGATTCCTTCGGCGTCCGCGGGGACGAGCCCGCCACCGTCGGGAACGGCGGCCGTACCGGTGAACCCGACGATGTCGGCGTGTTCGGCGGCGAGGGTGAGCAGCCTGTCGCCTCGGCCGGCGATCATCAGCGGCGGGCCCGGTTTCTGCACGGTTTCCGGTTTGTGGCCTTCGTCGGCATAAAGCCGTTTGAGCTCTTTGATGGTGTGTTCGAGATGATCGACCCGTTTGCCCGCCCGGGGGAACTCCATCCCCGCCGCTTCGAATTCGGCCTTCACGTACCCGGCGCCGAGGCCCAGTTCCAACCGGCCTTCGGTGAACTGATCCGTACCCGTGACGTCGCGAGCGAGCAGCACCGGGTTGTAGAAAGCGGTGTTGATGACGAAGGTGTTGAGCCGCGGACGGCTCGTCACCTCGGCGGCGAGCACGAGTGCGGGGAACGGCGGCGCCATGCCGAGATGATCGGCCGCACCGATGACGTCGAATCCGAGGTCTTCCGCTTTACGGCATTTGTCCACCCACGCCGCACGCGTCTCCGGGACGATCATGTTGACGCCGAATTTGACCATGCGGCCACGTTACCCAGAGCCAAAGAAGAAGGCCTCATCCTCAGGAATGACCGTGAGGATGAGGCCTTCTCAGGCTTTCGGGAATCAGCCGAGACGCTGCTTCAGCGCGTCCAGTTCGTCACGCAGCGAAGACGGGACCTTGTCGCCGATCTTCTCGAACCACTCCTCGATCAGGGGCAGTTCCTGGCGCCACTCGTCGGCGGAGACGTCCAGGGCGGCCTGGATGTCGGCCAGCGGCTCCTTCAGGCCGTCGGTGTCGAGGTCCTCGGCGTTCGGCACGAAGCCGACCGGGGTCTCGTTCGCGTTGCCCTTGCCCTCGACGCGGTCGATGACCCACTTCAGGATGCGCGAGTTCTCGCCGAATCCCGGCCACAGGAAGCGGCCGTCGTCGCCACGGCGGAACCAGTTGACGTAGAAGATCTTCGGCAGCTTGTCCGCGTCGGCGTTCTTGCCGAGGTCCAGCCAGTGCTTGAAGTAGTCACCGGCGTGGTAGCCGAGGAACGGCAGCATCGCCATCGGGTCGCGGCGCACGTTGCCGACGGCGCCGGCGGCGGCCGCGGTGGTCTCCGACGACATGGTGGCGCCCATGAACACGCCGTGCTGCCAGTCGCGGGCCTCGTTCACCAGCGGGACCGTGGTCTTGCGGCGGCCACCGAACAGGATCGCCGAGATCGGCACGCCCTGCGGGTCGTCCCATTCGGGCGCGAGGATCGGGCACTGCGACATCGGGGTGCAGTAGCGCGAGTTCGGGTGCGCGGCCTTCTCTTCCGACTCCGGCGTCCAGTCCTGCTTCTTCCAGGAGGTGGCGTGCTCGGGCTTGTCGCCCATGCCCTCCCACCAGATGTCGCCGTCGTCGGTGAGCGCGACGTTCGTGTAGACCGTGTTGCCCTTCTCGATGGTGCGCATCGCGTTGGGGTTGGTGTGCCAGTCGGTGCCCGGCGCGACGCCGAAGAAGCCGAACTCGGGGTTCACCGCGTACAGGCGGCCGTCCTCGCCGAACCGCATCCACGCGATGTCGTCACCGAGGGTCTCGGCGCGCCAGCCGGGGATGGTCGGCTGCAGCATGGCGAGGTTGGTCTTGCCGCAGGCGCTCGGGAACGCCGCCGCGACGTAGTGGACCTTGTCCTCCGGCGAGATCAGCTTGAGGATCAGCATGTGCTCGGCCAGCCAGCCCTCGTCGCGGGCGATGACCGAACCGATACGCAGCGAGTAGCACTTCTTGCCCAGGAGCGAGTTGCCGCCGTAGCCGGAGCCGTAGCTCCAGATCTCACGGGTCTCGGGGAAGTGCGAGATGTACTTGGTGGTGTTGCACGGCCAGGAGACGTCCTCCTGACCGGGCTCCAGCGGCGCGCCGACGGAGTGGAGGGCCGGGACGAACGAGCGCTCGGTGCCGTCCTCGGTGACGAACTTGTCCAGCGCGGCCTTGCCGGCGCGGGTCATCACGCGCATGGAGGCGACGACGTAGGCGAAGTCGGTGATCTCGATGCCGAGCTTGGGGTCTTCGGCGCCGAGGGGACCCATGCAGAAGGGGATCACGTACATCGTGCGACCGCGCATGCACCCGCGGTACAGCTCGGTCATCGTGGCCTTCATCTCGGCCGGGTCCATCCAGTTGTTGGTGGGACCCGCGTCCTCTTCGTCGTCCGAACAGATGAAGGTGCGCTCTTCGACACGAGCGACGTCATTCGGGTCGGAGGCGGCCCAGTACGAGTTGGGCTTCGCGTCGAGCTGCACGAACGTGCCGGCGGCGACCAGTTCGGCGTTGATGCGCGCGGCCTCTTCGTCGGACCCGTCGACCCACACCACGCGGTCCGGGGTGGTCAGTTCGGCGACCTCCCGGACCCAGGACAGGACGCCGCTGTGCGTCGTAGGCGCTTTTTCCAGTCCGGGGATGGCGACTGCGGTCATCTCTACTCCTGACTTCCGACGGCAGAAGCCCACACCGGGAACGACGCTGTTCCGATGCGGGCTTCAGTGCCGGCGACCGAATGGCTTCGCACACCGGCGGGAAGACCGGTGTGCAGGTTTTGGGATTCCCCGAGAGTAGCCGGATGACCGGCAGGTAACCGAGAGCTGACCTGTCGGTTCTCTCACAAGAACGATAAGGGAATCGATTCAGTATCACCGGAATGGGCCATACGCAGAAATTCTTCCGGTGATCGACAGCACAAGAGAGGGACACCCGATCGGGAAATCGGACACGAGAAAGCCCGGTACGAGGTCTCGTACCGGGCTGTTCTGTGACCAGGATTACACGAATTGGCCTAATGAAATGGACTGGACCACGCTTCTATTGGTTTAGTCCATTTCGCGATTTAGTTCTGGCTGATCCACTGCCCGGTGCCGGAATCGATCTTCGCCACTCCTTCGAGCGTTTCGGTGCCCGCGCCACCCCACGCCGCGTCGCCCGCGGGGTCGCCGACGGCGGCCGGAGTGTTCGCGAAAGCCGAGCCGATGTCCTCGTTGACCACGCCGCTGCCGGTCTCGGTCCACTGGCCGGGGCCGGTGTGCTCGTAGGTCTTCGAGTTGCCCGAAGCGTCCGTTTCCACCGCGATGTCGGCCTTGCCGTCACCGTCCTTGTCGGTGAAGGCGATCGTGCGGCCGTCCTCGGTCTGGATGACAGCGGTGTCGGGGGTGCCGTCACCATCGGTGTCGATCGTCGGCGGGCCGACCTCGACGTCGCCGTTGGGCATGTCGGCGTGCATGGTGCCGCTGGTGCCCGCGTCGCTACCGCTGTCGTCGGCGCCGCCCGCTTCGACCCACGCGCCGGAGGCTTCGTCGTAGACGGCCTCCTGGACGACCTTGCCGTTGTCGTCGAGCACCGCGTACTGGTCGGCTTCGCCGTCGCCATCGGTGTCGACGAACGCCTGGCCGGTGCCGTCGTCGTGCTGGATGACGGCGGCGTCGTTCACGCCGTCCTTGTCGAGGTCGTAGTTGAGCTCGGCCTGGTACTCCTCGCCGTCAACGTGGACCGTGACCGCCTCCGCGGACGATCCCGCCTCGGTGTCCGTGCCACCGCTCTCGTCGACCCACATGGGAAAACCCCCTTGAAGAACCGCTGTGTCGAAGCTTATGACTCACCGTAGGCCGGTTCGGTTCCGCTTCACAACAGCGCCACCCGCCTGGGCCGACCGGAGCAGGGCAAGTAGTCCTCTGGATGCGGTACTTGCGCGTGCAAGTACCGCATCCAGAGGACTGAACGCGGTGGTCAGGCGTCGCGCAGTGACCGAATGCGGCCCAGGAGGGTCTCGGCGCGGTCGCGGCCGTCCGAGACGTCCTTCAGGCGCTTCGCGACGGACGAGATCTTCTTGGCCCGCTCCTGCGCGCCCATCTTGATCGTCTTGTCGACTTCCTTCAGCTCCGCCTCGATCGCGTCGATGCGGCGGCCGAGGGCTTCGTCGAGCGCCATCGACAGCTGCTGTTCGGCCTCGATCAGCTGCTCCGCGACGAGTTGGTCCAACGTGGACCGCGCGTCGGCGATCGCCTCGACCAGCCACTGCTTCATATGTTGCTTGTCGGACGCGTGTTTGCGGGTGCGCGCCATCCACCAGCCGGCGCCGAGGCCGATGATGATCGTGGCGGGCAGGATCACCGGGTTCAGGATCGCGACGCCCGCGAGCGGCAGTGCCGCGACCTTCCCGGCGCCGAGTCCGCCGGAAACGCCCATGAAGATGAGCAGTTTGTCCTCGGCCGTCGGCGGCTTCTTGTCCGGCGGGCGCAGGACGACCGGCGGGCCGCCGGCCCTGGCGAACTGGCCACGGATGATGTCGAGCTCTTCGGCGGAGAAAAGCTCCGAAAGCGCGACGTTGGTGACCTGGTTCAGCCGCTGGGAAAGCAGCATCGAAATACGCTGCGACGTCGTCTGCAACGCGATGTCCACCTGCTGCGGCAGCGCGGCGAGGTCGTCGCGTTTCGCGCCGTCGATCAGCTGGCGGAAATGCGTCTGCGCGTCGCGCATCTGCCTGCTGGTCTCGTGTCCGACCTCGACGCGGGTCCGCTGGATCTCGGCGCGCAGTTTCAGCTGCCAGCCCCGGGTCGACGAGCGCCGCTCGGTGCTCAGGTCGTCGCGGCGCTGACGCAGTTGTTCCGCCTCGGCCTCACCGGCGGACAGCGCGCGGCTTTCCGCCTGCAGCTTCGCCTTGAGTTCGCCGAGCGCGCTCGAAAGCGCGCGCAGGGTGTTGGCCTCGCCCAGCATCGCCGAACGGCCGACCAGCATCTCCTGCAACGCGCCCTGGAGCGAGGCGATGCCCGCCTTCTCGCGCAGCATCATGGCCATCTGCTCGTTCGGCGCCTTGGCGGCCGTCTCGAACATGCGCGCGGAAACCGGGTGGAACACGGCGTCCGCGAACCGGGGCGCGTGCTCGGCGAGGAGCCGCCTGTCGGCTTCGAGGACCTCGCGCCAGCCGCGGAACTGGTCGACCTTGGTCAGCGCGAACAACACGGTCTCGACGCGCTCGCCCATGGTCTGCAGGAACTGCAGCTCCTGCGAGGTGAACGGCGCGGAGGCGTCGACGACGAACAGCAGCGCGGTGGCACCGGCCGCCGCCTCCTTCGCCAGTTCGCCGTGCATCGAGTCGAGCCCACCGACCCCCGGCGTGTCCACAATGGACACGCGTTCGAGCAGGGGGACCGGGCCGGAGACCTCGACGTAGCGCGGCGGGATCTGACCCTCCGGCAGTTCGTGCGCGGCCGAGACCCAGCGGATCAGGTCGTTGAGGTCGATCGGCACCGGCGCCAGCTGGCCCGGGTAACAGGCCTGCGCGGACCACTGCTGCGCGTGCTCGAAGACGAGATACGTCGCCGTCGCGACGTCGGCGTCCACAGGGGACAGACCTGGCATGGAGAGAAGCGCGTTCACGAGCGAGCTCTTGCCGCGGTTGGTCTCGCCGACCACCACGACGGACGGCTTCTTCGGCCGCGTCTTCTGGACGTCTTCGACCCACTTCGCGGCCTGAGGATCGGCTTCACGGACGACGGTGAGCAGCTGCTCGCGCGTGCTCTTCACGACCGCCGGAAGGCTGGCCGCGGCGCTCGGAGCGGTCACAGGGCCTTCTTCGCGTAGACGATGACGATCGGCGCGCGCAGGACCCGGTCGTGATCGGCGAAGCCGACGACCTCGGTCTCCGCGACCATGCCTTCGAGTGCCGGATCTTCGGTCGCGACGGCGCCGCCTGCCTCGTGCACGGCCGGGTCGAACCGCTCGCCGTCCGGGCGAAGGGCACGGACGCCGATCCCGGCGAGACCGTGTTCGAGCCGCTCGACCACGCCGCCACTGCGGGCGCGATCGAGCGCGTACAGGCAGAGCTGGATCAGCGCCTGCCTGTCGGCGAGAGCCTGTTCGAGGTCGGCCGGACCCGTGGTCGTGGACTCCACATCGGTATTCGACGCGGTTTCGACGGCTTCGGTTCCGTCGGACGGCGAAGTCTCACCGTCCACTTCGGCGATGATCCGCGCGATGCTCACGGCCGAGATCTGGTTGGTCGGCACATCGTCCGGGTTCTCCTCCGCGACAGCCTTCTTGCGCAGCCAGGCTCCCACCCGCATCGACCCCCGTAATGGTGTTCCCGGGCCGCCCGATCAGCCCGGAGAGATTTCACCAGTGTCGGATACTTCTCCGCCGGCCGGGGGCGAAATCGGCAGAACGGGACGAAGGAATCTGGCGAGGATCACCTTCATCACCTCGATTTCCGCGGCCGGATCCAGTCCTGGGTCCAGGATCACCCGGGAAAGCGGTGCGTCGATCAACGCGGTGAGCCAGTCGGCGGTCGCCTTCGCCTCGATGCCGGGATCGATCCGGCCCGCTTCGATCGCCTGCTCCACGAGGCCGAGGAGGCCGTCACGCAGGACGCGGTCGTTGCCCTGGATCAACTCGGCCAGCTCCGCGTCGCGGGCGCATTGCGCGGCGACTTCGAGGACGAGCTTCGCCGTGAGCGGGTGCAGAAGCTGCTCGGAGACGTGCGCGATGACCTGGACGATGGCTTCCCAGGTGTCCTCGATCTCCCTGGCGGCCGCGAGCAGGGCCGCGGTCTCGTCGCCGTCCTGCTCGAAGATGCCGACGAACACCGCGCGCTTGTTCGGGAAGTAGTGGAACAGGCTGCCGGTACTGATCCCCGCCGCTCGGCAGATCTCCGCAGTCGTGGTCTTCTCGAAACCCTTCTCCGCGAAGCACACCGTGGCGGCGTCGAGGATCGCGCGGCGCTTCGCCTCGTGCTTCGCCGGGTCGACCGTCCTCATTTCACCGCCGGCGGCTCGTCATGCCAGGGGTAGCCGTATTCGAGGAAGGCCTTGGCGACGGCTTGGCGGTCGACGTCACCCTTCTCCCGCGCCAGCTCACGGCCGTCGGCGGCGAGCAGGACGAGCTCCTTGCCGTCGAGGAAGACGGCCTGCAGCTTGGCCTCGTAGGCACGGGTGCGGCCCTTGACGGTGAGCGTGATCCGCGTGGGCGTCACCTTGACGATCAGGCGTTCGTGCGCCCAGACCCCGGCGAACAGCAGGCCGAGGACCACGCCGACGCCGATCCCGGTGACCGTGCCCCACGGCTGGGGGATGTCCGACACGAGCTGGAACGGGCCCTTGAACGGGACCCAGCTCAGGGAGGCCACCCAGCCGGAGATCGACTGGAGGAACCAGCCGAGCCCGGCGCCCGCCAGCGGACAGCCGACCCAAGAAGCCGTGCGAAGCCACTGGGGCTCGTCGACGATCGTTTCCATGGGCTCCATTATTAGACCGAGCGCTCGGTTTATCAATCCGAGGTCCTGGAAAAGCCCGCGTTTAGTCCTCTGGATGCGGTACTTGCACGTGCAAGTACCGCATCCAGAGGACTAAACGCGGGAAGTGGAGGAGCGGGAGGTCAGTCGCGGATCTGCTGCCAGATGAGGAAGTACGCCCGGTGGACGACGTGCGCGACGCGGCTCTGAGCGGGCGTCGCGCCGAAGGACGCGAAGGAGCGCCACCAGCCGGCGCGTTCCAGCGCGTGCGCGGCGAGGTCGGTCCGGGAAGCGCCGGGTTTACCCAGCTGGGCACCGATGTCGGCGTTGCTGCCGACCCGCAGGACCTCCTCGGAGAGGTCCTCGGGCATGTCGACGGCGCCGGACGCGACCAGCGTGAGCGCTTCGAGCAGCCGGAGCTGGTGCGCCTCGGGCTTGGCGAGCAGGACCTCGATCGCGTCGTGGACGCGCTGCCGTTCGCCCGGGTCACCGGAGGCGTGGGCCAACGCGGTGACCGACGCCAGCGCGGCGGCCGCCTTGATGCCGTCGGCGCGGGCGGCGAAGACGATGCTCAGCCGCTGGCGGACGGCTTCGAGACCGGAGGCGTCGAGCAGCTTCCGCCGCAGCGAACCGGCGGTGATCTCCGGTTCCGCACGGATGGTCTCGACGGCGAACCGGACGCCGAACAGGTCCAGCTTCTCCAGCAGCCGCAGCCTGGTCCCGGCCGCGACGTCGCAGTCCCAGCTGGTGAAGATGTCCGCCGAGATCAGCATGGTTTCGAGGATGTCGTCGTCCATCTCGGACAGCTGGCGCAGCGCCTCGGCGTCGCCGGAGGTGAACCCGCCGGACTCGGCCGACTCCGCGATCAACCCGATCACCGGCAACACGTCCGCGACCCGCGGCTTGAGCGTCGCGGCCTGCTTCTCCGAAAGGAGCGTCGCGGCCTTCCAGACGTCGCCGCCCGAGCCCTCGACCGACTCCGGCGCGATGGTGTCCGCCTTGTTGAGCACCGCGATCGCGTTGACCGGGCCGGCCTCTCGGCTCGCGGTCGCGGCGGTGAACGCGGCCAGCGCCTGCTGGTCGTCGGCGCGCACGCCCTGCGTGACGACGTAGAGAACGGCCTCCGCGCCCGCGACGGCGTTGCGCGAAGTGTCGTCCAGCTCGTCGGAGCCTTCGGAATCGGCGCTGTCGTCTTCTTCGCCGTCGTCGGGCTTGCGGTGCTTCGCCGCGCCCAGCAACTGCTCGGTCCGCGACACCGAGGCGGCGTCGAGCGAGCCGAGGCCGGGGGTGTCGATGACGGTCATACCCTGCAGGACGGCGTTGGTGAGGTACGCCTCGATATGCGAGACCTTCTCGATGTCGATGCCCAGCTCGGCCGGGATCATCCCGTCGGCGGCGAACGGCAGCACCTGCTTGCGGCCGTCGTTGAAGACGATCTCGACGCGGTCGACCGTGCCGTACTGGAACCTGGTCACCAGCCGCGTGCACTCGCCGACGTCGGTAGGCGCGACCCGGCGCCCGATCAGGGCGTTGACCAGCGTGGACTTCCCCGATTTGATCCGGCCGGCGACGGCGACCTGGAGCGGTCCGCCGAGCCTGCGCAGCACCTCCGCGAACCCGGCCGCGGTCCGCGGGGACACCTGCGCCTGCAGGCGATGGCAGAGGTTCGCCACCGACATCGACAGCGGGCCGGCGAGCCGCCCCTGTTCCGTCGCTGACGTCACGGCCACCGTCCCCCTCCCCGTCTTCGAGCTCGTCGCGTCGAATCGTGCCATGCCGCTCATCCTCGGGTCGCACCGAAGGTGGTACCGGCGACCGACGCGCGGACGGCCGAAGCCGACATAGTGTTACCAGGTGCGACGGTTAAGCCTCTGGATGCGTGCTCACCCCATGGCCGGGGACAGTTTCATCGCCGTCGTCCTCCTGCTGACCGACCTGCTGTTCTTCGTGGCGGCGGTCGAGACGCCGGAAGTCCCGATGCCGCCCTGGTACGTGGTGGTGCCGCTGGACATCGCGATGGTCGTCCCGCTGATCTTCCGGCGGAAGGCCACGCTGTGGTCGACGTACCTGCTGCTGGCCATCGGCATCCCGCACGGCGCGCTCGAACTGGGTGCGGCCAGCGGGCTGGCGATCATGATCAGTGTCTACTCGGTGCTGGTCTACGTCGGCCGCAAGCAGGGGCTGCTGTTCCTGCTGGCGACGATCGTGACCTCGGTGATCCAGCTGTGGGTCGATCCCCCGGAGGACGTCTGGGTGCTGGCGATCATCGGGGTCTTCGCCATCGCACTGTGCTGGACGCTCGGCGAGTTCGCCGGCGCGAGGCGTGCCTATCACGAGGAGGTGGAAGCCAGGTTGCATCTACTTGAGACGGAACGGGACCAGGCGACCAGGATCGCCGTCGGCGAGGAACGCGGACGGATCGCCCGTGAGCTGCACGACGTCGTCGCGCACGCGGTGAGTGTCATGGTCGTGCAGGCCGACGGCGCGTCCTACGCGGTCGACGGGAACCCCGAAATGGCGAAACGGGCCTTGCAGACGATTTCGGAGACCGGCCGCGGCGCGCTCGCCGAACTGCGGCGGCTACTGGACGTGCTCCGCAGCGACGGCGACGACGAACCGCGCGTGCCGCAGCCGGACGCCAGCGCGCTGACCGACCTCGCGGACCGGATCCGCCAGGCGGGCGTACCGGTGACGCTGGCGATCGGCTCGGAAGCCCTGGTGGGACTGCCCGCCGGTGTCTCGCTCGGCGTGTACCGGATCGTGCAGGAGTCGCTGACGAACACGCTGAAGCACGCCGGACAGGGCGCGCAGGCGGAAGTACGAGTACGCCGGGAAGCCGACGTGATCGACGTCGTGGTCGCCGATGACGGTGCCGGACGCGCGAAGCAACTGGTACCCACCACCGCCACGAGAACGGCACCACACGCCGCACCGGCCGGGCCGCGAAGGCTTTCGGTCCCCGGTGGGAACGGATTGATCGGAATGAGGGAACGGGCCAACGTCTTCGGCGGCACGCTGGAGGTCGGTCCCGCTCCCGGTGGAGGGTGGCAAGTGCACGCGAGGCTCCCGGTTAGGTTGGCGACGTGATCCGAGTGGTGGTCGTCGACGACCAGGAATTGATGCGCGTCGGGTTCCGGATGGTCCTGGGCGCGCAGGCCGACATCGATGTCGTCGGCGAGGCGGGTGACGGTGCGCAGGCCATCCGCCTGGCGGAGGAACTGCGACCGGACGTCGTGCTGATGGACGTCCGGATGCCGGTGCTCGACGGGGTCGAGGCGACGAAGCGCATCGTCGAAGCCGGGACGGCGCGGGTGCTCGTCATGACCACGTTCGACCTGGACGAGTACGTCTATTCGGCGCTGCAGGGCGGGGCGAGCGGGTTCCTGCTGAAGGACACGCAGCCGGATCACCTGGTCTCGGCGTTGCGGGCGGTCGCTTCGGGCGACGCCGTGGTCTCGCCGTCGGTGACCCGGCGGCTGCTCGACCGGTTCGTCGGCGGCGGCGGGAAGCCCCTGCGGGACGCGGCCGAACTCGACGTCCTGACCGAACGGGAGCGGGAGGTGCTCGTGCTGATCGCGAAGGGCCTCTCGAACCTGGAGATCGCCGAGACGCTCTTCCTGTCCGAGGCGACGGTGAAGACGCACGTCGGGCGGATCCTGTCGAAGCTGGATCTGCGGGATCGGGTGCAGGCCGTCGTGCTCGCGTACGAGACCGGATTGGCCCGGCCCGGAGTCACGTAGAAATCTCTTCGGAAAGTGCTCATTCGGTGAGCACTTTGCGGTGGATCCTTATCTCCAGAGCCACCCACTGGAGGAGAACGAAATGTTGCGAGGACTCACCACCACCACGTTCTACGCCGACGACATGACCGCCGCGATCGACTGGTACTCCGACCTCTTCGGGGTCGAGCCGTACTTCGTCCGCAACGGTCCCGACGAGAAGCCGGCGTACGTCGAGTTCCGGATCGGCGACTACCAGCACGAGTTCGGCTTGGTCCGCGGCGACTACCGGCCTTCGCTCGCTCAGCCGGGACCCGGCGGGGCGATCGCGAACTGGGCCGTCGACAACGTCGAGGACGCCTTCGCGAAGCTGCTCGAGAAGGGCGCGAAGGAGTACGAGCCGATCATCGAGCGCGGTCCGGGCTTCGTCACGGCGGCCGTCGTCGACCCGTTCGGCAACGTGCTCGGCGTCATGTTCAACCAGCACTACCTGGACGTGCTGGCCGGGAAGAAGTAGACCCGGCCAGCACGGTGACTCAGCGGTACAGGGCGTGGTCCGCCGTCTCCGGATCCTTGCCCGCGTCCCTGACTTCGGCCATCCACTTGCCGAAGTCGGGGCGCGAGCCGTCGACGTCGGTCAGGCCGTATTCGTTCATCAGCGTCCACGACGCCAGCGTCTTGCCGGCGAATCGCGAGACCTCCGGGTCGGTCGCCAGCTTCGCGACACCACGCCCGAGCAGCGTCGGGGTCTCCGAGATGGCGAAGTCGACCGGTGCGGCCTTGCCGACCGCGTCCCGCCACGTCTCCTCGGTGACCTTGAAGTAGTCGAGCATCGCCTCCGACCGCAGGAAGCCCGGCGTCACGGTCATGCCGACGCAGCCGTACTTCTTCAGTTCGGCCCCCAACGCCCTGCCGATCGCGCGGACACCGGACTTCGCGAGGAAGTACGGGATCCCCGCACCGACGTACTCGTCGTGATCACCGTCGGTGACCTCGAGGACGAGACCACCCTCGGACTTCACGACGAGCGGGAGGAGCCGGTGCAGCGCGATCAGATGGGTGTCGAGCGCGTTGTGCACCAGGGTGAGCGCGTCGTCGAGACTGGAATCCCAGTACTCCCCTTCGAAGTCCGCTAACGGGTCGCCGCCCCAGACGTCGTCGACCAGGACGTCGATCCGGCCGTCCACTTCGGACTCGATCCGCGCCTTCAGAGCGTCCACATCGGACACTACGGTGAAGTCGGTGCGGACGGCGATCCCCCGGCCGCCCGCCGCGTCGACGAGTTCCGCGGTGTCCTCGATCGTCTCCGAACGCTTCATCGGCGACTGGCGCTCCCGCGTCGTGCGGCCGGTGACGAACACCGTCCAGCCGAGCCTGCCCAGTTCCACCGCGATCGCCCGGCCACAACCACGCGTCGCCCCGGTGACCACCGCTACTTTATGATCCACTTCGGATACTTCCCTTCCACGCGGTCAGCACCGCGTCCACGTCTTGCCCCACACGGTCGACGTACCGGCCCTTCGGCCGGATCGACCAGTCCAGCGAAGCCCCGTTGGCCACCCCCAGCAGCACTCGCGCCGCGCGGACGACACCCGGCGCACCCGGCAGGTCACGCGCCGCGAGCCGCACCAGCCGCCGCAATTCCCCTTCCACGGCGGTGAAATGCACGCCGAGCAGTGCCCGGAGTTCCGGATCCCCGATGTCCGCTCCGAGCTGCCCGAGGTGGTTCGCCGCGGTCTCGGCGGTACCCAATCCCTCGTAGACCACGACGACCGCCGCCCGCAGACCTTCCACGGGATCGGCCGCCTCGCCGCATTCCCGCATCCGCCCTACGACGTACTCCGTGTTCATCCGGCTCAACGCCTGCAAAAGGCCGTTCTTGGAGCCGAACCGCTGGGCGATCGTGCCGACCGCGACCCCGGCCTCCTTGGCCACCTGGGCCAGCGTGAAACCCGGACCGACCATGCCGATCACGGACTCCGCGGCCTGCAACAGTCGTTCATCGGTGATGGTGCGAGGCCTCGCCATACAGTTATTGAACCACGGTTCATTAACCCTGGCAATTCAGGGTCACTCTCAGGGGTGTCACCGATCGCGTACGCCGTCGGGAGACGGCAAGCTAATCCTCAGGTCGGGTACCAGGTTGGCACCTCAGGATGACGCGCTCGGCCACCCACATGGACGACGATTGTTCTCGCAGTCGCCGAGGGGAGCAGACATGATCGAGGCAGTGGGCCTCACCAAGCGGTACGGCAAGACACTGGCGGTGAACAACCTGTCCTTCTCCGTCGCGGCAGGGGAGGTCACCGGTTTCCTCGGGCCCAACGGGGCAGGCAAGTCGACGACCATGCGGATGATCCTCGGCCTGGACAACCCCACAGCGGGCGAAGTGCGCATCGGGGGCAAGCTCTACCGCGAGCTGAAAGATCCACTTCGGACGGTCGGGGCCCTGCTGGACGCCAAATGGGTACACCCCAACCGGTCGGCGCGGGCGCATCTGCAGTGGATGGCGAAGTCCAACAAGATCCCGGCTTCCCGGGTCGACGAGGTGCTCGAAACCGTCGGGCTCACCAGCGTCGCCGGAAAGCGCGCGGGCGGTTTCTCCCTCGGCATGTCGCAGCGACTGGGGATCGCCGCGGCGCTGCTGGGAGACCCCGAGGTCCTCCTCTTCGACGAGCCGGTCAACGGCCTCGACCCCGAGGGCATCCTCTGGATCCGGAAGTTCATGCACCGGCTGGCCGACGACGGACGCACCGTGCTGGTCTCCTCGCATCTGCTTTCGGAGATGGCGCTCACCGCGAGCCACCTGGTCGTGATCGGCAAGGGGCAGCTGATCTCCCAGTCCTCCACCGAAGAGTTCGTGTCACGGGCCGCCGAGAACACGGTCAAGGTCCGGTCGCCGCAACTGCCCGCACTGCGCGCCGTGCTCACCCAGGCGAGCGCCCAGGTCACCGACGGCGACAGTGCGCTCGTCGTGTCCGGTTTGGACAGTGCCAAGATCGGCGAGATCGCCGCGGCCAACCAGATCGTGCTGCACGAGCTCAGCCCGCAGACCGGCTCCCTGGAGCAGGCCTTCATGCAGATCACCGGCGACTCGGTCGAGTACCACACGGGTCTCGAAGCCGAAGCCGCCGAAGTGGTCGCCGCCGCCCAGTAGCCGACACTGCCGAAACTCTTTCGAGGAAAGAAAAGCCATGACTCTGCTCGCTGTGGAACGCATCAAGCTGTTCACCACACGCTCACCCTGGTGGTGTGCGCTGGTCACCCTCGCGGTCGTGATCGGTTTCTCCGCCATCATCTCCAGTGCCGCACCGGACGGCGAATTCACCGACGTGGGCCTGTCCCAGTTCGGTTCGAAGTTCGGGATGGCCGTGATCATGGTGCTCGCCGCGCTTTCGGTGACCACCGAATACCGCTTCGGCACCATCCGCACCACGTTCCAGGCGGTTCCGAACCGCACCCCGGCGCTGCTGGCGAAGACCGGCGTCGTCGCCATCCTTTCGCTCGTGATCGGTGAGATCGCCGCGTTCGGCGCCTGGGGACTCGCGTCGGTCATGCGGTCGGAAGACCTCGCGCTGAACACCGCCGCCGAGTGGACCAACATCGCCGGGGTCGGCGTGGTCTTCGCGCTCGCTTCGGTGATCGCGGTCGCCATCGGCATCCTGATCCGGCACAGCGCCGGCGCGATCTCGCTGCTGCTGATCTACAACCTCGCGGTCGAGGACCTGATCCAGCTCATCCCGAAGGTGGGCGCGGAGATCCACAAGTGGATGCCGTTCAACGTCGCCGACAAGTTCCTCCGCGGCGCCGGCACCCCGGGGGTGGATGGGCCTCCGCCGTCGAGCTCGACGCTGAGCCCGGCATGGGCACTGGCCTACTTCGCCGGTTTCGCGGCGGTGTTGCTGACCATCTCGCTGGTCGTCGCGAAGAAACGCGACGCGTAAGAACTTCCACAGGGAGAAAAGCCGGACGCTCGGCTCGGGGGAGTGAAGCGTCCGGACGGGGAGAAAAAGGGGAACAAGGACCGGGCCGCCTTATCGGGGGGCAGCCCGGTCCTTTCCCGTTGGGTCACCTTGGTCGTGAGTGGCGATTCGGGTTCTAACCCGAATCGCCACTCACGACCCGCAGGGCGACGCGGCCACGAAAACCGGCTCCGCGCCACAGCGTTGGGTACTGTCGTAATCCACCGGAGGGAGGGCCGATGATCGAGGCCACCACACTCACGAAACGCTACGGCGACAAGCTCGCCGTCGACGACCTTTCCTTCACGGCCGAAGCGGGCCGTGTGACCGGATTCCTGGGCCCCAACGGGGCGGGGAAGTCCACCACGATGCGGATGATGCTCGGTCTCGACAACCCGACGTCGGGTTCGGTGAGCATCGACGGCAAGGCCTACCGCGAGCTGCGTGATCCACTTCGGACGGTCGGCGGGATGATCGACGCCACCTGGCGGCACCCCGGCCGGACCGCGCGCGAGCATCTGCGGTGGATCGCCGCGACCAACGGCCTGCCCGACAAGCGGGTCGACGAGGTGCTGCGGCTGGTCGGGCTGGAGTCGGTCGCCCGCAAACGGGCGGGGCAGTTCTCGCTCGGGATGTCGCAGCGGCTCGGGATCGCGACGGCGTTGCTCGGCGACCCGCGTGTGCTGCTGTTCGACGAGCCGGTCAACGGGCTCGACCCCGAGGGCATCGTGTGGATCCGGCAGCTGATGCACGCGCTCGCCGCCGAGGGCCGCACCGTGTTCGTGTCCAGCCACCTGCTGCCGGAGATGGCGCAGACCGCGCAGGACCTCGTGGTGATCGGCCGCGGCAAGCTGATCTATCAGGGCACGATGGAGGACTTCGTCGGCCGCGCGAAGGGGCTCGGTGTGCGGGTCCGCAGCCCGCAGCTGCCGGAGCTGCGGACGGCGCTGACCGAGAAGGGCGCCGACTTCCGGGAGGAGGACGGCTCGCTCATCGTGTCCGAAATGGACAGCGACGACATCGGTGAGCTCGCCTTCGCCGCGGGCGCGACCCTCCACGAGCTGAGCCCGCTCACCGGGTCGCTCGAAAACGCGTACATGCAACTCACCGCCGAAGCCGTCGAATACGGCACCGGCCAGGTTCCGGAGGTCGCCCGATGACCGCGGCGAACATGCTCCGCGCGGAGCGGATCAAATTGATGAGCACGCGGATGCCCTGGTGGTGCGCCGGCATCGCGCTCGTCGGCGCGCTCGCCTACACGGCGTTGTTCTTCGGTTTCGTTCCGTTGGAGGAGCTGGAGAGCGTCGGATCGACGCAGACCGCCAGCGCGCTCGGCCGCACCGTCGTGCTGATCCTCGCCATTCTGGCGGCGGCGACCGAGTTCAGCTGGGGCACGATGAGGCTCACCTTCCAGGCGGTGCCGTCGCGGATACCGGCGCTGCTGGCGAAGGGCGCCGTCGTCGGCGTGTTCTCGGGGCTGATCGGGCTGCTCGTGGGCTTCGGCTCGTGGGCGGTCGCGTATCTGATCAAACCGGCCGCCGACCTGGGGATCGCCTCCGGCGCCGACTGGCGCGCGGTGGCGGGTCAGGGGCTGACCTTCCTGCTGACCGGGCTGATCGGCGTCGGACTCGGCCTGCTGTTCCGCAGCCCCGCGTTCGGGCTCACGTTCGCCTTGGTCTGGACGCAGCTGATCGAGGGACTCGTACTGCTGATTCCGCGCGTGGGCGACGACATCTACCAGTGGATGCCGTTTTTCGCGGCGAATCAGTTTTCCGGATCGGATCTGACGGTTTCGATGATGAAACTCGAGCCGCCGATGGGGCCGTGGGGCTATTTGGCTTATTTCGCTGGTATCTGCGTGATTGTGTATGCGGCCGGGCTCATGATCACCCACCGAAGGGACGCGTGAGCTTTTACCGCCTCCAAAGGAGTTAAGTCCACGTTAAGAGCCTGTGGCTTCTCTCACAGGAAGCGGACATACTGTTCCTGACCGGGCGATGCTCGGGATGAGCCATTTTCGGCTCTCGGCCCCGGAGGTGATCCTTGACGGTGGATTCCGGTCAGGGAGTGGAACGCACGATCCCGCAAGCCCGCACGGAAAGTATTCAGCCCCGGCTCGAGCCCATGCTCGACCTCGAATGGTCACAGGCGATCGAACTGCCACGCACGGTGGCGTCCGCGACCCGGCCATCCGATATTCGCCGCGCCTGGGTGCACCGCGCTCCCGAAGATCTCGTTGTGGCGTTGTACCGCGCTTCCAGTGGAATGCACGGTGAAATTCCCGCGCCATGGTGGCTTCGCGCCATCGTGGACGGCAGGCTCGAATCGCGGGAACTCGGTTTCCGCATCGAAGATCGCATCGCCGGCCTGCTCGGCAGGCGTCCCGGTTGGGAATTCGTCCCGTGGGCCGCGGACGGAGAATCCGGCTACTGGGAGTTCATGCCCTCCGAACGCGGAGCGTCCGGGCATTCGATCCCGACCACGGTGCTGAACACCAACCGCCACGACGGCTGGATCGACGTCCTGCCCGCGCATTCCAGTACGACGCCGCCGCCGATCCCGGTCGCCGGATTCGCCGGCCTGCGGTCCCGGCTGGGGGAGTTCGAAGCGGTCCGGTAACCCCCACGTTTAATGGGCGGGTGGAGAACGAGGACCAGCCACGGCTGCGCAGCGTGGTCAGTTATGTCAAACGCGGCGGCCGGATGACCGTCGGGCAGCAGCGAGCGTGGGAAGAACTCTGGCCGTCGCTCGGCCGCACCGTCGGCGAACTGCCCGCGGGACCGGTGGATTTCGACGCCTGGTTCGGCAGGCCCGCCCCGGTGATGGTGGAGATCGGCTCGGGTATGGGCGAGACCACGTCCCAGCTCGCGGCCGCCGCGCCGGAACTCAACTACGTCGCGGTCGAGGTGTACGACCCCGGACTGGGCCAGCTGATGCTGCGCGCGGAGAAGCTCGGCGTGGAGAACCTGCGGCTGATGCACGGCGACGCCGTCATCCTGCTGACCGAGCACGTCTCGCCGGGCACGCTGTCCGGGGTCCGGCTGTTCTTCCCGGACCCGTGGCCGAAGAAGCGGCATCACAAGCGGCGGATCGTGCAGCCCGCGTTCGTCTCGCTGGTGGCGTCTCGGCTCGCGCCGGGCGGAACCTTCCACATGGCGACCGACTGGGAGAACTACGCGGAGCAGATGATGGAGGTCTGCTCGGCCGAGCCGCTCCTGCGCAACCGGTACGCCGACGAGCCCGATGGCTGGGCCCCGCGTCCGGAGTGGCGTCCGGTCACGAAGTTCGAGAACCGCGCCGACGTCGAAGGCCGTGTCTCGCACGACCTGATCTTCGAGCGGGTCTGAGCGGCTGAAACGCCTGAAAGGGCCGGTCAGGACGTCCCCCGTCCTGACCGGCCCTTTCGCACACCCCCGAACTCCGGGATGCCCCCTGCGCATCCCCGGCGCCCGTTCGTCCCTCCCCCGACAGAGGGACGACCGGGCCGCCCGGCTCGTGGGTGGTACCACCGACTCCACCCACGAGACCTGTCCGCCCCGGCGCCATGACGCCATTCGGGCGAACCTTCTTACTCGTCGGCCAGAGGCTCCGACTGCACCCGCTTGAGCGCCGGGGTCGAGACGGATGCCCCGAGCAACGCCACCCCGATTCCCAGCACCACGGGCGCCAGCAGCCACGGGCTCAGCACCACAGGGTCCTTTTCGACCATGCTGTAGAGCCCCACGCCGACTCCGATCCCGACCACCCCCGCGCCGAGGGTCGCCACCATCGCGGGCAGGGCGGCCTCCATCCGCAGCGCCCTCGCCAGCACCCGGACCGGTGTCCCGGCCGCGATGAGCGCCCCGAAGGTGCGACGGCGGTCCATCACCGAACCGGCGGTCGCCACGGCCGCGCTGCAGCCCGCGAGGACCCCGGCCGCGATCAGGCCGATCACGGTGACGCGCCGCAGGTCGGCGAGTTCCTGCTGCTGGCTGATCATGTGCAGGCCCCGGCTGCCGACCTCTTCACCCGGCGCCGCCTCGACCAGCGCGGTCCGCACGACCTCGGCGTTCGCCGGGGTCGTCGGCACCACCACGTCGAGGTACTTCGACGTGATCCCGGCAGGCACCAGGGCCGGGTCGACGACGATCACGCTCGACGTGTCCTTCTCGGACTCCCGGTAGACGTTCACCGGAACGTTCGCGCCGAGCGGCAGGCCCGCCTGGTCGTACTCCGGGGTGACCCGGTACTTCGAAGGGTCGAGCGTGTAGGTGCTGTAGATCCCCGGCTCCGGACGGCACGAGCCGGCGAGGTTCACCCGCATCAGCTTCGAGGCGTCCTCGCAGGTCGCCACGAAGGCCCGCTGCAGCGACTGGGTGCCGTCCGAGCGCATCTCCCCGCTGGCCAGGTAGACCGTGCCGATGGCGACGGCCTTGTCCGGCACACCCTGCTTCGCGAGCGACGCGTTCGTCTGGTCGACCATCTGCTGGACGTGGGTCGCGTCGGCGTTGGCGTAGAGGACGTTGTCCTTGAAGGACCGCCCGCCGCCCGCCATCGATTCGAACGACGGCAGCAGCGTCAGCGCCATCGAACCGGTGAACACCGCGAGCACCACACCCGCCGTGGCGCGGTAGGCGCCCTTGGGGTCGTCGCGGAGCCTGCGACCGGCCAGCAGCGAGGCGGGTTTGCGCCAGATCCGGACGAAGGTGCCGCCCACCGCCGAGGTGACCCACGGTCCGATGATCGCGGCGGATCCGACCAGCAGGAACAGGCCGCCCATCACCATCCCCATGCTGGCTTCGTCCTGGCTGACCGCGAAGAGGAAGAAGGCGCCGGCCACCGGGACCGCGAGCAGACGCCACCAGTGCAGCGGTTTGCGAGCGTGCGCCGAGGCCGCGAACAGCGGCGTCTTCAATACCCGGCGGATACCGAGGACACCGGCGAGGACGACCAGCAGCGGGATCACCACCGCGACCGCGATGGTCGAGCCCACGGAGAGGCTGAAGTCCGACGCCTGCCAGGTCCCGCCGCCCCATGAGACGAACGTCGAGAGCCCTTGCAGTGCCGGTGCGACGAGGATGCCGAGCAGCGCGCCGACGACCGCGGACAACGCGGTTTCGGCGGCGACGATCTTCGTCACCTGGCCGGGAGTCGCCCCGGCGAGCCGCAGCGCCGCCATCCTCAGCTCACGCCGGGCGGCGGTGAGCCGGGCCGACGACGCGACGAGCACCAGGCTCGGCACGAGAAGGACGATGACGCCGACCCAGGCGAGCAGTTCGAGCAGCGGGTCGGGCTTGGCCTCCTTGTTGGGGAAGCCGTCCGCGGCCTGCGCCGACTGCGGCATCGACTCGGGCGTGTGGCCGACGACGGCGACCAGCTGCTCCGGGTACATCAAGGACTCGGGTCCGAGCGCGTCGACGAGCTTGCCGAACCGGTCCCCGAGCTGGTTCTGCGGCGTCGACTGGATCAGTTTCCCCAGTGCGGGCGAAACGATCGCCTCACCGGGGCCGGGCAGCTTCGGGATGCCCGGCGGGAGGCTGAGCATCGGCGAGTTGCCGGTCTGCGCGATGTCGACGCGGGTGATCTCGAGGTCGCCGGTGTAGTCCTTGTTCGCCGCCATCAGCAGCGGCCCCTGCGGCTTGGCCGACTCGCCGGGGGCGGAACTCGAGCTGTAGTTGTAGCTGTAGACGTCCTGCCAGATCGCCCGCTGCGAGCGGGCCTGCGTGGCACCCGGGAGGGAGGCCAGCAGGAGCACCAGACTGGTCGCGACGGCGACCCCGACCGCGGTGAGGATGGCCGACGTGCGGGTCCGGCGGTCGACCCGGAGCACCCGCATGGCCAGCTGGAAGCTGTTCATCAGGCAGCCAACCTCGTCGCGATCAGGCCGTCGCGGATGGAGACCGTCCTCGGCATGGCTTCGGCGAGTTCGCGGTCGTGGGTCACCACGATCACCGCGGCGCCGCTGTCCGCGGCCGCCACGAGCAGCGCGTCCATGGTGGCGCGGCCGGTGCGGGTGTCGAGCGCGCCGGTCGGCTCGTCGGCGAAGATCACCTTCGGCCGGTGCGTCAGCGCCCGTGCGATCGCGACGCGCTGCGCCTCACCGCCGGAAAGCTCGCCGGGGCGGCGCTTTTCCTTGCCTTCGAGGCCGAGCTTCGCGAGCCATTCACGGCCGGCGTCGATGGATTCCTTACGCCCCTTGCCACTCAGCAGCGAAGGCAGCGCGACGTTCTCTTCGGCGCTCAATTCGGCGACGAGCATCCCGGACTGGAACACGAAACCGAACTCGGAACGGCGGAGTTCGCTGCGCTTGCGCTCGTTGAGCTGATCGATCCGCTGCCCGGACAGGAAGATCTGCCCGGAATCGGCGCGGAGGATCCCCGCGAGCACGTGCAGCAGGGAGGTCTTGCCCGAACCGGACGGCCCGACGATGGCGACCGCGTCACCCGCCTGGATGTCGATGTCGATCCCGGCCAGCGCGTACTGCGTGCCGTACCGCTTCACCAGCCCCCGGCCCGAAAGCACCGGCTGCCCTGTCCACTGTGGATCTACCACCGTGAGTCTCCCTTGTCGCTCGTGTTGCGCTTCGGGACAAAGCTTCGCTGTGAACCACCTGTGTCCACTTCAGGCAGACGGCCAGTGCTGATCACGCCCGCATCGGCCGATCGGCCGAGGGTGGTCGAGCCGTCCGGCCAAGGTGCGGACGGCCATGGATCCTCTACCGTCACGGTGTGACAGCAGGTCCACCCCAGAACAACCTCTACGCACGCGCGGGTTCGCTCGTGCGCCGTCTCGGCATGCCCACGGTCGTGCTGTTGGCGGCGCTCGTCTTCGACCTGTTCTTCATCACGGACGCCTCGTTCGACCAGGCCGGCCGCAAGGGCATCGATCTTCTGCTGTTCCCGGGCATCTTCGCGATGGTGTTCTGCGCGCTCTGGGCGCAGCGAAGGGCCGCGGTCGCCGCCGTGGCCGCCTCGGTCGTACTGGTGTCCTACACGCTGTTCATCCAGTACTACGACGTCCCGACCTATTCGAGCGTGCTCGCGCACCTGTCCATCACCGAGGTGGTGGCCGGGGTGGAGATCCTGTTCTACGCCGCGCGCCGGGCCAAGGCGGGTGTCGCGTTCGCGGTGATCAGCGGTCTGGTGATCGCGACCCTGGTCGCGGTGTCCGGCCGGTACTACTACGGCTCCAACTCGAACAGCACCATGGCGCAGGCGATGTTGTTCGGCAGCGTCCTGCTCGTCACCACGCTGGCCTTCGCGATCCCCGGCCGTGACCGGGATTCGAATCCACGCCGCTACGACCGGCTGCAGAAGGTCAACAAACTGGTGATGGGCCAATGGCCGCTCATCGGCCTGCTCAGCCTGACACTGCTCTTGGAGTTCGGCTTCACCTACGAGAGCTCGGCGCGCGGCTTCCCCGTGCTGATCTGCTCGATCATCGCCGCGGTGATCGCGGTCGCCGCCCCGCGCCGTCCCGGTGACGCGATGATCGGGCTCGCCGCGGTCATCCTGCTTTCGGCGTTGGTGACGCCGTTCCTCCGGCTCAGGTACGACTACGCGATGCCGGGCGGTGTGCCCGGCACGCAGGTGGTCGCGGGGATGGGCGCGGTCATCGCGCTGGTCCGTTCGGCCGGGCTGAGCCGTTCGGCGCCGCGGATCGCCGGGCTCGCCGGGGTGGTGGCGGTGGCCTCGGTGATCAACGCCGTCCGGCCGGGCCCCACCCTGATGACCCAACCGGACATGATCGCCACGCTCGTGGTCGCGGCGCTGCTGCTGCTCGGCATCTCGGTGGCGATCGGGCTGATGCTGCGATCCCGGGATTCGGAGCGCACGCAGGTCATCCAGTCGGCGATCTCCGACGCGCAGACGTCGGAGCGGATGGCCCTCGCGCGGGAACTGCACGACGTCGTCGCCCACCACGTGACCGGGATCGTCGTGCAGGCACAGGCGGCGAAGATGATGGGCGAGAAGAACCCGCAGGTCGCGGTCGAGGCGATGGGCCGGATCGAGGACGCCGGGGTGGAGGCGCTCGCGGCCATGCGGCGGCTCGTGCGGAGTATGCGCGGGGACGCCCCCGCGGGCAGCAGCGAGTTCAGCGAGCAGGCCACCACCGATCTCGCGGCGGACCTCCGGACACTGATCGAACGGTCGAACCACGGCGTGAAGACGTCGATGAAGCTCGAACTGCCGTCGAACGTGCCGCACGAGGTCGGGCGGTCGGCGTTGCGGCTGGTGCAGGAATCGCTGACGAACGTCGGCAAGCACGCGGCCAACGCGAAGGAAGCCCTGGTCATCGCCGAGGTCTCCGGCCAGGAACTGCACATCCAGGTGACCGACGACGGACGAGGGCAGGAGCGCCGTCCGGCCGGCGGGTCGGGCGGCTACGGTCTGATCGGCATGCGCGAACGCGTCGCCCTGCTGCACGGCCGGCTTTCCGCCGGACGCGCGCCGGGCGGCGGATGGCGTGTCGAGGCTTGGCTACCACTTGAAGGAGAAGAGTGATCCGGGTACTGATCGCCGACGACCAGGACATGGTGCGGATCGGCTTCCGGATGATCCTGGACGCGCAGGACGACATCGAGGTGGTCTCCGACGTGCCGGACGGCGTCTCGGCGGTCGCGAAGGCGCGCGAACTGCGGCCGGACGTCTGCCTGCTGGACATCCGCATGCCCGGGATCGACGGGCTCGAGGTCACCAAACAGCTGGCCGGCCCGGACGTCGTCGATCCGCTGAAGGTGGTGGTGGTCACGACGTTCGACCTGGACGAGTACGTGCACACCGCGCTGCGGAACGGCGCGAGCGGATTCCTGCTGAAGGACGCCGGGCCCGCGTTGCTGATCGAAGCGGTGCGCGCGGCCGCGCGCGGCGACGCGCTGGTCTCGCCGCAGATCACCGTCCGGCTGCTGAAGCATTTCGACGGCGGGACCGTGAAACGCGACGTCAGCCCGCCTTCGGAGCCGCTGACCGCGCGCGAGATGGACGTGGTGAAGGCGGCCGCGAAGGGGCTGACGAACACCGAGATCGGCACCGAGCTGTTCCTGTCGCTGTCGACGGTGAAGACGCATCTGGCGTCCGTGCAGGGCAAGATCGGTGCGCGGAACCGGGTGGAGATCGCGGCTTGGGCATGGCGAAGCGGCGTCGTGGACTGAAAGTAAGCTCCCTTCATGCAACGCCGTTTCCACGCTCCTGTCGTACTCCCCGCCGACCCCGCTTGCTCGCTGCTGCGTGACGCCGTCGTCGACGTTGACGAAGCGGGGCGTATCGCCCATGTCGGGCCCGCCTCCCAGGCGCCCGAAACGTCCGCTCCCGTGACCCGGTTGAGCGGAATCCTCCTGCCCGGCCTGGTCAACGCGCACGCGCACAGCCCGATGACGCTGCTGCGCGGCATGGGCGGCGACCTGCCGCTGCTGCGCTGGCTGAGCGAGATCATCTGGCCCACCGAGGCGAAGCTGAAGCCCGCCGACATCCGGACCGGCATGCTGCTGGGTTCGGTCGAGATGCTGCGTCACGGTGTCACGACCAGCGCGGAGATGTACTTCGAAGGCGAGCAGCTCGCCGACGCGGTGCTCACCACCGGCGGCCGGGTGATCCTCGGCCCGCCGATCATGGAACTGCCGGGAATGGACTGGCGCGCGATGCTGAAGAGCGTCGAACGCTGGATCGACACCGACGGCCTGCGGTTCGGCCCCGGCGAGCGGATCGAGGTCGGCTACGGGCCGCACTCGGCGTACATGCTGAACGAAGAGGCGCTGCGCGCGACCGCGGAATCGGCGGCCGAACGGGGCGCGCTGGTGCAGATCCACGTGGCCGAAGCGGCACTCGAAGACGTCAAACAGCGCGAGGAGCACGGCTCGGTGCCCGCGCTGCTGGAGAAGGTCGGGATGCTGCGGGGCCGGACGCTGGCCGCGCACGCCATCCACCTGTCCGACGAGGACATCGCGCTGTTCGCCGCCCGAGGCGTCGGCATGGCGCACTGCCCGGGCTCGAACGCGAAACTCGCTTCGGGCATCGCGCGGGTGACGGACCTCCGGAAGGCAGGCGTCGCCGTCGGCCTCGGCACGGACGGCCCGGCGTCGAACGACGACATCGACCTGTGGGAAGAACTGCAGCTCTCGGCGATGTTCGCGCGGCTCGCGACCGGCGAATCGACCGTGCTGACCGCCGCCGACGCGTTCCTGCTCGGCACCCGCGGCGGCGCCGACGCACTGGGCCGCACCGACATCGGCGTGCTCGAAACCGGCCGATGGGCCGACATGGTGCACGTCGACCTCGACGACCCGGCCTTCGCCGCCGGCATCGACGTCCCCGACGAGCAACTGCTCTCGAACCTCGTATGGGCCGCCGGCTCACGCCGCGTCCGCGACGTGTGGGTGGCAGGCGACCAGGTCGTCGGCGACGGTGAATCCCTGCGCGTCGACCGCGCCAAGGTGCAGGCCGAAGTCGCCGAAACCTCGGCACGGCTGCGCTCTTAACTCACCTACCCAGCCCCCCACCCGTCCCAGGGGGCGGCCCCGAGGCCAGTCTATCGGGTCTCCCTGGCGGGATCGGGGTAAAAGGGCTGGTCAGGGCTGAGTTGTCCACAACGGGGTGGGGCTGTGGACAACTCCGGGGGGCTGAGTGCTCCCAAAGTGGCATTGGGGACGTTGAGTGCCACCAATGCCGCGTTGGGGCATGGGGGAGCTGGGCGGTGGAGCGCGCGGAACGGCTGGGCGGTGGAGCGAACGCCGCGTTAGCGAGGGGTAAGTCAACCGTGTCTTGGTTCGGGCGACGTGGTGGCGTGGGCGGCGCTCTCGCGTGCTCAGAGACGGATCTCGCGGGCGCGGCGCACTTCGGGTGTTGCGAAAGCCACTTTCACAACCTTCAACGTTGCGAAAGTGGCTTTCGCAACACCCGCCGCGCGGCCGGACGCAACGACCGGCGCCGACCACGCCACCTTTGCCTTACCCGTCGATAGAACGCTCAGCGTCTCCAATGAGGCATTGGGGACACCCCGCCCGAGGCGCGGCTAGACGAGGCCGCGCGGGCGAAGGGTCACTTCGGTCGGGTGCGCGTCACCGGTGGCCGAAACGGCGGCGAGGACAGCGTTGGCGACGGATTCGGGGCGCAGGAAGCGTTCCGGCTCGTACGGGCGGCCTTCGTCGGCGATGATCGCCTGCTGCATCTCGGTGTCCGTGCGCCCGGGGTAGATCGACGTCACCCGGAGCGTCGACTCTTCCTCGCGCAGCGCGTCGGCGAACGCGCGGACCGCGAACTTGCTCGCCGCGTACGGGCCCCAGCCCGGCCTCGCGCTCTGACCGGCGCCGGAGTTGATCACGACGACATGACCCTTCGCGGCCCGTAGCGCGGGCAGCAGCTGCCGGGTCAGCGTGACGACGGCGAGCACGTTGACCTCGAAGTTCGCCCGCCAGTCGGCGTCGGTCGCGGTTTCGACGGTGCCGAGCCGCGCGACCCCGGCCGAGTGCACCAGCACGTCCAGCTCGCCGAACTCGGCGGTCGCGGCTTCGAGCGCCTCGACGTCGGTCAGGTCGACCGGCCACGCCCGCGCCCCGGGCAGTGTGCCGGCGAGTTCTCCGAGCGCGGCGGCGTCCCGGCCGCCGAGCAGCAGCCGGTGGGTCGGAGCGAGCGCGTGGGCGACGGCGGCGCCGATGCCACGGGTGGCACCGGTGACGAGAGCGAGGGGAAGATCAGCCATACCGCCACGCTAGTCACCCGCAGACGACCGGCACCGTCGCCACTCGCGGGAAGCGCACGGAACCCCGCGTGAACGACCCGATGAGGTTGTCCGCGAACCGTCCCGCGGTCAGCGGATCCCGCACCGACACGTCGATCGCCATGATCTCCGGACAGCTGAGCGCGAGCCGCGCGGCGGCGACGTCCTCGGGTTTGACCGGACCGCCCGCGGCGATCGGCAGCCGCGCCGAATTCGCCAGTTCCCAGACCGGCGGAAGCCACTTCTGGTGCCCTGTCCGGCCGTTGGGGAGCGACGTCGAATGCGCGGCGTACGGGTTCGCGAGACCGTAGCCGTCACGCAGCCGCATGTCGAGCGGGATCAGCAGGCCGAGGGCGCCCATGCTGTCCGCCGCGACGGTCACATACGGCCGGTCCGTCGGGTAGGCGTACCAGCGCCTGGTCGCGTAGTCCTGGACCAGCACCGCCGGGCCCTCCACACCGCGGATGGCGTCCAGCGTGGCGGGCATCGACGGGTAGTCGGCGTAATCCTCGGCCAGGATCGGATGTTCATGGCCGGTCGACCGCGACCAGAACGACCGCTCGTCGGTGATGCCGACGGCGCGCGGGGAGGCGGAGTACGGCGGCCGCAGCGACCCGGCGGCCACGAACGCCCAGATACCGACGGCCAGCAGAAGCGCCGTGGTCACCCTCGTCACGGGCAGCGCCAGAACGGGCAGTAGCAGGCAGAATAGCGCCGGGAGCAGCATGCGGCCGTGCATGAAATCCCCGCCCACACGGATCACGTACAGCGAGAGAAGGACCGCGCCGACGAGGGGAACCGCGGTGAGCACGGCGAAGGTTTTGTCCACAGTGGACTTGAAGGTGACGGCCGCGGCGGCGAGTATCAGCAACGGGAGCCACAGCCAGTACGGCTGGACGAGGTCGACGAAGTACGTCCAGCCTCGGCCCCAGTCCGCCTCCGAAGCTTCCTTGACCAGGGCGGTGTTCGGAGTCAACAGGCCGTAATAGCCCATCCGGAACACCTGATACGCCAAGGGGAGTACGGCCGCGACGGCCAGCAGCCTCAGGGCTCGACGTCGTCCCGGCCGAAGGAGCACGAGCAACGCGAGCAAGGCGACTCCGCTGAAGATCGCGAGATCCGGGCGCACCAACGGTCCCAGCCCGGCGACCACCGCGACCGGCCAGGTCCGCAGATCGTCCATTGTGGACGTACGCCGGACGAGAAGCCACCACGTGCCGCCCAGCCACAAGGTGATCAGACCGGTCTCCAGACCGGACGTCGCGAAGTCGCGGAACGGCGGCAGCGCGCAGACCACCAGCGCTCCGGCGGGCGCGAGGCCATGGAACGCCATCGGCTGGTAGAGCCGCCGGGCGCCGTCCAGACCGAAGAACAACCCGGCGACCGAGAAGACCAGCCCCGTGACCACGGAGATCCCTTCCAGCGGCACTCCGGGGATCAGCCCCAGGACGCTCAGGATTCCTGTCCACAAGGGACTGGTGTTGGTCTCGACCCGTTCGCCGATGTTGAACACCGGACCGTTGCCCGCGAGGATCTGGCGGACCGTCCGCAGCACGATCAGGCCGTCGTCGCTCATCCAACGGCGACGCCACGCGAGGTCGGCGTAGACCATCAGGACCAGGCCGAACCCGAACCACGTCCACGTGGACGGCCGCACGAACCAGGCACGCGAAGGCCACACGGGTGTGCTCTCGCCCGCGGTCGTACTTCTCTGCGCCATGACCCCGCCCGATTCGGTTGCGTGCGCAGGAGATCAGGTACGCGCCCCGCGAGTCAAACGGCCTTGGCGAGCAGGCAGGCCTGCGGCCACTTCCTCCCTTCCATGGTCAGCCGTGCGGCGACCTCGAAACCCGCCCGGCCGAGCAGGTCGGCGACGGCATCTGGTTGCAGCAGGTAGGCGTCATAGGAGACCGGGTGGCCGTACGCCCTGTCCGGGCTGAGGCGCTCGTCACCGACGTGGAATCCGACCAGCAGATGCCCGCCGGGCACGAGGGTCCGGCGGAACTCCGCGAACACCGCCGGAAGTTCGGCCGGGGGCAGGTGGAAGATCGACCACCAGGCGACGAGGCCGCCCAGAGCACCGTCCGGAAGGTCGAGCGCGGTCATCGAACCGACGTCGAATCGCAGGTCAGGGTACTGATGGCGGGCGATCTCGATCATCTTGGGCGACAAGTCGACACCCGAGACCGACAGCCCGAGCGAGGCCAGGTGCGCGGTGACGTGTCCCGGCCCGCAACCGACGTCAAGGACGGAGCCGCGCACCAGCTCGGCGAACGCGGCCAGCATCGAGCGGCCGATCGGCTCCTGGCCGAAGAGCCGGCCGACCCGCGTCGCGTAGTCCTCGGCGACGGTGTCGTAGGACTCTCGGGTGGCGTCGAGGTGAGTGGTCACGGTGGGCGACGCTAGCGGCACCCACCGACAAGTTCGTGGAGCCGGGACGGACGGCTCGCGTGATCGGACGGACGTCAGGCGTGATCAGACGGACGGCACGCGTGATCGGGCGGACGGCACGCGTGATCGGGCGGACGGCTCGCGTGATCGGGCGGACGGCACACCGGCCCGTCGCTACGGCTCGATCAGCCCGGCGTCCCTGGTCAGGTCCTCCGGCGCGCCCAGGTTGGTCACCGGCGTGCAGCCGGTCGCCGGGTCCGCCGCCGAATCCGTGCCGTTGTACTGCGCCGCGCCCGACCGGGTCAGCTGACGGGCGCCGATGTCGAAGCAGACCTGGTACGAGCCCCAGCGCTGGTCGAAGACGTACCGGCCGTCCGGGCCGGTCACCGTCGAGCCGACGACTGCCGCGGAAGCGTCCTTCAAAGTCACCTTCACGTCCGGGACGCCGAGTTCGTCGCGGCTCTGCAGGCCGTCCTTGTCCTTGTCCAGCCAGACGAAGTCGCCCAGCTTGCTCATCGGCGCGACGAGGCCCGCGGCGAGCGTCAGGTCCTGGCGCTTCTTGGGGCCGACCGCGGTGGTCGCGGTGCAGCCGTTCGCCGGGTCGACGTCCGAATCCTTCGCGTCGTCGCCAGCGTCCTTCTTCGTGTAGCCGTAGCCCGCGTACTCGGGCGGGAGGGCGCTGATATCGAAGCAGACCTGGTAGATGCCGTCTTTCAGCTTGGCGAAGCGGTACTTGCCGCCGGCGTCCGTGGTGAGCGTGCCCACGGCCGTGCCCGACGCGTCCTTCAGTGTCACCTTCACGCCCGCGATGCCCGCCTCACCCGCGTCCTGGAGGCCGTTCCGGTCGACGTCGTTCCAGACGAACTCGCCGATCTCGTCGATGGCGGGCGGCGGGGTGACCTTGAGGGTCGTGGTGGCGGTCTTCTTCGGCAGTTTGCCGTTGGAGACGGTCACCGTGCCGACGCGCCCGTTGTCCGCCTCGGTGACGTTCTTGTGGTCGCAGGTGAGCGTCGCGGACTTGCCGCCGTCGAGGCTCGCGATCGGCGCGGGCTTCACGTCGCAATACGGGTCGTCGACCTTGATGTCGGTGAGGTTCGCGGTGCCGTCGTTGGTCACCGTGTACCTGAAGTTCGCCGTGGTACCCGCCTCGATCGTGGCCGTGGCTCCCCAAGCGCCGCTCGCGGGATCCCGCACCTCCGCCTTCACCGCGAACGAGGCGACCTGCAGGTGGACGCAGTCCCACATGACCCAGTTGCGGTCGGTGGCGGCGAAGAACTTCACCGAGGTCGCCGACGCCGGCGCGGTCGACGGCGGGAAATCCTGGCGCC
The DNA here is from genome assembly GCF_013870525.1 of Amycolatopsis pittospori. Lineage (GTDB taxonomy): Bacteria > Actinomycetota > Actinomycetes > Mycobacteriales > Pseudonocardiaceae > Amycolatopsis > Amycolatopsis pittospori. The sequence goes on from NZ_JACBXD010000030.1 coordinate 75,438, forward strand.
CCAGTTTCCCGTCGGTCTCGACGGCGTGCGCGACCTTGAGCTTGTTCTCCAGGACGACCTTGTTCGACGCGTTGTAGAAACGCAGTCCCGTCTCCTGGACGGCGTCCGAGCGCCGAAGATTCTCGTCGTTCGTGCCGGTCCAGTCCGTCAGCGTGTAGACGCCGCCGGGCACGAACTTCATCGGCGCGTAGGCGGTGCTGACCATCTTGTCGGGCGTCGCGATCAGGGCATATTTGCCGCCGTCCTGCTGATACCCGCCGGCCGTGGACAGCTTGGGCCGCTTGCTGTTCGGCGTCCCAGGCGGCACCGGGGCGGCCGGATTGAACGTGTAGCCGTCGGGCGGGCTGCCCTTCTCCACGCTGGGGTTCGGCGCGGCGCCGCCGGTGCAGCCGGACGGGACGACCGGCGCCTGCGCGTACGCGGGAACGATGCCCGCACCGAGCGCCAGCGCGCCTGCCGTCATCAACACCAGTGCCGTTTTCACAGGGCTGAAGCTAGTTAGGCGCCGAGCGTTCCGTAATCGCTGAACCGTGTCGACGATCGCCCCGATCAGGCAGAACCGAGAGTGATCGAGGCGCCGCCGCCGTCTTCCCACGGCGGCGGCGCCCCACCCCCCCTACTTGATGCCGATGCGGCCGACCTGGCCCCAGCGGCCCTTCTTCCACACCGACACGATCGACGGCCGCGGCTGCGAGGTGCCGCCGTCGGGCCAGTGCGATGTCGGGTTCGCGGAGCTGGCCGCGTCCTCACCCGGGTGCTGCACGGCGACGAGCACCAGGTGGTCGGTCACCACCGGGCCGCAGCATTCCGCGCCGACCGGGACCGACAGGAACTGCTTGACGTGTCCGCGTTCCGGACCGTCGACCGGCACCGAGAACAGGCCGTCGTGGGAGCCGAGCGCGTTGCCGTCGGTGGAGATCCACAGGTTCCCGTGCCGGTCGAACGCGACGTTGTCCGGGCACGAGATCGGGCTGACCTGGTCCTTCGGGAAGCCGCCGAAGTAGGTGTCCGCCGTCTTCGGGTCACCGCAGACCAGCAGGAGCCGCCAGGAGAACTTCGTCGACGCGGCGTCCCCGCCGTTCTCCTCCCACTCCAGGACGTGACCGTTGCGGTTGTTAGGCCGCGGGTTCGCCTCGTCGACGTTCGCCTTGCCGGCGGGGCCACGCTGGCTGTTGTTGGTCAGGGCGGCGTAGATCCGGCCGTTGACCGGGTTCGGCTCGATGTCCTCGGGGCGGTCCATCTTGGTCGGCTGGACCTTGTCCGCGGCCTCCCGGGTGAACACATAGACCTCTTCGGCGGTGAATCCGTCCACAAAGGACTTATTGCCGGCGGCCAACGGGATCCACTCGCCGACGCCGTCGAATTCACCGTCCGCGGGGAGCTTGCCGGAGCCGTCGATCTCACCGGCCGGGCTGTCGCCGGTGAAGCGGGCGACGTACAGGGTGCCGTCGTCGAGCAGCGCCGAGTTGTGGCGACGCGCGTGCGAGCTCTTGCCCGGCTTGTACTTGCCCTTGGAGACGAACTTGTAGATGTACTCGAAGCGCTCGTCGTCACCGGAGTAGACGGCGACGCGGCCGTCCTTGGTGATCTTGATGTTCGCGGCCTCGTGCTTGAACCGGCCGAGCGCGGTGTGCTTGACCGGCGTCGAGTTCGGATCGTTCGGGTCGATCTCGACGACCCAGCCGAACCGGTTGGCCTCGTTGGGTTCCTGCGCGAGGTCCCAGCGCTTGTCGAACCGCTCCCATTTACGGGTGCTGGCGGCGCCGGAGAAACCGTAGCGCTTCAACCGCGCGGCAGCGGCCGGCTCGGTGACGCTCGCCGCGTTGGCGAAGTACTGGTTGACGTTCTCCTCACCGGAAAGCACGGTGCCCCAAGGGGTCACGCCGCCGGCGCAGTTGTTCTGCGTGCCGAAGACCTTGCGGCCGCTCGGATCCGCGGATGTCTTGAGGTACTTCGAACCGGCGGCCGGTCCACGCACCTCGAAGGCGGTGTTCAGCGTGATGCGGCGGTTGTACCGGCTCGGCGTGACGTGCAGCGCGCCGCCGATCGGGTCGCGGAACGTCTGGACCACCGAGAGACCGTGGGCGGCCCAGGCGATCTTGGCCTGCTCCTCGGTCGGGTTCGCCGGGTCGTACTGGTCGGCCGGGAACATGTGGACCTCGGTGGTGTACTCGTGGTTCACCACCAGCAGGTTGCGGATGCCCAGCGGGTCCTGCGGGATCAGGCCGACGAAGTCGCAGTTGTAGCCGAACTGCTTCGCCTGCGCGGCCGCGGTCTGCTTGGCGAAGTCGAACTTCGGGGCGCCGAATTCGACGGCGTCGCCCCAGCGGATGACGACACGCTGTTCGTAGCCCTCGGGGATGGAGACCGCGTCGACCTTGTTCGGCGGCACCGCTTCGAAGTCGGTGCCGGGCACCGGACGTCCGGGGCGGCCGGGCTTCCCGTGACCCGCGGCGGCGACGTCGGCGGGCTCGGCCGCGGCAGCGGTACCGGACAGGGCGGCGAACCCACCGGCCGCGGCGGCCATCACGGCACTGGCCTTCAGCGCGCCGCGCCGGGAGAGCACGTTCTTGACCACGTCGCCGAAGTACTCGTTGTCCGAGGTGTTGGGCTCGGGGTGGGCGCACGCGTTGCCGCAGCGGTACTCACAGGTGACCGCGGAGCGGCCACCGGGGTGGGAGGTGATCAACGGCAGGAGCCGCTGAGGCTCGAAGGACACAAGGCCTCCATGTTCGCGGTGGGTTCACGTAATCCAGTCAGGGGAACGCCGTGACGTTAAGCGACCAAAGCGATCCCATCCCGACCAGCAGATGAACAACGCGCGAACGAGCGATGGCGCGCTGCCGGGACCGGCCGCGCGCCATCGACGAAACGTACTGCTAGAACGCTGTTTACCGACTAGGAACCGATGTCGGCCAACCCGTGACGGCCGGGTTTCCAGACGGCCACCACCGAAGGCCGGGGCTGGTTTTCGCCGCCGTCGGGCCAATGGGAGGCCGGTTTGTCGGCGTTCGCCCCGTCCACTTCACCCGGATGCTGAACACAGACTGTGACGATCTTCTCTTCGACGATCGGCCCACAGGTCTCCGCACCCCGGGGCACGGTGAGGAACAGCTTCAGCTCGCCTCGGTTACGCCCCTCCAGCGGCACCGAGTACAGGCCGTCGTTGATGCCGAGCGCACCCGCGGAGTCGGTGGAGATCCAGAGGTTGCCGTGTTTGTCGAAGGCCACGTTGTCCGGGCTGGAGATCGGCGAGACCTGGTCCTTGGGGAATCCGGCGAAATAGGTGTCCGGCGAGGCCGGATCACCGCACACCAGGAACAGCCGCCAGCTGAAGGTCAGCGCGAGCGCGTCCCCTCGGCGTTCCTCGAACTCCAGCACCTGACCGTGTTTGTTGTTCAGCCGCGGGTTGGGCTCGGTGGCGCCCTCCTTGCCCGGCTTGCCACGATCGACGTTGTTGCTCAGCGCGCAGTAGATCCGGCCGGTGCGCGGATGGGCCTGGATGTCCTCCGGGCGGTCCATCTTGGTCGCGCCCACCCGGTCGGCCGCCTCACGTGTGAACACGTAGACCTCTTCGGCGGTCATTCCGTCCACAAAGGACTTCTTGCCCGACGCCAGCGGGATCCACTCGCCGCTTCCGTCGAATTCGCCGTCACTGGGCAGTTTCCCGGTGCCGTCGATCTCGGCGACCGGGCTGTCGCCGGTGAACCGGCCGACGTAGAGCGTGCCGTCGTCGAGCAGGGTCATGTTGTGCCGCCGGGCATGGGCGCTGTCGCCCGGCTTCACGCGGCCCTTCGAGATGAACTTGTAGATGTACTCGAACCGCTCGTCGTCTCCGGAGTAGGCGACCACGCGGCCGTCCTTGGCGATGCGGATGTTCGCCGTCTCGTGCTTGAACCGGCCCAGATGCGTGTGCTTGACCGGGGTGCTGTCCGGATCGTTCGGGTCCAGCTCGATCACCCAGCCGAAGCGGTTGGCCTCGTTCGCCTCCCGGGCGATGTCCCAGCGCGCGTCGAACCGCTCCCATTTCCGGGTGGTCGCGGTGCCGTTGATGCCGTAGCGCGCGAGCCGTTTGCGCGCCACCGGATCGGTCACCGTGTCCGCGTTCCCGAAGTACTGGTTGATGTTCTCCTCACCGGACAGGATCGTGCCCCACGGCGTGACGCCGCCGGCGCAGTTGTTCATCGTGCCCAGGACGACCGTGCCGGTGGGGTCGGCGGCGGTCTTGAGCAGGTCGCTGCCCGCCGCCGGACCGGTCACCTTGAACGGGGTGTGCAGCGTGATGCGCCGGTTGTAGCGCGACATCTTCGGCCGCAGGTGCCCGGTGTCGCGTCCGCGCGACACCTGCACGACGGTCAGCCCGTGGGCCGCCCAGGCGATCTTGACCTGCTCCGCCGTCGGATTGTCCCGGTCGTACCCGCGGAACATGAACTCTTCCGACGTGTATTCGTGGTTCGTCACCAGCAGCGACGAAAGTCCCCAGCGGTCGAGCGGCAGAAGGGCGGCGAAGTCGCAGTTGTAGCCGAACTGCTTCGCCTGCGCCGCGGCGGTCTGGTTGTCGAAGTCGAACTCCGGCGCACCCGGCAGCACCGCGTCACCCCAGCGGATGACGATGCCCTGCTGGTAGCCCTCGGGGACGACGACGGCGTCGAGAGTGTTCGGCTGGACTCGCTTGTAGTCGGTACCGGGTGGGGGCTTCGGCCGTCCCCTGTCCGCCGGTTCGACGTCCGGCGCGGCGGAGGCGGGCGCGGCGAGGGCGAGCGGCGCACCGGCGGCCAGCGCGACGACGGCGCTCGCCTTCAACGCGCCACGGCGGCTCACCGCGCCGAGCACCTCGGCGAAGGTGGGGTTGTCCGAAGTGTTCGGCGCGTCGTGGAAGCACGCGTCACCACAGCGATAGGTACAGGTCACTGACGCCCGGCTTGGTGAGTGGCCGGCCAGCAACGGAAGGAACTTCACGCGGACCTCCGGTCAGGCAGTTCGGGAGGTCGACGCTAAGGCACCGGACCAACGAGAGGAAACCCCTCGTTGGTCCGGTGTTCACCTTTTGTTCGAATTACATCTCTTCGCCGACGAGGACCGCTTCGGCCGGAATCGTGTGCGGGTCGGCGGTCTTTTCGCGAATCGTCAGCAGGGCTCCGGCGAGCACGCACAGGATCGCGGCGATCACGAACGGCGCCTGCTCGGCGCCGAACCACTCGGCCAGGTGACCGACGAGGGTCGCGGCGACCGCGCCGCCGAGCCAGCGGCAGAAGTTGTACCCGGCGCTCGCGACCGGACGTGGGGCGCCGCTGATCGACATCGCCGTCCCGGTGAAGAGCGTGTTCAGCAGACCGGAGACCAGCCCCGACAGGATGATGCCGACGACCAGGACCGGCTTGCTCGGGATCGCCATGATCAGCAGCAGGACGGCGTAGCCGAAGACGGCGACGACGGTCGCGTGCCGTTCACCGAGCTTCGCGGCGAGTTTGGGCGCCAGCACCACCCCCGCGACGGCGACCGAAAGTCCCCAGCCGCAGAAGATCAGGCCGACGGCGACGGCGCTCCACTCCAGTACGAACGGCGACCAGGCCAGGACCACGAAGAACGCGGCCGTGTAGAGCGCGGAACCGATCGAGGTGCGCAGCAGCCCGCCGTGCTTGAGCGCGCGGAACGGGTCGAGCAGGCGGATCTTCGGCCGCTGTTCCTTGGCGTCGGCGGTCAGGAAGATCGAGCACAGCACCAGGCCGCACAGCATCAGCAGCGAAGTGCCGAGGAAAGGGCCGCGCCAGGAGATGCTGCCCAGCAGGGCGCCGAGCAGCGGGCCGACCGCGAGACCGACGCCGAGCGCGGCCTCGTAGAGCAGGATCGCGCCCGCCTGGCCGCCGGTCGCGGCGCCGACGATGACCGAAAGCGCGGTCGCGATGAAGAAGGCGTTGCCCAGGCCCCAGATCGCGCGCAGCCCGATGAGCTGCTCGATCGATCCGGACGCGGCGCACAGCGCGGTGGCGACGACGACCAGCGTCAGCCCGACGACCACGGTCCGCTTGGCCCCGAACCGGGCACTCATCGCTCCGGTCACCAGCATCGCGATCGCCTGGACGCCGAGATAGGAGGAGAACAGCAGCGTCACCTCGGACGGCGTCGCGTGCAGGCCCTCGGCGATCGACAGCAGGATCGGATCGACCAGCCCGATGCCCATGAACGCGATGACCGCGGCGAACGCGGTGATCCATACCTGTTTCGGCTGTCCTTTGATGGCGTCCAACAGGCTCGAGTGGGACTCAGCGCTCATCGCGGATCAGTTCCTCCTTCTTGTCTTCCTGAATTTCCTGCCGCAGCGACTTGGCGAGGGCGGGCAGCGCGGCCTCGATGGCGGCGCGATCGGCGGGGTTCGGCCGTCGGCTGACCAGGCCGAGCCGTTCGAGACGGCGGACGACGTCGGCATCCGGAGGACCAGCGGGCGGAGCCGATGCGCGAGGTCGGCGACTTTCGTGGTCACTTAGCCATGCTAACTAAAATTACTGAGCATGGCTAAGTAATATGCCGCACAGCTCGCCCCGGCCTAGGGTTGAGGCTGTGGAAGCGGTGATCTTCGATCTCGATGGTGTCCTGGTCGACTCGGAAACGATGTGGGACGAGGTCCGGCGCGCGGTCGTCGACGAGTTCCACGGCACCTGGCGCGCTGAGGCGACCAGGGCGATGCAGGGGATGAGCACCCCGGAATGGGCGGCCTACCTGGCGCACGACCTCGGCGTCCGGCTGCGCCCGGCCGACGTCGCGGAGGTGGTGATCGACCGGATGGCACGCCGGTACGCGGCGAAACCGCCGATCATCCCCGGCGGCCCGGACGTCGTCCGCGAGGTCGCGAAGCACTGGCCGGTGGCGATCGCGAGCTCCTCGCCGCCGCTGCTGATCAAGGCGTTCCTGGACATCACCCGGCTACCGGTGCCGACGGCGGTTTCGTCGGAGCAGGTCGGCGCCGGAAAGCCGGCGCCCGACGTCTACTTGCGGGCGGCGGAGCTGCTGGGCGCGGAACCGAAGAACTGCGCGGCCGTCGAGGACACGACGAACGGCCTTCGCGCGGCGCTGGCCGCGGGGATGACGGTGTACGCGGTGCCGAATCCGCATTTCCCGCCGGATCCGGCGGTGCTGGCGCAGACGACGGTGGTGGAGACGATCACGGATCTGCCGGCGGCACTTCAGACGCCGAAGGACTGACCCGCGCTACCTCACCGATGCAATGAACGGCCCGTTACTTGCAAAATTTGCAAGTAACGGGCCGTTCATAGCGCGCTAGGGGCAGGGGTTCACGCCTCGCCGGCGATGAACTTTTCGACCTCGTCGCGCGCGGTGGAGTCGTCGTACTGCTCCGGCGGCGACTTCATGAAGTAGGACGAAGCCGAGAGGATCGGGCCGCCGATGCCGCGGTCCTTCGCGATCTTCGCGGCGCGGACGGCGTCGATGATGATGCCCGCCGAGTTCGGCGAGTCCCACACCTCGAGTTTGTACTCCAGGTTCAGCGGCACGTCGCCGAAGGCGCGGCCTTCGAGCCGGACGTAGGCCCACTTGCGGTCGTCGAGCCACTGCACGTAGTCCGACGGTCCGATGTGGACGTTGCCCTTGCCGAGCTCGCGGTCGACCTGCGAAGTGACCGACTGGGTCTTCGAGATCTTCTTCGACTCGAGCCGCTCGAGCTCCTTCATGTTCAGGAAGTCCATGTTCCCGCCCACGTTGAGCTGCATGGTCCGGTCGAGCTGGACACCCCGGTCTTCGAACAGCTTCGCCAGCACGCGGTGCGTGATGGTGGCGCCGACCTGGGACTTGATGTCGTCGCCGACGATCGGGACGCCCGCCGCGCGGAACTTCTCGGCCCACTCGGGGTCGGAGGCGATGAACACCGGCAGCGCGTTGACGAACGCCACACCGGCGTCGATGCACGCCTGCGCGTAGAACTTGTCGGCCTCTTCGGAGCCCACCGGCAGGTAGGAGACGAGCACGTCGACCTCGGCCTCGCGGAGGGCGGCGACGACGTCGACCGGAGCCGCGTCGGACTCTTCGATGGTCTCGCGGTAGAAGCGGCCGAGACCGTCGTAGGTGTGACCGCGCTGCACGGTGACGCCCAGCGGCGGCACGTCGGCGATCTTGATGGTGTTGTTCTCGCTGGCGAAGATCGCCTCGGACAGGTCGCGGTCGACCTTCTTGGCGTCCACGTCGAACGCGGCGACGAACTCGATGTCGCGGACGTGGTACTCGCCGAACACGACGTGCATCAAACCGGGCACGCGGGTGCTGGGATCTGCGTCGCGGTAGTACTGAACGCCCTGGACCAACGAGGCCGCACAGTTGCCGACGCCCACGATGGCCACCCGAACGCGGCGGTTCTCGCCCATGCCGGTTTCTCCTTCATTCGTCCAACAGTTGTAGGTAGTGCTCAGCGGGCACGGAGAGCGCCTCAGGTCTCCGGTCCGCGCTGCTCGGCCTGTTCGTGCGCGATCAGCTCGTTGAGCCAGCGCACCTCCCGCTCACTGGACTCCAGCCCGAGCCGGTGCAGCTCACGGGTGTAGCGGTCGATCTTCTCCTCGGCCCGCGCCATTGCCGTCCGAAGTCCTTCCCGGCGTTCCTCGACCCGACGACGGCGACCTTCCAGGATTCGCATCCTGACGTCGGCCGGTGTCCTCGAAAAGAACGCCAAGTGGACGCCGAAGCCTTCGTCGTCCCACGTCTGCGGGCCGGCGTCGCCGAGTAGTTCGGCGAAGCGCTCCTTGCCCTCGGCGGTGAGCTTGTACACGCGTTTGCCCCGGCGTGCCCACGCCCGGTCTTCCACCTCTTCGAGCTCCTCGACGAGGTAACCGGCGCGAAGCAGCCGACGCAACGTCGGGTACAGCGAGCCGTACGAGAACGTCCGGAACATCCCAAGCGTCTCGTGCAAACGTTTGCGCAGCACGTAACCGTGCATGGGGGTTTCGTGCAGCAGCCCCAAGATCGCGAGCTCCAGCACACCGCACCCCCTTCCGGGAACAAACCGCGACCGGTCGCGTTGGCCAACGAGACCGGCTCGGTCAACCTACCGGCCGACTATATCGCGCCGATACATCGAAGTGGTGTAACTAACCCCGATCGCGTAGCCGGAACCGGACGAAATTCATCGGAGAGTTATCGAATCGTCGGCGTGTCCGGATGCGCGGGCACCCTCCCGCCGAGAACGGGGCGTGGACCACACAGCAAGAGCCCGTACTCTGTTGGCGTGCGAAACCAGCGGCAGGTAGTGGACTACGCCTTACAGCGGCGCGCGCTGCTCAAGGGCGTCCACTCCGGACGGGTCGGCACATACGACGTCTGCGACGCGGGTCCGTACCTCCTGCGGGCCGCCAAATTCCACGGACGACCAGGTGAGCAGGACTGCCCGGTCTGTCACCGGGAGGAACTGACCCTGGTGTCGTGGGTCTACGGCGACGAGCTCAAGCACGTCGCCGGGTCCGCCAAGACACCGGACGAGCTGATACGGATGGACGGGCTCTTCGCGGAGTTCACCGTCTACGAGGTCGAGGTCTGCCGGAGCTGTCACTGGAACCACCTGGTGCGCTCCTACGTCCTCGGTACCGGAGATCCAGGAAGCACCCGGCCACGGACCCGGCCACGAAGGACGGCGGGTCAGTGACAGGTATCGAAAACGCAGTTGAGCACAGAGCGGCGTGCCCCGAAGCGCCGGTCTGGGAGGCCCATTCGTGAACGACGATCGCAACCGCTCCTGGCCCGGCCAGGAGCCTGATGCACCTCGCCGTGCCCAATGGCCGGGTGAAGAGGACGGACCCGGCTGGCC
>NZ_JACBXD010000031.1 GCF_013870525.1 Amycolatopsis pittospori
CGCTCGGGACGCTCGACGGCGTCGAGCTTCCGGTCCGCCCAGTCGTTGAGGGCCATCCCGGCCCAGTAGAAGGCGACCGACGACAACGGCAGCAGCAGCCGTCGCCCGGTCATCCTGAGCCCGGCGGCGGCCGAGCCGGCGACCGTGTCGCCGAGCACGGTCAGCGCGGCGGGCGCGCGGACGAGTTCGATGTAGGCCTTCACAGGGTTCCCGCCCAGGTGATCAGGCGGGCGGTCTGCTCGGCGAAGCGGTGTTCGTCGCTGCCCAGCGGGTCCTTGAAGAAGAAGCCGAGTTCGGTCAGCGCACCGCTCCGGCCGTCGGCGTGCGCCGAGGCGACCAGGCGGGCGAGGTCGAGGATCAGCGGCGCCGCGAGCGCGGAGTCGTAGCCGGTCCAGGTGAACTGCAAGCTCATGCGCGCGCCGAGGAAGCCCTCGAACGACACGTGGTCCCAAGCGGTCTTGACCTCGCCGAGGTCGGGCACGTTGTCGATGTGCAGCGGCGCGGTGACGTCCTCGCCGAGCAGCGCCGCGAGCCCGCGGGCCTTCGATTCCAGCTTGCTGTTCGCGGTCACCGGGTCGGCCAGGGTCTCGCCGTCGCCGCCGCCGAGCAGGTTGGTGCCCGCCCACGAGCGGACCTTCAGCGCCCGCGCGCTGAACATCGGCGCGAGGACGGTACGGAGCAGGGTCTCGCCGGTCTTGCCGTCGGAACCCGCGTACGGCAGGCCTTCCCGTTCCGCGAGCTGTCCCAGCGCGGGCAGGGTGATCCCGGCCGACGGCGTGAACTCGACGTACGGGCTACCGGCCTTCAGTGCCGCGTAGGCCGACAGCGAGCTGGAAGGGAGCACCGCCCGCGTCGGGTCCGCGAGCGCCGTTTCGAGCAGGCCGAGGTCGTCGTGTTCGGGAAGGTGGGGGCACGGGGCCTCGGTGGAGGACACATTGACCACCACGACCCGCGCGAGGTCGTGCCGGTCGGCGAAAGCTCGGATGTCCGAGGTCAGCCGCGCGGCCGCGTCGGCCTGGGCACCCGCATGCGTCGCCGGGTGGTAGCCGTCGCGGATCTCGGCGTCCACTTCGGCCAGCCCGGACCGGACAGCGGCGAACACCGAGTGTCCGAACACGCCGGCGTGCGCCAGTTGTTCGGCGCGCTTCTCCAGCGGGGTGTGCACGATGTCGTGCCCGCCGAGGACCAGATCGTCCCAGCCCGGCAACGGCACCCCGGCGAACGCGGGCAGCTCGGTCACACAGCCGGACGGGCCGGTCACTCCCGCGCGAAGGGCCAGCAGGCCCACCGCGGCGGTCGTGGCAACAGACCCCCTCGCGCCGATCAACCAGATGCCAGTACGCTCGTCAGCAGGCATTTCTCCACCTTTCCAAACCCGGAACGTCCAACGGGTGCTTCTCTTCGGATGATCGGACGTTTCGGATCGAACCTAGTCGCAGTGATGTACGTCCATGCGACTTTCGGCTGGATCTACTCCTCAGTTACTCCCCTCCGCAGTGACGCCGGGCACAGCGGTCCATCGGGCCTCGTCGGCGGCGCTGCGCTCGACCGCGTCGAGGACCATCTGAACCCTCAACCCGTCTTCGAAGGACGGTGCGGGATCGGTGCCTTCGCCGATCGCGGTGAGCAGATCGGCGACCTCGTTGGTGAAGGTGTGCTCGTAGCCGAGGAGGTGCCCCGGTGGCCACCACACCCCGACGTACGGGTGCTCCGGTTCGGTGACCAGGATCCGGCGGAACCCGGCCTCGGTGGCGGGCTGGCCACCGTCGAACCACGACAGTTCGTTCATCGATTCGAAGTCGAACGCGAGGCTCGCCTTCGACCCGTTGATCTCCAGCCGCATCGCGTTCTTGCGGCCCAGCGCGAACCGCGTCGCCTCGAAACTCGCCACGGCCCCGCCGGAGAACCGGCCGAGGAACAACGCGGTGTCGTCGACGGTGACCTGCCCGGTACCGCCGTCGCCGTCCGGCCGCTCCTTGACGAAGGTGTTGGTCAGCGCGGAAACCCCGGTGACGAACTCGCCGGTGACGAACTGGGCGGCGTCGACGATGTGCGCGCCGAGGTCACCCAGCGCCCCCGAGCCCGCCTTGTCCTTGTGCAGCCGCCACGTCATCGGCGAGTTCGGGTCGGACAGCCAGTCCTGCAGGTAGACCGACCGCACGTGGCGGATCTCGCCGAGCGCCCCGCTCGCGACCAGTTTCCTGGCGTGCGCGAGCGCGGGCACCCGGCGGTAGTTGAACGCCACCATCGACCGGACGCCGTTCGCCCGGGCCTTCGCGGCGGCCTCGGCCATCGCCTCCGCTTCGGCGAGGGTGTTGGCCAGCGGCTTCTCGCACAGCACGTGCTTCCCGGCTTCGAGCGCGGCGATCGCGATCTCGGCGTGGCTGTCACCCGGCGTGCAGATGTCGACCAGGTCGACGTCGTCGCGGGCGATCAGCGCACGCCAGTCCGTCTCGACGTCTTCCCAGCCGAACCGCTCCGCCGCGGCCTTCGCCCGTACCTCGTCACGGCCGCCGAGCACGGCGAGTCTCGGGATCAGCGGTGGTTCGAAGAACCGGTGCACGCTGCGCCACGCGTGCGAGTGCACCGCACCCATGAACGCGTGGCCCACCATGCCGATCCCGATCGTTTCCCTTGCCGTGCTCATGCCCCTCCTAGGTCCGCGTGCGTGTGTCGGGAGTGCTGGATCAGGAGTCGAAACCGACGTCCATGTACTTGTCGACGTTCTCCTTGGTGACCACCGCGGAGTACGTGGTGATCTCGGCGGGGATCTCGTGCTCGGCGAAGTCCCCGGCGCCCTTGTTCTGGCCCAGCAGCCGCGCGAGCGAGATCGCCGAGGAAGCCATCGACGGGCTGTAGAGCACCGTCGCCTTCAGCGGTTCGGCGTCGGACTTGATCAGGTTCATCGCGTTCTTCGAACCGGCGCCGCCGACCATCAGGAAGTCCTTGCGGTTCGCGTTGTTGATCGCCGCGATGACACCGACACCCTGGTCGTCGTCGTGGTTCCAGAGGGCGTCCAGCTTCGGCGCCGACTGCAGCAGGTTCGACGTCTGCTGCTCACCCGACTCCGGCGTGAACTGCGCCGAGACCCGCGGGCCGACGGCGAAACCCTGACGCGCCAAGGCGTCCTTGAAGCCCTTGCTGCGTTCCTGGGTCAGCGGCAGCGAGTCGATACCCGCGACCTCGCCGATGACCGGGCTGGCGATGTTCTTCGCCTTCAACTGCTGGGCGATGTAGTTCCCGGCGTTGACGCCCATCCGGTAGTTGTCGCCACCGATCCAGGTGCGGTACGCGAGCGGGGTGTCGAAGACGCGGTCGAGGTTGATCACCTGGATACCGGCGTCCATCGCCTGCTGGCCGACGGCGGTGAGCGCCTTGCCGTCGAACGGCAGGATCACCAGGACGTTGACCTTGGCGTTGATCAGCGTCTCCACCTGGGAGATCTGCTGGTTGACGTCGTTGGTGCCCTCGGTCGCGTTGAGCGTGACCTCACTGAACTTCTGCGCCTGCGCGCGGGCGTTCTTGGTGATGGCCGCCATCCAGCCGTGGTCGGCGGCGGGCGCCGAGAACCCGATGGTGACCGGGTTCCCGGGCTGCGAGTTGGCGCCGGCGTTCGCGACGTTGGCGGCGTTGTTCTGCGCCGGTGCCTCGTTCGAGGTGCACGCGGTCAGCAGCGCACCCGCTCCGACCGCGGCGCCTCCCAGCAGGAATCGGCGACGGTGCAGGGATTGTTCGGTCATGACGACTCTCCATCCACGGTGATCAAGTACTCGTCTTGGTTTTCTTGACGGAGCGGAACTGCAGTAGCGCGGCCAGCACGATGATCACGCCCTTGGCGATGTTCTGGATGTCGGTGTCCAGATTGTTGAGCGTGAAGATGTTGGACAGCACGGTGAAGATCAGCACGCCGATGAGGGTGCCGATGAGCGAGCCGCGGCCACCGGTGAGCAGCGTGCCGCCGATGACGACCGCCGCGATGGCGTCGAGTTCGTAGAGCATGCCGTTGGTCGAGGCGCCCGCGGTGGTGCGGGCGACGACCATCAGCGCGGCGATACCGCAGCACAGGCCGGCGACGCCGTAGACGAGTGCGGTGTGCCGCTTGACGTTGATGCCCGCCAGCCGGGACGCCTCGGCGTTGCCGCCGACGGCGTAGGTGCGGCGGCCGAACGTGGTGCGGTTCAGCACCACCCAGCCGACCGCGAACACCAGCGCGAACATCCAGATCAGCACCGGGATGCCGAGCAGGTCACCGCGGAAGAACTCGAGGAAACCGGCGTCGGACACGACCTGCGTACGGCGGCCGCTGATGCGTTCCGCGAGCCCACGGGCCGAGACGTACATCGCGAGTGTCGCGATGAACGGCACGATCTTCCCGTAGGACACCAGGAGTCCGTTGACCAGACCACAACCCAGGCCGACCAGGAGTCCACAGAGGATCATCACGAACGGGCCGTAGGACTGGGTGGCCAGTGTGGTCAGCCAGACGCTGGAGAGTGCCACGATCGACCCGACCGAGAGGTCGATACCGCCCGCGATGATCACGAACGTCATGCCGACGCTGACCACGCCGATGGCCGCGGCCAGCCGGAGGATCGTGGAGATGTTGCCTTCGGTGAAGAACTGGTCGGGCCGGGTCACCTGGCCGACGACGCACAGGATCACCAGCACCCCGGTCAGCGCGAGCAGCCGGGAATCCAGTGAGAAGTTCCTTCGGTTTTCCTTAGGTGGTACGGGTTCCACGGCGTTTCCCGTACGCACCGACTCGGCTTGGTCAGTCACGCCGCACTCCCCTCGAGAATCACGTCGAGCACATCCGCCTCTGTCAGCTCCGCAGACGGCCTTTCAGCCAGGACATGTCCTTCACGCAGCACCAGCACCCGGTCGGACAATCCGAGTACCTCGGGGATCTCGCTGGAGACCAGCACGATCGCGACCCCGGTCGCGGCCAGTTCGGCGATCAGCCGGTATAGCTCGGCCCGCGCTCCGACGTCGACCCCGCGCGTCGGCTCGTCCAGCAGCAGCACCCGGCAGCCGCGGACCAGCCAGCGCGCGAGCACCGCCTTCTGCTGGTTGCCACCGGAGAGCGTGCGGATGATCCGCTGCGGGTCGGCGGGCCGGAGATCGAGGCGCCGCAGGCTTTCCCCGGCGTCCTCCAGTTCGCGCGAGCGATCCGAGAAGCCGAAATTCGCGTACTTGGAGAGGCTGGCCAGCGTCACGTTGTGCGCGACGGACAGGTCCAGCAGGAGGCCCTGGCTCTTGCGTTCCTCCGGCGCCAGGCCGATTCCCGCCTTGACCGCCGCGGACACACTGCCCGGCCGGATGACGGCGCCGTCGACCGAAACCGTGCCCGCGTCCTGCTTGCGCGCACCGAAGATCGTCTCCAGCAGTTCGCTGCGCCCGGATCCGACGAGACCCGCGATACCGACGACCTCTCCGGCGTGCACGGTGAAGGTGACGTTCTCGAACTCGCCGACGGTGGTCAGGTTCTCCACCTTGAGGACCTCGGTGTCCGGGTCCACATGCTCCTGGTGGCGCGGGCCGAACACGGTCTCGACCTTGCGGCCCGCCATCAGCGCGACGAGGTCCGAGGTCGGCGTCTCCTTCGCGTCGAGCCCGGTGGAGACGGTCTTCCCGTCCTTGAGCACGGTGACGCGGTGCCCGATCCGGCGGAGTTCTTCGAGCCGGTGGGAGATGTAGATGATCGCGACGCCCTCAGCGGTCAGCTCGCCGACGATGCGGAACAGGTTGTCGACCTCTTCCCCGGCCAGCGCCGCGGTGGGCTCGTCCATCACCAGCAGTTTCGCGTCGTACGCGAGTGCCCGTGCCATCGAGACCAGCTGCTGTCCCGCGGCGGAGAGCTTGCCGACCTCGGTCGACGGTGTGATCTCCGGATGCCCGAGCCGGGCCATCAGTTTGGCGGCCATGGCGCGGGATTCGCTGATCTTCGTGAAGCCGAACGACGAACGTTCACGGCCGAGGAAGATGTTGTCCGCCACGGAAAGGCCGGGCACCAGGTCGAGTTCCTGGTACATGGTCGCGATGCCGATCTTCAGCGCGGCGACCGGCGACGGCAGGGTGACCGCCTCGCCCTGCCAGGTGATCTCGCCTTCGTCGGGGCGGTGTGCCCCGGCGAGGACCTTGATCAGCGTGGACTTGCCCGCGCCGTTCTGCCCGAGGAGACAGTGCACCTCGCCGGGTTCGACGTCGAAGTCGACCCCGTCGAGCGCACGCACCCCCGGGAAGGTCTTCACGATCCCCCGGACGGAAAGCAGAGTCATGCCGGCGCCTCCTCGGCCTCGGTGGCAAGCGGAACGAGCGTCGGATCGGCGAAAAGCCGTTCGGTGGCAAGGTGCGCGGCGCCGCGTAACGGGGCGGTGGTACCCAGCGGTGACGTCACGACGCGACAGGCGGGTTCGTGGCCGAGCGGCCGTGCGGACAGTTCGCGGCGTACCGGCTCGACCAGCCACTCGCCCAGTTCGGCGAAGTAGCCGCCGAGCACGACGACGTCCGGGTCGAGGACATCGACCACAGTGGACACCGCGATACCGAGTGCGACCCCGAGTTCCGAGACCGCCGCGACCGCGCGCTGATCGCCGCGCTGCACGCGATGTTTGAGCAGCCCGACCCGGCCGTCGACGCCGAGCGCGGGATCGTGCAGCGGGTCGCCCGGCGACGCGGCGCCGCGCAGCACCGCGTTGAGCCCGGCCTTGGTCTCCAGGCAGCCGACGCGACCGCACTGGCATTGCTCACCCGACGGGTCGACGGTGATGTGCCCGACCTCGCCGGCGAACCCGCGGGCGCCGCGCAGGACCGCGCCGCCGGAGACGAGTCCGCCGCCGACACCCATCCCGCCGCTGAGGTAGAAGAGTTCGCGCACCCCGGCACCGATCCCGGCGACCGCCTCGCCGACCGCGCCGAGGTTGGCCTCGTTGTCGACCGCGATCGCGTCGGCAGGCAACCCGAGCCGCGCGGCCAGCAGATCGGCGATCTCGGCGTCACGCCAGCGCAGAGTGGGTGCGAACCGGAGCACGGCGGCGGCCGAGTCGACCAGGCCGGGGACCGAGACGGTGACGCCGACCGGCTGTTCGTCGCGCAGCACCTGACCGGCGAGGAAGGCGAGTTCGTCCATGCTCCGGTGGAGTCCGAGCGCGGCGACGTCGGCCGTCTCGGTGCGCTCGGCGATGACGCGCCCGTCGAGATCGGTGACGACGGCGGCGAACCGATCGGCCTCGACGCTGAGCGCGAGCCCGTAGGCGCTGGCGCCGTTCAGCTCGACCAGCTGGCTCGGCCTGCCGTTGCCACTCGCCTGGAGTCCGGCGGAGCGGACCAGGCCACGTTCGGAGAGCTCGGTGATCAGACCGGAGACGGCCGCCTTGGTGATCCCGCAACGCGCCGCGAGCTGGGTACGCGAGAGCGGCCCCGCACGCAACGCCCGCAGGAGCGCGGCGAGGTTCGCCGTGCGTGGGCTGACCGGGTCCAGCTGCCCGGGATCAGTCGCGGCCACACTGCCCTCACTTACGAATCGGCCGTAACAAACTTTGTTACTTAGCCAGCGAAAGTAGGGTGACAGCTGTCACTCGTCAAGGTGACAACAAGACAGAAATGCCCTCCGTCACCCGAATAGCCGTTCCAAACCGTGCAGACTTTCGTACTTTGCGAGCGAAAGTCTGCACGATCTTGACGTTACTAATCGGAATCAGGTGGACGCTCACCGTGCCACCGAAGCTCGACTCGCCCGCGCTATGAACGACCCGTTCCTTGCAAATTTTGCAAGGAACGGGTCGTTCATAGCGCGGGTGGGAAGGGCGGACGGGCGCGGTCAGCTACTGAGGGTGAAGGCCCGGTCCGTAGCGGACCAAGCGGCCCCGATGACGCCGGCGGTGTCGCCGAGCTCGGACAGCACGATCGGTAGGTTCCCGGTCGCCAGCGGCAGCGACCGCCGGTAGACGGCGCTGCGGATCTCGGCGAGCAGCTGGTGCCCGAGCTGGGCCACGCCACCGCCGATCACGACCATGCCGGGGTTCACGAAACTGACCAGGGACGCGACCACCTGGCCGAGTCGCCGTCCGCCGTCGCGGATGAGGTTGACCGCGCCGAAGTCGCCCGAAGCGGCCGCGCGGCCGACGTCCTGGGCGGTGATCGCGCCGCGCTCCGCGACGACGTCGGCGAGGTACACCGACCGTCCGCTGCGGGCGAGCGTCAGCCCGTCGCGGGCAAGCGCGGCGCCGCCGAAGTACGCCTCGAGGCAGCCGACCTCGCCGCAGGCGCAGGTCGGGCCGTAGTCGTCGAGCCGGATGTGCCCGATGTCGCCCGCGGTTCCGGCGACCCCGCGGTAGACCTTGCCGCCGAGCACGATCCCGCAGCCGATGCCGGTACCGATCTTGACGAACACGAGGTCGTCGATCGAGCGGGCGACGCCGGCATGCCGTTCGCCGAGCGCCATCGAGTTCACGTCGTTGTCGACGGTGACCGGGCAGCGCAGGAGCCCGCCGAGATGGTCACGGACGGAGAACCGGTCCCAGCCGGGCATTATCGGCGGCGCGACCGCCATGCCCTCGGCGAAACTGACCGGACCCGGCAGGCCGATCCCGGCGGCGATCAGCTTGCCCGGCTCGTCCGCGCGGATCTTCTCCGCCAGCGCGGCGACCCGCTTCAGGACCGCGTGCGGACCCTGCCGGACGTCGCAATCCTCGACGGTGTGCACCAGCACCTCGCACGAAGCGTCGGTGAGGGCGACCCCGACCGACGTCGCGCCGACGTCGACCGACAGCACCCGGAGGTCACCCGCCAGCCGCACCAGCGT
The DNA here is from genome assembly GCF_013870525.1 of Amycolatopsis pittospori. Classification (GTDB taxonomy): domain Bacteria; phylum Actinomycetota; class Actinomycetes; order Mycobacteriales; family Pseudonocardiaceae; genus Amycolatopsis; species Amycolatopsis pittospori. Next base: position 8,804 of record NZ_JACBXD010000031.1, read on the forward strand.
CGAACGCCTGCCGCCGCGGCTCGCCGACGGACCCGCCGTCTCGACCAGGCCGACCTCCGCCAGCCGCGCCACCTCCGCACCCACCCGGGCACGCGGCAGCTCCAGCCGCTCCCCCAGCTCGACCCGGGACATCGGGCCCTCGTCCCGCAGCAAGGTGAGCAACTGGGTCTGGTGCCGGGTTTCGACCATCGGATGCTCCGTGGTGGATGCCGTGCTCATTCAGCCGAGCCTACGGCGTTCCCCTCCCGGTGTCCCGAATGCCACGACGGAGACGGGCCTCGGTCCGGACGAGAATCCACGACGGGATCACCACGATCGCGGTGACGCCGACGATCCACCAGTGTGCGTCCGCGATGGCCGCCGCGGTTCCCGGGGCGGCCACGAGCCGCGCGGAGACGATCGCGGTCAGGATCGACGTCCCGAACGAAGCGCCGATCCGTTGCAACATGGCGAAGATCGGCATCGCGTGGGAAATCTTCTCCCGGGGCACCATCAGCAGTCCGGTCGCGAGCGCCGGGGTCGTGGTCAGGCCGATCCCGCAACCGCGGACGATCTGGACCAGCGAGAGCCACCGATAGTCGTCCGTCCCGGTGAGCAGTGCGAGCGGCAACGCCGCCACCGTTCCGAGCGCGAGCGGCGCGGTGAGCAAACCGGTGGCGACGAGACTCTCCTGCCGGACGTCCAAGTAGTACAGCGGAAGCACGATCATCGCGCCGAACAAGGCGATCCCCATTCCGAAGATCACCGCGGCGGCCGAGGAAAAGCCGTTGTCGCGGAACAGTCTCAGATCGAGCAACGGGTCGCGCGACCGCGACGCCGTGATGACGAACGCGGCGAGCAGGACCACGCCCGCGATGGTCGAGACCGGATCTGACTCGGCCACGCCGTACACCAGCGATGGCAACCCCGTCATGGCCGAGAGCAGACTCGGCCAGTCCAGCGATCGCGCCCCGGCAGGCGCCTGAGCCGGTAACCATTTCCGGCCCAGCACCACACTGATCAGCGCGATAGCCCCGCGGCCAGCAGGCTTCCGGACAGTGTGCCGAGCACCGGCGCGAGAGAGATCGGGATGCTCAGCACGGTCATCATCCGGCCGAGCCGCTTCGGTCCCGCCGCCATTGCGAACAGGATCTGGCCCGCCGGGACCAGCAGCCCGCCCGCCGCCCCTTGCAGGACACGGAAAACGATCAGCGCCTCGATCGACGTCGCCATCGCGCAGAGCGAGGAGAACGCCGCGAAGAGGCCGACGCACACCAGCCAGAGTCTCGTCGCGCCGAACCGGCGGCTCGCCCAGCCGCTCACCGGGACCATCGCGGCGAGCGCGAGCAGATAACCGGTGGCGATCCATTGCGCGGTAGCGAGCGGCGCGTCCAGCTTCGCGGCGATCGCGCCGAGCGCGACGTTGACGACGGTCGACGTGAACATCGACAGGAACCCGCCGAGGGTCAGGATCGACGCCATCTCCCACAACGCCGGCGTGATGCGTTCTTCGTTGTCGCGCCCGATCATCCGATCACCATTCTTATCACTGTTAAGATCTTAACGATGATAAGATTCACCCGGGTTGTCAAGTCCGATATGGACCGGCGAAAGTGTGCCCATGGTCGTTAGACGGGATGGCTACGTTCGAGCCGCGCTCGAACTCCTCGACGAGGTCGGGCTCGACGGGTTGAGCCTGCGCAAACTCGGGGACAAGCTCGGCGTCCAGGGTCCCGCCCTGTACACGCATTTCAAGAGCAAGCAGGCGTTGCTGGACCAAATGGCCGAAACCATGCTGGACGACGAACTGTCCTTGCTGGACGATCCCGAGTCGGCGGACGACTGGGCCGAGTGGCTCGCCCGCCGCGCCCGCACCATCCGCCGCACGCTGCTGTCCTATCGGGACGGGGCCCGCCTGCACGCCGGCTCCCGCCCGACCGAGCAGTCCGCGATGACACCGCTGATCAAACCGTTGCTGGCAGCCGGTTTCTCCGAAGTGGACTCGACGTACGCGATCCTCGCCATCAGCCGGTACACCCTCGGCTGCGCGATCGACGAGCAGCAGTACGCCGAGGACGAGTCCCTGATCGACCACGACGAGGATCCGGCCGATTCCTTCGAGTACGGCCTCTCAAGCCTGATCGCCGGACTCAAGGCGGCCGCACCCCGGCAGCGCTGACGTCGATGTCGCGAATCCGCCAGACCCCGAAGCCCCGGGACTGCTGGACTGACCGCCATGACGACCGACAACGCCCGGCTGTTCCGTTCCCTGCACGTCCCGTCGAGCCCGCTGGTGCTGGCCAACGCTTGGGACGTCGCGAGCGCCCGGCTCATCGAGGACGCCGGTGCCGCGGCGATCGCCACCACCAGCGCCGGGGTGGCGTGGAGCCTCGGCACACCCGACGGGGATCTGCTGAACGGTGACCTGGCCGTCGACCTGATCGCGCGGATCACCCGCGTGGTGCGGGTTCCGGTGACCGCCGACATCGAAGGCGGATACGCGAGCACGCCGGAAGGGGTCACCGAAACCGTCGCCGCCGTCGTGGCCGCGGGCGCCGTCGGCGTCAACATCGAAGACGGTCCGCGCCCGCCCGAAGAGGTGGTCCCGCGGATCGCGGCGGCCCGCGCGGCGAGCGAGGAACTGTTCATCAACGCGCGGATCGACACGTTCCTCCGGGGCCTCGGCGGCGTGCCCGAGACGCTGGAACGCGCGGCCGCCTACCTCGCGGCGGGCGCGGACGGGATCTTCGTCCCCGGCGCCACCGACCCCGCCGTGATCACCGCACTCGTCGAAGGCATCGACGCACCCGTGAACGTGATGGCCCACCCCGGCGCGCCCAGCGTCGAGGAACTGGCCGCACTCGGCGTCGCGCGGGTGAGCGTCGGTTCCGGGATCAGCCAGGCCGCCTACGCCGTCGCGCGGGAAAGCGCCCGGGAACTGTTCGCGACCGGCACTTACTCGCGCCTGGAGGAGGCCGTCGGTTACGGCGAGCTGAACGATCTACTCGCCTGACCGTCGCAGTTGGTCGACTACTTGCGATCGCGTCAGGTGCGGCGTTGCGAAAGCCACTTTCGCAACGTTCAGTGTTGCGAAAGTGGCTTTCGCAACACCGCCTCCCGGCAGATCGCGGATGAAGAGATCCCCTTTTTGTCACTCACGACCACAGGTAGCGCCGCTCCGGCCGCCCCGTCCCGCCGTACTTGAGGTTCACCCGGGCCTTCCCGGTCGCCACGAAATGCTCGAGGTACCGGCGCGCGCTCACCCGCGCGACGCCGGTCGCCTCGGCGCATTCGCTGGCGGACATCCCGCCTTCCGCACCACGCAGCGCGGTCTCCACGAGTCGCGCGGTTTCGGCGGTGAGTCCCTTGGGCAGCACGGGTTTCGCGCTCGGCCGTGCGCCGAAGACCTGGTCGACGTCGGCCTGTCCGGCCTCGGCGAGCCGATCGAGGCGCTGGTGCAGCGTGGCGAAATGGGTGAGCTGATCCCGCAGGGACGCGTACTCGAACGGCTTGATCAGGTAGTGCAGCACCCCGCCCCGCATCGCCTGCCGCACGGTCTCGACATCGGTGGCGGCGGTGATCACGATGACGTCGACCTCCTCGGTCGCCCGCAGTTCGCGCAGCACGGAAAGCCCGTCGAGGTCGGGGAGATAGACGTCCAGCAGCACCAGATCCGGTTTCAGTTCCCGCGCCAGCCGGATCGCGTCGGCGCCGGTGTGCGCGACCCCGACGACGGCGAACCCCTCCGTGCGGGAGACGTATCCACTGTGGACTTTCGCGACCATGAAGTCGTCGTCGACGACGAGTACCCGGATCATCGCGGAAGCCTTGCCGTGAACACCGCGCCATCCTCGTTGTGCACCTCGACGGAACCGCCCCGCCGCACGCACGCCTGCCGGATCAGTGCCAGCCCGAGCCCACGCTGCCCGTGCGCCGCGGCCTTGGTGGTGAACCCGTGCTCGAACACCTCTTCGGCGATTTCCGGGGCGACACCGGGCCCGGAATCGCGGACCTCCACACGCACTTCTTCATCCTCCTGCCGTACGCCGACCTCGATCCAGCCACGCTCGCCCCGCTGCTTGCTCGAACTCAGCGCGTCCAAAGCGTTGTCGACGAGATTTCCCAGCACCGTCACCAGATCCGTGGACAGCGCGTCCTCGACGCGGTCCAGTTCGCTGTCCGGAGCCATCCGCAGTCCGACACCGCGCTCGGCGGCCAGCGACGCCTTCGCGATCAGCAGCGCCGCCACCGCCGGATCGCCGATCCGCGAGCCGACCTCCGCGCGCCACTCCCCCTGCGCCGAACTGATCCGGCTGACGTAGCCGCGGACCTCTTCGTATTCCCCGAGTTCCAGCAACCCGGAGATGGTGTGCAGGCGGTTGCTGAATTCGTGCGCCTGCGCGCGCAGGGTGTCGGTGGCGTGTTTGCTGGCGTCGAGTTCGTCCCGCAGCGTCATGAGATCGGTGCGGTCCCGCAGGGTGACGACGGCGCCGCGGACGTCGATCGGCATCCGGTTCAGCGTCAGCACCTTCCCCTGCCGCAACACGATCTGGTCGGCGCCGGTCGCACGTCCGGTGAGCACGTCGCGGATCCGCTCGTTGAGATCGAGGTCTTCGACCGACCGGCCGACGGCGTCCTCCGGCAACGCCAGCAGCGCGCGGGCGTGGTCGTTCACCAGCGTGATCCGGTGCTTCGGGTCCAGGCCGACGACACCCTCCTTGATGCCGTGCAGCAGCGCTTCCCGGTTTTCCACCAGCGCGGTGATCTCGTGCGGTTCCAGGCCGAGCGTCTGGTTCTTGACCCGGCGGGCCAGCAGCAGCGAACCGCTCACGCCGATCACCAGCGCGACACCCAGTACTCGCAGGGCGTTGTCCGGTGAGTCGAGCACGCCGGCGAAGAAGCCCGGCGACTTCGAGCTCACCGCGACCATGCGGACCGCCTTGGCGCCCTTCGCGTCGAGCACCGGGACGTGCGCCACGATCGAGCCGTCGAGTTCGCCGACCCAGGAGCGTCCAGAAAGGACAGTGCTTTCCCCGATGTCGAGCAGTGTCCGCACCTGACCCGGATCCGGTGACGCGAGCACGTAGCGGTCCGCTCCCGCGATCACCACGGAGTCCACGCCGGAGAAGCTCCGCGCGGTCTCCGCGGGCGCGTTCAGTTCGAACGGGCCGTTCTCGAGGTCGCCCACGACGCCTTGCGCGGCGACACTCTCCGCGACCGAAAGCGCCCGCCGTCCCTCGGTCGTGCGGAAGTTGTTCCCCGCCTGGACGACGGCCAGCACGCCGACCGCGCACAGTAGGCATACGACGACGACAAGTTGCCACACGAGGAGCTGACGGGCGAGCGAACCTCGAGCACCCATGCGCCACCTCCGTGTGACCAGAAAGAACAAAACAACCCTTAGGCCCGCAAGCGGGACATCTCTGTTTACACGAGTGCAACATGTCCAACCACGCGGCAGAGAGGCGGGGATCACAGTGAAGCCCAGTAGCTGGTTGGCCATCGCGGCGGCGCTTGTCGCCGTCTTGCTGGTGCCACCCTTGCTCACCCCGGGCAGCGAGGCCGACGAAGGCGCGCAGATCCGGTCCATGCGGGTGCTCGTCCCCAACGCGCCCGGCGGCGGCTACGACATCACGGCCCGCACGGCGACCAAGGCGATGGAGGACGCGGACCTGCTCGGCAACGCGGAGGTCTTCAACCTCCCCGGCGCCGGCGGCACGGTCGGCCTGGGCCGGACGGTAGCCGAACGCGGCAACGGCAAACTCGTCATGTCCATGGGACTCGGCGTCGTCGGCAGCGTGTTCACGAACAAGTCGCCGTCCTCGCTGCTCGACACCACGCCGGTGGCGAAGCTGATCGAAGAGTCGGACATCGTCGTGGTCGGCAAGGACTCGCCGTACAAGACGATCGACCAGCTCATCGCGGCCTGGAAGGCCGATCCGGGCGGTGTGCAGGTCGGTGGCGGTTCGTCGCCCGGCGGGCCGGACCACCTGGCGCCGATGCTGATGGCGAAGGCGGTCGGGCTCGCGCCCAAGGCGGTCAACTACGTGCAGTTCGACGGCGGCGGGGAACTGCTCGCGTCGGTCCTCGGCGGCAAGGTCGCGTTCGGCGTCTCCGGGGTCGGCGAATACCGCGACCAGATCCAGGCGGGCACGCTGCGGGTGCTGGCGGTGACCAGCGAGAAGCGGATCCCGGGGATCGACGCGCCGACGCTTTCGGAGTCCGGTGTGGACGTGAAGTTCACCAACTGGCGCGGGATCGTCGCGCCGCCGGGCATCACCGAGTCCGACCGGCAGAAGCTGGTGAGCCTGTTCGACCGGCTGCAGAAGACGCCGCAGTGGCAGGAAGCGTTGCAGCGCAACGGATGGACCGGGGCATTCGCACCCGGGGAGCAGTTCGGTTCGTTTCTCGAAGAGGAGAACACTCGGGTGGCAACGGTGCTGAAAGAGCTGGGTCTGGCATGACGACCACGTGGCTGAAGGAGCGCTCCGAACTCGGGGTGAGCGTGGTCCTCCTGGCACTCGGCGTGCTGGTGCTGACCGACGCGCTGAGCATTCCCACCGACTTCGCCCAGCGCGGCCCGGTGGGGCCGAAGGCGGTGCCGATCCTGGTCGGCTCGCTGCTGCTGATCGTCGCCGTGCTGCTGGCACGCGACGTGCTGCGCGGCGGCAAGGGCGAGGCCGAAGGCGGCGAGGACATCGACCTCACCGAGCCCGCCGACATGCGCACGGTCCTGTTGCTGTGCGGCGCTTTCCTGGCCAACGCCGCGCTGATCGGGCTGGTCGGGTTCCCGATCTCGGGCGCGATCCTGTTCTGGGGCGCGGCATACGCGCTCGGCAGCCGCAACCTGGTCCGTGACCCGCTGATCGCGGCGGGCATGTCCGTCGTGACCTTCCTGATCTTCAACAACCTGCTCGGTGTCCCGCTCCCCGGTGGCCCGTTGATGGAGGTGTTCTGATGCTTCAGCAACTCATCGACGGCTTCGGCACCGCGCTGACGCCGACCCATATCGCGATGGCGGCGATCGGCGTTCTCCTGGGCACCGCGATCGGCGTACTGCCGGGGATCGGCCCGGCCATGGCGGTGGCCCTGCTGCTTCCGGTGACCTACGGCCTGGAGCCGACCGGCGCGTTCATCATGTTCGCCGGCATCTACTACGGCGGGATGTTCGGCGGCTCGACGACGTCGATCCTGCTGAACACCCCGGGTGAGAGCGCGGCGGTGGTCGCGGCCATCGACGGCAATCCCATGGCCCGCAAGGGACGCGGGGCGCAAGCGCTTGCCGCGGCCGCGATCGGGCATTTCGTCGGCGGCATCCTCGGCACGATCGCCCTGGTCGTCCTGGCCCCGCTGATCGCGAAGTACGCCGTCGACATCGGCGCGCCGGACCTGTTCGCGATCATGGTGCTGGCCTTCATCGCGGTCACCTCGGTGCTCGGCAGTTCCCGGATCCGCGGCGTGGCGTCGCTGTTGATCGGGCTCGCCATCGGCCTGGTCGGCCTGGACGAGATGACCGGCCAGCAGCGGCTGACCTTCGGCTCGCTGCACCTGGCCGACGGTATCGACGTCGTCATCGTCGCGGTGGCGCTGTTCGCGGTCGGCGAGTCGCTGTGGGTCGCCGCGCATCTGCGGCGCAACGCGTTCAAACCGATCCCGGTCGGCAGGCCGTGGCTCTCGCGCTCCGACCTCAAGCGGACGTGGAAGCCGTGGCTGCGCGGACCGCTCATCGGGTTCCCGTTCGGCGCGGTACCCGCCGGTGGCGCGGAGATCCCGACGTTCCTCTCGTACGTGACGGAAAAGCGGCTCTCGAAGCACAAGGACGAGTTCGGCAAGGGCGCCATCGAAGGCGTCGCCGGTCCGGAGGCGACCGCTTCGGCGTCCGCCGCCGGGACCCTGGTCTCGATGCTGACGCTGGGCCTGCCGACCACCGCGGTCGCGGCCGTGATGCTGGCGGCGTTCCAGCAGTACGGCATCCAGCCGGGACCGCTGCTGTTCGAGCGGGAGTCTTCGCTGGTGTGGGGCCTGATCGCCTCGCTGTTCGTCGGCCTGACACTGCTGCTGGTGCTGAACCTGCCGCTGGCGCCGCTGTGGGTGAAGCTGCTGCGGATCCCGCGGCCTTACCTCTACGCGGGCATCCTGTTCTTCGCCAGCGTCGGCGCGTACGCGGTGAACGCGGACATCTTCGATCTGCTGGTCATGTTCGTGATCGGCCTGCTCGGTTTCGCGATGCGCCGCTACGGCCTTCCGGTGCTGCCGGCGATCATCGGCGTCATCCTCGGCCCGGCCGCCGAACAGCAGATGCGGCGCGCGCTGCAACTGAGCGACGGCAGCCTGGGCGGGCTGTTCAACACCCCGTTCTCGATCGTGGTCTACGCGATCATCCTGCTGATCCTGTTCTTCCCGTTGATCAAGCGTTTCCTACCGACCCGTCCCACCGCCGACGAGGCGGAGCCCAAGGACAAGGTGGACGCCTGACCTGCGGGAACACCAGGAAGACCCGGCCTCGACTGCCCCGAGGCCGGGTCTTCTTTCGTCATCCGTTTGAACCACCTCTTGTCGCTGTACGTGTGCGGAGCATCACCTCGTCTCAATATAACGAAAGGATAACGGCGAGATCGCGTTTTGAACCGGTCGTGCGCTGGGGCCGTTTCAGCCAACGCGGGGTCAGTGACGCCGGTGATGCCGGTGACGCATCCCCCGGGCCCCGCGCAACGACACCGAACGAGGTGAACAATTTCATGCCCCGTAACCAAAGAACCGCCGGCCGCCACCGCATGGCACGCCGCACCAAGGTCGCCACCGGCGCCATCGCGCTGTCTCTCGCCGTCGGCGGGATCGTCGTCGTGAACACGACCGGAACCCCCGACACGGCCAGCGCCGACAGCGCGGACAAGTCGTTCTTCATCGACATCGCGAAGGTCCCTCGCGGCAACAACGTCAACCTCGACCTCGCGAAACGAGGCGCCCGAGGGACGTTCACCGTCGACTGCGGCCGTAACGAGAACGGCCACTTCAACGGCGACAACTTCATCGCGCAGCCCGGTGTCCGCAATGGAGCCGAGCATCTCCACGACTATGTCGGGAACCTCTCGACCAACGCGGATTCGAACAACAAGAGCCTTTCCCGCGCGGGCACCACCTGCAAGAACGGTGACAAGTCGGCCTACTTCTGGCCGGTCATCCGGATCAACGCCGAGGAAGAGGAAGAAAACGCGGCGGCGAACGAGGAAAAGCTCGCCGCGGACCGCGAGAACGCGGCCAAGGACGAAGCCTCGCCGCAGGCCGACTGCCCCGACGTCGCCAGTGAACTCGAAGACGTCCCCGACCAGGCCATGGCCGCGGTCAACGAAAACCTCATCAAGATCGACCAGGAGGTCGACAACGCGAACAACCAGCTGGCGCAAGGCAAACAGGCCGCCCAGGTGCTCGACGACCTGAAGAACCAGCGGAAGTCGACGATCAAGAAGATCGGCGACCAGATGAAGCAGGCAGGCAAACCGATCGCCAAGCCCGAGGACCAGCTCACCGGCTGCGCGGTCAAGCAGAACGGCGAAGGCGGCCTCGACAACGGCGGCGAGAACAGCAGCGTCGTCAAGGCCGGCGACGTCGAGCAGAAGAAGGCCGACGGTAAGGCCGCCGATCTTCCGCCCGCCAACGAGAACAACGAGATCGGCGACAACAAGGGTGAGATCCAGCGCCCCGCGAAGGTGGACCTGACCTTCACCAGTGGCGGCGCCCGCCGCGTCGTCGCGATGCCGAAGTTCCTGCGCGTGCTCTACGGCGACGCCAAGCAGTCCACCAACGGCCCGGCCAACGCCCGGCCCAGCTGGACCTGCAGCGGCTTCGAGGATCGGCTCACCGAGCTGTACCCGATCTGCCCGCAGGGCAGCAAGGTCACGCGTGTCCACTCGTTCCCGAACTGCTGGGACGGGAAGAACACCGACAGCGCCAACCACCGCACGCATATCGTGTTCTCCGACCGCAACGGGAAATGCCCGCGCGGCTTCAAGAACGTGCCGCAGCTGCGGATCACGCTGACCTACGACATCCCGCTGGACGTCCAGCGCGACGGTCACTACGCGGTCGACGCTTTCGCGCAGGAGAAGCACAACCCGCGCTCCGACCACGACGACTTCGCGAACGTCATGTCGCAGTGCCTGATGAACCAGCTCGTGAAGTGCATCAACAGCGGTAAGAGCTGCCGCCAGTAGCGCTGCCGTCCGTCCGTGAAGGCCTCCTTCCCTACTCTCAAAGTAGGGAAGGAGGCCTTCACGGGCTTGAGAATTGCGGGGCGTGGCGAGGATGGTCCCTTCGGCCCTCGGCCGGGAGGCGCTGTCCAGCGTTGCGAAAGCCACTTTCGCAACGTTGAAGGTTGCGAAAGTGGCTTTCGCAACATGAGGGGGCGGGCCGCACGCAGGAGCGGAACCTCGCGTCGGGAAAGGGTCTTTCAGGACGTTTTTCGTCCTGAAAGACCCTTTCCCGACACTTGGGAATTGCGGGGGCGCGGCGGGGATGACCCGCGCCCCCACCCCCCGCGCCGGGGGTCCGGTTTCTGGCCCGGCGTAGGGGTACCGGGCCAGAAACCGGCGAGCGGACCGGCCCTCCCTCCCTGGAGGCCGGGCCGCCCGGTCTGGGGCTAGGCCGTCGTCGACAACCTGCTCACGCGGTCGAACACGAGCGGCGCGGGCATGGCCGGGTTCACTTCGGCCAGTACGGCGTCGGCGTCCAGACCCGGCAGGTGGATCCAGGCGCTGTCGGCGAAATCCGGGGTGGTGACGCTGATCCGGCCGCAGCGAGCGGGCGGGACCAGCGCGACACTGAACGGCTCGACCACGTTGCGCCACACCGATTGCGAGACGATCATCCCGGCGCCGAACTTGTCGCCGGTCGGGTCGAGGCGGCACCAGTAGCCGACGGCGTCGTTGAAGGTCGACGCGCACAGCAGCCGGGTCAGTGTGATGTACGTGCGGTGGTAACGGTGGTTGTCCGCCATCGGTCCCATGTGGACGGCGACGCGGGCTCGCATCGGGACCCGGGCGTAGCGGTTGCGGGTGCGCAGCAGGTGGTCCAGATGGAACACGACCTCGCAGAGCTGCCCGACGGCCCGGTCCGGGTACGCGACCATGAGTCCGTCCCCGGTCTCCCGGAAATGCCGTGCGTCCCCCGGCGCGAGCCCGACCGCGTTGAAGGAGCGGGAAACCAGCGTTTCCATCTCAGTCTTCATCGGGTCCAGCAGGTCATCACTGGCCTTCGACGAACCGACGATGTCGACGGCGAGCACGGCATGGGTGTGCGCGTTGTAATGACCTGAGGTCAGCACCTGCATCTCTGCGACCCCTCCCCTGATCGGTGAAAACTGGCGGGCAGGTTGCAGTGTTCCCACTCTTCACCGGAAGTTCTGTTCGGAACCGAACAGAACCTGACCACGCCATGGTCAACGCCAGTGAGCTAAGTCACACCTTTTTCCGTGATCACCCGCAATGCGTCACGGTCGATCACGGTGATCGCACGGCGCGAACTGGCCACAACTCCCGCCTTCCGGAGCTTGTCCAGTGCCTGCGCGACCATGGTCCGGCCCATCGGGATGAACTGCGCGAGTTCGTCCTGGCTCAGCGGGATCCCGATCCGCCAGCCGGCCGGAGTCCGGATGCCACAGACGTCGACGAGGTAGTCCAACCGCGTCGCGACCCGCGCCACCGCCTGCGGTTTCCACGACTGCGTCCGCTGACGCTGGGCGAGCACGAACCGGCGGGCGACGCTGACGAGCACCTCCCGCATCGCCGACGGATGGTCCAGCAGGAACCGGTTGAACTCGCTCGCCGCGATCCGCCGGACGTGGACCTCCTCGATGGCGACGACGTCGGCCATCCGGATGCCACCGGCGATCACCGCGATCTCGCCGTGCAGATCGCCGGGGACCCCGACGTCGAGGATGACCGTCGCCCCCATCCGATCGGCGCTGGTCACCTTCACGTAGCCGTGCCGCAGCAGCATGACGAAGTCGCCGGGCTCACCCGCCCGCATCAGCGCCTGTCTGCTCTCGTAGGTCTGCGGGGTGCCCATTTCCAGCAACCGCGCACGGACGGGTTCGTCCAGCCGCTCCAGGAACGGACGTTCTCTTTCTTCGGCGGCCTCCGGGCCCAAACCCACGAAACACCCTCCCAGGCAGTCGTGAACACCTATCGCGGAGAGTAACCGAATCGACCACCCGATCCGGCGGCGGAACCGTCGTGCGTGGTGAAGATGCCCAGCCGCACGAGCTCTGACCTGATCCACTCGGCCAGCCGATGCAACGGTCCGTCTTCGGCCTCGACGAAGTAACTGTCCACGATCTGGTGTCGCCTGTCGGCGTGCTTCGCCGCATACAACAGCGCTGACCGTACCTCTGAGACCTTCAGCGGAGCGACCTTTATCCCGGGGGAGGGCCGCACGGTGCTCTTGGCGGCCATCACCGCCAGCACGGCCTCCTCCAGGCTGAACCGGTGCTCCACCGGTACGACCACATGTTCCACGCCCTCGACAACGCGGCGCCCGATCAACGGCATGGTGTCAGATCAGCATGACGCACGGCCGTAGTCTGTTCGCCACCGAACACTCAGCGTGGTTCGACCGCCGCGGTCGCGTCTTCGACGTTGTCCCGCAACACCTGGAGGCGGAGTCCGAGCATGACCGGATCCGGGTTCTCGTCGCGCGCGTGGCGCTCCAGCTTCTCGGCCGTCTGCTTCACCGTCACCCGCAGTTCGACGACAGCGGGCGTGTTCACCCCGTCGTGGTCTTCGAGCACCTCCACCGCTCGCTGCAGCGCCTCCAACAGCTCCTTTTCACCGGGCTTCACCGTTCTGAGGGCGGTCAGCGCGCGGCCGAGCAGGCTGTAGTGATCGAACGCGGCGGCGGGCCGCGGCTGCTGCCGTCCCTCACGCTCCGGCCGCCGCCGCCCGCCGTTCAGCACGAAGTACGCCACCTCGGCGGGGACCAGCACGGCGAACGCGGCGACGACGGCGAAGAGCCAGGCTCGCGGATGCGGCGACGTCACCCCGTGGCCCGCCACGCCGGCGACGAGCGCGAGCACCACGGCGACGACGTGGAACCTGCGGTTCTCGGGATCGGCCATGTCAGAAGTTGCTGAACACGTTCACGAACATCTTGTCGATGCTCTGCGGGTCGACGGCCTTGTAGCTGCGGGCCTTGGACTTCTGCGCGATCTCGTCCATCACGCGACCGTCGGCTTCGGGACCGTAGGCCATGGTGAAGATCCGGACGGAGTTGTCCAGCCGCGCGGCGTCGACGTCGTTCAGCACCTGCTCCTTGGTGTACCCGCCCTCGGTGTCCTTGCCGTCGGTCAGGAACACGATGGCGTTGATGAGGTTCGGGTCGAACTCGCGCCGCATCTTGGCGTTGGCGTCCACCACGGACCTGTAGAGCGCGGTGTCCCCCTTCGGCTGCAGATTCCGGATCAGGTCGATCATCGAGGTACGGACGTCCTTCACCTTGCCGATCGGCATTCTCTCCTCGGGCCCGTCCGTCGAGAACGTCCACAGCCCGACCTCGTCCTCGGGATGCAGAAGTCCGAGTTGCTCCACGATCTTGGGTTTCAGCAGGTCGATACGGCGGTCGGAGTACGGCTTGTCCGAACGGTTCCGGTCGAACTTCTCGTTCATCGACGCGGAGAGATCCAGCACCAGCAGGATCCGGCCGCGTCGTTGCGTGTAGTCCCAGCCGTCCAGCATCTTCTGGATCTGGTCCCCGGTGGGCGTGCCGATCGGCTGGGATTCCGGGATTCCTTCGGTGCCGGTGTCCTTGGCCAGCTTGGCGTTGCCGCGGCCGTCCGGATCGCGGAACCCGAGGTCGCGAAAGCGCTGCTGCTGCCCGGGCGCCCGCAGGAAGTCGGAGAAGTCCTTGGCCGCCGCGCGCTGCTCCGCGGTCGCCTTGGCCGTGGTCAGGAAGGGATGGTCGATCAGCATCGTCCCTTCCGCGGGGTGGACGGCGACGAGCGGGCGGTCCAGGTCGGCGGGATCGTCCTGCAGTTGTTTCGGATCCCCGGTCGGCGCGCCGTGGTTGTAGAGGTAGACCATCTGTTCCTGCATCGCCATCGCGCTGATGTACGGCGTCGGCTTCTTCCGGTCCTCTTCGTACAGCGTCCGCAGGAAGGCGACCGAATCGTCGCTGTAGTAGGCGACGGAAGCCTCGACGCCTCGGACGAACTGAACGGCCTCCGCCGTCTCGATCTTGTCGTAGTCGCCGCCGGTCGCGGCGAAGTAGGTCGCGATCGTCGCGGCGAGACCCGAAGTCGACCGGCGCGGATTGTCCTTGCCCAGCGTCAGGTTCCCCCACTGGGCCTTGTCCGCGCCCTTCGACGCCCAGCCGCCGTTCTGATTGACCGCGAGCACGTCACGCCAGCCGATGCTGTTGCCCGGCCAGCCCATCGCGGTGGCCATCGGCTTCGGCATCGCGATCACCATCGGGCTGGTCGCGAGCGAGGTCCTCGGACCGCCGTCGATCAGGTCGCCTTTGCCGCGCTGGCGCAGCAGATCCAGCCAGAGCGACGAACTCGGCAGCCAGACCTGCGGTTCGGGCTGCTGTTCGTCGATGTCGTTCCAGCCGCCGGCGATGAGGTCGAGCGCGGCGCCGGACGTCTTCTTGTACGCCTCGACCTTCGCGCACTTGCCGCTGCCGAACGTCCGGTTCGTGGCGTTGTACCGCTCGGCCAGTTCGTGGATCAGGTCACCCTTCTCCGTGGAGGAGCTGGTGACCAGCCGGACGCAATCGGTCCGGGCGGCGTTCGAAGGAGCGGTGACCGCGGTCGCGAGCACGACGATCACGATCGCCCCGACGACCGTGCCGAAGACGAGCGAAAGCCAGCCTGATCCCCGCATGCGCCCGCCCCCTCGCCGTCTCAGCGCGCAAGTGTATCTACCTCATGATTCCCGGTTCCGGCTCCTCGGTCACCAGATCGTAGGTTTCGAAACTGAAGCGGGCGAGGGTGCCCACCCAATTCCGATAGACCTGTAGATCATCGAAGGATTCGACGTCTATCCGCCAATCAGGTGGAAAGGCTCCGGAAAGCGATTCCCCGGCGGAAAGCGCGGTGAAGGTCGAGCGCGCGGCCACCGGATCGGCGACCAGCAGGGTGAGCAGGACGAGCACCGCCCGGTACGGCCCGCCGACGAACCGCGTCAGCTCCGCGTCGGGAATGCCGATGCGCACGAGCCGGTAGAGATTGACCAGTTTCCGGATCTCGCGCGGCGTGTTCAGCCGTTTCCGCAGCACGTGGACGAAATCGCGTTCGACGTCGGTGAGCCGTAGCCGGTCGGGGCGCATGTTGTAGAACGTCGGCGGAGTCGTGTCCTTGACGATGACCTCGACCGGCCCGCCGTTTTCCCCGCGTTCGTCGTTTTCCTCGACGTCCGGCCATTCTTCCCGCTCCGACGCATCGGACTCCCGGTGTTCGATCGGCATCAGGGCGTCGATCAGTTCGTCCGCCGCGGCACCCATCGGACGCAACGCGAACACGATCTGGAAGATCTTGTCGAGGTACTCCGTCCGCAGCATCTGCCCGTCCCCGAACAGTTCTTCGTGGTGCTGATCGAGGCATCGCCGCAGCCATCGAGGATCGACGGCCACCACCACGACGAACGCGGGCAGCGCCAGCAGCAGGTGTACCGCCGCGAGCACCTCGACGACCTTCGACGGCGGGCAGCGGTCGAGGTCGTCGATATAGAGCACGATCCGTTCCAGCGGCGGCTCGCCGGTGCCGCCCGCGAGGTGCCATTCCTTCTGCGCCGCCACCAGATCGTCGCTCAGATCCGCGAGGTCCTCCCGGACCCGGGTGAAAACCCCTTGGTAGTCACCGTATCGACCGGTCCTGGCCTCTTCGATCAGGTCGCCGAGCCGCGTGGCCGCGTCCAGCCGGCGGAGTCGTTCCTCGGTCTCCCGGACCTCGGTTTCGAAGCGTTCCGCCCGCCTGTCGACGTCGTGCCGCAGTTTGTCCAATGTGGACTTCACCGGCGCGAGGGCCGAGCGGGCGGTGGTGAGCGCCGGGGTGAGCACGGCGCCGAGCGCGACGATCGCCCCGGCCGCCGCGAGGATCGCGTTGTGCCACAAGGCCCAGCCGGTGATCGCGGCGGCGACGCCGAGTACGCCCAGCACCGCGTACCCGGCGACGGCGAGCCGCCGCCGTCGGCGTTCGGCCCGGTCCACTCCGGACACCAGCAGCCGCCAGCGCCAGGTGAGCGGGGAATCCGCTTTGACCGCACGGAGACCGGCGAGCCGGGTCCGCAGATCCTCGCGTTCGGCCCGCACCTCCGCGGCGTCCGCATGCGTCTCGGGCGCGCCGAGATTCCGGAACAGGTGATCCACCAGCCCGACCCAGAGGTGGTCGTCGTGGTATTGCCAGGCGTTGAACCGGATCTGCCGGATCTCGCCGGCGAACACGCTGTTGGCGGCGTCCCCTCGGGAGCGGCGGGCCAGCTCGGCCACCCGGTCCGCCACCTGCCGCACGAAACTCGATTTGCCGGAACCCCAAGGGCCCAGCAGGGCGACGCACAACGGCGGACTGGTCTCGCGGTCGGCGATGACCGCGGCGAGCGTGCGCACGTCGTCCTGGAAACCGATCAGGTCGACGGCGCTTTCGACGTCGGGCGTGATACGCGGGCGCGCCTTCCCCGGTTTGGGCTCGACGAAGCCGGTGCCGTCGATCTGGTTGCCGAAGCGGTCCCACACCCGGATCGTGCGATCGTCCCCGACGGAGATGATCTTCTCGTTGCCCGCGGTGCAGGCGATCGCGCGAACGTTGCCCTCGTGTCCCTTGAGGAGGGTGTACTCGGACGGGTTCTCGATCTCCCGGACGTAGACCTCGCCGCCGGAACCGCCGGACAGCACCAGTTTCCCGTCCGGGCTGAACGCCAAGGCGCGCACGACCCCGGCATGTCCCGGGAAGACGAGCGCGGGATCGCCCTTCCGCCCCCAGGACCGGACCGTCTCGCCCTCACCGGACAGTATCTGGGCGCCGTCGGCCGAGACCGCGACCACATGGACCGCTCCCGCACCGCCGAACCGGTAGTGGGAAACGACTTCGCGGTCCCAGAGCCGCACGCCGCCGGTGTCGTCACCGGCGACCACGACCCGGCCGTCCGGGGTCACCGCGACCGATTCGATCTCCGGGCCGCCGGTGCGGAGGCCGTGCACGGTCACGCCGTCCATCCGCCGGACCTCGACGGTGCTCCCCGCGCCGGACACGGCGAAATCCCTCGCCACCGCGACCGCGAGGGTCCGCTTGGTGGTCTGGACCTCAGGGGGAAGTGCCTCGCGACCGGTGAGCCGCCAGCGCCGCACGGTCACCCCATCGCAACCGACCACGTGCCGTCCCGAAATACCCACCGCGAGCACCGGCTGGTCGTGGCCGCTCAACACGAATCGCTGTGCGCCGGTCTCCAGGTCCCAGACCCGCACCGTCCTGTCCGCACCCCCGGTGACCAGGCGATTTCCGTTCACCGCGACCGCGAGGATCGGTTCTTCGTGCCCGGTGAATCGTGCCGTCGTCATAAGGGGACAGTCTTCCGTCCACGTCAAGACAATGGTTAACGACAGGCGACTATCGGCGGGTTCCGCCGTGACCCGGCCAGGTCCTAACATCACGCGGAGGCAACGGAGGACTACGCACAGGTCCCGACCTGCCCGAACACAGTGTCGACACTGCCCCTCATTCCAGCTTGCCTTAAACGCGAGGAGAAAACGTGCTTCGACGTACCTTCGCCGCGGTGCTCACCGGCGCCGCGCTCTCTATTTCGGTGCTCTCGGCGCCCACCGCCGGTGCCGCCGAGATCATGGCGACCACGCTGACCTACGACGACAGCCAGGCCGCGGAATTCAAGGACGCGGTGGCCGCCGGCGTCAACGTCTGGAACACCAACGTCACCAACGTCCGCCTCGTGAAGGCGACGCCGGGGCAGCGGGTGAACATCCGGATCATCGCCGACAACGGCTGGCCGCGCGCCACCCTCGGACCCGTTCGCCCGAGCGGCACGGTCACCGTGTGGTACGGCAGGCAGGCCGTCCAGCAGGGCTACAACAAGACCCGGATCGCGTCCCACGAACTCGGCCACAGCCTCGGCCTGCCGGACGTCAAGCCCGGCCCGTGCTCGTCGCTGATGTCCGGCTCGACCGGCGGCGTCAGCTGCGCCAGCGTGAACCCCAACGCGCAGGAGAAGGCCCGAGTCCAGCAGCTCTACGCCGGCACCGCCGTCCAGAGCGCCGACGCGGGCAAGGTCCTCGCCGAGGTCGGTTGATCGGAGTGCCAGGGGGTGCCCGCCCGGCACCCCCTGGCAGCTCGGCCGGTCAGCTCGCGGTGATCGCCGCGGCCGGGCACAGCTGTACCGCGTCGCCGACGTCGGCGGGTTCCGGATCCAGCAGCCGGACCTTGCCCTCTTCTTCGTCCTGATCGAACACCGCGGGGGCGGTCAGTACGCACATTCCGGCGCCCACACAGCGTTCGCGGTCCACCGCGAGTTTCATCGCGCTCAGCCCCACGCCACCGGGAGCGCGTGCACTCCGTAGATGTCGGAGTTCGTCCGCAGCGGGACCTCTTCGGCGGGCACGGCCAGCCGCAGTCCCGGGAACCTGGCGAGCAGCCCGGTGAACGCGACCCGCATCTGGACCCGTGCGAGCTGCTGCCCGAGGCATTGGTGCACCCCGTGCCCGAAACTCGCGTGCCCGGCGGCCTTCCGGTCGATGTCGAACCGGTCGGGGTCCGGGAACTTCAGCGGGTCGCGGTTGGCCGCCATCGCCGAGATCGCGACCGTCTCCCCCGCCTTGACGAGCTGCCCGCCCACTTCGACGTCCTCCAGCGCGGCGCGCATCCCGGTATGCGTGATGGTCAGGTAGCGCAGGAGTTCCTCGACCGCTCCTTCCATCTTCTCGGGGTCCTCGCGCAGCGCGGCGAGCTGGTCCGGATGCTGGAGCAGCGCGAAGGTGCCCAGCGCCAGCATGTTGGCCGTGGTGTCCAAACCGGCCCCCAGCAACAGGAACGCGATGCTGGTGAGTTCCTCGTCGGTGAGCTCGGTGCCGGTCAGCTCGCCGAGGATGTCGTCCGTCGGCTCGGCGCGTTTCGCCACGATGAGCCGGTAGAGGTACTCCCCCAAGGCATTGATGGCGGCCATCTTGTCGTCCATCGAACCGCCGGGATCGTTCAGCGGCGCGACATTGCGGCGGAAGAAATCGTGGTCGTCGTACGGGACACCGAGCAGTTCGCAGATCATCAGCGCCGGGATCGGCTGGGCGAACGCCTCCACCAGATCGACGGGTCCTCCGTATCGCTCCATGGCGTCGAGATGCTCCGCGGTCACCTGCTCGACCCGTTCGGTGAGCATCCGCATGCGGCGGACGGTGAACTTCCCGGTGAGCAGCCTGCGGTACCGCGCGTGCTCGGGGCCGTCCATCTTGATGAACATCCCGGGCGGCGCCGGCGGTGGCGGCTCCATCGCGGCGGGCCCCGGCAGCGGCGAGTGGTTCAGCTCCTGCCGTGAACTGAACCGGGGATCGGCCGTGATGCTCCGGATCACCGCGTGCCCCGTCGCGAGCCAGCCTTCGTGGCCGTCGGGGAAGGTCATCCGGACGATCGGGTGCTCGTCGCGCAGCGGGGCGAGTTCGGCGGGCGGGTCGAACGGGCAACCCGGCGGCCGACCGGCGGGCAATTCCGTGAGATGGGGTACTGACTTCGTCACAGCTGGTTCCTCCCAGTTCTTCAGCTATGTCCAAAGGCTACGTTGCCTTTATTCTTCGCTCAAAGTTCTCTCCCTATGTTTTTCCTTGTTATTGCTGGTAGAGTCCGGGAAATCGTTGCAACAGCAATGAAGCTGAATGCAACACTTCGTTGCAATGACCTGGGAGTGAACGCATGCCGGGCGGCAGACTGACGCAGGAAGACCGGCGACTGATCGCGGGGTGGCTCGGAGACGGACTCGGGTATGCCGAGATCGCCCGGCGGCTCGGGCGGCCGACGTCGACGATCAGCCGCGAGATCTCCCGCAACAGCGGGCGTTCCGGCTACCGCGCCGAAGAAGCCGGCCGGGTGACCGGCGAACGCGCACGGCGTCGCCGGAAGCCGCCCGCACAGGGGATCGCGGACGTCACCCGCGGCTATGGCCGCGACCCGGAAGCCGTGCACCGCTTCGAGCGGGACTTCACCGAGATGATGATCCAGACCGGACTGCCGCGGATGGTGGCGCGCGTGCTCGCCTGCCTGGCCGTCAGCGACCGCGGGATCCTCACCGCGGCCGAACTCGCCCATCGGCTCCAGGTCAGCCCGGCGTCGATCTCGAACGCCGTCGCCTACCTCGAAACGCAGGCGATGGTCAAACGGGAACGGGACGGGCGCCGGGAACGGTACGTCGTCGACGAGGAGATGCCGCAGCGGGTGTGGGCCGAAAGCGTCCGCGCGAACCAAGCGTGGGTCGAGGTCACCCGCCAGGGCGCCGAAGTCCTCGGCCTGGCGACCCCCGCAGGCGCCCGCATGGACGACCTCGCCCGATTCCACGCCCGCATCAACGAAATCATGCTGGACGACCGGGTCGCGGTCTTCGTCGCGGACGCCGTGACCGTACTCGCCGCTTTGCTGCACGCCGCCCGGCCACTCTCCGTTTCCGCCCTCGCGGAGGCGCTGGGATGGACTTCGGAGCGGGTCTCGGCCGCCTTGCGGATGGTGACCGAGCACCCGCACGTCGCCGGCCCAGTGACCGTGGTGACCACGGACGGGGAGTTCCAAGCGGTCCCTTTGCTGGAACGCCTGACACCCGCCCAACTGGCCGCGCTGGACTGAACGCGCGCTATGAACGGCCCGTTACTTGCAAAATTTGCAAGTAACGGGCCGTTCATGGCATCCGCAGATGCTAGAACGGCCACCTCCGCCAGGGCCGTCCCTTCAGCACACGAACGAGGACACCCGGCCCTCGACGCCGATCTCGCGTGCTTGAACACCGATCTCACGTGCTTGAGTGGCGATCACACGTGATTGGACGGACGGCACACGTGATTGAGTGGACGACTCGCGTGATTGAGTGGACGGCACACCGCACCCGGACTTCGCAGCATGCCGTCCGGCCAATCACGCTTGCCGTCCGGCCAATCACGCTTGCCGTCCGTCTAAACACGCTTGCCGTCCGGCCAATCACGCTTGCCGTCCGGCCAATCACGCTTGCCGTCCGGCCAATCACGCTTGCCGTCCGTTTGAGCACGTGTGTCGTCCGTTTGAGTGTGTGGGTAGGCGTGATTGGGGACGTTCCTGTGGCCTTGAAGTCGCCAGTGTCATGAAAGGGTCTTCCAGGACGTTTTTCGTCCTGAAAGACCCTTTCATGACACCTTGCGGAATGGAGCGGCCAAGCTGAGCCGAGGTCAGGTCACCTCGCGGATGACCAAACGTTCCGAAGCCCGTTCGATCGCCGCTTCCACCGCGCCGACCCGGTCCGCCAGCAGGCCCACCGCACCGACGGCCCGGCTCATCGGATCCTCGTCGTCCCCGCCCAGGGCCTGCGCTCGCAGGTAGGCCGATTTGACGTCCGCCCAGCGCCGCGCCTGGTCGTCGCTCAGCCGTCCGCGCAGTTCGGCCAGTTTGAGCAGGTTGGCCTCGGCGCCCGAGGTCAGCGTCTGCGCCTCGCCGGCGTAGTGGTCGTCGATCAGCGCTTCGAGTTCGGCGTCGTTCATCGCGGGCACGATCCGGCCGGCGAGTTTGTTCATGTTCCGGTACGAACCCTGGAGCTGGAACGGCGGTTCGACCCGGGACGCGTCCGCCTGCGCCGCCGAAGCGATGTAGGCCTGGTTGTTCTTCAGGACGATCCGCTGCACCTGGATCAGTTTCCGCAGCACGGCGAGGATCTGTTCCAGTTCGGTCGCCGAGTACGCGTGCTTCAGCTGATCCGCGCGCACCGAACCGTCACCGCGGGCCAGGCGCACCAGAACGTCCACATCGGACCGTTCGCGCGAGACCAGCGGCGCCAGCACGGTGTTCGCGGTGAGCGAGTTCTCGATGTAGCTCAGCGCGAACAGATCTTCCTTGCCCGAAAGCACGTCGCCGAGATTCCACACGTCCGCACGGTTGGCGAGCATGTCGGGGATCCGGAACCGCTTGCCCTGCTCGGTGTACGGGTTACCGGCCATGCAGACCGCGAACCGCTTGCCGCGCAGGTCGTAGGTCCGCGTGCGGCCTTCCCACACGCCTTCCATCCGCCGCTGCGCGTCGCACAGCGAAATGAACTTCTGCAGCAGTTCGGGCGACGTGTGCTGGATGTCGTCCAGGTACAGCAGCACGTTGTTGCCCTGCTCCAGCGCGAACGAGATCTTCTCGACCTCCTGCCGCGCGGTCGCGTTGGGCGCGTCCGCCGGGTCGACCGAGGTGACGTCGTGCCCGAGCGCCGGACCGTTCACCTTGACGAACACCAGCCCGAGGCGGCTCGCGACGTACTCCATGAGCGTCGTCTTGCCGTACCCCGGCGGCGAGATGAGCAGCAGCAGGCCGGACTGATCGGTGCGCCGTGCGTCGCCGGTCGCGCCGAGTTGCTTGGCGAGGTTGTCGCCGATCAACGGCAGGTAGACCTCGTCGAGCAGCCTGTTGCGCACGAAGGCGCTCATCACCTTCGGCTTGTACTCGCCCAGCCGCAGCCTGTCCCGCTCGGCCGCCACCAGTTCGTTGCGCTGCCGCTGGTACGCCCGGAAACCCGGGACCCGGTCGCGCCGGAACCGCAGCGTCCTGGCGAGCGTCTCGTCGAGCCGCAGCGTCAGGGACCTGTTGACGATGCGGGCATGCGAACCGAGCAGACCGTCCACAGTGGCCGAAAGCTCCGCCGAGGAGTCGTACCGGGGCAGGTCGGCCAGCTCGATCGCGACGGCCTCCGCCAGCTCGTCACCGGGCGTGCCCGAAGCCTCCACAAAGGACTTCAGCCACGCTTCGGCGAGCTGGTGCCGGTCGGCGAGGTCGTCGAGCGCGCGCAGGTCGTCGGTGAAGCTCCGGCGGTCGAGCCGGAACTTGTCGAGCAACGTCCGCGCGCCACCGCTGGTGACGAAGCCCGGCGACCCGTCGGCCAGTTCCTCGAACAGGTACTCGCCCGCGGATTCGAGATCCAGCGTCAGTCCGGAAGACGCGGCGAACGCGGACATCGCCTCGGTGAGTTCCCGCGCCAGCGCGTCGATCGCCGTGGTGTGCCCGAACGCCTCCCGCACCCGCGCGAGCGACGCGGACCGCGTCGTCCACGCGGACTTCGCCGCCTCTTCCGCACCGAACGCCCAGAACAGCTGGGCGGCGGCCCGGGCGGCGGGCGGGTAGCGCAGCAATCCCGCGGCGGACCGCAGGCGCAGCAACGCGGACAGGATCGCGGTGGCGTCGTGGTCGTGCACGCCCCGCGCGTACCCCTCGTCGTACCGGTCCCCCGCGACGCGGCGGACGACCTCGAGCAGGCCGTCGTCCTGCAGATCCGGCTTTTCGAGCAGGATCGACGTCGCCAGGTACTCGGCGCGATAGACCTCGGGCGACTCCGAGACCAGCAACTGGTCCCAGTACGGCCGCGTCGCCTCGAACGACTCGTCCCGCACGGGAGACCGGTAGTCGGTCCCGGTGATCGCGAACTTCATCCCGCCCTCGTGCGGCACCAGGGTGAGGTCGATGTCCTGCGTGTTGACCGCGAAGGTGTTGCGGCCCAGGCGGATCGTCTCCCCGCCCTCGCCGTAGAGGTCGAGCCGGTCGCGCAGCGCGCGGCCCGCCTCCTGGCGAGCGGCCTTGACACGGCCTTCGAGTTCTTCGGCGCGCACCTGGTCGCCGAGGTCGCGCAGTTCGGCGACGACGCTGCGCAGCTTCGCGACCATCGGGTCGGACGCGAAGTAGGTGTTGATCTCGTCGACGGAGCCGAGCGTGCCGACCCGCCTGGTCACACTCGCGAGGATCCGCTCGGCCGAATCGACCAGCCTGTCCGCGCGGCGCGCCCGTTCGTCGAGCAGCGCCTGCTTGCGCGAGGAGAACGCTTCGTAGACGTCGGTACGCTTCTCCCCCAGCGAGACCAGGAAATCGTCGAACTCGCCGAACCGCGATTCGAGGTTTTCCAGCTGCAGCAGCAAGCGACCCAGCTGCTCGTCGCAGCGGTCCGGGGTGTCCGCGACCGCGAGCCCGCCGGTGATGGCCTGCGCCAGCAGCGCGAACTCGGCGGCGAACTCCGCCCGGCCCTCGGTCTCCAGCAGTTCCTTGCGCCGTGCCTCCAGGGTGGCCCTGGCCCGGTTGACCCCGCCGATGACCTCGCCGACGCGCTCCAGGATCTTCGTCCGCACCACGGCGTCCGCGATCTCCAGCCCGCCGACGACGTCGGTGAGGACCTCCAGCCCGCCGGACTGTTCGTCGAGCCGCTCGGCGACCGGGACCGCCTCGGCGACGGTCGTGATCGCGCCCGCCGCGGTGACCAGCCCGTCCACCTCGGCGTGATAGCTCGTGAACGCGTCCTCGCCCTGCAGGAACCGCACGGCCCGCTGAGCGGCCTCGCCGAACTCCGTGTCCAGGCCGGCGATCAGCTTGTCCACGCGGTCCGTGTCGACGTACCGCAGTTCCCGCACGGTGACCAGATGGCCTCGCGCGCGATGCATTTCGGCGAGCCGGCGCACCCACGCGTCGGCCGCGTTCAGCGCCTCGCCCCGCACCCTCCGCACGAGCGAGGCGACGTCCGCCTCTGCCTCGTCGACGGCTTCCGCCGCCTGCGCGGTGAGCGAGGTGACCGTCTCGAACTCGTCGAGCACCTGCTCCGCGGTGACGCGGACGTCGGAGAGCGGCGAACGCAGGTCGCCGAGTTCGGCCTCCCCGAGCCAGTGATAGTGGTCGAAGACGCGCGCGCACGCGGCGATCAGCGCCTCGAACACGGCCGCCGACGGCGCCATCTCGCCGACCATCCGGCCGATCGAGAGGCAGTCGGAGATCCCGCGGACCAGATCGGCGTTGCCGACCCGCTCCAGAGGCCCGGTCCCGGCCGGCTGAGAGGCGGCGTAGGTGTCCGATTGGAACGGCGTCCGCCACACCTGCATCGGGTGCACGCGGCTCGGTTCGTCGGACGACGCCCGGAACAGCACCATCGTGCCGTCGTCGAACAGCGAGTACCCGTGGCACGGGATCGGGTTCGAGACCTCTTTGCGGATCACGTTGTACGGCAGGAGAAGCGAGCGGCCGTCGGCCCTGGCGTGGAAGACGTAGAGCACGTCCTCCCCGTTGGGCGAGCGGATCACCCGCTCGAATTCGAGACCGTCCACGGTGGTGTCGAACGTCTTGCTGACACCGGTGTCGAGGTAGTAGCCGCCGGGGAAGATGATCCCGTGGTCCTCGGGCAGCCGCTGGCACGCCTGCCCGATCCCGTCGAGGCGCACCACGTCCCGCGTGCGGGTGTTGAACACCAGGTACCGGTGTTCGGTCTCCTTGTACGGCAGCATCCTCAGCAGGATCAACGGGCCGATCCTGGCGTAGGACACCTCGGCGTCGGCCAGGCTCTGCAGCGGCTCGTCGACAGGCTCCGAGTAGACACCCTCGCCGGTCTCGGTGTTGTTCTCGACCTTGATCGTCAGGTTTCCGCCGACGGTCTCGACGAACACCTCGTCCTCGATCGAGATATGCGGATGCCGCCCGAGAACGTGGTGCTCGCGGGCGGTCTCGATCCACTCGAAGTCGTGCGACGGCGGGAAGACGTGGTCGCGTTCACCTCGGCTGTCCACATAGGACACCGTGCCGTCCGAGGCGATCCCCCAGCGCAGCACGCGGATGTCCTCGGTCCGGGGACCGATCTGGAACACGGCGAGCAGTTTGCCCTCGACCCGCCGCAGCTGCAGCAGCTTCGCCTGCCGGTAGTACCGGTACAGCTCGGCGAAGTCACGGGCGAACTGCTCGTCACGCAGCAGTCCAGGCAGCTCCTCGGCGGGCACGTCGTCGAAACGGAACGCTTCCTCGTCATGACTGAAGCCGTGCAGCGAGAAGACGTCGTCGACCGTCGTCTCGGGTTTGAGCCCGATGAAGACGTTGTAGCCGAACAACATCCGCCCGCCGACCGACACGACGTCCCGCGGCACGCAGTTGTTCTCGGTGCGGATCCGTTCCGTGCCGATCAGCGCGAGCTGCGCGCTGCCGAAGACCCCGAGTCGCGCGGTGTTGAGTTCGTCCGCGCGTTTCGCCAGTTCGGCGGCCTGTGTGGCGAGCCGGGCGCGGAGCACCTCATAGGTGCCCGCGTCCAGCTGCTCCGTTCCTGCCGCCGGTTCGGTCGCCGTCACTGCTTCGCGGGGGCGAGGGCGGCGACGGACTTGTCGGCGAGGCCGAGCCGCTGCGCCATGGCCAGCAGTTCCTGCACCTTGCCGGTGTCCGGGCCACCCGCCTGCAGCTGCTTGGCCAGGAAGGCCGACAGCGTCAGGTTCTTCACGTCCTCGGTGCTCACCGAGCCGAGCAGCTTGCCGATGTCGTCGGTGAAGCTGCCGGAGCCGTCGAGCCACGACTTCCCGAGGGTCTGGACGACGTCCGAGTGCTCGACGAAACCGTCCACGCTCTTGCCGAGGCCGATGGAGCCGATGACCTTCTCGAAGAACATCGTCTCGCCGCCGACGATGTCGATGTCGGCCTTCTCCAGCCCGATCCCGAGCACCGTGGCCTGGGCCTCGGCGACCTCGCGCTGGACGTTGAGCGCCGCGAGCCGGATCTCCTTCTCGGCCTCCAGGCGCAGGCGGTACTCCTCGTGCTGACGGCTGGCCGTGTCGAGCGCGGCCATCGCGGCGGCCTTCTCGGTGAGACCTTCGGCCTCGCCCTTGAGCTTGTCGCGCATCCCGTCGGCGAGCACGATCGCCTTCTCGCGTTCGACGATCGCCTCGGCGCGGCCGACCTTCTCCAGCGCGTCCGCGTCGCGTTCCTTGACCTGCGCCGCGGCCAGGCCGATGGCGGCCTCCTCGGCCTGGATGCCCTCCGCCAGGCGGATCTTCGCGCGGGTGTCCAGTTCGGCGGCCTGCTGGCGCGCTTCGGCCAGCGTCAGCTCCTCGCGGGCCTTGTGCTTCGACGCCGCCTCGGCGGCTTCCGCGGCCTTGATGTCCTTGACGAGGTTTTCCTGCGCCTCCGCCTCGGCCCGGATGATGATGGCCGAGCGCTGACGCTCCGCCTCTTCGACGACGCGGAGCTTCTTGATGTTCTCTTCCTGCTCCGCCACCGTCTTCTCGACCGCGATCCGCTCGCGGATCACCTCGGCGATCGACCGCTTCTCGGTCTCGACTTCCTTGTCCTTGGCGATGCGGGACAGTTCGGTCTCGCGTTCGCGGCCGATGACCTCGAGCAGCCTGTCCTTCTCGATGCGTTCGCTCTCGATCGCGATCACCCGCTCGCGGTTCTTGCCCGCGACCTCGATCTCACGCTGCTGGTTCTGGTGCTGGATGCCCAGCTGCTCGTCCGTGCGCAGGCCCGCGGCCTGCGACTTGAGCCGCTCCTCCGCCTGCACCTTGGCGATCTCGGCCTCTTCGCGTGCCCGCATGGTCTCGACCTCGCGGCGTTGCTTGATCTCGGCGTCGGCCTGCCGGCGCTCCAGTTCGAGGATCGCCTCACGCGCGTCCACGTTCTGGCGGGTGATCTCTTTCTCCTCGCCGCGGCGGAACTCGTTGGTCCGCACGTGCTCGATCGCGGTCAGCTCGGTGATCTTGCGGATACCCTGCGCGTCGAGGATGTTCGCGGAATCGAGCTGCGCCATCGGCGTCTGCTCGAGGTAGTCGATGGCCGCGTCCTCGAGGCTGTATCCATTGAGGTCGGTGCCGATGACGCGGATGATCTGGTCACGGAATTCGTGACGCTTGGTGTAGAGATCCACGAAGTCGAGCTGCTTGCCGACGGTCTTCAACGCTTCCGAGAACTTGGCGTTGAACAGTTCCTGCAGGGTCGCCTCGTCGCTGGCGCGTTCCGTACCGATCGCCTGCGCGACCTTGATGACGTCCTCGACGGTCTTGTTGACCCGCACGAAGAACGAGATCCGGATGTCGGCGCGGATGTTGTCCCGGCAGATCAGGCCTTCACGGCCGGTCCGGGTGATCTCCATCGCCTTGACCGAGGTGTCCATGATCTCGGCCTTGTGCAGCACCGGGAGCACGATCGCCCCGGTGAAGGTGACGTCGACCCGGCGGACCTTCGAAATGATCAACGCCTTGCCCTGAGGCACCTTCTTGAACAACCTGGTGATCGTGAAGAGCAAGACCAGGAGGATGACAACTATCACGGCGATCAGAACGCCGGCCCCCACGCTGATGGCACCCATAGTTTCCCTTTTCTGCTTTAGATGTCCAGCGACTCGACCCAGAAGAACTCGCCCTCGGAGTCGTAGTCGTAAAGAACTACGCGGCTCCCCGCCGTCAGGTTGCCTTGGCCCGCCTGCCGAACGTCCACAATGGCCGTCGACCCGTCGGCGGCGGCGACTTCGGCCTGGCCGAAGTCATGCGTCACCGACGAGGTCCGGATGACCGCGGCGCGACCGACGAAGTCCGTCCTGCTCGGCTCCTTCGCGGGACCGAAAACACGGCGTAGCGGCACGACCATCACCCTCGTCCCGAGTGTGCCGAGGA
The DNA here is from genome assembly GCF_013870525.1 of Amycolatopsis pittospori. GTDB lineage: Bacteria > Actinomycetota > Actinomycetes > Mycobacteriales > Pseudonocardiaceae > Amycolatopsis > Amycolatopsis pittospori. The sequence continues at coordinate 37,361 of NZ_JACBXD010000031.1, forward strand.
CGAGCGCGACGGCGAGCACGCCGGCACCGAGCCCGATCCTCGCCGGTGTCGAAAGCTCCAAGTCATCGAGAAGAACCGTCCCTACCAGGCTGGCGAACCAGGTGAATGCGATCAGCAAAGAGAGCGAAAGGGACAGTGGGACCCCACCGAAACCGGCCAGGAGCCCGTCGCCGCCGTCGAAGTCATCGGTGTCGACGGCGCCGAGCAGTGCCAGCAGCCAATAGCCGATCACGACGATCAGCAGAAAGCTGAAGAGCACGGCCGGAAACCCCAGTGCCGCGGTGACGAACCCGCCCATCGCCGTCGTTCCCTCCCCCATTACCCCGGGTCAGGACTATAACCAGCGCGTGACACCCGGCGGACCGTTTTCGGCTACGAGTGGGTCACGGTGTGCGGAAGCGTGCGGGCTCATAAGTGACGTTTCGGGCTTAACGACCACTGGGCGAACGTGTCTTGATCGCGGGAGAGCCGCCGCCGGGGGCGCGGGAAGCGGCGACCCGGCCCTTCGCAACACCGGCCAGAGAAACAGGACGCAAGACTCGGCAGCGCGCGGCATCGTGAGTGGCGTTTCGGTCTATTGAGGGGTAAGTCGAACGTGTCGTGTCTCAGGCGAGGCGGTGGCCCGGGCGGCGCACTCGCGTGCTTGAAGACGGATCTCGCGTGCTCGGGCGCCGTACATCCGAGTGCGGTAGCCAGGCACGCGAGTCACGTCTCCGAGCACACGAAATCCGGGCTCAAGCACACGAGTCACGCCTTCGCACCCACTGTCACCCCGGGTGAACGGGCCCCCTTACCTACCGCCCCTCGGGTGTTGCGAAAGCCACTTTCGCAACCTCCAACGTTGCGAAAGTGGCTTTCGCAACACCTGCCGAGCAGCCGGACACGACGACCGGCGCCGACCACGCCACCTTTGCCCTACCCGCAAGAGAACCCGAACGCCGCCCGCCACCCAAGCGGCGCAACCGGCTGCGGAGCGTTACGCCGACCGGCCGCTCCGACGCCATCCGGTTGGACCTGTCGCGCCGCCGAGGCGACCCCTACTCTCCAGTATTGAGAGTGACACAGGACACACCACGGTCTTGGGAGGCTCCATTGGGGTGGCACGTTCGCGAGACGATCGACGAGGATCAGCGCGAACGGCGGATCCGGCACGTCACCCGATGTCTGAGCTGCACGCTCACCTGCGTCCATTGTGGACTCCCGACGCGATTTTCCCTTCCTGAAGGACATCCCGGACTCGGCGTCGTCGAACACCTCCCCGGAGTGACCACTCCCGGACTGCCGGACCTCGCCCTGCTCCACCGGTTCTGCCGCGACAACCAGTACGAGAGCGCGGGCATCGCACTCAGGCGCGCCTATCTCGGACTGGCGACAGAACTCTTCCTGGCCGGACGTCAGAGACGGCGCCACGAAGGAAGGTGCCACCAAAGACTCGGCGTGCATCCGCCACGGCCGGGACATCTCGAGGCCTACCGAAAACGGTGGCGTGTGGCCAAAATGCGGTACGCCTGCAAGGCGTGCCGGTACTACACCGGCTCTCACTGAGCCGATTCTCCCCCGGAGGACTCGTGCTCGTTCGCCTCATCCTCGGTCTGCTCATCACGGTCGTCGGACTCGCTTTCGCCGCCCGCCGCGCCGCCTGGCTCTACAAACTGATCCGGTCCGGCCAGCCGGACGAGAAACGCTCCGACGTCATGGCCACCCGCGCGAAAACGCATCTGGCCGAGGTGTTCGGACAACGGAAACTGCTGAAATGGTCCGTCCCCGGGCTCGCGCATCTGTTCACGTTCTGGGGTTTCGTGATCCTCGGCTCCGTGTACGTCGAGGCGTACGGCGCCCTGTTCGACCACGACTTCCACATCCCGCTCATCGGGCATTGGGCGGTTCTGGGTTTCCTGCAGGACTTCATCGCCGTCGCGGTGGTCGCCTCGCTCGTGGTCTTCGCGATCATCCGGATCCGCCAGGCACCCGAACGCAAAGACCGCGCCTCCCGCTTCTACGGTTCGCACACCGGCGGCGCCTGGCTGATCCTGTTCATGATCTTCAACGTGATCTGGACGATGTTCCTCTTCCGCGGCGCCTCGGCGGCGGTCGGCGTCTTCCCGTACGAGTCGGGCGCTTGGGTTTCCCTCGGAGTGGGGGAACTCCTGGAACCGCTGGGCCCCTCGGTCACCGAGCCCTTGGAGACCGTCGGGCTGCTGCTGCACATCGGCGTGATGCTGGCGTTCCTGTCGATCGTGCTCTACTCCAAGCACCTGCACATCTTCCTGGCTCCGGTCAACGTCACCGCCAAGCGGCTCCCGGACGCACTCGGCCCGCTGCTGCCGATGGAGTCGGCCGGTAAGCCGATCGACTTCGAGGATCCGGGCGAGGACGACATCTTCGGCCGCGGCAAGATCGAGGATTTCACCTGGAAGGGCATGCTCGACTTCGCCACCTGCACCGAATGCGGCCGCTGCCAGTCGCAATGCCCGGCGTGGAACACCGGGAAACCGTTGTCCCCCAAGCTGTTGATCATGGATCTGCGCGACCACCTCTTCGACAGCGCGCCCTACATCCTGGACGGCAAGGAGGCGCCCGAGGAGCGTCCGCTCGTCGGCAAGAAGGAGGATTTCGGCATCATCGACCCGGAGGTCCTCTGGTCCTGCACCTCCTGCGGTGCCTGCGTCGAGCAGTGCCCGGTGGACATCGAGCACGTCGACCACATCGTCGACATGCGCCGTTACCAGGTGATGATCGAGTCGGCGTTCCCGAGCGAGCTCGGCGTTCTGTTCAAGAACCTCGAAACCAAGGGAAACCCCTGGGGCCAGAACAACTCCGACCGTCTCGCCTGGACGAAGGACCTCGACTTCGAGGTCCCGATCTTCGACGGTGAGCTCGCCGACGACGTCGAGTACGTCTACTGGGTCGGTTGCGCGGGCGCGTTCGACGACAACGCCCGCAAGACCGTCCGCGCCACCGCGGAACTACTGCATCTGGCCGGGGTCAAGTACACGATCCTCGGCACCGACGAATCCTGCACCGGCGACCCGGCCCGGCGGTCCGGCAACGAATTCCTCTTCCAGATGCTCGCGCAGCAGACCGTCGAGACGCTGAACGCCGTCTTCGAGGGCCGCGAGCCGGGGACGCGCAAGATCGTCACCACCTGCCCGCACTGCCTGAACACCCTCGGCCGCGAGTACCCGCAATTGGACGGCGACTACGAGGTCCTGCACCACACGCAACTGCTGAACCGTCTGGTCCGCGCGAAGAAGCTGACGCCGGTCAAACCGGTCGACGCCGGACCGGTGACCTACCACGATCCCTGCTACCTCGGCCGCCACAACAAGGTCTACGAACCGCCGCGCGAACTCGTCGGCGCGACCGGCGCCACGCTGAGCGAGATGCCCCGCCACGCCGACCGCTCGCTGTGCTGCGGCGCCGGCGGCGCGCGGATGTGGATGGAGGAGCAGATCGGCAAGCGCATCAACCTCGAACGCGTCGACGAAGCACTCGGGACGGACGCCGAGACCATCGTCACCGGCTGCCCGTTCTGCCGCGTGATGCTGAACGACGGCCTCGTCCAGCGGCAGAGTGAGCAGCGTGGCGAGAATGTCACCGTGCGCGACGTCTCCCAGCTCCTGCTGGAAACGGTGAAGGAGAAGAACCGGACCCCCACGGAGATTTAAGGCACACGAGAGTTGGAAGTTCGGCATACCGAACTCTAGACTCACGGGATGGCGAATCTCCGCAAGACCGTGTGCGCGCTCGCGGCGTCGGCACTCGTGCTGTCCGCGTGCGGCGGCCCGAGCGCCGGTCAAAGCGACAGCAGGCCCGTCGTGCTGACCACGTTCACCGTCCTCGCGGACATCGCCACGAACGTCGCGGGCGACAAGCTCCGGGTCGAGTCGATCACCAAACCCGGCGCCGAGATCCACGGCTACGATCCCACTCCCGACGACATCAAGAAGGCCGCGAAGGCCGACTTGATCCTCGACAACGGACTGAACCTGGAGGCCTGGTTCGCACGCTTCGTCTCCGAGAGCGACGCGCCGCACAAGGTCGTCAGCGACGGGGTCCAGCCCATCGCCATCGGCGAAGACGCCTATCAGGGCAAGCCGAATCCGCACGCGTGGATGTCACCGAAGAACGTCGGGATCTACGTCGACAACATGGTCAAGGCGTTCAGCGAACTCCGCTCCGGCGACGCGGCCGCGTTCAAGGCCAACGGCGACGCCTACAAGGCGAAACTGCAGGCGGTGCAGGACGAGATGACCGGCGCGCTGAGCGGCCTGCCGCAGAACGAGCGCGCGCTCGTCACCTGCGAGGGCGCCTTCTCGTACCTGGCGCGCGACACCGGGCTGACCGAGAAGTACATCTGGGCGGTCAACGCCGAACAGCAGGCCACGCCGCAGCAGATCACCCGCGCCATCGAATTCGTCAAGCAGAACAAGGTCCCCGCGGTGTTCTGCGAGTCGACCGTCTCCGACGCCCCGATGCGCCAGGTCGTCTCCGCGACCGGCGCCGCGTTCGGCGGCGTCCTCTACGTCGACTCCCTGTCCGGCCCCGAAGGCCCGGTACCGACCTACCTCGACCTCATCCGCCACGACTCGAAGACGATCGTGGCCGCGCTGACCGGAGCGAAGCCGTGACCGCCGCGATCCGCGTCGAAGGCGTCACCGTCCACTACGGCGAGGTCCTCGCCCTCGACGGTGTCGACGTCACCCTCGAACACGGTCACGTCTGCGGCCTGGTCGGGATGAACGGCTCCGGCAAGTCGACGCTGTTCAAGACGATCATGGGCATGGTCCGGCCGGACACCGGCACGGTGTCGGTCGACGGCGGGACTCCCGCCCGCGCCCGCAAGACCGGCGTGATCGGTTACGTGCCACAGAGTGAGGACGTCGACTGGTCGTTCCCGCTGTCCGTGCGCGACGTCGTGATGACCGGCCGCTACGGGCATCTCGGCTTCACCCGGCGGCCGCGTCGCGCCGATCACGATGCCGTCGAGCAGGCGCTGGAACGCGTGGAACTGACCGAACTCGCCGGACGCCAGATCGGGCAGCTGTCCGGCGGGCAGCGCAAACGCGCGTTCGTCGCCCGCGGCATCGCCCAGGGCGCACGCGTACTCCTGCTGGACGAGCCGTTCGCCGGCGTCGACAAGCGCTCCGAAGCCACGATCACCCGGCTGCTCAAGGAACTCGCCGCCGACGGCGCCGCCGTGCTGATCTCCACACACGATCTGCACGCGCTGCCAGGGCTCGCGGACGAGGCGATCCTGCTGATGCGCAAGGTGCTCGCGCACGGTTCCCCCGGCGAGGTGCTCCGGCCCGAGAACCTCGCGCTGGCCTTCGGACTCGATGTCCTGCAACGGGAAGAAGAACCCGCGTGAACCTCTACGACCTCTTCCTCGAACCACTCTCGTACGACTTCATGGTGCGGGCGCTCGCGTCCACGGTCGTCGCGTCGATGGTCTGCGCGGTGCTCTCCTGCTGGCTGGTGCTGATCGGCTGGTCGCTGATGGGCGACGCGGTCTCCCACGCGGTGCTGCCCGGCGTCGTGCTCGCGTACGTCCTCGGCGCGCCGTTCGCGCTCGGTGCCGTCGTCTTCGGTTTCCTCGCCGTGGCCTTGATCGGCGTCGTCCGCGACACCAGCCGGGTCAAGGAGGACGCCGCGATCGGCATCGTGTTCACCACGCTGTTCGCGCTGGGCCTCGTGCTGATTTCGGTGACGCCGAGCCAGACCGACCTGAACCACATCATCTTCGGCAACCTGCTCGGCGTCGACACCTCGGATCTGATCCAGATCGGCGTCCTCGGCGCGATCACGCTCACGCTGCTGGTGCTCAAACGCCGCGATTTCACCTTGTACGCCTTCGATCCCACGCACGCGCACGCCATCGGGCTGAACCCGCGGCTGCTCGGCGCGGCGCTGCTCGGGCTGCTCGCGTTGACCGCGGTGGTGGCACTGCAGGTGGTCGGCGTGATCCTGGTGGTGGCGATGCTGATCATCCCGGGCGCGACGGCGTATCTGCTGACCGACCGGTTCGGCCGCATGCTCGTGATCGCGCCGGCGTTCTCGGTGCTCGCCGCCGTCGCCGGGCTGTACCTGAGCTACCACCTCGACACCGCGTCCGGCGGGATGATCGTGCTGGTGCAGGGCGCCGGGTTCACCGTCGTCTACCTGTTCGGGCCGCGGCACGGGATCGTCGGCAAGCGGCTGGCCAAACGCCGCCGGGAGGCCGCGCGGGCGGGCCACCCTCAGGACTTACCACTGTCCTGAGGGTGGCCCTCACGTGCCACAGAACGATCAGGCGCCGGGAGGCACCGGAAGCGGCATCCCCGGAACGGTCATGTCCGCGGGCGGCAGCACACCGTCGGCCAGGAAGTCCTCGACGACACTGTCCAGCGTCTTGTTGTTGTTGGCACCGCTGGCGGCGTACAGGCCATGGTCGCCTTCACCGGTGACGGTGACCATCCGGGAACCCGCGAAGGCCGCGTGCGCGCGCCTGCCTCCTTCGATCGCGGTGGCCGGGTCGTGTTCCGAGTGCAGCATCAGCACCGGTGGCACACCCTTGCCGTCGATGACCGGCAGCGGCGGCCGCGGCTTGTTCCAGTAGATGCACGGCTGGACCATCCACTTGCCACCGACCAACGTCTGCTGCCGGTCGAGGTACTGCTGTGACTGCACGACGACACTGTCGCGGTCACCGGTCCACGGGCCCTCGTTGCACCGGACCGTCCAGAACGCGGTGGGATACGAGTCGGCGGCGGCCGCGCCGAGCCTCGGGATCAGCACGTCCTGGTTCTGGCGTGCCGACTTGATCCGGTTCGCCGCCGCGGCTCGTTCGGCGGCGGACGCGGTCTGCTCGGTCAGGGTGCGGATGTCGACCAGCATGGTCGCCGTTCCGTGGAACTGGCTCTTGCCGTAGATGCCTTCGGCGGCGAACGAGTCGAGGATGTTCGGCCCGACCTTCATGCCGCCGTAGTCGACCGGACGCGCTCGCAGCTTCGCACGGACCTGTTCGAATGTCTCCCGGACCGCGCCGGCGGTGGTGCCGAAGTGATACAGCTTGTCGTACTTCGCCATCCACGGCAGGAAATCCTGACGCCAGCGCCGCTCGAAGCTCATCGGCTGCCAGTCGAACGCCTTCTGCCAGGTGGTGGTGAACTCGACCGGCGAATCGAGCAGGAACCGCCCGGCCCGCTCCGGAAAGCGCTGGGCGTAGTACGCGCCCATCCAGGTGCCCGCCGAGTAGCCGACCCAGTTGATCTTCGGCCGATTCAGCAGGACCCGCAGCAGGTCGATGTCGTGGATCGTCTGGTCGGTGGTGATCAACGGCCCCAGGTCGCCGGACCGCTCCTTGCACAGCCCGACAGCCTCCTTCGTGACATCGAGAATGCGGCCCAGGTTCGCCGGATCCCGGTCACGCGGGTCGAGGTACTCGGGGTTGTCCAGAGCGCCACCGCAGGTGATCGTCGTGCTCATCCCGGTGCCGCGCGGATCGAAGCCGATCACTTCCTGATTCGCCAGCACCCGCGGCTGGTTGCGCAGTTTCACCGGCCAGATCCGCCCGGCCGCACCAGGGCCACCCGGGTTGATGAACAGCGCTTGTGTCGCCGTACCGGTGGCGGGCAGCCTGCTGATCGCGATGGTGAGATCGCGGGTGTCGGCGAGGTTCTTCCAGTCGCGCGGCGTCAGGTAGGTCGCGCACTGGATGTTCTCCGCACCGGCGGGCGGTTTGGACGGCAGCTCGTTGTCCGCGCATGGATGCCAGTTGATCGGCTGTTCGGCGTACTTCGCGGGAATTCCCGTCGAGTTGATCGGCAGGGATTCGTCGACCGGATCGATTGTCGCGACAGCGGGTGTGAGCCCGCTCAGCATGAGGCCCGCGATGGCCGGAACGACCAGCGCGTAACGGAATCTCTTCATTTATTACATCCCCAGTTTCTGTCGCGTCCTCACGCGACCGGCACCTTGATACCGGATCCCGGACTCGCCCGCCCGCGGATTCAGGGAAACCGTGGGCCGTCGTCGCGAAGATCGGCTCCAGCGGCCGGGGAGCACCCTGGCGATGACGGCGCCGAGCACCGCGCTCGCACCGGTAACCGGACCATCACCCCACGCTTTGTGTCACTCGCGACATCGGCCTGACCGCTTCCTTAGGTTAGGCTCCCCTCATGTCTACGGAAGACGCGCTGCTCACCGGCCATGACCTGGTGCTCGCGCACCAAGAGCGGGCCGTGGTGGACGGCGTGTCCCTGTCACTGCGCGCGGGTACCGTGACCGCGCTCGTCGGGCCGAACGGCTCCGGGAAGTCGACGCTGCTGCGTTCGCTGGCGCGTCTGCACAAGCCTCGTGAGGGCACCGTCGCGCTCGGCGACCGCACCGTCTGGGGCGGGAATGCGTTGTCGGGCAAGGAGTTCGCCCGCAAGGTCACGTTGCTGACCCAGCACCGGCCGACACCCAGCGGAGTCTCCGTCCGTGACGTGGTCTCCTACGGCCGCTACCCGTACCGCTCCGGCTGGCGCGGGGTCGACACCGACGGCGCCGCCGCGATCCGCCGCGCGATGGAACTCACCGGCGTGACGCCGATGGCCGAACGCGGCGTCGACGAACTGTCCGGCGGTGAACTCCAGCGCGTCTGGCTCGCTTCCTGCCTCGCGCAGCAGACTTCGGTACTGCTGCTGGACGAGCCCACCAACCACCTCGACCTGCGCTACCAGGTCGAGATCCTCGACGTCGTCCGCGATCTCGCCAACGAAGGCGTCGCGGTCGGCGTGGTGCTGCACGACCTCGACCACGCGGCGATCATCGCCGACGAGGTCGTGCTGCTGAGCGAGGGAACCATCGTGGCCACGGGTGACATCGGGCAGGTCCTCACCACCGAGCACCTCTCCCAGGCCTACGGCGTCACCGTCCACGTCGCGAACGACCCGGTCACGGGCGCGATCCACTGCAGGCCACTCGGGCGGCATTCGCCCCGGCCCGCCTGAGAAATCCAGGAAGAACCATGCGTTTGCTGACCCCTGTCGCCCTCCTCGCGACGGCGGCGCTGCTGCTGTCCGCCTGCGGCACCACCGAGTCCCCCGCGGCCGCGCCGAGCGAGGCCGCCCCCGCCGGCGGACCGGTCACCGTGACCGACGCGCGCGGCAAGGCCGTCAACCTCAAGGCCCCCGCGAAGCGTGTCGTCGCGCTCGAATGGGGCGAGGCCGAGATGGTCGCTTCGCTCGGCGTCATGCCGGTCGGCGCCGCGGACGTCGCCGGCTACAACGTCTGGGACAAGGCCGCCCCGCTGACCGCCGAGGTCAAGGACGTCGGCAAGCGCAACGAGCCCAGCGTCGACGCGATCGTCGGACTGAACCCCGACGTCGTCATCATCGCCGAGGAGCGCGACTCGCCCCTGGTGCCGCAGATCGAGAAGTACGTCCCGGTCGTGGTCACCAAGACCAGCGACGCGAGCCGTAACTTCGACCGCCTGCGCGAGGACTTCAAGCTGATCGCGAAGACCGTCGGCAAGGAGGCCGAGGCGGAGAAGCAACTGTCCGAAATGGACGCCAAGCTCGCCGAAGGCAAGAAGGCCGTCGAGGCCAAGGGCGTCGCGGGCACGCCGTTCCTGATGGCCGACGCCTACCTCGAAGGCAGCACCGTCAGCGTTCGCCCGTTCGGCAAGGGTTCGCTGGTCTCCGACACCGCCGAGGCCGTCGGCCTGAAGAACGTCTGGACCGGCCAGGTCGACCCGCAGTGGGGTCTCGGCCAGACCGACGTCGAAGGCCTGACCGCGATCACCGACCCGAAGACCGTGCTGTTCTACAGCGCGTCCGAAGAGGACGTCTTCACCACCGGGCTCGCGCAGAACGCGGTGTACCAGCGGCTGCCGTTCGTGGTGTCGAAGAAGATCCACAAGCTGGAGTCCGGCACGTGGACCTTCGGCGGGCCGAAGTCGATCATCGCCACCGCCGATCAGATCGTGAAGGCCATCACCGCCTGATGATCAAGCCGGTCCGAGGTACTTCTTCCCGCCGAGGGCTCATCGATACGCCTCGTGCACCACAAGCCATCCGCTCGGCGGTGGTGTCGGTCGGGCTGGTCGTGCTGATCGTCGTCCTCGCCGGTATCCACCTGACGCAGGGCACCTCGACGTCCGGTCCGCTGGACGTGGTCAAGGCGCTCTTCGGCCAAGGGGACGCGCAAACCCTCGCGGTGCTGGAGGGTTCGCGTGTCCCCCGGCTGCTCGCCGCGTTGCTGCTGGGCGTCGCGCTCGGCGTCGCGGGCGCGGGAATGCAGTCCGTGGCACGGAATCCGCTCGCCTCGCCGGACACGCTCGCGGTCAACGCCGGCGCGCATTTCGCCGTCGTGGCGATCTCCGCGTTCGGCCTCTCGCTGCCGCTCGTGCCGGTGGGCGGGGCGGCGTTCGTGGGCGGGCTCGTCGCGGCCGTGATCGTGCTGGGCCTGGCGGGCGGCGGATCGGCGAGTCCGCGGCTGGTGCTCGTCGGCTCCGCGGTGCTGCTCGCACTCCAGTCGGTGACCGTCCTGATGCTGCTCATGTTCGAGGAGGAGACGTCGGGGCTGTTCGCCTGGGGCAGCGGTTCCCTGACCGTGTCCGACCTGCGCGCGACCGGGCAGATGACGCCGATCGTGGTGGTCGCCGTCGCGGTGCTCGTCGCGATGGGGCGCAAACTCGACGTCCTCGCGCTCGGCGACGACAACGCGACGGTGCTCGGCCTGCGGGTCCGGGAGACGCGGATCGGCGCGATCCTGCTGACCGTCGCGCTGACCGCGGCGGCGGTGACCGTCGCCGGCCCGGTCGGTTTCGTCGGGCTGAGCGCGCCAGTGATCACGAAGCTGCTGCTGCCGATCGCCAAGCACCGCGTGCTGCTGCCGGTGTCCGGGCTGGTCGGCGTGGTGACCGTGCTCGGCGCCGACGTCGTCCTGCGGGCGATCATGGGTTCGGCCGCCGCCGTGCGGGTGCCGACCGGGGTGGTCACCACGATCATCGGCGCCGTCGTGATGGTGTGGCTGGCGCGGCGCGGACGCGGCAGTGGCTCGCGCCGTCCGGCCCCGGCCGGACGGGTCGGGCTCGCCGGATCGAACCGGCGGCTCGTGCTGATCTCGGCCGTGCTGGTGGCGCTGCTCGCCGTGATCCCCGTGGTGGGCATGATGCTCGGCGACCGGATGGTGCTGCTCGGCGACCTGATGAACTGGGTCACCGGCAACACCGGGACCGCGCTCACCTTCGTACTGGACCAACGGCTTCCGCGGGTGCTCGCCGCACTGCTCGCCGGTGCCGCGCTCGCGGTGTCCGGTTGCGGGATCCAGTCGGTCAGCCGTAACCCGCTCGCCGAACCGGGTCTGCTCGGTATCACCGCGGGTGCCGGACTCGGCGCGATCACGCTGATCACCATCGTCCCCGCGGTCGGCGCCTGGTCCATCGCGGGCGCCGCCGGTCTCGGCGCCACCGTGGTGTTCTTGCTGGTCTACGGGCTGGCGTGGCGATCCGGACTGGATTCGGACCGCCTGGTGATCATCGGTATCGCGGTCTGGTCGGCCGGGATGGCGCTGATCACGCTGCTGATCGTCGTCTCCGACCCGTGGAACTCGGCGAAGGCGCTGACGTGGCTTTCGGGGTCGACCTACGGCCGCACGCTGGAGCAGGTCGCGCCCGTGGCGCTCTCGCTGATCGCGCTGACGCCGTTGTTGTGGCTGAAGCACCGCGAACTCGACCTGCACGCCCTCGACGAGGACACGCCGCGAGTGCTCGGGATGCGCATCGAACGGTCGCGGCTGGTGGTCCTGGCGGCTTCCGGGATCCTCGCGGCCACCGCGGTGTCCGCGATCGGCGTGGTCGTCTTCGTCGGGCTGGTCGCGCCGCATCTGGCGCGGTCGCTGGTCGGTGGACGGCACGGCCGGGTCATCCCGGTGGCGGCGGCACTCGGCGCGCTCCTGGTGAGCCTCGCCGACACCCTCGGGCGGACGGTCATCGCGCCCGCCCAGATCCCGGCGGGTCTGGTCATCGCGATGGTCGGGACGCCGTACTTCGTCCTGGTGCTCTGGCGGACCCGGCCCTAGACGGACGGCAAGCGTGATCAGACGGACGGCGCGCGTGATCAGGCGGACGGCAAGCGTGATGGGACGGACGGCGCGCTGCCGTCCGTCCCATCACGCGTGATCGCCGCTTACAGCGTCTTTTCGAGTCGGCTCGCGAGGAGTTTGGTGAAGCGGGCGGGGTCGCCCAGTTCGCCGCCCTCGGCCAAGAGAGCCATGCCGTAGAGCAGTTCGGCGGTCTCGGCGAGGCCTTCGGATTCGCCGTTCTCGGCGAACGAGGACCGCAGACCGGACACCAGCGGATGGCCCGGGTTCAGTTCCAGGATCCGCTTGATCTGCGGCATTTCCTGGCCCATCGCGCGGTACATCTTCTCCAGCGTCGGGGTGACGTCGTTCGTGTCGCCGACGATGCAGGCGGGCGACGTCGTCAGCCTCGACGAGAGCCGGACCTCCTTGACCTGCTCCGCGAGCGACGTCGTCAGGTAGGTGAGGAGTCCGGAGAACTCCTCTTTCTGCTCGTCGGTGGTGTCGGAGTCGAGTTCGACCTCGCCCTTGGCGACCGACTGGAACTGCTTCTCCTCGTACCCGGAGACGGCGTCGACCCACATCTCGTCGATCGGGTCGGTGAGCACGAGAACCTCGTATCCCTTGGCCTGGAAGGCTTCCAGATGCGGGGAGTTCTCGATGCTCTGTCGCGACTCACCGGTCAGGTAGTAGATGTGCTCCTGGCCGTCCTTCATCCGCTCGACGTACTCGCGCAGCGTCGTCTGCTTCTCCGGGTCGTTGGTCGACGCGAAGGAGCAGATGTCGAGGATCGCGGTGCGGTTCTCGAAGTCGTCCAGCAGGCCTTCCTTGACCGCGCGGCCGAACTCCTTCCAGAACGTCTCGTACTTGTCGGCGTTCTGCGACATCAGCGTCTTGACCGTCGAGAGGATCTTCTTGACCAGACGACGGCGGATCAGCTGGATCTGGCGGTCCTGCTGCAGGATCTCGCGCGAGACGTTGAGCGAGAGGTCCTGCGCGTCGACGACGCCCTTCACGAAGCGCAGGTACTCCGGCATCAGCGCTTCGCAGTCGTCCATGATGAAGACGCGCTTCACGTACAGCTGGACGCCGCGTTTGCGCTCCCGCATGAACAGGTCGAGCGGCGCGTGTCCCGGCAGGAACAGCAGCGCCTGGTACTCGAAGGTGCCCTCGGCCTGGAGCCGGATCGTCTCCAGCGGGTCGTTCCAGTCGTGCGCGACGTGCTTGTAGAACTCGTTGTACTCGTCTTCGGTGACGTCGCTGGAGGAGCGGGCCCACAGCGCCTTCATCGAGTTGACCGTGGCGACCTCTTCGCCTTCGGTCATCCGGATCGGCCAGGTGATGAAGTCCGAGTACTTCTTGACGATCTGCTTGATCTTGGTGGCCGAGGTGTAGTCGAAGAGCTGGTCTTCGGTGTCCTCGGGCTTGAGGTGCAGGGTGACCGACGTGCCCTGGGGCAGGTCGGGGACCGTCTCGATGGTGTACGTGCCTTCGCCCTCGGACTCCCAGCGGACACCCTCGTCCGAACCGGCGCGGCGGGTCAGCAGCGTGACCTTGTCCGCCACCATGAAGCTGGCGTAGAACCCGATGCCGAATTGGCCGATCAGGTCCTGCGACGCCGCGGAGTCCTTGGACTCCTTGAGCTTCTTCAGGAATTCCGCGGTACCGGATTTCGCGATCGTGCCGATCAGCGCGACGACGTCGTCCCGGCTCATCCCGATCCCGTTGTCCCGCACGGTGAGCGTGCGGTTTTCGGGGTCTGTCCCGATCTCGATGTGGAGATCGTCGGTGTCCGCCTGAAGATCCTTGTCACGGAACGCTTCGAGGCGCAGTTTGTCCAGTGCGTCGGAGGCGTTGGACACCAGTTCCCGCAGGAAGGTGTCCTTGTTCGAATAGATCGAGTGGATCATCAGCTGAAGCAGCTGACGTGCCTCCGACTGGAACTCGAGTGTTTCGGCAGAGGTGCTCACGCGGCGATATTACCGAGCGCGGATCCGGGTCAGGCCAGCCTCTGCCGGGCCACCTCGGTGAGGCCGTCGCCGATGGCCTGTTCGATGGTGGTGACGGCGGACCGGCCGGTGGTCTCGACGGTGGCGATCACGTTGCCGAAATGCGGCCCCGACGTCTTGGTCCAGTCGAGCGGGGCCGGTTCGACGCCGCCCCGGCGTGCCCAGCGGCGCGCGAGCGAGGCCACCCGGGCCGACCAGGTCGCGGCGAAGGCGAGCCGAAGCGGCCGAGGCATCGCGTTGTGGACCGGCGAGCAGGTGAGCTGGTAGACCGCCGACGTCACCGGCTCCGGGTAACGCGCCTCGGCGATGTAGGCGTGGTGGACGTCGCCGGAGAGCACGGCGATGCTGGCGGGCGGGTCTTCGCGCCGCCCCTCGCGGGCGATCATCGCGGCGAGCCGGACGAACGAGTCGCGGAACGCCGCCCAGTGTTCGAGGTCGGCCGCCTGCCGGATCTTCTCCGCGAGGCGGCCCCGCCACCCGGGCCGTTCGCAGGCACGCTCGTTGAGCGACTGCAGATGGGAGATCACCGGCGGCAGCAGCCACGGCAGCGACGAACCGATGAGCAGGTGATCGCAGGGGCTCGCGGCGTTGTCCTCGATCCACTCGAACTCGTCGTCGTCGACCATGGACCGGGTACCACCGGCGAGGATCCGGCCGGCGCGGCTGTCGATCACCAGCAGCCGCACCTTGCCGAAGTCGCGGCGGTAACTCCACCGGGCGCCCTTGGTGCCGTCGCGTTCGTTGTCGGCCTCGTCGGCGTACGCGACGAGCAGGTCGGCGTTGTCACCGCCGGAGGCGATCGCCTTCTGATAGGTCTCGTCCTCGGCGAGTTCGGCCGGGCCGAGGTTCCCCAGGTGCTGATACGCCCAGTACGACATGATCGCGCCGCGCAGCCGCTCCTGCCACCACGGCTGTTCGCGCATCTGCTGCCGCCAGGTGTGCGAGGTGTTCCAGTCGTCGCGGACGTCGTGGTCGTCGAAGATCATCGACGTCGGCACGGTGGAGAGCAGCCAGCGGATGGACGGTTCGCCCCAGGCTTCGAGGTAGAGGTGGGTGTACTCCTCGAAATCGGTCACCTCGGTGCCGGGCGGCTTCGAAGTGTCGCGACGCCGCGAGAGCCATTCCTTCGTCTCGTCCGTGGTCTCGTCGGCGTACACCTGGTCGCCCAGCATCAGCAGCGCCTGTGGCCATTCGGCGTCGTCGCCCTCCGCCATCCGGCGGGCGTAGGCGGCCAGCGCGTCCGGGCCGAAGGAGTCGTGTTCGTGTGGTTTGCGACAGGAGCCGAACACCAGCCGGAACCGGGACTCTTCCTCGGGCAGGGTCCGGATGCGGCTGGGCGGGAACGCGGAATCCGCCTCTGGCCACACCTTCTCACCGTCCACACGCACCTCGTACGGCGTGCTGGTCCCGGGCTCCAGGCCGGTCAGCACCAGCAGGGCGTAGTGGTGGCCGCGGATCTCGAACGTCCTCGCCGTCGTTCCGAGGACCTCGACCTCACTCGCCGTACCGGTTTCGACCCACACCGTGGCCGAGGTCGAGTCGACATGACGCAGCAACGGACCCAGGCGCAGACTCATTCCTGTCACGGTGCCACAGCCGGACGAAGATCGTGCGCTGAGCGGAGCGTCAGCCGATCCGAGCGAAGATCTCCCGGATCTCGGTCAGCGCGTTCTGCCGTTCGGTGTCGTCTTCGTACGCTCCGTCGGAAGCCCGGTCTTCGACGATCGCCTCGGGGGTGAACTCCTCGCCGAACCGGTAGTCGCCGAGGCAGTAGGTGAATCCCGACTCGCTCAGCGGGTCAAGGCCTTCCCGGCGACAGTGGTCGAGGAAGCCTTCGGCCTGATGCCACCGCTCACCGTCGAACCAGAACACGCCACCGGCGTAGAGGATCGTCGCCCCCGTCTCCGCGTCGACGAGGTTCAGCGACTCGTAGTTCTCGGGCCGGTCACGGACCAGACCGACCAGCTGTGCGGGGACGCCGCCGTAGAGCGCCTCCTGCTCCGCGTAGCTTCCCTCGGCGAACAGGTTCAAGTCCGACTCGTGGTCGAAGGTCAGCAACAGCGCGTGCTCGTCCGGGGTGAAGTACCAGACGGCCGATTGTCCGCCGCCGTCGTTCCAGGCGAATCGCTCCGCACCGTCCACCACGACCGGCGTGATCTCGGTGACCGCGTCGATCACCGCGGCGCGTCGTCGCACCTCGTCGAGGGAGGTCGCGCCGAGGGCGGCCCAGATCTCGTCACTCACCGGCGCAGCCTACCGACCGTTGAACCGCTGAAGCCCGGCATCCGTGTAACCGGATGAGGCCGCCGCACGGAGGGAACCCGAGTTGTCCGATTTCACGCGCCCCGCCCTGGTCGGCCTGCCCGGAGACCGGACGGCCGTCCGCGAGATCGCGACCAGTGCCGTGACCACGCTCTCCGCCGTGCTCGTGCTGTTCGCGATGCTCGCCCCCAATGGTCTCGACAGGCTCACGCCCGAAGCCTTCGTGCGGCTGCCGGTGGAGGCGTTGCTCGGCGTGGCCGTGGTGCTCATGCTGCGTGACGGCGCCCGCCGGATCGTGGCACTGGGCGCGGGCGCGGTCCTCGGTGTGCTGACCGTCGTCAAGGCCATCGACATCGGCTTCGGGATCGCGCTGAACCGGCGGTTCAACCCGGTGTTCGACTGGGGTGTGGTCGGCAACGGCGTCGATCTGCTCGGGACGTCGATCGGACAGGGCGCGGCGATCGCGTCGGTCGTCGGGCTGGCGCTGCTGGCCGTGGTCGTCGTCGTGCTGATGGCGCTTTCGGTGCTGCGGCTGAGCCGGGTGGTGGCCGGGCACCGGACCGGTTCGACCCGGGTGGTCGCGGTGCTCGGTGTCATCTGGATCGTCTGCGCGGTGTTCGGCGTCCAGCTCGCGCCCGGGCAGCCACTCGCGTCGCGCAGTGCCGTCGCCTTCGCCTACGAAGACCTCCGTCAGGTGCGAGCCGACCTGCGCGACCGGAAGGCCTTCGCCGACGAAGTCGCCGTCGACGCCTTCCGCGACACCCCGCCTGCCGGCCTGCTGAACGCGCTGCGCGGCAAGGACGTCCTGTTCACCTTCATCGAGAGCTACGGACGGGTGGCCGTCCAGGATTCCGACATCGCGCCCAAGGTCGACGCCGTCCTGGACGCCGGGACGGCGCGGCTGAAGAACGCCGGATACGGCTCGCGCAGCGCCTTCCTGACGTCACCGACGACGAGCGCGGGCAGCTGGCTCGCGCACTCGACGTTCCAGTCCGGCGTGTGGGTCGACAGTCAGCGTCGCTACGACGACTTCGTGAAGACCGACCGGTTCACCCTCGGCGGCGCGTTCAAACGCGCGGGCTGGGAGACCGTCGGCGTCGTGCCCGCGCATACCGAGGACTGGCCGGAGGGGAAGGTCTACGGCTACGACCGCTACTACGACTCGCGCAGCATCGGCTACCACGGGCCGCCGTTCTCCTACGCCACGATGCCCGACCAGTTCACGCTTTCGGCTTTCCAGCGCGCCGAACGCGCCAAGGCCGGCCACCCGCCGCTGATGGCCGAAATCGACCTCGTCACCAGTCACTGGCCGTGGACGCCGCTCCCCCGCGCGGTCGAGTGGAACGCCGTCGGTGACGGCTCGATCTACAACCCCATGCCTTCGCAGGGGAAGACGCCCGACGAGGTCTTCACCGACCCCGCCAAGGTGCGCGGCGCGTACGGCGATTCGATCGCGTACTCACTGAACTCGCTGATCTCGTACGTGGAGACGTATGGAGACGACGACCTGGTGCTGGTGTTCCTCGGCGACCACCAGCCGAACCCGATCGTCGCCGGCGAGGGCGCCGACCACGACGTCCCGATCAGCGTCGTCACGAAGGACAAGGCCGTACTCGACAAGATCGCCGGCTGGAACTGGCAGGACGGCCTGAACCCGGACCGGAACGCGACCGTCTGGAAGATGGACACCTTCCGGGACCGGTTCCTGACCACTTTCGCGCGCTGACCCCGGATCGCGTCCAGAGGACTAAACGCGGCCGGGGTGGTCGGCGCCGCCCCGTTCACCCGGGGCGGTCAGTGGGCGCGAAGGCGTGACTCGTGTGCCTGAACCCGGATCACGCGTGCTCGCAGACGTGACTCGCGTGCCTGGCCACCGCACTCGGATGTACGGCGTCCAAGCACGCGAGATCCGGGTTCAGGCACGCGAGATCCGGGTTCGAGCACGCGAGAGCGCCGCCCCGGGCACCGCCTCGCCTGAGACAAGACACGTTCGCCTTACCCCCTCAATAACCGCGGCCGGGGTGGTCGGTGGCGTCGCGGTACCGGTCGGCCAGCGTGCGCAGGTAGTCGACCAATTGCGGGGGTTCGGTCACCTCGAAAGGGCAGCCGAGGAGTCCCAAGTAGACGGCCATCGTCTCGATGCTGTCGGCACCGGTGCGCAGCAGGCAGGTGGTCGCGTCGATCGCCTCCACGGTGCCCACCGCCGGGTTGATCCGCGCGGTCACCTCCGCCGCGGGCGCGTGCACGATGACGTCGGCCCGGTGGCGCCAAGCGGCGGAGGAAACCCCGCGCCGGACCCGGTCGGTGACGTCCTCGGGCAGGTCACGCGGGGTGAACCGGGGTCCGATCGGGACACGCGGGGTCAGCCTGTCGACGCGGTAGGTACGCCAGTCACCCCGATCGAGGTCCCAGGCGACGAGATACCAGCGGCGTCCCCAGTTGACCAGGCGATACGGCTCGACCTTCCGGACGCTCTCGGAGCCGTCGTGCGCCCGGTAGCCGAATCGGAGCTGTTCGTGGTCCCGGCAGGCGGCGGTGAGCGTGGTCAGCGTCGCGGCGTCGACGCGCGGCCCGGGCTCGTCCCTCGGGACCGGGATCGTGTACGCCTGCAAGGCGTTCACGCGGCGACGCAGGCGCGACGGCAGCACCTGTTCCAGTTTCGCGAGCGCGCGCAACGACGTCTCCTCGACACCCGCGATGCTGCCGCCGGCGGCGGTGCGGAGTCCGATCGCGACGGCGACGGCCTCCTCGTCGTCCAGCAGCAACGGCGGCAGATCGGCACCCGCACCGAGGCGATAGCCGCCCGCCGAGCCGCGGGTCGCGTTCACCGGGTAGCCGAGCGAGCGCAGGCGCTCGACGTCGTTGCGGATCGTCCGGGAGCTCACTTCGAGGCGTTCTGCCAGTTCAGTGCCTGTCCAGTCACGGGGAGTCTGCAAGAGGGAGAGCAAACGGAGCAGTCTGGCCGAAGTTTCCAACATATTTCGAGACTGCTCTCCTTTTAGGAACGACATCTTCCTATTGAGAGCTTACCTTGAACGCATGAACGAGAACACCGAGATCAGACCCTTCCGCATCGACATCCCACAGTCCGAACTGGACGATCTGGCCGATCGTCTCGCCCGCGTCCGGTGGGCGAACGAACTGCCCGTCGACCAGGTGACGGACGGGGTGCAGCGTGGACCGGTCACGCCGGGCTGGGAGTACGGCGTGCCCTTGGACTACGTGCAGCGCCTCACCGCGTACTGGCGCGACGGCTACGACTGGCGGGTGTGGGAGGCAAAGCTCAACGAGTACCCGCAGTTCACGACCGAGATCGACGGCCAGAACATCCACTTCCTGCACGTCCGCTCGCCGGAACCCGACGCGACGCCGCTGATCCTGACCCACGGCTGGCCGAACTCGGTCGTCGAGTACCTCGGCCTGATCGACCAGCTGACCGACCCTCGCGCCAACGGCGGGGACGCGGCGGACGCCTTCCACCTGGTGATCCCGTCACTGCCCGGGTTCGGCTTCTCCGGCCCCACCCGCGAAAAGGGCTGGAACCGCTACCGCACCGCGAAGGCCTGGGCCGAGCTGATGCGGCGACTGGGCTACGAGCGCTATGGCACGCACGGGAACGACGCCGGGTCCTTCGTCGCCCCCGAGCTCGGCCGCCTCGACCCGGAGCATGTGATCGGCGTGCACGTCACGCAGCTGTTCTCGTTCCCGAGCGGCGACCCGGCCGAGTTCGAGGGCATGACGGAACAGGAACTGGAGTACATGCAGTTCCTGCAGGGCTTCAACGACGACATGTCGGGCTACGCGAAGCTGCAGGAGAGCGCGCCGCAGAACCTCGCGCACGCGCTCGCCGATTCGCCGACCGGGCAGCTGGCCTGGACCGCGCAGCTGCTGGCCAGCACGAGTGACGACCACGTGCTCACCAACGCGACGCTGTACTGGCTGACGAACACGGCGGCTTCGGCGGCCCGGTTCTACTACGAGGACAAGCACACCGAGCACCCCACCGAGCCGACGACCGCGCCGACCGGCCTGGCGAGCTTCGCCTGGGACTTCCGGCCGCTGCGCCGGTTCGCCGACCGCGACCACGCGAACATCGTGTCCTGGAAGGAATTCGACCGCGGCGGCCACTGGGCGACGCAGGACGCCCCGGATCTGCTGCTGGGTGACCTGCGGGACTTCTTCCGCGACCTGAAGTAAGGGCTCGGTACAGGTGGTCGTGAGTGGCGATTCGGGTTAGAACACGAATCGCCACTCACGACCCCTAGACGTCCAGCAAGGCCAGGTGCTCGTCGCTCAGCTCCAGCTCGAAGGCGGGCCGGATGGCCTCGTAGTGCTCCCAGGTCCGCGGGCCGATCAGCGGCAGCACCCGAGGCGACGTCTGCCTCAGCAGCCACGCCAGCGCGACCTGGTTCCCGGACGCGCCGACCTCCTGCGCGACCTTCTCGATCGCGGCCATCCGCGCCTCGTTCTCCGGCGCGGCGTAGGTCTGCCAGACGGGGTGCGCGAGACGGCGCGCGGAGTCGTCGTAGATACCGCGCAGGATCGACGAGTAGGCGGCGAGTGCGATGTCTTCGTTCCCCCGCAGGAAATCGAGCATGTCGCCGCCGGCGACCGACGCGGAATCCGCGACCGGCCGCAGGTACGAGTGCTGCAGTTGCACCGCCACCGGTGACGCCCAGCCGTGCCGCTCCGCCAGCGCGCGAGCCCGCTCCAGCCGCCAGGAGCGGACATTGCTCCAGCCGATGTGCCGCACCTTCCCCGCGCGGACGATCTCGTCGAGCGCGGACAGCGTCTCCTCCAGCGGTGTCGCCCGGTCGTCGACGTGGATGTAGTACAGGTCGATGTGGTCGGTGCCCAGCCGCCGCAGGCTCTCGTCGACGCCGCGCCGGATCACGTCACCGCCCGCGCCCTCGAAATGCCGCCCGATGTAGTCCCAGTCCGCGCTTCCGTCTTCGTGGTATCCCTTGCGCGCGCTGTCGGCGTCGGCGACCGCGGCGGACACCTTCGTGGCCAGGAAGACCTTGTCCCGCCTGCCTTTCAGCAGTTTGCCGAGCAGCTCCTCGCTCTCCCCGCCCGCCGCACCGGGCACCCACCACGAGTAGCAGTTCGCGGTGTCGAGGAAGTCGCCTCCGTCGTCGAGGTAGGCGTCCAGGATCCGCGCGGACGTCCGCTCGTCGGTGGCGGTGCCCATCGTCATGCAGCCGAGCGAGACCTGGCTGACCTTGCGGCCGGTCCGGCCGAGTTCCACCTTCTTCATGGTCTAGACCTTACGAAGAAATCGGTCCGGTATTACAGTCCATTCACATGAGGGATTCCCAGACCAATCCGGCTTGGGACGTCCTGCTCGACCTGTCCGGGCCGGGTCCCCGGCACGAACGCCTCACCCGGGCGCTCCGCGCGGTGATCCGCGACGGCACACTCGGCGAGTCCGCCACGCTTCCGCCCAGCCGGGCCCTCGCCGTGGATCTGGGCTTCTCGCGCTGGGTCGTCACGCAGGCGTACGAGCAGCTGATCGCGGAGGGCTACCTCGCCGCGCGCACCGGTTCGTCCACCGTCGTGCGCTGGTCGGCGGCCGGCGCCGGGCCCGCGAAACCGGACCGGCCCATGAACGCGCAGGCGGGGATCGACCTCGCGCCGGGCCTGCCCGATCTGCGCCATTTCCCCCGCGAGCGGTGGGCGGACGCCGTCCGCGAGGTCCTCGCCAACGCGCCGCACGGCGAGTTCGGCTACCCGATCCCCGGCGGGCATCCGCGGCTCAGGGCGGTACTGGCCGACTACCTGCGCCGCTGCCGGGGCGCCGTCGTCGACGACGTGCGCATCGCGTTCGGCGTCACCGACGCGTTCGGCCGCGTCTGCCGGGCGCTTCACTCGGCCGGGATCACCCGCGTCGCGGCCGAGGAGCCGGGATGGCTGAAGCTGCGTGAGGTCGCGACGCGGGCCGGTCTCGACGTCGTCGGCGTCCCTGTCGACCAAGACGGTTTGCGCGTCGACGAGATCCCGTCCGGCGTACGCGCGGTCCTGGTGACGCCGGCGCATCAGTTCCCCACCGGCACCGTGCTCTCCCCCGCCCGCCGCGCGGGACTACTGGGCTGGGCCCGCGACGTCGACGGCCTGATCATCGAGGACGACTACGACGCCGAGTTCCGCTACGACCGGCGTCCGGTGGGCACGGTGCAGGGGATGGATCCGGCGAGGGTCGCGCTGCTCGGCTCGGTCAGCAAGACGCTCAGCCCGGCACTCGGCCTGGGCTGGTACGCCGTTCCTCCACAGTGGACGGACTTGGTCGAGCCCACACCGTCACCGCCGGCGCTGGACCAGCTGGCGTTCGCGACCTTCCTCGAACGCGGCGCGTACGCCAGGCATCTGCGCGCGGCCCGGCGGCGCTACCGGGCCCGGCGCGACGCGCTGGTCACCGCGCTCGGCCCACTTCCGCTGTCCGGCGTCGCCGCCGGACTGCACCTCGTCCTGGACCTGCGCGAAGACGCGGAAGCGGCGGCCGTGGTGAGGCGGGCGGCGGCCAGAGGCCTGCGCGTGTCCGATCTCGACGACTACCGGGCCACCCCCAGTG
Source organism: Amycolatopsis pittospori (assembly GCF_013870525.1). Classification (GTDB taxonomy): domain Bacteria; phylum Actinomycetota; class Actinomycetes; order Mycobacteriales; family Pseudonocardiaceae; genus Amycolatopsis; species Amycolatopsis pittospori. The sequence continues at coordinate 60,248 of NZ_JACBXD010000031.1, forward strand.
GACCCGGGCTCGTCCTCGGCTACGGCAACCTCGCCGACGGTTCCGTCGGCACCGCCGCCCGCCTGCTCCGTGAGGCCATCGGGGAGGAGGCCTCACGGACGTGATCGTGACAGGCACCGGTTTCAACCCGGCAACACTCCGCAGTAGCCTGGCGAACGGGAAGGTGAGCGCGTATTTCCGGCTTCGGTTTCGGTGTACTCGGCCCGCTCGAAGTGACCCGCGACGGGAAGCCGGTGACGATCGGCGGCCCCAAACTGCGGGTCCTGCTGGCGGCGCTGCTGGTGCGCGCGAACACCACGGTCTCGCTGGACCGGCTCGCGGATCACCTGTGGGGCGAGGACCAGCCGTCCACCGCCCGCAAGAGCACGCAGGTGTACGCGCTACGCCTGCGCCGGACGCTCGGTGACGGCCTGATCGAAACCCGCCCGGACGGCTACCTGATCCGGGTGCGGCCCGACCAACTCGACCTCCTCCGGTTCCGGCAGCTGGCCGAAGCGGGCCGGGAGGCGGGCAAGGCGGGTGACTCCGCCGCGGAACTCGCTTCGCTGGCCGAGGCGCTGGAATGCTGGCGCGGCCGTCCACTGTGCGACGTCCCGTCGGAATCCCTGCAGCGCGACGAAGCCGCACGACTCGGCGAAGACCGGCTGCGCACGCTGGAGCGCTGGATCGAGGCCGGGCTCGAAGCGGGCCGGCACGGGGAACTGGTCGCCGAGCTGATCACGCTCACCAAGGAACATCCGTGGCAGGAGACGTTCTGGGCGCAGCTCATCGTCGCGCTCGACCGGTCCGGCCGCCGCGCCGACGCGCTGGACACCTACCGCTCGATGCGCCGGATGTTCGCCGACGAACTGGGCATCGAACCCGGACCGCGGCTCCGGCGCGCGCACGACGCGATCCTCCACGAGGGACCGTCCACGGAGCCCCCGCGCGAGACGATCTGCCAGCTGCCGCCGGACGTCCACCGCTTCGTCGGCCGCGCGGGCACGATCGCCGAGCTGGCCGCGCTGTCGCTCACCGAGACCGGGCGGAACGTGGTGATCTCCGGGCCACCCGGGGTCGGGAAGACGGCGTTCGCGGTGCACGTGGCGCACCGATTCCGGCCGCATTACCCCGACGGTCAGCTGTACGTGAACCTCCAGGGGTACGCCGCGGGCCCACCGCTCGACCCGTCGGCCGCGCTGACCCGGTTCCTCGGCGCCCTCGGCGTGCACCGGGATCGCGTCCCGGCCGAGCCCGCCGAGCAGGCGGCGCTGTTCCGCAGTGTGCTGGCGGACAAGAAGATGGTGTTGCTGCTGGACAACGCGGTGCACGTCGACCAGGTCCGGCCGCTGCTGCCGGGCCGTCCCGGCTGCACGGTGCTGATCACCAGCCGCAACGACCTGCGCGGTCTCGCGGTCGACCCGGGCGCGGTGCACCTGCCGCTCGGCGTACTCACCGAGCCGGAGTCCCGAGCGGTGCTCGCCGAGTTGCTCGGTCCCGAGCGCACCACTGCCGAACCGGACGCGGTCGGCGAACTCGCCGCGGCCTGCGCGCATCTGCCCCTGGCGCTGCGGATCGCCGGGGCGAACCTCGCCGCCGACACCGGCCGCGGCATCGCCGAGTACACCGCCGAGCTGACCAGGTCCGGACGGCTCGAGGAACTGGCGATCGACGGCGACGCGTCGTCCGCCGTGCGAGGCGCCTTCGACCGGTCCTACGTCCGGCTTTCCGAAGAGGACCGGGCACTGTTCCGGATGCTCGGCCGGGTACCGGGCCCGGACTTCGGCGTCCCGGCGGCGGCCGCGGTCGCCGGCCTGCCACGGGCGGAGACCGGGCGCGCGCTCGACCGGCTCGCGGCGGCGAACCTGCTGCAACGGCACGCCCCCGGCCGGTACCAGTTCCACGACCTCATCCGTGAGTACGCCGCCGAACGCGGTCACGCCGAAGACCCTCCGGAACACGCCGCGGCGGCCCTGTCCCGGATGATCGACTCGTACGTCGAGACCGCGGCGATGGCGACCCGCGTGCTGTACGCCGGCGCCGCCTCGCCGGTCTTCGACGAGCACACGGCGCTCCGCTGGCTGGACACCGAGCGCTACAACCTGGTCGACACGATCGCCCACGCCACCACCGATCCCGCGTACCAGCCCGCCGCATGGCGGCTGATCGACGTCCTGCGCGGCTACCTCCAGGCGAGCGGATACGCCCGGGAGGCCGTCGCGGCCTGCACCACCGCGCTGCGTTCGGCGACCGAAGCGGGCGATCTGCGGGCGCGGCTCTCCCTGCTCGACGTCCTCGGGCAGATGTCGCACAACCTCAGCGACTACGGCCTGGCCGTCGAGCATTTCCAGCAGGCCCTCGAAGCCGCCCGGGAACTGAAGGATCTCGACGCGGAGGCCGACGCGCTGCGGAATCTCGGCCGCGCTTCCAGCCAGCAGGGCAAGGCCAGGCAGGCACTGCACTTCCACGGCCAGGCGTTGTCGGTCAGCCGCGCGGCGGGCAACACCGGAGCGGAAACGCTGGCGTTGAACTACATCGGCGTCATCCACACGTTCTCCGGCAGGCCGAGGACCGCGGTCGGCTGGCATGAGCGATCACTGGCACTGGCCAGGGAAACCGGGCAGCGGGAGGCGGCGTTCCACGCGCTCAACGGCCGCGGGATCGCGTTGTGGGCGCTGGGCAGGCTCGAAGAATCCCTCTCAGACCACGAACAGGTGCTCGCGTACACACGCGAGTCCGGGCACGGTTTCGGCGAAACCGCGACCTTGGTCTGCCTCGCCGAGACCAACTGCGACGCGGGACGCCTCGATCTCGCGATGGCGCAGGCACAGGAATGTCACGCCCGGTCGGTGCAGATCGGCGACCGGCGCGGTGAGGCGACGGCCGCGGAGGTCATCGCGACCGTACGGAACCGGCGGGGAGAGCACGTCGAAGCGCTCGTGGGCCTGCACGAGGCACTTCACGTGTTCACCGAAATCGGCTTCGGCTACGGGGAGGGGTCGGCCCGGCTCGGCCTCGCCATCGCGTACCGGAGCCTCGGAGAAGCCGCGAAAGCGTTGGAGTACAGCGAAAAGGCGTTGACCACGCTGCGCGAGAACGGTCAGCTTCTGCTCGAAGCCGACGTCCTCACCGAAATCGCCCGCGACCGGCTCGACCTCGGGGAGCCGGAGGAGGCCCGCCGTGTGGCCGGCGAGGCCGTGCGACTGGCCGCGAAACGAGGACGGCGGCTTCCCGAAGAACGGGCGCGGGAGGTCCTCGAACTCATCCGGGGGAATCACTCCGCCAAGCGGTGAAGCAGGACGATTCCGTTCAGCAGTGGACGATCGAGCCGCTCGTGGTCGGTGGCCATGTATTCGTCGAGGATGTCGAGGATGCGGTTGTCGAGTTCGGCGACCTCCTCCGGTGAGAGGTGCAGCGCGAAACGTTCGACGAGCCGCACCGACGTCGGCCCGGCCTCGCGGAGTTCGTCCTGGAACGCCTCGATCGGCCCGAAGCGGGTATCGGCGTCCTCGTCGTTCAGCGGGCCGTCCAGCCACCAGGTCTTGCCCACGTTGAGGTAAGGCTTCTCGAGCGCGCCGCTGGCACCGGTACGCACCGGCGCCTGTTCCAGCAGACCGGCCTCGACCAGCTGCCGCACGTGGTAGAGCACCGTGCCGGGATCCTTGCCGAGCCGGTCGGCGAGTTCCTTGTTGGTCAGTTCGCGTTCCCCGCAGAGCCGGAGGATGCGCAACCTCAGCGGATGGCCGAGTGCCTTGGCCTCGCGCGCCGTCGCCTCGCGCCGTCGTTCCGCGACCCTGGCGGCGACCTGATCGTCCATGAACGCAGCGTAGCCGACCAATGGAGAAAACCCGCATCGATGGAGTTTTCTCAATCGATGTGCGATCCTCGATCGGTGACCGCGCTGGGGACCGCCTACTGGCGGCTGTGGACGTCGTCGGGCCTGTCGAACCTGGCCGACGGAATCGTCAAGATCGCGCTCGTCCTGGTGGCCATCCACTTCACCCGGTCACCCGCGCTCATCGCCGGGCTGGCGTTCGCGCTTTCCCTGCCGTGGCTGGTGTTCGCGCTGCACGCCGGCGTCCTCGCCGACCGCGTCGACCGCCGTCGCGCGATGCTCACCGCCAATGTGCTCCGGGCAGGCCTGCTCGCCGCGCTCACGGCCGCCGTCACACTGGGCCTCGGGTCGATCTGGCTGCTCTACGCGGTGGCACTGGGACTCGGGTTCGCGGAAACCGTGCATGACACGGCGGCGCAGGCGATCCTGCCGCAGGTCGTCGGCCGCGATCAGCTGACCCGGGCCAACAGCCGCCTCTACGCCGCCGAACTCACCGCCAACGAGTTCGTCGGCCCACCGGTGGGCGGTTTCCTCGTGGCCGCAGGCGCATTCGCCACCTTCGCGACGCCTTCGGTGCTGTGGGTCGTCGCGATCGTCGCGCTCTTCTTCGTCCCGGGTTCCTTCCGTGCCGAGCGAAAGCAAGACACGAGCGTGCGTGAAGACCTCGTTGAAGGACTCCGCTTCCTTTGGCGGAACAGGCTTCTGCGCGTCATGGCGATCATGGTCGGAGGATTCAACTTCGCCACGAGTGCGATGCTCACGATCTTCGTGCTCTACGCGGTGGGGCCGTCCTCGGCGATGGGGCTGTCAGAACAGGCCTACGGCTTCCTGCTGGCGGTCATCGCGTTGGGCAGTTTCGCGACGTCGTTCGTCGCCGAGCGGATCGAGCGCGCGTTCGGGCGTTCCCGGTCTCTGATCGTCAGTCTGCTCACCGGCGCCGCGCTCGTCGGGATTCCCGCGGTGACCACGAATCCGTACGTGATCGGCGCGGTGTTCTTCGCCGGCGGCGCCGGTGTCGTCGTGTGGAACGTCATCGTCGTTTCCCTGCGGCAGCGGATCATCCCGGACCATCTGCTGGGACGCGGCACCAGCGGCCACCGGCTCGTCGCCTGGGGCACCAGACCACTCGGCACCGTGGCGGGCGGGCTGCTCGCCGAGACCGTCGGACTCCGGCTGGTTTTCGCGGTGATGGCGGTGGTCGTCCTCGCGCTGCTGGCGGGCATGCGGGTCCTGACCGACGAGCGGATGACCGCGGCGGAACCGGCCTAGCTCGGCGAAGGCATGGTGGCGTGGTCGGTGCCAGTGGTCGTGAGTGGTGTCGTCCGTTCAATCACACGTGCCGTCCTTCTGATCACACGTGCCGTCCCTTTCATCACACGCGCCGTCCTCCTGATCACACGTGCCCTCCCTTGGCGACCACGGTGAGTCGGGCTCGCCGCCGTGACCGAACGGACGGCACACGTGATCAGACGGACGGCACACGTGATCAGGTGGACGGCACCCGTGATCAGGCGGACGGGGCCTGGTCCACCAGTCGCCGGGCGTGGTCGAGCAGATCCGCGGCCGAGGCACCGGCGGCGTACCGCGACGCGTCCAGCGCCTGGATCGCGGCGCCCAGCGGGTCCGGGTTGGTCGCGCAGTGGATCGCCTTCCACAACCAGGCGTGCTCCTGATGCGCCCGCAGCTGTGACTTCCTGATCCGCATCACGGCCTGAGGACTCAGCAGCCGATGCTCCAGGGTGGCCGCGATGACGGGGTCTTCGGCGGCGGCCGAAGCCTCGGCCGCCACCGAAGCCGCGCGCCAAGCCAAATCACGCAAGGTCTCGTCCGGCAGGAACGCCAGTTTGTCCGTGTCGGCACCCAGCGGGCCGTTGCCGGGGAACCGGCGTGCACCGTCGGCTTCGCGCGCCTCGGGATACAACTCCGGCATCTGCGGCACGATCCGGTAGGCGACGTCGGCCGCCACCATCCGCTCGATGTCCTCGGGCGCCATCCGGTACCCGGTGTACCGCTCGACGGCGACGAACGCCCGCTCGCGCCTGTCCCGATAGTTGTCGAAATCGAGGCCCGCCAAGGCTTCGATCACGTCCGGGTCTTCGGCCTCGTCCGCACAGCCGAGTTCGAACGCCGCGTGCACGATCCCCTTGTCCGCGAAGGACAACCGGGTGACCGCGTTGATGTTCCAGAAGAAACTCGCCGTCCGGCCCGCCCGCGACAGCGGTTCCAGCACCGGCCGGTGCGAACCCTGGAACCCGTTGAACTCCACGGCCAGCACCCCGCCCTCGACGCGGAGCACGACCACCCAAGGGTCGAGGTCGAAGTCCTCCGACAGGTCCAGCGCGGACACCGGCTCGGCCGGGTCGGCGCCGAAGCCGCGAAGCACCTCTTCCGGGGAAGCGCCCGCGACCATGGTGACCGTCGCCGCCTCACCGAGGTCGCTGTCCCCGACCCAGCGGTAGACGGCCTCCGGCGGGGCCTCGATCTCCGGCACGGGCTCGCCGCGCAGGACGTAGCCGAGCCTGTCTCCCCGTTTGTGCACGATGTCCGGCCCCGGCGGCGCCTGCCAGAGCACGAGTTCGTAGCGCTCCTTCTCGTCGCCGTCCCGGCCGATCGCGTGCACCCGGACCCGGAAATCTCCGGGCCACGGCGGGGTTTTCGACGTCTGGGAGGCACTCTCGCCCAAGGTGGCGTCACCTTGTTCCGCCCGCCAGGAGAGCTCGACCACCTCGTCCCACCAGTCGAGTTCCACGGCGTCCGGCGGCCCTTCGAGGATCCGCGTCGACACGTTCACGCGCCCTTCGCCGAGCCCCGTCCGGACGGCGACACCGCCGGGAACCGTGACGGCGAGGCCGTTCCCGCTGAAATCCGCCTCACCTTCGACCCGCCGCTCGGCCAGGGTGAACCGGTGCCCGCTCACTTCGGCCGAACCGGACGACGCCCTCGGCAGCACGTACTCGGCCCGGCGCTTCCGCAGCAACGCGGCCGCATACGCGGGCGGCATCGGACTTCGGCTCAACAGAGCCGAAACAGCACCCAATGCGACCCCGACGACGGCCGCGGGCTTCCCGGCGAGCAGCGGGGCACCCACTCGCCGCAGGATCGGGGCCGCGACCGCGACGGCCAGCGCGAGATGGACCACGCCATGCTCCGCGGCGAGTTCCTCCTCGCCGTCGAACTCCGGCCCGAGCGCCAGAAACGGGCGGATGGCTTCGTGTGCGGCGACCTCGGCGACCAGCGCCAGGATCAGCGCGGAGATCCCCGGCCGGAGCTGATCCAGTAGCCGCACGGCCATGACGGTCTCGGGATTCGGTCCGTCCATCGTCGCGAAGCCGAAGGCCTGCGGCGTCGCGTCCGGACCGGACACCGACGCTTCGACCTCTTCCGGGACCGCGAACGCCAGCTCGTCCAGAGTCAGTTCGAGCGCGCCGAGCAGCCGTTCCGAAATCGGATCGCCGAGGGAACGCAGCCGGCTGAGCGCCGCCGATTCACCGGAACCGCTCACCAGCCGCCCAGCCCGCAGGTCGAAGACGTCCGGCCTCATCGCCGGCGCGCCCAGCCTGCCGAGCGCCGTCGCGGGACCGCGCGGAATCCGCCCGCGCAGCAACGGGAACAGCTCGGCGGCTACCGGCACCAAAGCGTCCGCCAACCCCGGCGGCACCTCGACGTGCTCTTCCACCCCAGACCTCCACGCTTTCGACGACGGAGGCACGGTAGCGGCACCCACCGACGTTTTCCGGCGATCGGCCCGGCTTCAGGAAATCGTTCAGGAAGGAAGAACCGACTGGACCGCTTCCGGCGTGCGCGCGACGACCGTCGTGCCGTCGTCGGCGGTGATGATCGGCCGCTGGATCAGCTTCGGATGCGCGGCCAGCGCCTCGATCCACCGTTCGCGGTCGGCGGGCGTCCGGCCCCAGGTCTTCAGTCCGAGTTCCTTCGCCACCGGCTCGGCGGTACGCGTGATGTCCCATGGCTCGAGTCCGAGCCGCTTGAGGACGGCCTTCAGTTCCTTCGCCGTCGGCGGCTCCTCCAGGTACTTGCGGACGGTGTACTCCGCGCCCGCCTCGTCCAGCATCGACACGGCCGAGCGGCATTTGGCGCACGCCGGGTTCACCCAGATCTCCATCGAGGCCACCTTTAGTTCGAAAAGTGCTCAGTCGATGAGCACTTTACTTCCGATGATGGTCACAGACGTTACGACGAAAGGAACCCGGCCATGAGCGAGCCCACCTTCACCGCCGCCACCCCTGCCGAGTGGCGCGCCTGGCTGGCCGCCAACGCCGGCACCGAACAGGAGGTCTGGCTGGTCATCCACCACAAGGACAGCGGGGTGCCGAGCATCCGCATCCACGAGGCGATGGAGCAGGCACTGTGCTTCGGCTGGATCGACGGCCTGCACCGCAAGAACGACGCCGCCAGCTCCCGGCTCCGGTTCACCCCTCGCGGTCCCCGCAGTTCATGGAGCCGGGTCAACCGCGAGCGCGCCGCGCGCCTGATCGCCGAGGGCCTGATGACCGAACGGGGACAGGCGATGATCGACCTCGCCAAGGAGAAGGGCCGCTGGCAGGTCGTACCCGACGGCGAGGGCGTCCCCGAGGACCTGCGCGCCCGGTTCGACGCCGACCGGACCGCTCGCGACAACTTCGAGAAGTTCCCGCCGTCGTCGAAAAGGCTGATCCTGGAATGGATCCTGACGGCGAAGAAGCCGGAGACCCGGGAACGGCGGATCGACCGGACCGTCGAACTCGCCGCCCGGAACCTCCGCGCGAATCACCCGATGCGGTGACTCAGTCGCCGTCGTGCCGCGCGACGAGGAGCGCGATGTCGTCCTGCGCCGGCGTTCCGCCGACGAGCGCGGCCATCACCCGAGAGCACACCACTTCGGGCTCGTCGGCGGTGACGACGTCGGTGAGGCGCTGCAGGCCGACGTCGATCAGGTGATCGCGGCGCTCGACGAGACCGTCGGTGTAGAAGGCGAGCACGGACCCGTGCGGCACTTCGACGACGCTTCTCCGGCGCTTCGAAACGATGACACCGATGGGCGGATCGACCGGCACATCGACGAACACCGACCGGCTGCCCGGTATCGCGAGCACCGGAGGCAGATGGCCCGCGAGGGAAAGCGCCACCCTGTCGTGTGACGGCGGCACGATCCCGTACGCGACGGTGGCCAGCGCGTCCGGCTCGAAATGGTGGACCTTCCGATCCAGTTTGGACAGCACCTCCGCCGGATCGTCCGATTCGAGGGCGTAGGCGCGCAGCGCGCTGCGCAGCCGTCCCATGATCACGGCGGCGGTGAGCCCGTGCCCGGCGACGTCGCCCATCACGATGCCCAGCCGGTCCCCCGGTAAGGGGAACAGGTCGTACCAGTCACCGCCGACCCCGGGCTCGGTACCCGGCACGTAGCGGGCGGAGAACCGCAAACCGTCGATCTCGGGCAGCCGCCCGGGCAACAGGCTCCGCTGCAGAGCCGACGCGGCGGCGCGATCGCTGGTGGAGACGTCGATCTGCAGCTCCAGCGCCAGCCGCGCGGCCACCAGTTGCAGCAGCTCGACGTCGGTCTCGGGGAACTCCCGCGGCGTCACCGACCCGACGTGCAGCACGCCGACGAGTTCGTCGCCCGCCAGCATCGGCACACCGAGCAAGGTGCGCAGGCCGCGTTCCCGCAGGAGCACGTTGACCACGGTGGTCTCGTCGACCCGGTCGAGGACCACCGGACGCCGTTCCGCCGCCACCCGGCCGGCGAATCCGGCACCGACGGCGATCCGGACGTTCTGGTAGACCTCTTCTTCGATCCCGGAAGCGGCGATGGCCTGCAACAGCTGCGCGGACGGGTCGTGCCGGAGCACGGTGGCCGTGTCGGCACCGAGCACCTCGCGCACGCGCGCGAGGATCGTCGCCATCACCTTGTCCTGGTCGAGGTGGCCCAGGGCCGAGTCGGTGATGGCTTCGAGCACCTGGAGGCGGTCGTCGGCCGTCGGGGTCCCGGACATGGGGGAAGACTAGCCAGTCGGACCGCGCGTTTTCTTCATCGGTCTGCCTGAAACCCCGGCACCGACGGAACGACGGGAGTTAAGATCCGGCGTCGACGTCATGTTCTGGGGGCAGAACGATGGAAGTGGAACCACGCCGCGAGGACGCGGGCGGCACCGACGGGGCCGAGATCACCCGGCTCTGCCGCACACTGATACCACTGGCTGCGGCCGGTAAACACGCCGAGGCGGCATCGACCTACCGCTGGGTGAGCCGGGCTTCGACCGGCGCGCCGCATCGCTATGGCGACCACGCCCTGCGGCTGGAGTTCTGCGCGCTCACCGGCAACGAGCACACCGGATTCGATCTTCTGTCGCTTTTGGACGGTGTCGGCGACCATCCCGACGCCGACGACAGGCTGGAGTTCTTCGTCGCGGCCGCCCTGCTCACCCGCAGGCTGACGGAAACGGGATACGGCGAGATCCGGTTCGTTCTCAACGGCCCCTACGACGGCCTTTCCCTGCGCCTGCTGCATCGCCGGATGCGGGCGGCGGCCTTCGTCGAGGCCGAGGAACTCGACGAAAGCGACCGCACCACCTACTTCACCGACTACGCCGAACGCAAGATGGCCGCGAAACCGGTCGCGGAGTTCGTACCGCTCCTGCCTTCCGCGCTCCCCCGGGTCCCGATCCTGCCGCCACCGGACCTTTCGGCCGAGGAACTCGTCGTCCGCGCCGAAATCCACAATCAACGGTGTGAGGCGGAGAAGGCGCGGGCGTGCCTCGTCGCGATCGACGCCGTGCCGGAGGCGATCGCCCCACGACTGGCCGAATTGCGCGCGATCTTCTTCCAGGGCGCCGACACCGAGGAACGACTGCGCCTCGCGGCCGCCGGGTTCCGGCGCGAGGGCGACGAAACCCGGTTCCTGCTCAACCAATGCTGGCTCGGTCTCTGGCTGGTCTTCGACGACCAGGCCGAGTCCGGGGTCGCGTTGACGACGGTGGCGGCGGCGCGGTTGCGTGCCGGGACCGACGACCGGGCCGCGGCCTGGGGCGAGCACTGGCTGGCACACGTGCTTTCCGGGCAGGGCCGCACACCCGAGGCGTACGAAGCCTTGCGACGCGGGGCCGAACGCGCACGCGAGGTGGGCGACCCGTTGCTCCTCGGGACGCTCCTGTGCCTGGAGGCGTCGCTACGGAACGGCGACGGCGAGGATCCCGTCGTCACCCTCGAACTCGCCCAAGAGGCGACGGACGCCTTCATCCTCGGGAACGTCGGCGAGAAGGCCGTCGAAGCCGTCGAGCAGGCCCGGATCGCTTACGAGCGCGCGGGATCGCTCGAAGAACTCGACGTCTTCGTGGAACAGCTGCTCTCGTCCTTGCCCATGGGTGGCCCGGAACGGTTACGAGGTCACCTGCGTCAACTCCGGGCGGTGTCCCTGATCGGCACCGGCCGGTTCACCGACGCCGTCGACGACGCCTACGCCTCGCTGGGCATCGCGGCGTCGAGGGGCAAGGACACCGCGGAACACTGGTACGTCCTCGTCACCGCGCTGCACGGCGCGGGCCGGTACGACGAAGTGCTCGACGTCGCGCCCCGCGGCATCGACCTGCTCGCCGGACTGCCCGATTGGGGCCACCGGTGCCGGTGGATGTACGCCGACGCCTACCGCGCGCTCGGCGAGTCCTCCCGTGCCTTCAACGAATACGCCGCCCTGGCGGAGATCCTCGAAGAAGCGGGAGACACCGGGCACTCCTACATTTCGGTGAGCATGGCGGCCGCCGAACAACTCGACCTGCTCGGCTACGGCGCGAACGCCGCCGACTTCTACGCGCGCGCCGCCGACGCCGCGCTGGCGATCGGCGGCGGCTACGTCGCCGCCACCTGCCGCAACGCCGCGACGCTTTCCCGGCTGAGATCCGGCGACCTCGACGCGGCACTGACCGCGCTCGACGCCGCGGAAACCGCCGTGCAAGCCGTCCAAGCCGAGGCCGCGCCCGCCCGCGAACACCTCATCGCCCAGCTCGACCACGTCGCCGCCCACGTGCTCAGCGCCGCCGGCCGGGTCCGGGAAGCCGCCCGCCGAGCCCTCCGCGCGGCGGAGACGTTCCACCGGATAGGCGAAGCCGATTCCGCCCGCGACGTCGACCTGTTGCTGGAGCAGATCCTTCTCGGAGAACAGACTTGACGAGTGTCCTGTTCCGTCAGTGTCCGTGAAGGCCTCCTTCCCTACTCTGAGGGTTGGGAAGGAGGCCTTCACGGACAGCGGCCGCGGGGAACCCCACGCCCGCGTTCAGTCCTCTGGATGCGACCTTGCCAGCCGAGGTGACCAGGAGAAAGATGCCCGACATGTCCGAAGGAGCCAGCGGGACCCGAAGCCTCAGCGTCGGCGTGATCGCGCTGTGGATCGTGCGTATCGCACTCGCCGCCGAGTTCCTGTACAGCGGTTATCTGCTGTTCGCGGGCGGGCACACCGAGCAGACCTTCGAGCAGATCGGACTCGGCCAGTGGCTCCGGTACGTCACCGGCGTCCTCGAAGTCGGCGGCGCGATCGGCCTGCTCATCCCCCGCCTCGGTGGGCCGGCGGCACTGCTGCTGGCCGGGGTGATGGTGGGGGCGAGCATCACGGAGCTCTTCATTCTCACCAACGGCGGGCCGGTCCTCCCGCTGGTCCTGCTGATCGCTTCCGCGACGCTGGCGTGGTTCCTGCAGGATCAGACCAGGGCGCTCCTCGGGATCGAGCCCCCGCCCGACGAAGAGGACTACCGATAGCCGGACCGCGGTCCGAGTTCAACGAATTGTTCTCTCGGCGGTAGCCCCGAGCCCACGTCCTGAAGGCGCCCTCAGGACGTCTCCGGCCCTGCCACGCGTCCGCACAGCGAACGCGAGAGCGGCCTTCCTCCGAACGGCTCAGTGTCGCGCCGCCGAACGCACCGATCACCGGAACAGTCAACGAAAAACCGCATGTCAGCGCGCCTCGCGACAAGCTGTCGAGCATCGCGAAATCCGACCGTGAGCGTGATCATCCGCTCACTCAAGGTGAAAGATTGCGGCTCGTTTACAACGAACCGGCCACCTGCTTGACAGTCGGAGTGGTACGTACCACGCTGCCCGCATTGGTCTACACCATTTTGTGGGAGCCCGGCATGGTGGCCGGGCATCGAAAGGACGGCACGAGTGAAGCGCTGGCTCAAGATGACTGCGGGCGCCGCGGCCATCACCCTCGCGACGGCGGGCTGCGCCGGTTCCGGCAGTGGCGACAGCACGAATTCGAGCGCTCCGGCCTCGAACGGCACGCTCACGGTCTGGCTCATGACCGGGACCGCCCCGGAAGCATTGACGAACTCGCTCCACAAGGAATTCGAAGACGCGCACCCCGGCGTCAAGGTCAAGTACGAGATCCAGCAGTGGAACGGCATCCAGCAGAAGCTGACCACCGCGCTGGCCAGCGACAACCCGCCGGACGTGATCGAGCTGGGCAACACCCAGACCCCCGCGTTCGCCAACCAGGGCGTGCTCGCCGACCTCACCTCGAGCGTCGGCGATTTCAACGGCGACCAGTGGCTCAAGGGCCTCAAGGCCTCCGGCGAGTACGACGGCAAGACCTACGGCGTGCCGTTCTACGCGGCCAACCGTGAGGTCATCTACCGCAAGGACATGTTCGAGCAGGCGGGCATCACCGCGACGCCGAAGTCGCGCGCGGAGTGGCTCGACGCCATCACCAAGCTCAAGGCCAAGTTCGGCAGCGACCCCGAATTCCAGGCCCTCTACCACCCCGGCCAGAACTGGTACGAGCTGCTTTCGTTCATCTGGGACGAGGGTGGCGACATCGCGCAGGCCAACGGGAAGTCCTTCAAGGCGACCCTGGACTCCGCGCAGGCCAAGGCCGGTCTCGAGTTCTACAAGCAGCTCACCGACGCTTCGGGGACCAAGGCGCCGAAGGACGCCGACGAGGCCACCCCGCAGCAGGCCGGCATCTACGGTGCGGGCAAGGTCGCGATGATGGTCGGTGTTCCGGGTGAGGTCGACACCGCCGCCAAGACCGACCCGTCCATCAAGGACAAGTCGGCCGCCTTCCCGATCCCGGGCAAGAACGCCGGCCAGTCGGCCCCGGTCTTCCTCGGTGGTTCCAACCTGGTCATCCCGGCCAACAGCAAGAACGCGGCCGCGGCGAAGGACTACGTCAAGCTCTTCTCGACCTCGAAGTACCAGACAGAGCTGGCCAAGGCCGGTTACGTCCCCGGTACCTCGACCGACGTGTCCGCGCTCGACGCGAACCCGCTGACCAAGGTCATGGCCGAGGCGTCCAAGAACGGCCGCGCCGTCCCGACCAGCCCCAAGTGGGGTGACGTCGAGTCCGGTCAGAACCCGATCAAGGACATGCTGACCGCTTACCTGACCGGAACGAAATCGCTCGACCAGGCGACCGCCGACGCCAACGCAGCGCTCGACAAGCTCATCGGCGGATGACCACGACGAAAGATGTGACGATGCCGGCGGGGTCCACCCCGCCGGCGTCGCCGCGCATCAAGCCCCCGAAGTCCAATCGGCGCCTCCGTCTCGGCGAACGCTCGGCGCCGTATCTGTTGATCTTCCCGGCGCTGATCGCGGTGCTGGTCCTCCTCGGCTGGCCGACGCTCCAGCTGATCGGGATCAGTCTTCGCAAGCTCGACCTCCGTGAGCTGGTCTCCGGAGAGATGGTCTGGATCGGGTTCGAGAACTTCACCACGATCCTGTCCGACTCCGAATTCTGGGAGATCACGATCCGGACGCTGGTGTTCACCGCCGCGGTCGTGATCGCCACCCTGCTGCTCGCGCTGTTCATGGCGCTGCTGATGCGGCATCTGAACCCGGTGGTCCGGGTGATCCTGCAGGTCGCGCTGATCCTCGCGTGGGCGACCCCGGTGCTCGCGACCACCACGGTCTTCCAGTGGATCTTCGACCAGCAGTACGGGATCCTGAACAAGACGCTCGCGAAACTCGGCTTCGACGGGTTCATCGGGCATTCCTGGTTCTCCACCGGCCCGAGCACGCTGACCGTGATCGGCCTGCTGGTCGTCTGGCAGGCCGTGCCGTTCGTGGCGTTCACGCTCTACGCCGGGCTCCTCGGCGTCCCGAAGGAGCAGTACGAGGCCGCGGGCATCGACGGCGCCAGTGCCTGGCAGGCGTTCTGGGCGGTCAGCTGGCCGGCGATCCGGCCGATCCTGACCATGGTCACGTTCCTGTCGGTCCTGTGGGACTTCAAGCTGTTCGCCCAGGTGTGGGCGATCCGCCAGGGCGGGCCGGACGGCGCCAGCACGACGCTGCCGGTCTACATGTACCTCAAGGGCCTCGCGGGCAACCACTTCGGCCTGGCGGCGACCGCCGCCCTGCTGATGATGCTCGTGCTGATCCTGCTCACCGCCCGGTACGTCCAGCTGCTGGTGCGCTCGAAGGAGGCCGACCTGTCATGAAGAAGTCCCTGATCCAGCGGATCGGCCTCGGCACGTTCGGCGTGATCGTGGCCCTCCTGTTCGTCTTCCCGACGTACTGGATGGTCACGTCCTCGCTGAAGACGCCGGGCCAGGTCCTGTCCCCGGACTACGACCTGATCCCGTCCTCGGCGACGTTCGACAACTTCGTCACGGCGCTGACGAAACCCGGGTTCGCCACCTACCTGACCAACAGCCTGATCGTCACGATCGGTGCGGTGCTGTGTTCGCTCGTCGCAGGTGTACTGGCCGCGGTCGCCCTGTCCCGGATGCGTTTCCGCGGGCGCAAGGGTTTCCTGCTGCTGGTGCTGATCGCGCAGCTCGCCCCGTTCGAGGCGCTCTTGATCCCGATGTACCTGCTGATGCGGGACGCCGGGCTGCTCAACCAGCTGCCTTCGCTGCTGCTGGTGTACTTCGCGGCGACGCTGCCCTTCACGTGCTGGATGCTCTACGGCTTCGTCAACGGCATCCCGTACGACCTCGAAGAGGCCGCGATGATCGACGGTTGCAGCCGGGCGGGCGCGTTCCGCCGGGTGACGCTGCCGCTGCTCGCGCCGGGACTGGTGACCACGTCGGTGTTCAGCTTCATCACCGCGTGGAACGAGTTCCTGTTCGCGTTCGTGTTCATGCGCGACCAGAACAAGCAGACGCTGCCGGTGTGGCTTTCGTCGTTCCGGACGGCGTTCTCCGTGGACTGGGGCGGCATCATGGCGGCGTCGGTCATCTACGCCGTGCCCGCGCTGGTGTTCTTCATCATCGTGCAGCGCAAGCTCGTATCCAATCTGACCGCAGGCGCAGTGAAGGGATAATCCTTGTCTTCACCGGAAAAGCTCGCCGGATCTGTTCTCGTATCGGGCTTCGACGGCACCACCGCGCCGGATTGGCTGCGGCGCAAGGTCGCCGACGGCCTCGGCGGCGCGATCCTGTTCGGCCGCAACGTCGTCGACGACGAACAGGTGGCCGCGCTGAGCGCGCAGTTGCGGGCGGAACGGCCCGACGTGCTCATCGGCATCGACGAGGAGGGCGGTGACGTCACCCGGCTCGACGTCGCCACCGGCTCGTTCGTCCCGGGACCCCTCGCACTCGGCGCCGCGGACGACGTCGAGCTGACGGCGTCGGTCGCCGCCGCGCTGGGGGAACGGCTGGCCGCGTGCGGGGTCACGATCAACTTCGCCCCTTGCGCGGATCTGACCCTGACGCCGGAGGATCCCTCGATCGGGGTCCGGGCGTTCGGTTCGGATCCGGTGAAGGCGTCGCCGCATGTCGCGGCGTACATCACCGGCCTGCAGAAGTACGGCGTGGCCGCGTCGGCCAAGCATTTCCCCGGGCACGGGGCCGCGACCGACGATTCGCACCACGCGCTGCCGGTCCTGCCCCGGACCGAGGCCGAACTGAACGAGATCGAGCTCGTCCCGTTCCGGGCGGCGATCACGGCCGGGGTGCGAGCGGTGATGACCGGGCATCTCGTCGTGCCCGCGTGGGGTGATCTGCCCGCGACGCTCAACCCGAAGGCGTTGACCGACGTCCTGCGCGGCGAACTCGGCTTCACCGGCGCGGTCGTCACCGACGCGCTCGACATGGGCGCCGTCGCCGGCGAACTCGGCAAGACCGAGGGCGTCGGCCGGGCGGCGGTGCGGGCGCTGGTCGCCGGCGCGGACGCGCTCTGCCTGGGTGGCGTGTCGTTCGAAGAGGACGAGCTGAACCGGATAGCGGCGGTCATCGCGGCCGCGGTCGAAGCCGGTGAACTGCCGTTGGAGCGACTGGTGGAAGCGTCCGAACGGGTCGCGGCCCTCGGCGCGCCCCCGGTGGCGACGGAGATCTCGCCGGTGGACCACCGGCTCGGTCTGGAAGCCGCACGGAAGGCGTTGCGGATCCAGGGTTCGCCGAAGCTGAGCGGCCCGCCGCTGGTGATCGACGTCGAGACCGAGCCGATCATCGCGGCCGGGCCGATGCCGTGGGGGCTCGGCTCGCATCTGACCGAACTCGTGCCGGGCACGCGTGCGGTCAAGGTCGGTGCGGACGGGATCGCGACCGCGATCGACGCCGTGCACGGCGCACGCGACATCGTCGTGGTGACGCGCGAGGCGCACCGCCACCCCGAGGTCCGCGAGTTCCTGAGCTGGCTCCAGGAATCCACTGTGGACTACATCCGGGTCGAGACCGGCGCGCCCGGGCCGGACACCGGTGACGGGCCGCGGATCGACACGTTCAGCGGGTCCTACGTCAGCCTCCGTGCCGCCGCGGAGTACCTGGCCTGATCCCCCGCGTTTCGTCCTCTGAATGCGGTACTTGCACGCGCAAGTACCGCAACCAGAGGACGAAATGCGTCGAGGGGTAATTCGGTTGCGAGAGCGGCGGATGGGGTGTGTAGTCGGGAAGATCGGTTCCCGGCCTAGGAGATGATCGTCTTGCCCGTGTCTATGTCCTCCCACCAGGTAATTTCCGCCTACCTCAAGGACAAGACACTTCGTGAAGACCCTCAATCTGGGGATTCTGGCGCATGTTGACGCCGGGAAGACGAGCCTGACCGAGCGGCTCCTGCACACCGCCGGGATCATCGGCGAGCTGGGCAGCGTCGACGACGGCAGCACGCAGACCGACTCGCTGGCGCTGGAACGCGCCCGCGGGATCACCATCAAGGCGGCCGTCGTCTCGTTCGCGATCGGCGACGTCACCGTCAACCTGATCGACACCCCCGGTCACCCCGATTTCATCGCCGAGGTCGAACGCGCGCTCGGCGTGCTCGACGGCGCCGTCCTGGTGCTGTCGGCGGTCGAAGGCGTCCAAGCGCAGACCCGCGTCCTCATGCGGACACTGCGACGGCTGCGCATCCCGACGCTGTTGTTCGTGAACAAACTCGACCGCCGCGGCGCCGATCCGGAGCGCGTCTTCCGGGAGATCGCCGGGAAGCTCACCCCTTCGGTCCTCTCGATGGACGTTTGGTCCCCCGACCGGACGGTGGACCTCCTCGCGACGCTCGACGAGGACTTCCTGACCGAATACCTCACCGATCCGGACGCGTTCCCCTCGTCCCGGCTCCGCGCCGAATTCACCGCGAAAGTGGCCGAGGGGCGGGCGTATCCGGTCTATTCCGGCTCGGCGATCACCGGAGCAGGGATCGACGAGCTCCGCGACGGCATCGAGAACCTGTTACCCGCCAAGGAAAGCGACGTCGACGGTCCGCTGTCGGGCACGGTGTTCAAGGTCGAACGCGGACCCGGCGGCGAGAAGATCTCCTACGTCCGGCTGTTCTCCGGCAGCGTCGCCGTGCGTGACAAGGTCCCGGTCGGCGAAGGCGAAGGCAAGGTGACCGCGATCAGCGTCTTCGACGGCGGTTCGGCCGTATCCACCGGAACGGCCGAGGCGGGGCGGATCGCGAAACTGTCGGGACTCGACGTCCGGATCGGCGACACCCTCGGCGCCGCGTCCGGTCACGAGCTCGAACGACTGTTCTCCCCTCCGACGCTCGAAACCGTCGTCTCCCCCGTCGACACGGCCGATCGCGGGCCGCTGCACCAGGCGCTTTCCCAGCTGACCGAACAGGATCCGCTCATCGGCCTGCGTCACGACGAGATCCGCCGGGAGATCTCCGTTTCACTGTACGGCGAGGTGCAGAAGGAGGTCATCCAGGCGACGCTGGCGGGCGAGTACGGCATCGACGTCGCGTTCAGCGAGACCACCACGATCTGCGTCGAGCGGGTGGCCGGCACCGGTTCGGCCGTCGAAATCATCGACAAGGCGCCGAATCCCTTCCTGGCGACGGTCGGCCTGCGGGTCGAACCCGGGCCGCCCGGAAGCGGGATCTCCTTCCGCTTGGAGGTCGAACTCGGCTCGATGCCGTACTCCTTCGTCAAAGCCGTCGAGGACACGGTGAAGGAGACGCTGCGCGAGGGCGTCCACGGCTGGGAAGTGCTCGATTGCGTGGTCACGATGACGCACTCCGGGTACTGGGCCAGGCAAAGTCACGCGCACGGCACCTTCGACAAGAGCATGTCCAGCACCGCGGGCGACTTCCGCGACCTGACCCCGCTGGTGCTGATGGCGGCGCTGCGTGAGGCCGGGACCACCGTGCACGAACCACTGCACCGGTTCACCCTCCAGGCACCGGCCGACACGCTCGGCCCGGTCACCGCCTTGCTCGCCCAGGCGCGTGCGGTGCCGCGCACGACGCTCACGCGAGGCGGGACCTCCGAACTCGAAGGCGAGATCCCGGCGGCGAAAACCCATGAGGTGCACCAGCTTCTGCCCTCGGCGACGCGCGGGGAGGGCGTCATGGAGACCGCCTTCCACGGCTACCGGCCCGTCCGGGGAGCCGCGCCTTCACGATCGAGGACCGACCACAACCCGTTGAACCGCAAGGAATACCTGCTACGCGTGCAGCGCCGCGTGTGAGGTCGTGAGTGGCAGGTCGTTCTAACGCGACTTACCACTCACGACCCCCTTGCCCACCCGCCCTCCGGAGTTGCGAAAGCCACTTTCGCAACCTTCAACGTTGCGAAAGTGGCTTTCGCAACACCCGACCGCCATCAGTCCTCTGGATGCGTCAGGGGTGCCGGGCTTCGAGGGCCTTGACGACGGCGACCATGTCCGCGTCGCCGAAACCGAGCCGCGCGGTCTCGGCGTAAAGGGCACGGGACGCGTCGATCAGCGGCAAGGCGAGTCCCGCTTCCCCGGCCGCCGCCGCGATCAGCTCGACGTTGGCCAAAACGTTCGCGATCGAGGCCTGGGGCGCGAAATCCTCAGCGGCGAGTTTGGGCGTCTTGACCCGCAGGATCGGGCTGGCCAGCTGCCCGGCGCCGAGGACGCCGGCGAGCAGACCGAGATCGAGCCCGTGCGCACGGGCGAAGTGAACGGTCTCGGCCAAGCCGGTCACGACGGCGGTCAGCTGCACGTTGACCGCCAGCTTCATCAGGAGCCCATTCGGTACCGGCCCGCAGTGCACGACTTCCCGGCACAACGGCCCGAGCAGCTCCTGGACCTCCTCGATCACACCGGGCTCACCCGCGAGCATCGCGACCAGTTCACCCGCTTCGGCCGGGACCCTCGAACCGGAGACCGGTGCCTCCGCGTACTTCGCCCCGGCCGCGCGGAGTTCGCTCTCGAGTCCACGGGAATACCCCGGCGCCGTCGTTCCCATGTGGACGATCGTGCGGCCCGCCACCCGTCCGGCGAACGAGGGACCTCCGCGGTCGAGCACGGCGTCGACGGCGGCCGCGTCCTTCACCATCAGGATCACGACTTCGCACCGCTCGAAGAGCTCCGCCGCGTCCTCGGCGGCCTCGGCTCCCGCGGCCACCGGCTCCGAGGCCCTGCCGGGGGTGCGATTCCAGACGAGCAAGGGGATTCCCGCCCGTGCCAGGTTCACTGCCATCGCTTCGCCCATACTGCCCAGCCCGGCGAAACCTACTCGTGGAGTACCCATGGGACCCACTCTGCGGTAAGGCCCGGAGCCGGCGTGGCCGATGCGATTTTCCTGTCGAAAATCGCGAGGAAT